>DFZO01000041.1 GCA_002383495.1 Syntrophaceae bacterium UBA4054 | reverse complement strand
AACTAACCGGCGTTGTAGTATTAGTAAGATTGTATTTTTCAGAAAAGCCACTGATGAGCTTATTCTTATGCTCAAAAAGGCGGCGCTCTAAATCATTGGTAATACCAACATACATGACTTTGTTATTCCAGTTCGTAAGCAAATAAACGAAATAACTGTTAGTTGAGGTCATAAAAGGAAGATTTCTTCTTTCGTTAAGAAAAAGATTTCTCGCTTCGCTCGAAATGACAAAAAAATGAAGCTCAAAATGACATTTATTAAACAATTTTACGAGACATGACAACAGTCTTTGACGCGCCGTTCACTATTCACTGTTTATTGTTCACTATTTCCGAGACCGGCACAATCTTTATCCCCGCGGCCCTGAACCGCCGGACCGACTCCTTTATGGCCGCTATGGTTTCCGGGTAGGGATGGCCGATCACGATAAGCTTCTTCCCCCTCCCTTTTTCCTGAATGAGTTTCAGGAGCTCTCCGTTCGTTTTACCGGAGTCCCGGCTGTTGTCTATAAAAATATCCCGCGAGACAAAGGGAAGTCCGATTTCCCGGGCCAGGGCACGGCCCGTTGAATTCCCTGTCGTCAGACTGTCGACGAAGAAGAGGCCTTTTCCCTTGAGCGTTTTGAAGACAACGGCCAGCTTTTCCCTGTGTCTCATGAACTCTGATCCCATGTGGTTGTTGGCCCCTGATACGTGAGGGACCGCCGACAGATTCTCTTCCATGGATTGCCGGAGTTCTTCTTCATTCATGCGGACGAGCAGAACGCCTCTGCCGGGGTTCTTTTCCGGATAATCAAGCGGCTCCATGGGGATGTGAAGCAGAATCTCTTTTCCCGCCCGGTGGATTCTCCTTGCGGACTCAACCGAGTGGGGGCAGAAAGGAAGTATGGAAAAGGTCAGAGGAATGTCGATTTTAAGGAGCTCATTTACCGGAGACAGGTCATAACCGATATCATCCACGATGATGGCGATCTTCTGAACGTTTCCGGACGGAAGCACCTTCTTCGCGGCCTTCCGTTCCTCGCTGCTTTCCCGAACCGTCCGGTCGTCCTGACCATGGCCGCGCTCCTTCTCGTTTATCGGCTTTTTAAGCCCGTCGTAGATCACGAATCCGATGATGACGGCCAGGAGAATAAAAAAGAATCCCGCCGAGATTCTTTTGTATCTGAAAGATCTCTTCTTTTTTTTCACTTGATGTCGGATCAACCCTTGCTATTCATCTTTTCGAAAATCTTCCAGCTCTTGAGCAGGTCTACGGCGGTCTTCAGCTGGTTGTCCTTTGAAAGGTCGTCAGCAGCTTTTTTCGCCACCCGGGATTTCTCCGGCTTCTCGTTCTCGCCGGGTATATGTCCCTTGAGGTCTTTCTCCCTCAAAGCGATATCGAGATCCTTTTCTTCCGGGGACCTGGCGTATTCAAGGTGAACATCAGGGGTGATCCCCTCCGCCTGAATGGACTTCCCCTTCGGGGTGTAATACTTGGCCGTTGTGAGCTTCATGGCTGAGCCGTCCTCAAAGGGGATAACGGTCTGCACGGACCCTTTCCCGAAGGTCTGCGTTCCGAGAACAATGGCCCGGCCGTTGTCCTGAAGGGCGCCCGCCACGATCTCGGATGCGCTCGCGCTTCCCTCGTTGACAAGGACGACCATGGGGCAGGCGGGTTCGTTGCCGTCATCACGGGCGGCAAACCTGCTTTCGAGGTTTTTCACCCGTCCCTTGATGGAGACGATCGTGCCCGACTTCAGAAAGGCGTCCGATACCTTCACGGCCTGGTCCAGAAGACCTCCCGGATCGTTTCTCAGGTCCAGAACGATGCCTATGAGGGGCTTCGCATCTTTTTCAATTTCAATCAGAGATTTTCTGAGCTCCTCCGAAGTCTTTTCCTGGAATGAAGAGACCCGGATATAGCCGATTCTCCCTTCGTAAATTTTATGTTTGACGCTCTTGATCTTAATGACCGCGCGCGTGATCGTAAAATCCTTCGGCTGGGCCAGATCCTTCCTCATGATGGTCATTTTCACCTGCGTGTTTTCGGGACCCCTAAGTTTCTTCACCGCTTCCAGAATCGACATGCCCTTGGTGGATTTGTCGTCGATCTTGATGATCTGATCCCCCGATTTGATCCCGGCGATAAAGGCCGGCGTGTCCGCGATGGGCGACACCACCGTCAGGACATCGTTGAGGATGGTTATTTCAATCCCGATGCCGCCGAAGCTTCCCCGGGTCTCCGTCTGGAGCTCTTTGTACATGTCGGAGGTGAGGTAGGTGCTGTGCGGGTCAAGGGACTTCACCATTCCGTTGATCGCGCCCTGCATGACGGATTTCGGGTCGACCTTTTCCACGTAATTCTTGTCGATGATGTCCAGTGCTTCGTTGAAAACTTTCAGGTTTTTGTAGGTGTCCTGATCCACGGCGGCGACCCGGCTGTCGCTGTAGAATCCAATAACAAAACAGACCACGGATACAATGACGGCGATATAGGAAAGAGATTTTCCATGGCCGTATAAATATTTTTTCATCGAGCCCTCCCGGGGACAAAAAGGAATAGTAAAAAATTAGACGTATCGACGTATCGTCGAAGAATATCATCTTTTGACCAAAATTCCATTACTTTTTAAGGGTATTATGAGGCGGGCGGCGGCAGGATGGAGGGGCAGGCTTTAAAATACCACGTTTCCAACGCCCTTATCGTCTTTGGGCGGCGCGGCAGCCTCCCGGATGATTTTATATTTTACGAGGAGAGGGGAATCCGGTCTTATCTCAATCTGTCTCTTCTTTGTCACATTCTCCACGCGCACTTCCAGCGTGTGCGTCCCGGCGACAAGATCTCTCAAGTACAATCCCGTTTTCCCTACATGCCCATCGTTCAAATACACGTCCAGGGTCGGAGCCGCCTTCCAGATTTTCTCGGCATAGGACTCCACCTCCAGGGACCCCCGCAGGGAAATCCTTTTCCTTTCACGTTGACCGTCCCGGATATTCACCATGAAGCTGTGGTTGTAGTTCGTCCTGGGAATATAGAGAGAAACGATGTGTTTGCCTTCCGGCAGCTCCAGGGTGCAGTTTGAATTTTTTCCCGTTCGCACGCCGTCCACGGACACCTCAACCCCTTCTGGATCCGACTCGATCTCCAGCATTCCGGTCCTGATTCTTGGTTTCTTGCTTCCCTGGACGGATACAAAGGTCATGTTCCTCACCTGGTCATAATTGGGAAGGGGGAAAAGAACCGGCTGGTGAAAATTGGACAGCACGGCTCCCCTCACTTGCACCTTGTCAAACAGGGTGGCTATATTGTCGTACATGTTTCCTATGGTGATATCCCGGTGGTCGCTGTCTTCGGTTTCTTTGCGAATGGCATTGATGTACTGGAACAGGCAGTAACTCAGGGCGCCGTGCTTGAGTTCGTTGTATTCCGCCGACGGCTGATTCTCATTGCTCGACGCGATGAAGGCGATGCGGCTTTCGAGCACCTCGAGTGCGGTTTTTTTCCGGATGATGACGACGCCCCTCTTGGAATCGTCGCTTTTCTGAAAACTGATGCTGAATCCAAGGTTCCTGGCGACGAGTTCCCCGAAATTCCGGGCGCCGCTGTAACAGGAATCGAGGATCAGAACGATGGATTTGGCCTTGACCGACGTCAGCTGCCTGGTGAGCCAGGCCTTGTTGATAAAGGTGTCATTGTGAATTCTTCCCTCCTCCTCGGCGTAGAAGGCATTGAGCCTCGCGTCATGAGGAGCCAGGAAACTGAGAGTCCTGTTTGACTGGATATTGGGCGGCAGCCCGTGACCGGCAAACATGAGGATGAAGTGATTGAGCGGCTTTTTCTGGCTGGCCTTCACGGTGCGCTCGATGGCGTCGGCGATCCGCTTTTTCGTCGCTGACTGATTGAGAAGCACGATCAGATCGGAAGAGCCATAGCCTGCATAGTTTGTCAGAATGGAGGCGAACTCTTTCACGTCTTCATCAGCGTAGGCGAGACAGTTCATGTCGGGATCCTCGTACTGGCTGACCCCGATGAGAATGGCCTTGTTCTCGCCCGCCTGAGTCGGCAGGGAAAGGGCGAAAAGGCAGATAAAGGCAAGCAAAAATGATGTGGCTGCTTTCATAAAGCCGCACGGGCATTACTTGAGGTCATTGCTCCGGCGCGGTTCCAGCTGATGCTCCCGGAGCATAAACTTCTGTGCCGCAGGAAGACATTTACACCCGTCTGTCCCGCGGCACAGGTAAATCATCCTGAATGAACTGAAAAAGCATCTCAGAATTTGTAGGAGTAGCCCAGCATTGCAAAGCCGCCAAATTTGCTGTACGAACCGGCATCGCCTCCATTTAATGCCAGAAATTTTCCTCCCACTTGCAAATTTAACCCTTCCCAGATGTTTACATAGGCTGTACCTACAACACTTCCACCTACGCCGCTACCGGAATATTCATACCCATTATCATATGTCTTCGTGGCTTTCGACCAGAGAACCCTTCCGTCCGCTCTCAATCCAAAGTATTCGTTGATAGGGAATATTGCACCGATACCCACCAACGGTGCCTTGTATTCGGATATAGTTTTTTTGACTTTACTCAAGTTATAGCTCCAGACGAAGGCATTTTGGATGGTTTCTGTCTCATCCAGCTTGATCTGGGTATAGCCTGCCAGTAAGTAAGGGGTAATATGGGCAGAGCTGATGCCGCGCATCAACCAGCGTAGAGTTGCTTCGTGTTCTTGCTGGTCTTGTTCATCATGCGTATTGCAACCGTTCGTATAATTAAAGTCTCCGTTGAATGATCCCTTTCTATATGCATAGTTGAACGTAAAATCACCATAGCCTAAAAAGATGTTTCCTCCCGGCATACCGCCAGTCATGTCGCCATCAGCCTGCTTAACCCCGTTACTGTCATATAATTCATACTTACCCTTTATATACCAGTATTCAAGGGCGCCGCCGACGACCCACTTCCCTGCGGCGGTGACGGTTGGATCCTTCAACACAAGGGTTTCTTCAATAACTCTCTTCTGCTCTCCGGGGGGTTTCCCCTCCTGGGCGAGCACGCCGGATACAAAGACAAGCGTCAGCAGTACAGAAAAAATGCAGAAGAACCATCCGACCTTTTTCATGATTTCCTCCTCTTAAAATGTATTTGAAGAAAATGCCGAATCCTTTAGAGATGACGAGAAAAATCAAAACGCCCTATGCAGCAACGAGCCATTACATCTTTGTGATTGAGTACTCAAAATTTATTTAAAAGTCAATAACTAATTATGCCCATTTTACAGACTATTACCTAATAGCGGCCGGTATTGTTCAATGTATTTTCAGGCATTGATTTTATGCTCCGTATCGTATTGAAAGAACCAGTAAAAAGATAATCCGCCATCTCGAAAAATAAAATTTCAAGGAGGTTTGCATGGACAGGATTCTGAGAATCAACATGGGGGCTGAGGGAGGCCCGAAAGCGCGGGTGGAACCTCTCGGAGAATACGCGGGGCTGGGGGGGCGGGGGATGACCTCCTCGATCATATCCAGAGAAGTACCGCCCCTCTGCCATCCCCTCGGTTCCGAGAACAAGCTTGTCATCGCGCCAGGCCTCCTCTCGGGGACAGGCGCCGCCATGTCGGGGCGCCTGTCGGTGGGCTGCAAGAGCCCCCTCACGGGGGGCATCAAGGAGGCCAACTCGGGCGGACAGCCGGCCCAGGTCCTGGGAAGGCTGGGGTACGCGGCCATTGTTCTCGAAGGCAGTCCCGGAGGACAGGACCTTTACAAGATCGTCATCAATAAGGATGGGGTCCGGATTGAAGCGGACAACAGTCTTCGAATGCTTCCCAACTATGATCTCGTGAACAGGATGAGAGAGCAGTATGGCGATCGGATTGCCTGCATCTCCATTGGTCCGGCGGGAGAGATGAAAATGGCGGCCGCCTCGGTCGCCTGCACGGACCCGGATCTGAGGCCGTCCCGCCACGCCGGGCGAGGAGGTGTCGGTGCGGTCATGGGGGCCAAGGGCGTCAAGGTCATCGTGCTCGATGATACCGGCTTCAAGGCGCGCCAGCCGAAGGATCTCGAAAAGTTCAGGGATGCCAACAAACGATTCGTCGAAGGATTGGCCAGGCATCCCGTGACCGGCCAGGCGCTCCCGGCCTACGGCACCAATGTGCTGACCAACATCATCAATGAGGCCGGTGCCTATCCCGCATTCAATTTCAAAGGCGGGCAATTCGAAGGCGCCTCCAGAATCAGCGGAGAGACCTTCGCGGAACTGGAAACAAAGCGCGGCGCCGGCCCGACCCATGCGTGTCATCGTGGCTGTGTGATCCGCTGTTCCGGGATTTTCAACGACAGGGACGGCAAGTTCCTTTCAAAACAGCCCGAATACGAGACGGTATGGGCTCACGGTGGTCATTGCGGCATAGACGATCCCGATACCATTGCCATGCTGGATTTTCTGGACGACAACTATGGACTCGATACCATCGAGACGGGGGTGGCCATCGGGGTGGCCATGCAGGGAGGAATCGCAAAATTCGGGGACGCCCGGGCCGCCATTGATCTTGTCCATGAGGTGGGAAGGGGAACGCCGCTTGGGAGGGTTCTGGGGGCCGGCGCCGCCGTTGCGGGAAAGGTCTTCGGCGTGGAAAAAGTTCCCGTCGTCAAGGGCCAGGCACTCCCGGCCTACGATCCCCGGGCCGTTCAGGGGATCGGCGTGACCTATGCCACGAGCCCCATGGGAGCAGATCATACAGCGGGCTACTGCATCGCCACCAATATCCTCAAGTGCGGCGGCTTCGTCGATCCGTTGAAGCCGGATGGTCAGGTGGATCTGTCCAGGAATCTCCAGATCGCCACGGCCGCCATAGATGCCACGGGCATGTGTCTCTTCATTGCCTTCGCGGTTCTGGATCAGCCGGATACGTTTCAGGCCCTCCTCGATCTGCTGAACTCCTTTTACGGTCTGGAGCTGACGGCGGACTCCGTCGCGGCGCTCGGCAAAAATATTCTGACCATGGAGCGCGATTTCAACAGCCGCGCGGGGTTCACGAAAGAGCACGACCGCCTGCCGCGGTTCTTCTCAACGGATTCCCTGTCTCCGCACAACATCACCTTTATGGTCAAGAATGAAGAGCTGGACAGGGTCTTCGAGTGGTGAGCCCCTGATGTGAGGGAAGGATGCCCGCATGAAAGTCACCGTCAAGTTGTTCGCCTCCTTGAGCAGGGGCCGTTTCGCAGTCGGCGTTTTCGAAGGCGAAGCGACTCTGACGGTGCGGGACATTCTCGCGTCTTTGAAAATACCCGAGGAAGAGGCCTCCATCATTTTCATCAACGGCCGTCATGAAGACGCGGACGCCGCTCTTGGGGACGGGGACACGCTGGCTGTCTTCCCGCCCGTGGGAGGGGGATGAGGTGAAAAGCCTCAGGGAGTTTCTCGTCGCCCACGCTCAAAACGGGGTCATTTCCTTTTCTGTCCAGGCAAAGGCGGTCCGGGAGTTCAGGCTCCCCTTTCCCGTCGTGGAAGAGACGATCCTGAAGACGAACCTTCTGCCCTCGCGCTACCTGAGGAACCAGGAAACCCTGTCACAGGCCGATCAGTTTTCCCTATTCAGGAGCAGGGTCGCTGTCATAGGCTGCGGGGGATTGGGAGGCTACATCGTCGAAGCGCTGGCGCGAGTGGGCATCGGTCACATCACCGTGATTGATCCCGACGTGTTTGATGACCATAATCTGAACCGTCAATTATTATCCGAAACAGGCACCCTGGGGTTGTCAAAGGCGGAAGCCGCCGTCGGCAGGGTGCGGCGAATCAATCCCGCTGTCACTGTTGCACCCGTGAAGCGTGTCTTTACAAGAGAGAACGGCGGGATGCTGCTGAAGCATGCGCGGGCGGCGGTGGACGCGCTGGACAGTATAGGGTTGCGGCTCGATCTGGCCGACGTCTGTATGGAAATGGGGATTCCATTGGTACATGGAAGCATCGGCGGCTGGTACGGCCAGGTCACCACTCAGTTTCCGGGGGAGGACACGCTGCGGAAGATATACTCCGGCCGCTCTCATGATAAAGGCATCGAAGACAGGCTGGGGAACCTGTCTTTCATGGCTTGCCTGGTCGCCGGTTTTCAGGCGGCTGAAGTCGTCAAGATCATCCTGGATCAGGGCAAAACGCTGCGAGGACGAATGCTGTCCATAAACCTGCTTGACGTTGAAATAGTTGATGTTGCCTTATGATGATGCGCATGAACACGACTTTGACGCAGGAAACGCCCGCTTTGCGGCCTTATCCCTCTAAAATTTTCATCGAGACAACCACCCGCTGCAATCTCCAGTGCCCCATGTGTCTCAAGCAGAGCCAGAATGGAGAATTTTCCGAAGGGGACATGTCTCCGGCCACCTTCAACGCCCTGCTGCCGGCCCTGTCCACGGCGGAAGCGGTGGTGCTCAACGGAATAGGCGAACCCCTTCTTCATCCGTCCCTGGAGGATTTCATTCGCCGTGCCAAGGAGCGAATGGGCCGTGGCGGCTGGGTGGGCTTTCAATCCAACGGACAGCTCATGAGTTGCGACCGTGCCCTGTCTCTCGTGAAGGCGGGCGTGGATCGGGTCTGCCTCTCCGTGGACGCAGTATCTCCCGACACGTTTCGCGGCATTCGTCCGGGGGGAGAATTGGCGAAGGTGGAACAGGCGATTGCCGTTTTCAACGAAGCAAGGAGAGGGAACGGCGCGAGGCCGGAACTCGGTGTCGAATTCGTCCTCAGACGCGACAACATAGGGGAACTTCCGGAAACGATCCGCTGGGCGGCCTCCCGCCATGCCGACTTCATCATCGTGACTCATCTCTTTCCCTATCATCCGTCCCTTGTCTCTCAGGCCGTCTATGACGCGAACATGGATGATTCCGTGTCCCTCATGCACAAGTACGCGAAAGCGGCCGGGACGGAAGGGGTCGATATCCGGCGCTATCACGACATCTTCATGAAGTACCGGAAGAGCGCCGGCGAAAGGAAGATCGTGAGCCTCGTGGAATCCATGGTAGCAGAGGCTTCAAACCGAGGGATTTCTCTGAATCTGCAGCAGCTCTTTTCCAAGGACCTGGCGTGGACGCGAAAACTGGAAAAGATCTTTTTTGAGGCAAAATGTGAGGCGATGCAGGCGGGCATGCGCATCAGCCTGCCGGAGGTTGTCCCCAGGAGTGCCCGCAAATGTGAATTTGTGGAAGAGGGCAGTGTTTTCGTGTCCTGGGACGGCAGCGTCCATCCCTGCTATTTTCTTTGGCATCCCTGCCGGTGCTTCGTGAACGGCATGGAAAAAGAGGTGAAGCCGAAGATTCTCGGCAACCTGTCTCAACGGGGCATCCTGGAGATATGGAACGACCCGGCCTTTGTTTCGTTCCGGCAGGGCGTCCTCCGCTACGATTATCCCTTCTGCTTCAACTGCAGCTTCGCCCTCTGCGATTATGTTCAGGGAGGGAATTTCGATCAGGATTGCCATATCAACGCCGAACCTTGCGGCGTGTGCCTGTGGTGCATGGACATCTTCCGGTGCCTGAAGTGAGCGGATGAGTGAAACGAAGGAAAGGGGGATCAGGGATTGGCCCCTGTCGGAACGGCCGCGGGAACTCCTGCTGGAAAAGGGTCCGGAATCCGTGTCCGACGCCGGACTCATCGCCATTCTCCTGCGAAGCGGGATCAGGGGAAAAGATGCCGTGGCTCTCGGCCGGGAGCTTCTTCACCGTTTCGGCGGTTTGAGGGGGCTTCTGAACGCCGACAGAAAAGAGTTGATGGAGGTCAGGGGGCTGGGAGCGGCCAAGATTTCCCAATTGCTCGCGGCGACGGAGATCTCCAGGAGGCAGCTGAAAGAGAGGCTTCTCGACAGGACCGTTGTCAAAAGCCCTAAAGATGTCATGGACTATCTCTCCCTGTGCATGGCCGGCCTTAAGGAAGAAGTCTTCAAAGTCATTTATCTCAACAGAGCCAACGCCATCCTTGCCGTGGAGGATCTGTTCAAGGGCACCGTCGATCAGGCGGCCGTGTATCCGCGGGAGATCATCAAGAGGGCTTTTGAACTGAATGCCTCCGGTCTGATTTTCGTGCACAACCATCCCTCCGGCGATCTGAAGCCCAGCCGCCAGGACCTGTCCCTGAACGAACGGCTGTGCGCGGCCTGCCGCGCCGTGGATCTTTCTCCCCTCGACCATCTCATCGTCAGCCCATCGGGCTATATCTCCATGAAAGAGCATACTCTTCACGGGCGATGATTCCCGTCGGGGGCATCCCGTGTCCAATCTCCGACGCGTAAACATCGGTCTTCCCTTTTATGCCTCGTGTCAAGGCTGATCCTTCATTACTCTCAAATTGATTTCTCAGGGGTTGATTTACTCCAGCCGGGGTGGCCGATTCGCTCCTGAGTATGGAAAGAGAAAGAAAGCTATAGTTCGTTGAATTCTTCTATTGTGAGTTCTGCCTGACGGATCAACTTACGAAGTAAGCCGGGACCGAGCTCAGCATAAGGACTGTTTGGATTCCATCACTTCAATCCATCCTTCGATGGCTTCCTTAACATTGGCAATGGCTTCGTCATAGGTTTTTCCCTGGGAAAAACAGCCTGGAAGTGCGGGAACCTCTGCAACAAAATAGCCGGCTTCGTCCTTTTCAATAATGACATTCAGCTTCATGAGTCATCCTCAACAAATGTGCGAATTTTCAATTCGTATATCACAAAGACCAATTTGTGTAAAGGTCCAGGGCTTTACGCCAAGCCAAACGGCAGGTACTGTGATGAAAGCATGCTGATTTCCGCCGGGAAGACTTTCTTTTCTGACCACCGAAGTTCAGGGTATCGCCGAACTGACCGTGGGTGCTCATCCGGACTCCTTATTCATGCTGTGTTTTGCCCAGCAATATCCAGGCAAATTTCAAGAATGGTGTTTTGGACGGAACTGCCGTAGACATCAAGACATGGGGATCCATATTTTTACATCCTTTGATAGGGGAGTTTCCTTCGATGACCATGAGCCTTGCCGAATATTTTCGTAATCTGAGTCCCTTCACCGTTATTGTGAATTCAGCACTGCTCATTATTTGGCTTTCATGTGTTTACGAATTCCTGAGAAAGATTCAGAACAAATGCAGAATAACATACAAGGGCCTGATTGCCGCATTTGTTTTTCTTGTGACGTGGATTGTTCTGTTCAATGCCTGGGCGATCTGGATAACGGCCTGTCCGTTGGATGAGCCGATCTCAATAGAGCCGCCGGGGAAGATCGAAAAGCTTGTCCGCATTCCCGTCAAGACGGAGTATTCATTATACCTTGGGTTCGAGAGAGCAGGCCGTTCCTTTGAGGAGCTAAAAACTTTAATTGGCGATTCTGGTAAAAGGCCAACGGGTGAACGAGTATCAATTTGTTGGTCCATTCGTCCCCTTAAGTCTGAGAACCCGATAGCCTCGGGGGAAGTTGATTCATTTGGGGCAAATGCATTCAGCAATAATACAATTGAACGACGTGTGGCATGTCTGAAGGTGGAACCGGGTGAATACATATTTCGCGCGGAGATAACGCGTGCTGTTCCAAAGTTGGCGCATATGCGGACCCGTGTGTCTCTGCAGCCTTCTCGCGGCGGTGAAGGATGGCAGTTTGGCTTAATATGGTGGGGCCATATCATAAATTTAATTCTGCTAGGAGTCTGTCGGAAAACCATT
>DFZO01000064.1 GCA_002383495.1 Syntrophaceae bacterium UBA4054 | reverse complement strand
CAACATTGCCGCATGCCATAAAATGTTAGGCAGGAAAAATGTGACAAAAGAAAAGAGGCGGGAGACCTGGCAGGAACAGCTGCTCAGGATCTGCGGAATTGATGTCTCGGTCTGTCCCCTCTGCCGGAAAGGCAAGATGTGCAGAATAGAACGACTGCTCCCCGTCAGGTGCAACAGCCCGCCGGAGTGGATGAGATGACCTCTGTTTACTTCATAAACCCCATATGGCCGGCTTCCCGCGAAAAGAACCCTCTTTTTCGCCATGGTATCTTATGGCCAAAAATCGAATGTTTCCCCATCACCGAATCAAAAATGGGTCCATCGATAGCGCTCCTGGTATACATGGCTGATCAGGTTCAACTCAAAACGGACATCCGTTATCCCGTTTTACCTTTTGATCTCCACAAAATCCTCACAAGCACCTGATTGAAACGCCATAGCTCACGACACGCGGCTTAGTTCTTCAAGCGTCAATCCAAAATTGAACCAACGTCTCGAACCCGATCTCACTTGTCTGCTTCCTCAACTTTGGATTGACGCTTATTCGAAATGTAACATAAAAGGGTAAAATAGAAAAATCAAAACAACAGGAAGCTATACGGGAAGCCGTAAATCTCCTCGACACGCATTTTTCCGCAACCCATCCGCAACCTGCCAAAACAGAAAAGGCGCAACCTTTTGAGATTGCGCCTTTCATTTCCAATCTGGAGCCGATGAGGAGATTCGAACTCCTGACCTAGCGATTACGAATCGCTTGCTCTACCGGCTGAGCTACATCGGCTCACATGATGATGCTCTCAATGGATAAGTTACGGCAGGGGTGTGAAACTATCTTAAGTGAAAATCTTTGTCAAGATTTATCCGCAATTCCGGTCATCTCCCAATCCTTTGCCTTGACATTCGAAACAGGTTTGATAGTATTTGCGCGGCCTGGAACAAGAAAGGAAATCCATGAAAGATCGAATAAAAAAGATACTTTCACCATCCCCCCTTAAAATCAGCCTTCTCATTATTGTTGCGGCCATCGCCTTGTACGCTGTTGATCCTCCCTTCCTCCGGTTCATGGAATTGAAAACCCTCGATCTCCGGATTCTTTCCCGGGGCGAACGCGCGTCGGGAGGGGAGACGGTGATCGCCGTGGTGGATGAAAAGAGCGTGAAAGAGCTCGGCCGCTGGCCCTGGCCGAGAACCCTTATTGCCAGTCTCGCGGATACCTTGAAATCCTATGGGGCGAAGGCCGTGGGTTTTGATATTGTCTTCGCCGAGCCGGATCAGAATTCCAGCCTCAGAGACATCCGGGAACTGACCCGTGAGCTTCAATCTTCCGGGATAGCGAATCCGAGGATTTCCGGCATGCTTCGTCAGAAATTGATGCGCGCCGATACGGACGAGGCACTGGCACAGGCGATCAAAAGGGCCGGGAACGTCACCCTGGGCTACTTCTTTCATCGGTCGGAAAAGGAAGTGGCGCACCTGACGAAACAGGAGATAGAGGAGGGCGCCAGGCTCATTTCCCCCTTCAAGTACCAGATGGTGCAGGCGGAGGGAGAACCCGACGAAATGTTTCTCGTCCATACCTATGCGGCGGAGGCCAATATCAAGGAGATTTCGCAGGCGGCTGACAGTGCCGGCTACTTCAATGCCTTCCCCGACACGGATGGATCGATCCGATGGGCTCCGCTGGCCATAAAGTTCAGGGATGATTTTTATCCCTCCCTCGCCATCGCCCTGATCAGCCAGTATCTGGATTATCCCATGGTCGTGCTTCACCTGGCCGAATACGGTGTGGCAGGCATCGAGATCGGCGATTACGGCGTGCCCACGGACGAGTCGGGTCGAATTCTCATCAACTATCTCGGGCGTGCCAAGACGTTTCCTCACTACTCCATTGCGGATATCATCAAGGGTCGCCTTTCCCCCGATCTTTTCAAGGACAAAATCGTTCTCGTGGGAGCGACGGCCACGGGGATCTATGACCTGCGGGTGACGCCCTTCAGCGCGGTCTTTCCAGGCGTGGAGGTTCATGCCAACGTCATCGACAACATCCTTCACCAGGAGTTCATCCAGCGGCCGGGCTGGGCGGGATTTTTTGATCTGGCCGCCATCCTGGTCCTCGGCCTGGTCCTCGGGATCGTGGTTCCCAGGGTCAAAGCCGTCGCGGGCATCTTTGTGGCTCTTGCCGTGCTTACGCTTTATGTCCTCATCAACGAATATATCTTTTCCCACTTCAATTTCTGGCTCAATCTCATCTATCCCGTGGGAACCGTCATGACGGTTTACCTGGCCATCACCATCTACAAGTATGTGACAGAGGAGCGGGAAAAGAAAAAGATCCGGGGGGCCTTCCAGTACTATCTCACGTCCTCGGTCATCAACGAGATGCTGAAAGATCCTTCCAAGCTCAAGCTGGGCGGGGACAAGAAACACTTGAGCGTGCTTTTTTCAGACATCCGCGGATTCACCACCGTTTCGGAAAGCCTCACGCCGGAAGAACTCGTGCATCTGCTCAATGAATACCTGACCGCCATGACGGACATTGTTTTCAAGTACGACGGGCTTCTCGACAAGTACATGGGGGATGCCATCATGGCCGTTTACGGCGCGCCGCTCGATCAGCCGGATCACGCGGAGAGGGCCTGCAGAACAGCTCTTGACATGATGGAGCAATTGAAGATCCTCCAGAAAAAGTGGGAGAGCGAGGGCAAGCCGGTCCTGAATATCGGCATCGGCGTCAACAGCGGCGACATGGTGGTGGGAAACATGGGTTCCGAGATGCGCTTCGATTACACCGTCATGGGGGACAGCGTGAACCTGGGGTCGAGGCTCGAGGGGATCAACAAAGAGTACGGAACCAATATCGTGATCAGCGAATTCACCTACAACGAGGTGAAAGACCGGCTGATCTGCCGGGAGCTTGATTCGGTCAGGGTCAAGGGGAAGCTTCTTCCCGTGAAGATCTACGAGCTGCTCGGGGACAGAAAGGACGAGGAAAAATGGGGACCTCTTCTCCGGAGTTTTGATGAGGGGCTCGCCGCTTATAAAGGGCAGCGCTGGGACGAGGCAACCGGAGCATTCAGGAATGTCCTGAAAATTCACCTGGAAGACGGTCCCGCCGGGATTTATGTCATCCGATGCGCGGCGCTGAAGGCCAATCCTCCGGAGGGTGATTGGGACGGTGTTTTCACGATGACGAAGAAATAAACTTAAATCCGTGAAGCGTGAAGTGTGAGGTGTAAGGTGAAATTTGAACTCTTTACGATTTACGCCTCACGTTTTACGATAACATAGTCGGGAATATTATGAGATGAAAGAAGAGCAGAGATACCGAAGCTGGGTCGAGGTGGACCTGGACAATTTCAGCCGCAACTGGACCGAGATCAAGCGGCTCGTGGGCCCGGGGGTAAAGGTTCTTCAGGTGGTGAAGGCGGATGCGTACGGTCACGGCGCCATTGAGATTTCCAACATGGCCTTGAAAAACGGTGCCGGCTTCCTGGGTGTGGCCAACGCCGATGAAGGCGTTCAGCTCCGGGTTGGGGGAATCGACGCGCCGATCGTGATTCTGGGTCCCGCCACGGATTCGGAGATCAACGAGATCATTAAGTACCATCTCACCCCATCCGTATCGAATCTCCGGTTTGCCCGGGAACTGGAACGCCGGTTGGAAAAAGCGGGAATAAGGCTGCCCGTCCACATCGAGGTGGATACGGGGATGGGCCGCGGCGGAACCATCCAGCGGGAGGCCTTTCCCATGATTCAGGAAGTCCTGCGGATGACCCCCATCAGCGTGGAGGGGATTTTCACGCACCTTTCGTCGAGCGAAGTTGAGGACGATTCGTACAACCGGATGCAGTGGATGCTTTTTCAGGACCTCCTGCGGCAGCTCGAAGAGAAGGGGATCCGGATCCCCTTCCGTCACATGTCCAACAGCGGCGGTGTCCTCAATTTCCCGGAGTTCAACCTCGACATGGTGCGGCCGGGAATCATGACCTACGGGATCTATCCGGGAGAGAACACGGTGTCCAAGGCGCTTCTCAATCCCGTGATGAGTTTCAAGACAAGCATCGTGCTCCTGAAGGATTTCCCGGAAGGTTATGGGATCGGCTACGGAAGGACGTATGTCACGGGCCGTCCCACGCGCATTGCCACGATACCCGTGGGGTACGGCGACGGCTACGGCGTGATCCTCTCCAATCAGGGCGAGGCCCTGATCCGCGGGAAACGGGCGCCCATCGTGGGCCGGGTTTCCATGGACATGTGCACCCTCGATGTCAGCCATATCCCCGAGTGTGAGATCGGCGACGAGGTCGTCCTCATGGGAAGGCAGGAAGGCGGGTACATCTCGGCCAATGAGATCGCGGCGAAGGCCAAGTCCATCAGCTACGAAATTCTTTGTGCCCTGGGCAAGCGGGCGCCGCGGATATTTGTGCACAAGGGCAAGCCGGACTCGGTGGAGCCGCGCCTGAGACGAATCTTTATCCCCGATGAAGAGAAGTCGGTCTCCCGGATCGACAGCATGATCCGCCGCTGCTTTCAGGCGAAGGCCCGGGATGAAGAACTGGGCGACGCGATTTACTACGAGATGTTCGAAGCCCTCTTCGGGAAAGAAGACCGCCAGCTTGAGCTGCGCGACCATTTCAAGTACGATATCCGCGTGAGAGATTTCTCCGAGGAGGAAAAGGCCGCCGACGGTCAGGCGGAAAACTATTTCAAGGTGACGACCCACATCGAGTACACGAAAACCCTGCGAAACGAGATCTTTTTCATCGGATGCGCCATGAACAACCGTCAGCTCGCGGCCCTCTTTGCCGATGCCCGGTGCGAGTACCGGTGGCTTCTGAGCGAACAGAACAATCCGTTCAGGGAGAGCGATTTCCAGGTGGAGCGGGTGCGCGTGGATAACGAGGATGTCCCCATCATTCGAGCCGGGAAAACAGAGAGGGGCTACGAGGTCTGGTGCGGCGGGGACGCCCTCAACAGAAAGCTGGGCAGGCCGGTCAAGATCGAGATCGAAGTGGCGACAAAGAAGTTCAAGAGCAGCAATGTCTTCGCCGTCTTCATCGTCTATCCCACCCGGGGGCTCGAGATCACCTTCAACCATGGCGACACGCGAATGAAGAATGTGAGAGAGGTGAGTTTCTTTTCAGGGAGGCATCCCAATCCCGAGGTGACAAAAGAGGAAGGAAAGTCCGTCCGGATCAAGGTCGGAGACAAGAACTGGATCTTCCCGACCAGCGGCGTGATTTTTATATGGGATCTTTAAGGCAGGCAAAGGGCTAAAGGCTAAAGGCAAAGGGTGAGAACAAAAGAAATTCTGCGTGATTAATGAGGTTGTTGAAAAAGTCGTCATTTCCATCAAAATGTCATCCCCGCGAAGGCGGGGATCCATAAAGTTATTGAAAAGGCTGGATTCCCGTTCCCCGATCAGGTCGAGAACAAGTTTCACGGGAATGACAACAACGAACAAAAAACAGTTTTTCAACAACCTGTTAATGTTGTTTTTCTGCCTTTAGCCCTTTGCCCTTCGCCTTTTTACGCTATCGAAAATTCGGGCAGAGAGATCAAGAATGACTAATAAAGAAAACATGAAAAAGTTGCGCGTCGGAATCATCTTCGGCGGCATGTCCTCGGAAAACGAGGTGTCCCTGAACAGCGGGAGAAATATTTACGACAACATGGACAGGGAGACCTATGAGCCCATACCTGTCTTCATGGACAGCGGTGGAAAGCTCTGGATCCTCCCCTGGCAGCTCATCTCCCAGAATACGACCACGGATGTCATGGAGCGTCTGGAACAGGAGGCGGAGAGGCTTCCCTACGAGGAGCTCAGGGATAAAGTCGACTTTGCCTTCATCTCCCTTCACGGGAAATACGGTGATGACGGCTGCATCCAGGGAGTCATGGAACTCCTGGGCATCCCCTATACAGGACCGGGCGTTCTCGCCTCCGCCATTGGAATGGACAAGCACCTTCAGCAGAAGGTCCTCGAAGCCGCCGGCATCGGCGTTCCTAAAAGCAGGGTCATTCATGAAAAGGACTGGGGAGAAAAGCGCGAGGCGCTGGAGAAAGAAATCGTCGAGACCTTTGGATATCCTTTGGTCACGAAGCCTGTCCGCGAGGGTTCGAGTGTGGGGGTCAGGATCGTCAGGAATTTGAAGGACCTCGAAGATGGTGTCCGGGAGGCCCTTCAATGGGACACATCCGTTCTTGTGGAAGAGTTTCTGGACGGCATTGAATTTTCTTCCATTGTTTTGGAGGAGGAAGACGGAGAACCGGTCCCCCTGGGCCTGACGGAGATCTACCCGCAGAGCGAGTTCTATACCTATGATGATAAATACATGCCGGGCCGCTGCAGGAAATTCACACCGCCGAGGAACATCTCCCGCGAGGCGGCGGAGGAGATCAAGAAAGAGGTCGTCCGGGCATACCGGGCCCTGGGTTTTCGCTGTTACGGCAGGATAGACGGGTTTTTCCTCAAAGACGGCCGCATCCTTGTCACGGACCCCAATTCATCATCGGGCATGGCGCCTTCCTCCTTTTTTTTCGAACAGGCGGCCGAGGCCGGAATGCTTCCTTCCATGATCGTATCCCGTCTGATCGAGATATCTCTCCGGATTCACCGGGAAAAGAAAGGCCCTCTGTGAAAAGGCTTCCGGGGGTTAAATTTCTTTACAAAAAGAGAAAATAACATTATAGATTCAGCTTATTGTCAATGAAAACACGGCAGGGTAAAATGGTTATTGCTGATCTGCGAATAAGAAATGATCAAGGAGGCTCATCATGAAAAGGAAAACGTTTGGAGCATTGTCTCTCGGTGCGGTGATTCTGTTTGTTCTTGCCGTGGCCGTCCCGGCGGGGGCTCTGGAATTCGGTGCGAGGGCCTATTACTGGTATCCGACGCTGAAATCTGATTTGCGGTTGGATTCAGGCAGCACTCAGGGAACCGACTTCGATTTCAAGGATAAACTTGATATTTCCAACAAGGGGATCCCGTCGGTGGAAGCCTTCGCGGGCATCGGCAGGCATCACTTCAGCCTCATGTACACGGGGGTGAGATATTCCGGATCGACATCGAGCCTGCCGTCCATTAACTTCGGTGGAAAGACTTACAACGGAAATGTTTCCGGGGATCTCGATGTCACGATGATCGACGCGGATTACCAGATTGACCTTATCGACATGAAAAACATTCTGGCGGGCTTTTCCATCGGGGCGATCGGAAAAATCAAGTATTTTGACGGCGAAGCGAAACTGAACAGCACCGCGCAAGGGGAAACGAAGCAGTCCTTCCGTCTCGCCATTCCCATGGTCGGGGTCGGCGCGAACATCGGGATACTGGCCAATCTCCTGGAAGCGAGGGCCAAGGTCACCGCGATGGGGTATTCCGGGAATTTCGTTTACGAAGGTCTCGCGGACGTCTCGCTGACGCCCTTTCCTTTCGTGGACATCCACGGCGGGTATAAAGTGATCGGCGTCAAGGTGGACGCCATCAGCGATGTGACGGCCAACACGAGATTTCAGGGGCCTTATGTCGCTTTGACCGTCGGCTGGTAGCGGGGAGAAACCGTGTCGGCATCTTCAGAAAATAAAGGAGGCAACAAACTCAGGGTGGGGGTGATCCTGGGAGGCGTGTCCTCGGAGAAGGAAGTGTCCCTTGAGAGCGGGCGGAATATCTTCGCCAAAATGGATCGGAAAAAGTATAACCCCACCGCGATTTTCATGGACAGCCGGGGCGGCTTCTGGGAGATACCCCTGAAGCTCCTCATGCGGAACAGTACCCGGGATATCGAAATGGATCTCGATGAAGAGGGCAAAAAAATTCCTTATGAAGAACTCAAGTTCCGCGTTGACCTTATATACATCGGCCTCCACGGCAAATATGGCGAGGACGGATGTCTCCAGGGACTCCTGGAGATCCTCGATATCCCTTATACGGGATCGGGAGTCCTCGGTTCGGCCTTGGGGATGGATAAGTATACCTGCCGCCGGATTTTCGCGATGAACGGAATCGACGTGCCGAAAACCGTCCCGGTGGAACGATGCGAATGGGAGGGCGGCAGAAAAGAGGCCATCCTCGAAGGAATCGCGAAGGATATCGGATTCCCCTGTGTCGTCAAGCCCACGCGCGAGGGGTGCAGCACCGCCGTCAAGAAGGTGGTTTCGAAAGACGGGATTCCCGACGCGCTGGCGGGGGCCTTTGAATGGGACAATGTCGTGCTTGTGGAAGAATTCATCGAGGGAATGGAGGTGACCTGCGGCGTCATCGGCAACGACGAACCCCTGGCGCTCACGCCGTCTGAAACCATACCCACTCAGGATATCCTGTCTCTGGAAGACAAGTTTCTATACGGGCAGGGGGAGAACAAAACCCCGGCGCGGGTTCCCGAGGAAGTGCTCAAGCGGATTCAGGGCGTGGCGGGCCAGGCCTACAGGGCTCTCGGACTGAAGGGCTATTCTAGGATCGACATGTTTGTCCGCAAAGACGGCCGTGTCGCCGTGCTGGAACCCAACACCCTTCCCGGCATGACCCCTTCCACGGTTCTCTTTCATCAGGCGGCCGCCTCAGGAATCAACCAGTCGGACTTGATCGACAGGGTCATCGGGTTTGCCCTGGAGGCACACGAAAACAAGAGAGGTCCTCTGTGAATGAAGAGGGTTTCTGAAACTCTTGACAACCTCGGACGATCTGTCCTTTCCGGTGTAGAGCAGATGGGAGGAATACTCATTCTCCTCATCTCGACACTCGGATGGATGTTCAGGCCGCCCCTGAAGCTGAGGGCCATCATCAAGCAGATGGAGTTTGTGGGTGTCAAGTCGACCTTCGTAGTCGTTCTTACGGGTACCTTCACGGGAATGGTTCTGGCCCTCCAAAGCTATCATGGCTTTCGACTCTTCAGCGCCGAGGGGCTCGTCGGTTCCACCGTGGCCTTGAGCATGACAAGGGAACTTGGGCCTGTGCTTACGGGTCTCATGGTGACGGCGAGGGCAGGGTCGGCCATGGCCGCCGAACTGGGAACGATGCGCGTGACGGAGCAGATCGATGCCCTTTACGTCATGGCGGCGAATCCCATTAAGTATCTCGTAGTCCCCAGAATCGTAGCGAGTGTTTTCGTGGTCCCGCTATTGACCGCCATTTCCGATTTTCTTGGAATCCTCGGCGGGTACTTCGTGGGGGTGGTTCTTCTCGATATCAATAAAGGAATATTCGTGGATAACATATACAAGTATGTTGAACTGGAAGACATCTATAACGGCCTCATCAAGGCGGCATTCTTTGGCTTGCTCTTGTCTTTGATCGGGTGTTATAAAGGTTTCAATACGAGGGGAGGCGCTGAGGGCGTCGGGATGGCGACGACAGAGGCGGTGGTCATCGCCTCCGTCTCCATACTGGTGGCTGATTACTTCCTCACGGCGATCATGTTTTAAGGGCGGCCATGATCAGAATCGTTGATCTATACAAATCGTTCAAGTCGCAGAAGGTCCTTGACGGCGTAAATCTCGAAATCGAAGACGGGAAAACGACTGTCATCATCGGCAGAAGCGGTGGCGGGAAGAGCGTTCTCCTGAAGCATATCATCGGGCTGATGAAGCCCGACAGCGGCCAGATCCTCGTCGACGATGTGGATATCGCGAAGCTCGATGACAGGAGTCTCAACGAGGTGAGAAAAAAATTCGGGATGCTCTTTCAGGAGGGGGCCCTCTTTGATTCCATGAATGTGGCAGAGAATGTAGGCTTCTCCCTTCGGGAACATACGAAGATGAAAGAAGAGGAGATCCGGGTTGCCGTGGCGGAGAAACTCAAGGCGGTCGGTCTTACCGGAATCGAAGAGAAGATGCCTTCCGAATTGAGCGGCGGCATGCGCAAGCGGGTGGCGCTTGCCAGGGCGATCGCCATCAATCCGCAGATCGTGCTCTTCGATGAACCGACAACGGGACTCGATCCCATCATGCTGGAGGCGATCAACCAGCTCATTATCCACACGCAGAAAAATTTCAACCTGACCTGCATTGTCATCAGTCACGATGTGGAATCCATCTTCAAGGTCGGGCACAAAATCGCCATGCTCTATGATGGGAAGATCATCGAATACGGGACTCCCGAAGAGATAAAAAAGTCGCCCAACCCGGTGCTGCAGCAGTTTCTGACCGGCAGCATCGAGGGGCCGATTCATATCATGTAATTTGTTTTGGGGAAAGGGATGAATTCGATCAGCACGGAAGCAAAAGTCGGTTTATTCATACTGGTGGGCCTCGTCATCCTGGGATACATGTCCTTCAAGGTGGGACAGACCGGCTTTGGTATGAGAAAAGGCTATCCCATCAGTGTTTCTTTTGACAATGTGGCCGGTCTCAAGAAAGACGCATCGGTCCAGATGGCGGGTGTTGAGATCGGACGGGTCGAAGAAATCCGGCTCCAGGATGGGAAGGCCCTGGTGTCCATGAAGATCAGTCCCGGTGTCAATCTTGAGAGAGATGTCGTGGCTGCCATCAAAACGCATGGAATCCTGGGTGACAAATATATTGAGATTATTCCGGGAACGAAAGGGGAAGCCTATCTCAAGAGCGGCGAGCAGATCGCGCGCGCGGAACGCCAGGCGGATTTCGACAAGCTTCTCAATGAACTGACCTATGTCATGACGGACATTCGAAAGGTGACCACGTCATTGGGCAATACGCTGGGGGGAGAGGAGGGTGAAGCCAACCTCCGCAAGATTGTCACGAATGTGAGGGATCTCAGCGATCATCTCAATCAGGCGGTCGTGAGAAATGACGAGAAATTCGCCGAGATGATATCCAACCTGAGAAACGCTTCCGTCGAGATGGAAAAGACCTTCGCCTCCCTGAGCGACATCACGGGCGGGATCAACAGGGGAGAAGGGACCGTGGGGAAGCTGGTCAAGAATCCCGATATCGCCGACAGGCTCAACAAGACCCTGGCCTCGCTCCAGTCCATCTCGGATAAGATCAACGAGGGCAAGGGGACGATCGGCAAGCTGGTCAATGACGAGGAGACGGTGAAGAACCTGAACGAGAGCCTCGGCGGGATCAATCGTTACGTGACCAAGGCGGAACAGTTCAGGACCTTCGTCAATTATCACGGGGAATACCTTTTCGATAAAAGCAATTTCAAGAGTTATCTGGACTTGAAAATTCAGCCCAAGGAAGACAGGTTTTATCTTCTCGGGGTCGTTTATGATCCGAGAGGGAGGCGTACGGATAAGGAAATCACTACGGGCGGGGTGACGACAACCCAGACGGAGTATGACAAGGGCGGCCTTCTATTTGACGCCCAGCTCGGAAAGCGCTGGAAAGATCTGGCCCTCAGGGGCGGCCTCCTTGAATCGACGGGCGGGGTCGGAGTGGATTATTACATGTTCAACGACAAGTTCAAGTTCAGTTTTGAGGCCTTCGATTTCGGCTCGGACCGCAACCCCCACCTGAAGGCATGGGCGGATTATCAGCTCTTCAAGCACGTGTATCTCTCGGCGGGATGGGACGATTTCATCAGCCGGCATGGCAATGCATCTCTTTTTGGAGGGTTTTCGATACGCTTTGAGGACGACGACCTCAAATATCTCATGACCACGACACCGATACCGAAATAGAAACAAGGCTAAGGGCAAAAGGCCAAGGGCAAAAGGCTAAAGGCAAAAGGCGTTTGGAAAAAATACTGCGCTTTTAAGTCTGCAAAATACAAAGACTATCAGAATCAAATTCAAGTAATTTAAGCAAAACGCTGTAGATGCTTAATTTTTTTCCCGGTGTCTGACGTCTGATGCCTAATGCCCGTTTTTTTCATTGACATCTGAAAAATAATGACTATATTAACAAAGACTTAGACGGATTCATACTAGGGGGTTTTTCCGGCGATGCCCTTCAACATGCCCCAGATATCCAAAGTGGCCGGTATTTTTTCCGAGGCGGAGATCCTTGTGAGCCGTTATTTCAGGCTGAGCCATGGGGATATGAAAGTCAACCGTTACGACGTCAAGACCCTGGTCCATCTCGAAGACCATGAAGTGGACAAGAGAGCCTTCGCCCATCTGTGCAAGTACTACTGCCAGAAGGGGCGGGATGCCGCCTCTTCCGAAAGTTTCCATTTTTACCGGATCTGTCTCCAGGACGACAGGATTCTGGACGCCGTGGAGAGGGCGAAATCGTTCATAAAATTTTCGCCTCTCATGCTTTACATAGCGGCGCATGAGCTTGTGCATGTCATCCGGTTCAACCGGGAAGACAGCGATTTCGACGCGCCGCTGGAAGCGAAGAGAGTGGAAGAGGAGAAGGTGCACGCCATCACCCGCAATGTGCTTCAGCCCGTGAACGGGCCGGATCTGGGGCTCGTCATCGATTGCTTCAGCAGTCAATACCAGATCGGTGACATCTTCAATTAATATAGATTTTGTCGGGAGGAGGTTTTTTTGACATGCCCATATATGAGTATCAATGCAAGAGCTGCGGCAAGGTGTTTGAGGTTTTTCAGGGGATGACCGATTCCCCGGTGAAGACCTGCCGTTTCTGTCAGGGTCCGATCAAGCGGCTTATTTCACTTTCAACCTTTCATCTGAAAGGTTCCGGCTGGTATGCAACAGATTACGGCGGAAAAAAGGCGCCGGCTGCCGAAAGCCCGAAGGAAGAGACGGGAACGTCATCCTCAGTGAGTGAGGCCGGCAAAACGGAATCCCCTTCAGATTCAGCGACAACCGATAAGCCCTGAGGGTCAAAGGATTGAGGATGATGGGAAAAGGCGGCTTCGATAAGGAAAGCCGCCTTTTTGTTTTCAGGAGGTTCACGGTGAAGAAAAATGGAAGGAGGTCAGGGCGGATGAAGCGGTTGGTTTTCTTGCTGATGGTCACGCTGGTTCTTTCCGGCTGCGGGCAGCTTGCCCGGGAATCGGAGTTCTGGGACCACAGCTCCATGTACAAGGATTGGGGCCATTTGTATTTCAGCATTGGTGGATACAAGAATTGCGACGCGGAGGATGCGACCAAATCAAAGCGGGACGGATGGTGGGGGATCACCAAGCCCTGCGGCGCGGAAGTGGTCGCCGCTCCACTTGTCCAGGGTCAGAAACTGAAGGAACCGCCCAAGGAAGAAGCGGTCGCGCCGGAAAAGAAGGCTGACAAGAAAGAAACGCCGGTCGAAAAAAAGAAGGAAAAGAAGAAGAAAAAAACAAAATCGAAAAGAAAAAAGACAACAAATCAATAGCCGGTCATGATCAATAAATTAATTCTGGCGTCCGCCTCGCCCCGGAGAAAAGAACTTCTGGAACTGGTTGGATTGGAATTCGAAGTGGTACCCGGCGATGTGGATGAAGCTTTCCATGAGGCAGAAACACCGCGGGACCATGTCATGAGACTCTCCAGAGAGAAAGCGCTGGCTGTTTCCGCGATGCACCCCGACGCCTGGGTGCTCGGTGCGGATACGATCGTTCTCGTAAACGGCGAAATTCTCGGCAAACCTCAGACAGGGGATGAAGCAAGGGAAATGCTCCGGAAGCTGAGCGGAAGAATGCACAGGGTCCTTTCCGGTTTTACCGTCTTGAAAAAGAACGGAGGAGCTGTTTTTACCGACGCCGTTGAATCCACAGTGGTCTTTAAGAATCTGTCGGCGGATGAAATTGAGTGGTATGCGGGAACGGATGAGCCTTACGACAAGGCGGGAGGATACGCGGCGCAGGGGATAGGGGCCTCTCTCATCAGGGAGATTCGCGGTTCCTATACCAACGTCGTCGGTCTTCCCCTGTGCGAAGTCGTCGATGCGCTGAGGCAGATGGGCGCAGCCAGATGCTGCTGAAGCAGCAAATTCTATCAGGCTGTTGAAAAACGCTCATCTGCTGCGTTTCCCTTGTCCTTCCCTTCGGCAAGCTCAGGGCAGGCTCTGCGGCTTGTCATGGTGAGCTTGTCGAACCATCGGGGGCCTTGCATCTAAACGTTTTTGAACAGCCTGAAGAAAAAAGTTTTTTCAACATCCTTCGAAAGACCAAACACTAAAAGATAAGCACTGAGAACAAAGCACTAAACTTTAAACGTGGAACTGTTTTTTAGAATTTAGAAATTCGAATTTAGAATTTATGGGGTCTACGGTTCATGTCCGATGTCAGTGAAAATATCAAGCATGTGCGCGAGGTGATTGCCGAGGCGGCCCTGAAGTCCGGCCGCGACCCCTCGGACGTCCGGTTGATGGCTGTGACCAAGACGGTTGATGATGAGCGTATCCTGGAGGCTATCCGGGCGGGTGTCGATATCATCGGCGAGAATTATGTCCAGGAAGGAAAAAGGAAGATCGAGAAACTCGGCAAGGATGTGGCGTGGCACCTCGTAGGCTACCTCCAGTCGAACAAGGCCAAATACGCGGTGAAGCTTTTTGACATGATCCACTCCGTGGACAGGATCAGCCTTGCACGGGAACTGGACAGGCGCTCGGGGAACGCGGGTTTGGTCACGAAGATCCTCATTGAAGTGAACCTGAGCGGTGAAGAGACCAAGAGCGGTGTGCAGAAAGGAGAAGCGGTCGCCCTGGTCCGAGAAGCGGCCGCGCTGGATCACCTGTCCATCCATGGGCTCATGACCATGCCGCCCTGGTTTGATGATCCGGAAGATGCGAGACCTTATTTCGCGGCTCTTCGGGAGCTTCGGGACAGGGTCAAAGAGGAGAAAATCGGGAACATAAGGATGGACGAGCTTTCCATGGGAATGACCGGTGATTACAGAGTCGCCGTGGAAGAGGGCGCGACCATTGTTCGTATCGGCAGGGGTATTTTTGGAGAAAGACCGGCGCGATAAAAGCGGACCGGAATCACGCGAAGGGGAAACCCTTTTCTTTAAAAAGTTTCAGGCAGGCGTTCACGACCAGAGGATCGTATAGAAAGCCCCTGTTTTGTGAAATCTCATCCATGGCCTCTTCAATTCCAATGGCCGCTCGGTAGGGGCGGTGAGAGGCCATCGCATCGATCACATCCGCCACGCCTATGATCCGTGCTTCCATGAGAATATCCTTGCCGGTTAATCCGAGGGGATAACCGGAACCGTTCATCCGTTCATGGTGCTGGTACACGATCATGGCAACGGGGTAGGGGAATTCTATGGTTTTCAGTATATTGTATCCGACTTCCGGATGCGTTTTCATCATCTGGAATTCCATGTCGCTCAGTTTCCCCGGCTTGCTGAGAATTTCGGCTGGAACATAGATCTTTCCGATGTCGTGAATAGTGGCGGACATGTGGATGGCCTGGAGCCGCTCCTCTGAAAGACCCATCTCCTCCCCGATGGCCCGGGCGAGACGCGAGACCTGTTCCTGATGCCCGGATGTGTATGGATCCCTCGTCTCAACGATGACGGACATGGCCTGGACGGTGCTCTCCATCGTCTTTTTGAGCTTGTTCAGGCTCAGTCGGAGTTCTTCGGCCGCCTGCTTGCGCTCGGTGATATCCAGCGCGTTTCCAAATACCGCAGGTTCACCATTGTGAGAGATGGGTGAGATGGAGTCCATGATCCATTTGACATCCCCGTCCCGGGTTATGATCCGGTGCTCAAAAGGGAAGTACCGGTCGGTTTTCAGGATGTTCACGATTATTTCCTTCACCGCTTTACGGTCCTCGGGATGAACAAAGTCAAGAACATCCCGGCCAAGAAGATCCTCTTCACGATAGCCGGTCAGTTTCTGGAGATAAGGATTGACGAATTGAAGTTTTCGATTCTGGACGATATAAAAACCTGTGTATGAGCTGTTCGCGACATTGCGGTACAGATCCTCTACCTCTCTTCGCTGCGACTCCCTGGCTTCAAGCTCTCTGATTCTCTGACGAAGAATCTCCAGTTCCAGGACGGGTTCGCTACGGAGGGGCTTTTGAGTGGTCATGCCGTTCTTCTCTATAACCGTTTCAAATGATCTTTCACGTTTTTATCGAAGCACTCATATCAGAAAAGAGAGACCGTTTCAAGATTCATAAATCAGGCATTGGGCGCAAAGCGTCTATAGCGTCCATTGAAACCGTGAGGCGTGAAGCGTAAGGCGCAAAGTGTAACTTTGTGCCCCCTCCCTTGATGGGAGAGGGTTGGGTGAGGGTGATTTCTTTCACTCGAACCCTTGACTCTTCTTCATCAGGCTGTTCAAAAACGTGTAGATGCAACGCCGCAGATGGGCGTTTTTCAACAGCCTGCTTTTTCTTATTCGGTCTTTCCCTTATAGATAAATCTGTCGAAAAGGCGATGGAAGGGTGTCCAGTCCGATTCATCATCGTCGGCGTTTTCAATGAAACCCTGGAAGGCGTTGACCTTGGCGTCCATGTCGTCGATGTAATGGATCACGAGCGCCTCCATGGTCTTCGGTCTTTTGGGCGAGCCGTATTCGAGAACGCCGTGGTGGCTGAGGATGATGTGCCGGAGTTCCATGGCCAGCTGCTCGGGGAATTCGTCCATTTTGGCGATCCTGGCATCGAGCATCTCAACACCGAGAACGATATGGCCGATCAATCTCCCGGTGTCGGAGTATTCAATAAGAGGCTTGAAGGAGAGTTCATGTATTTTCCCGATGTCGTGAAGGATGCCGCCCGCGATGAGGAGATCCCGGTTCAGCATGCTGTAGTGCCCGGCCACGCGGTCGAGGAGACGAAGCACGGACAGGGTATGCTCGAGGAGGCCGCCGATGTAAACATGATGAAACCCCTTCGCGGCAGGGGCCTGCTTGAAACCCTCGACAATGGATATGTCCTCGAAAAAGGATTCCATGAGTCTTTTCAGGTGAGGGTCTGTTATCTCCCCTATGAATGTCATGACGCTGTTGAACATCTCCTCGATGTCGAACCTGGAGGAGAGGGCGTATTCCCGGAGGTCGATCCCTTCCTCCCCGGCCTTCCGGATATCCACAATGGAGAGCTGGATGAGATTTTTATAGCTTGCCGCCCGGGACTGGACGAGAACCACATCGCCTTTTCTGAAAAGCTTTTCCAGTTCAACGGCCCGATCCCATATCCTGCCTTCGATATCGCCCGTCCTGTCTCTCAGGCGGAGGCTGAGGTAAGGAGCGCCCTTCTGGGAAAAAGCCATGTTCTTGTCAAGGACGAGAAATGTGTCGCTGACCTTGTCGCCCGCTTTGATGTCTTTCACATATATCTTTTTCACACATGCTCCTTTTTATCTTTCTCTCTCTCAATTTTTCAACTCTTGTCTTTCCTTCATCGCATCTTCTCATCCTCGCATCTTCCCAGCTTCCCATAAACGTAAGGCGTGAAGCGTAAGGCGTAAAGTGTAACTTTGTGCGTCCTCCCTTGACTGTGGTAGGGGAGCGTTTACGCTCCCCGGTTCAGGGAGCCTGAAGGCTCCCCTACCCGTAAGGACGATTTTTTCACTCGGACCCTTGAATCCTCGGACCCTCGAACCCTCGAATCCTTTCTTCATCGCATCTTCTCAACTTCCCATCTTCCCAACTTCGTTTTCTTTCCTCTCCGCGTATACCCTGAAAGATCCGTCCCGCACGTAGCCGATGAGTGTCATTCCCAGGCTGCGGCACAGGGCCACGGCCTTTGTCGTGGCAGCCGAATGGGAAACGATCACGGATACGCCCATCCTCCTGACCTTTGCGACGATCTCCGCGGATACCCGTCCCGTTGTGACGAGAGCCTTGCCGGAAGGATCCATGTCTTCCAGAAGCATGTACCCGCCCAGCATGTCAATGGTGTTGTGCCTGCCGATATCCTCTCTTGTGATGATTATTCCCGGTTCGCCGGCCAGTCCCGAGCAGTGCGTCCCGCGGGTGGCCTCGTGGATCTGCGTGGCCGCGAGAAGCTGCCCCATCATTTCGAGGATGCTCCGGGGCGTGAGCGTCATGCCCGCCGAGGGAGGCCCATCGGGAAGGGTGCCTTCCCATCCCCGTTTTCCCCGGGCGCCGCTCGAAGCGATAGAGGGGGCTGCCGGCATCGGGCGTTCCTTCACGGCTGCCGTAACGTGAACCGTCGGATCGGACCCTTCAGCCACGCGAACCTCTTTCAGGTCTTCCCGGGTACCGATCATTCCCTCCGAACGGAGGTAGCCGACGGCCAGTTCGCTCAGGTGGATGCCTGCGCAGGCAATGGTGACGATTTTCTCCCCGTTCAAAAAAAGGCCGAGGGAAACCTCCCGGACGATATCCGTTGAAACACGGGCGAACCTTCCATCCTTGAAGACGCGGATCGCCTGCCGTTTAATTCCTCTTTTCCCGCCCGTTGTCATTTTCCCTCCCCGTCTCTCAGAACCCGGTGGTCGCCGACCCTGATGGTGAGTTTTGCCGCGTCGAAATATTCCATGAGCGAGATGATGAATTTTCTCGACAGCCCCGTCATGTCCTTGAAGGTTGCCGGTGTGGATTTTCCATCCCGGATGAGGAGGTTCCGATAGTCGTCTCTGAGCTTCAGTATGATGTCACGATGATAGTACAGATCCTCGTCCACCTTGATCAGAATTCCTTCGCTGACCATGACCTTCAAGACGTTCCCTGCGTCTCGGGCCTTCTCCGCCAGTCTCTCCAGGATTTCTTTCACCGTGGGCGGAGCGAGCCCCGCCTCGAGGTACATGCGGCGGATTCTTTCCCGGAGCTCCTCAAGGTCCCCCTGGAGATTGACCCGGTGATCCGGAATCTGAATACTTTCCTTATTCACGGAGATCGTTCCCGCCTTCTCCAGGTCGCGGATTGAGGCGTTGAAAAGCTTCGTATCGATGAAATCTCCGAGGGTCATTCGCAGCTCCTCTTTGGACATCCCCGCCTTGAGTGGAAACTTCTCATGGTAGGCCTTTATCGCTCCAAGAGCCCTCTCCTGAAGGTCCTTGTATATGGGGAAGGAAACGATGCGCTGGGCTTCCCGATCCCAGAGGATGGCCTCTTTTCTGGAATACATCTCCTGAAGAATCCTGCCGACCTGATGCGGGTTTATCCCTGTCCTCACGGAGATCATGGGAGCCGTTATCCCCGCCAGACCCGCCCGTCGGATGATCAGCGCCGCCCGGTCCGGGTCGCTCCCTTTCTGAAGGATTTTCATCTCCTCGATCACGGCCGGGTTATGACGCTTGTGTTTCCGGGGCAGGGGATCCAGGATCTCTCCTCCGCCGATGGTCCGGACGGGGGAGTAGCTTCTCACGACGAAACGGTCTTTTGCCATAGCGACAGCGGGAGATTCCAGAAGAATCTGGGCGCAGCTCTCTTCTCCAGGTCCGATTTCATCCCGATCGAGCAGGATAATCCTCGCGATGACTTCGCTCGTACCCGTGTGAAACCTCACGAGGGCCCTGCTTTTCAGTTTTCGGGCGGCCGAAGGGAGATGGGTCAGGCGCGCGTCAAACCGGGTCGCCGGTTCAAGGGCGCCCGGATGGGATAGAACATTGCCCCGCTTGACGGTTTCCTTTTCAACGCCCTGGAGATTGACGGCCGCCCGCTGGCCGGTGACCGCCGTTTCCGCGGCTTCGTTATGAACCTGGATTCCCCGGACCTTTGCTTTCATCCGGCCGGGATAGACCTCCACAGCCTCTCCGGTTTTGAGCATTCCCGATATCGCGGTTCCCGTGACCACCGTTCCAAATCCCTTCATGGTAAACACCCTGTCGATGGGAAGCCTAAAAACACCCGCATCAGTGCTTTGCTCAATCCCGGAGGACACATCTTCGATGGCGGTGATAAGTTCCTGCAGTCCTGTATTTGTGGCGACCGAAAGAGGGATCATGGGGGAACCTTCCAGAAACGTTCCCTTGAGAAATTCACGGATATCCTCCTGGACGAGAGAGAGCCAGTCTCCGTCCACGAGATCTATTTTTGTCAGGGCGACGAGCCCCCTTTTCACGCCCAGGAGGGTGCAGATATCAAGATGCTCCCGGGTCTGGGGCATGACGCCCTCATCGGCGGCGATGACGAGGAGCACCATGTCAATCCCCCCGGCGCCGGCGACCATGTTCTTGACGAAGCGTTCATGACCGGGGACATCCACGACGCCAAGCCGCTGCCCGCCCGGAAGCACAAGGGGGGCAAAACCGAGTTCGATGGTTATGCCGCGCTCTTTTTCCTCTTTCAGGCGGTCCGTATCGATACCGGTAATCGCTCTGATAAGAGAGGTTTTTCCGTGATCCACGTGTCCGGCTGTGCCCAGGACAATATACTTCATGAGGGTTTTCCTGAGTGCGTGCGTTATAGAAGTCGGAAATAAAGAATGCAACCAGATGAATTAATTGAATAAAATATCATTATCCCTCTTTTGTTCCCGACTTTCCCATTCCAGCGTCCAATCGGCGGAAAGATAGCAAAATCCTTAAATTTACACAAGAAAAAACCATATCCCCTTCTTGAGGAGTTGAAAAAAGATTGTCAAGGGGATTTCCATCGTGGTAGCTTCCAGCTTCTTTCGGCACGAGGACGTCACAGGGCATGAAGATATTGGGTCTCGATTATGGCGACAGACGAATCGGTGTTGCGGTCTCCGATGAGCTTGGCATTACGGCAAGGGGACTGGCCACGATCGTGCGCAGGGGCTTGAAGCGGGACATGGATGAACTGGAGCAGATGATCGTGGCTTGCGGAGCCGAGAAAATCGTGATAGGGTTCCCGGTCCGTCTGGACGGGACGACGGGAATCCAGTGTGAAAAGGTGGATCGTTTTATACGGGTGCTGGAGAAGAGATTTACCCTCCCCGTGGAAAGATGGGATGAGAGCCTGTCGACCTGGGAGGCGGAAGAGATTCTCAGCGAGGCCCTGGTGAACAGGAAGAAAAGAAAAGAGGTGGTGGACAGACTCGCCGCCAGCATCATTCTGCAAAGCTATTTGAATAAACATAAAAGAAGCATGAGGAGTGAGTAAAAATGACCATGATGATGAAAACAGTCAATGAAAAGAAATTTCCAATTATTCTGAGCGCTATTGCTTTTTCCCTTTTTCTTATGGCCACTTTCCTGACCTACTTGAAAAGCCCCGTGGATCAGAACGATACCCAGGTCACCGTGGAGATTCCAAGGGGAGCCAGTTTCACCGCCGCCGTGACCATTCTCAGCGATGCAGGTCTGATCAAGCACAAAGCTCTCTTCTATTCTCTGGCCAAACTGAAGAATGCGCAAAACCGCATTCGCGCGGGGGAGTACGAGCTGAGCACATCCATGTCGCCGGCCCACATCCTTGAAAAGATGATCCGGGGTGAGTTCATGGAATACACCGTAGCCATTCCCGAGGGTTATGACGTGAAGAAGATCACCTCGCGGCTGGCCGAAGACAAGCTCATCAATGTGGAGACCTTCATGAAGCTTACCCGGGACAGGACGTTTCTATCATCTCTGGGCATAAGCGCTGACAGCGCGGAGGGATACCTCTTCCCGGACACCTATGCCTTCACGAGAAAAATGAGTGAAAAGGAAATCATAAAGATGATGATCACCCGTTATCAGGAAAAGGTGACGCCGGCGATGAAGAGGAAAGCGGAAGAAATAGGGCTTTCGGAACAGGAATTTATCACCTTGGCTTCTCTCATTGAAAAGGAGGCCAGGCTCAAGAGCGAGAGACCGCTCGTATCAGCCGTTTTTCATAACCGGCTGCAAAAAGAGATGAAACTTCAGTGCGATCCCACCGCCGTCTATGGACTCAAGGGATTTGAAGGCGGCATCAAAAGAAGTCACCTGAGGAGGAAGTCTCCCTATAACACCTATGTGATCAACGGCTTGCCCCCGGGACCCATCGCCAGCCCCGGCATGGAGTCCATGATGGCAGCCCTCTATCCAGCACCCGTCGACTATATCTACTTTGTGGCGAAGAATGACGGGTCCCACCAGTTTTCATCCAACCTGAGAAGCCACAATCAGGCCGTGTCAAGATATCAGAATAAAAAGAATTAATCGCATTTTTTCTACATTTTTTTCTTGACAAACATTATTTCTTTCTCTATCTTTCCATCATAGTGGAGTGAAGTGGATGATAGTGGAGGAATTTAGATGGATGTTTTCAGGGGACATTACCATCACACCATAGACGATAAGGGCAGGATCATCTTCCCGGCGAAACTGCGTGAAGTCTTCGCGCAAAAGTATGACAACCGGCTGGTGATCACCAACTGGGACGGTTATCTCATGATCTTCCCTTACGATGAATGGCGCATCCTCGAAGAAAAGGTCATCCACCAGTCGCTTCTGAGAAAGGAAGTCAGAGCCTTTCAGCGCTTTTTCATGTCCGGTGCCGTGGACTGCACATTCGACAGCCAGGGAAGAATCCTGATTCCCCCGCCCCTGAGAGAATTTGCCAAACTCGAAAAGGATGTCGTCCTTGCCGGCATGGGTCGGGTGATCGAGATCTGGAGCAAGGAACTTTTTGAGGGGGCCACGGATCCTTCCAAGATCGACATCGACAAGTTCAGCGAATACATGGCCGATCTGGGCATTTGAGAAAAGCCGTAAGAGGGGGGTCGAGAGCGTTGAATATGGGATCCTCCTATCATCAGCCGGTCATGCCGGAAGAGGTCATTCATTATCTCAAATGCGAACCCGGCGGTGTCTATGTGGACGGCACCGTGGGAGGAGGGGGGCACGCGCGCGAAATCCTGATCAAGACAGCGCCTGACGGCAGACTCATAGGGATCGACAGAGACGGCGACGCGCTCGCCGAATCGGAGCAAACGTTAAAATCCTTTGGCGAAAGGGCGGTTCTCGTCAAGGGAAATTTTGCCGATCTTGCGGAAATCCTGTCAGAGCTCGGGATTGAACAGGTAGACGGAATACTTCTTGACCTGGGACTCTCATCCCATCAGGTGGACACGGCGGAAAGAGGTTTCAGCTTCATGTCCGACGCGTCCCTGGACATGCGAATGGATCAGAGCCGCGGCCTTGCCGCGTACGACCTTGTCAATACCCTCCCGGAGAAAGAACTGAAGAGGATCTTTCGGGAATACGGAGAGGAAATGATGGCGGGCAGAATAGCGAGGGCTGTCGTGAAAAAACGCGAGGCATCTCCCATCGAGAAGACAAAAGAACTTGCCGGGATCATCCTCAGCGCTCTTCCCCCTTCTCAGCGGCGGATGAGGATCCACCCGGCAACGAAAACCTTTCAGGCCCTCAGGATCGCGGTCAACGATGAACTGACGAACCTCCATCGCGTGATCCGGGAGGGCATGGGATTTCTGAAAGAAGGCGGAAGGTTCGTCATCATTTCCTTTCATTCCCTGGAGGACAGGATCGTAAAGAATCAGTTCCGGTCATGGGAGAAGGGCTGCATTTGCCCGCCGGACTTCCCCTTTTGTACCTGCGGCCGGAAACCCCAACTCAAAATCCTGACCCGGAAGCCAGCGCTGCCGGGCCCGGAAGAAATCACGGCCAACCCCCGGGCGAGAAGCTCCAGGTTGAGAGCCGCAGAGAGGATTTGAATGACCCTGCTGACACGAACACTCCGACAGAAAATTTACATTGAAGAGAAAGACAGGGCTGAAGTCAAATATTCTTCCATAAGCGTCATCGTCATCGTTCTCATGGCCGCCAGTCTGGTTTTTGTATGGTCCCACGTGCGCATGACAGAACTTAAATACAACATTGCCAAGGAAATCAGTGTCAAGGAGAACCTGCTGGAGGAGAACAGAAAATTAAAAGTTGAAATCGCCACGCTCAAATCGCCACAGCGCGTTGAAGCGGTGGCAAAAGGCACCTTCGGGATGACATACCCGGAAAGGGAGCAGGTGATCTTTTTGAAATGACCAAGAAATCAAAAAAATGGTTGAGATTCAGGGTCATTACGCTTCTTTTGTTTTTTCTGGTCATCTTCGTCGTTCTGATATCGAGAGCTTTTCAGCTGCAGATCATTACAGGCAAGACCTTAAAGGGACTTGCGCAGAAGCAGCATACAAAGACCCTTCCTCTCATCCCTGAAAGAGGCCTCATTCTCGATCGAAACGGGGAGAAGCTCGCCGCGAGCATTCTCATGGACTCCGTCTTTGCCGATCCCACCAAGATCGCCGATTCCCGGAAAATATCAGCCGAACTCTCCGCCGTTCTGGGCGAAGACAGGAGAGTCATCCAGAAAAAGTTGAGCACTTCCAAGCATTTCTGCTGGATATCAAGGCAGATCTCTCCCGAACAGGCCCGCAGCGTCCAGGCTGCCAATATAGAAGGGGTCTATCTGATCAAGGAGCCCAAGCGTTTTTACCCCAACAAGGAACTGGCCGGCCCGATTATCGGCTTTGTCGGACGGGACGCCGAGGGGCTTGAGGGCGTGGAATTGAAATACGACAGGTATCTGAAGTGCCAGTCCGACAAGATGCTCTGGGGCCGCGATGCCAAAGGGAAGCGCCTATATCTCAAAGAGAGCCTTGTCAGCGAGAAACCCGATAAAGGCTACAATATATTGTTGACAATCGACAGTCGAATCCAATATCTTGTGGAATCGCAAATGAAGGAGGCGATCAACCGGACCGGGGCAAAAGGCGGGATGGCCATCGCAATGGACCCCCGGACAGGAGAAATCCTGGCGCTCGTGAGCGAGCCCGGATTCAATCCCAACAGCTTTTTCAAGGGCCGTCCCGGGATGATGAAGAACAAGGCGATCGCTGATTGTTTCGATCCCGGTTCAATCTTCAAGCCCTTCGTGGCCGCGGCGGCGCTTGAGGAAGGAGTGGCAAAGGAAGAGGACAAATTTTACTGTGAAAATGGTGCATATCATATCGCGAATCGCACGATTCACGAGGCACAGAGAAAAAAATACGGGCACCTGACGTTCCGGGAGGTCATAAAATATTCAAGCAACATCGGGTCCGTAAAGATCAGTCAAAGGCTTGGCAAGGAAAAATTTTACGAGTACATTAAGAATTTTGGTTTCGGCTCCAAAACGGGGATTGATCTTCCCGGTGAAATATCAGGACTCCTGAGACCCCACCAGAGGTGGACCAATGTGGACGCGGCCACCGTCGCCTTCGGCCAGGGGATATCCGTTACAGCCATCCAGTTGATTACTGCCATGTCCTCCATCGCGAACAGGGGTGTTCTCATGAAGCCCTATATCGTCCGCGGCGTGACGGACCAGAACGGGCAGATGATCCAGGAGTACAGGCCCACGGCTGTCAGAAGGGTCGTATCCGTAGCCACGGCGGAGAGAATGATTTCAATTCTCACAGATGTGGTCGGTGCAGAGGACGGCACCGGCAAGAGGGCCCGCATCGTGAATCTTGCCGTGGCGGGGAAAACGGGGACCTCGCAGAAATTTGACTTCGGCAGTAAACGTTATTCGTCGGAACGGGTGAGGACGTCCTTCCTCGGTTTCCTTCCGGCGGACAATGCGCGGGTGGCCATATTGGTCACGCTCGATGAGCCGAAGAGAGATAAATGGGGAGGAGTCGCCGCCGCCCCGGTCTTCAAGAACATCGGCGAGCAGATTCTGCGCTGTTATGACAGCAGGCCGGGCGATGGTTATATCATTGAGGAAAAGGAGATCCTGCCGCAGGCCCCTGTCCTTCGGCTCGTGACGGCCGACACGCCGCTTCCCCCGGCGGTCCAGCCCGCGATTGCAGCGGCCGGGGATGCGGCGATGCCAGACTTCAGGGGGATGACGCTGAAAAACGTATTGAAAATCGCGGGTGAGAAGAGGATCGATATCCGGATCCTCGGGAGCGGCTGGGCGGTGACCCAGGATCCGATACCCGGCGCGAGCATAGGTGAAGGCGCAGTCTGCACCGTCCATTTCAGCAGAGGCAATTAAGAGAACGAAGATGCGAAGTTGGGAAGATGAGAAGATGGGACGACAAACAATCTTTCCTGTTACACTTTGCGCCTTACACTTCACGCTTTACGGCATTAATAATGCCCGCATGCGGGGATGGTTAAAATTGATTGAGGGAAAGCAGTGCGGTTAGCGGAGTTATTAAAAGGACTGGATGTCGTGCAAGTGATCGGTGACCCTGCCGTCGATATCGCCGACGTCTGCTATGACTCGCGAAAGTGCCGCCCCGCATCGCTCTTCGTGGCCGTGCCGGGCCTCAAGGTAGACGGTCACAATTACATCGCTCAGGCCCTGGACCTGGGTGCCGCGGCCGTTGTTCTGGAAAAATCCTGTCCCGTCCCTTCGGGGATTACCGTGGTTCGTGTTTCAGACAGCCGCAGGTCTCTCGGCATTCTGGGAAAAAATTTCTACAAGAATCCCTCGCACGACCTCTGCGTTGTCGGGGTCACCGGGACGAGCGGGAAAACAACGATCACCTATCTTCTGGAGTCCATTTTCAGCGCGGCAGGATGGGGAGCCGGTGTTCTGGGGACCGTCAACTATCGTTTCGGCGGAAAGACGATACCGGCGCCGAACACCACGCCGGAGTCGCTGGAGCTTCAGCGGATGCTGCGTGAAATGGCGGATGCCGGGGTTCGGAACGTGGTGATGGAGGTTTCCTCGCACTCCCTGGAATTGAGGAGAGTGGACGATTGCGAATTTGATATCGGCATTTTCACGAATCTTTCCCAGGAACATCTCGATTACCACAGCACGATGGAAGATTACTTCCTGGCGAAGCGGAGATTTTTTGACACCCTTCTGGATGGAAGGAAAGACGGCCGAAAATACAGGATGATCATCAATGCCGATGATCCCTGGGGGGAAAGACTGCTTCAGGAAATCCATGGGAAGATTCTGACCTTTGCCATGGGGAAAACGGCTCACGTATCTGCCGGAAAGGTGTCCTTTTCCGTGGACGGGATTGAGGCCGAGCTGAAGACCCCCGGCGGCGCGCTTTCTGTTCGTTCGGCCCTGATCGGAGGATTCAATCTTTCCAATATCCTTGCCGCGGCGGCAGCCGCGTTCGCCCTTGATATTCCGCCGGAGGCCATTCGGGCCGGCATCGAGAATTTGAAAACCATTCCAGGGCGGCTGGAAAAGGTCACCAGCCGGAGGGGACCTTCCGTTTTTGTGGATTACGCCCACAAGGAGGCGGCTCTCAGGGGCGTTCTGGAAAGTCTGTCTTCCTTCAAGAAGGGCAGGCTCATCACCGTGTTCGGATGCGGCGGGGACCGGGACCGGCAGAAGCGGCCCCTCATGGGGAAGGCCGCCGTGACCTTCAGCGATCTCACGATTCTGACGTCCGACAATCCGAGATCGGAAGACCCCATGGAGATCATCAGGGAAATAGAAAGAGGAATCAATTCGGGTGTTGCAAGGAAACTTGAAACCAGTGACCTGCGCGATAGCGGAGAGAAGGGATACCTTATCATCCCGGACCGCAGGGCAGCCATCGATCTTGCCATCGGCATTGCAGGCCGCAACGACATGGTTCTCATCGCCGGCAAGGGCCATGAGACCTATCAGATCATCGGCAGCCGGACGGTTCCCTTCGACGACAGGACGGTTGCAGGGGAGGCGCTGGCTGCGAGGGGGCATTGAGAGAAAAACAAACACCTGTCCTGATGGCAGAGGATGTCCTGGCGGCCACAGGAGGCCGTTTCCTGAGAGGCGGACCGGCCGCGGTATTTCATGGGATCACGACGGATTCACGGACCATGGTCCCGGGAAATCTCTTCATACCGCTCGTGGGGGAAACCTTTGACGGCCATGATTTCATAGGGGAAGCCCTGAGAGCAGGGGTTTCCGGAGTTCTGGTTCAGAAGGGAAGAGAAGAAAAGCTGGGCACGTCGTCCCATGAGGCGGTGGTGATTGCTGTCGGGGACACGCTGCGGGCGCTGGGAGACATTGCCCATTTCTGGCGTCAGCTCTTTCCCGTGCCTGTCATCGCCGTCACCGGCAGTTCCGGTAAGACGACGACGAAGGAAATGATCGGGCGGATCCTGTCCGTCTGCCGCAGGGTGCTCAAGAGCGAGGGGAACTTCAACAACCTTGTGGGTCTCCCGCTCACGCTCTTCCGGATGAACGGTTCCCACGAGGCGGCGATTCTTGAGATGGGCACAAACCGAAGAGGTGAGATCGGCCGCCTGACGGAAATCGCCCTGCCGGACGTGGGCGTGATCACCAATATAGGACCGGCTCATCTTGAGGGATTCGGTTCTCTCGAGACGGTGAGGGAGGAAAAGGGAGATCTCTTCCGCGTGATGGCAAACCGGGGGATAGCCGTCATCAACTGCGACGATGAGAATCTGGATGTTCTTGCCCGGAGATGGGACGGCGAGCGGATCACCTTCGGTTTTGACAGGCGTGCTTTTGTCCGCGCGGAGCGTTTGATCGCAAAGGAAACGGGAAGGACATCCTTCACCCTGAAAATAGGGGAACTGGACAGGGATGTTTCCCTGGCGACCGTGGGCGAGCACAACGTGAGAAACGCCCTCGCGGCGGCGGCGGCATCCTGGGCGGCGGGAGCGGACATGGAAGCCGTTGGAACGGGGCTTGAAGCGTTTGCACCGGTCACCGGGCGGATGATTATTCACCGCCTGAGAAACGGGGCCTTTCTGATCGATGACAGCTACAACGCCAATCCCGCGTCGGTGAAGGAGGCCTTGAAGACGCTGAAGGACCTGAAGGGAACGCACCGGGGGATCGCCGTTCTGGGGGACATGCTCGAACTCGGAGACAGGGCCGCGGAGCTGCACGAAGAGACAGGGAGAATGGCCGCGGACGCAGGGGTGGATGTTCTTTTCCTTAGGGGCGCCTTTTCCCGGCAGGTGGCCTACGGAGCCATGGAGCGGGGATTGCCGGAAGGGCGGATATTCTTTTCCGGAGAGCCGGAAGAAATCGCGGCGTATCTCAAGACCCATCTGGGCGAGGGAGAGTGGGTCCTCGTCAAGGGTTCAAGAAGAATGAAGATGGAAGAAGTTGGGGGGGCCGTTATCAGGAGCATCGGCCTTTACGAAGAGCCCGGCGAAGCGGGTTCAGCCATCGCAGGCGATTAATGTTTTTTAGAGGTATCTTGCATTGATTTATCATCTCCTGTATCCGCTGCACGATCTTTTTTCCGCGTTCAACGTCTTCCGGTATATTACCTTCCGGACGATCTACGCGACGATCACGGCGATGGCCATTGCCTTTCTGCTGGGCCCCTGGCTCATTCGAAAGCTTCAGTCTCTGCATATTGGACAGCCCATCCGGGAGGATGGTCCGAATTCCCATCTCGCCAAGCAGGGGACACCGACCATGGGGGGCATCCTCATCATTTTCTCTGTCGTGATCTCCACGCTCCTGTGGGCGAATCTCACGGTGGATTACGTGTGGCTTGTTCTCCTGGTCACCGTCGGATACGGGATCATCGGTTTCATGGACGACTACCGGAAACTCGTCAAGGTGAACAGCAAGGGCATACCGGGAAAAGCAAGGCTGGCGGGCGAGATCGCCATCGCCCTTTTCGTCGGCGTCGTTCTCTACTTGAAGCCGGACTTCAGCTCCAATATCTCCATTCCCTTTTTCAAGACGATTCTGCCCGACCTGGGGTGGGGCTACGTGATCCTTTCGACCTTTATCATCGTGGGGGCGGCGAATGCGGTCAACCTCACGGACGGGCTGGACGGACTGGCCATCGGTCCTTCCATCATCTGTTTTCTCACCTATCTTTTCTTTGCCTATTTTGCGGGGAATATCAAGATATCGGGATATCTCCAGATCCCTTACGTGGCGGGGACGGGGGAGCTTGCCGTTTTCTGCGGAGCCATGGCCGGAGCGGGCATCGGTTTTCTCTGGTACAACACGTATCCGGCGCAGATCTTCATGGGCGATGTGGGCTCCCTTTCTCTGGGAGGGGCGCTGGGAACACTGGCCGTCGTCACGAAACAGGAGATCCTCCTCGCCATTGTGGGCGGGATCTTCGTCATCGAGACGATCTCCGTCATCTTCCAGGTGGGCTGGTTCAAAATGTCAAACGGGCAGCGCATCTTCAGGATGGCGCCGATTCATCATCACTTCGAGTTGAAGGGCTGGGCGGAGCCGAAGGTCATCGTGAGGTTCTGGATCATATCCGTGATCCTCGCTCTCGTGGCGATCAGCACGCTGAAGTTGAGATGATAAAAAAGTTTTTAGTGTCGTGTCTCAAAAATAAATTGTCATATCGACCGAAGGGAGATATCTTGCACGACTTTAAAATTATTAAGATTTCTCGCTACGCTCGAAATGACACTTATTAAATGAATTTACGAGACACGACACTAGTTGCGAGTTTCAAGAGAAAACAAAATAAAAGATTCGAATTTTTGTAAGGGTTGAAGGCTGAGAGATGGACTTGAAGGGGAAAAGAGTGCTGGTGATCGGTATGGGAAAGACAGGCGTGGCCGCGGCCGGCTTTCTCCTCGGACGCGGTGCCGAGGCCGTCCTGACCGATGAAAGACCCCTGGCGGAGCTCAAAGAGTCTCTCGGAAGCCTTGGAAGCCGGTGTGAGACGAGGCCTCATGAAGTCGGCGCCCTGGCAGGCATCGACCTCATCATCCCCTCTCCGGGAGTTCCGCCGGCCAACGTGATTCTGAAAGAGGGATTCCGGCGGGGTATTCCGATTCTGAGCGAGGTGGAGGTCGCCTCCCGATTCCTGAGGAAGCCCATGATCGCCATCACGGGGACAAACGGAAAGACCACGGCCACGACCCTTCTGGGCCGTGTCCTTGCGGAGTCGGGCCGGAAAGTCTTCGTGGGCGGGAATATCGGAGATCCTCTGATCGGTTACGTGAACGGTTCCCAGGAAGACGATATGGCCGTCGTGGAAGTCAGCAGCTTTCAACTCCTCTACACGGAGCAATTCAGGCCTCGTGCGGCGATCCTGCTCAACACGACGTTTGATCACATCGATTACCACGGAAGCTTCGAGGAGTATCGAGCCGCGAAGGAAAAGATTTTCATGAACCAGGAAAGCGGCGATCTCGCGGTGCTCAACGCGGACGAGCGCACATCGCAAACGCTGGCCGGGCGGATACGGGCCTCTGTTCGTTTTTTCAGCTCACGCTCGAACGTCGCGAACGGCATTTTCCTTGACGGAGATGAGCTGCGCCTCCGTGATTCCGGGAAGAAAGAGGAAACCTATCCTCTGGACATGATCCGGATTCCGGGAGTCCACAACATGGAAAACGTCATGGCTGTTATCCTGGCCGCGAGATTCTGCGGCTGTTCTCACGATGCGATCGTCCGCGCGGTGAGGGATTTCAGGGGGATTCCGCACCGGATTCAGTTCGCGGGAGAAAAAGCAGGGGTGGCTTTTTACGACGATTCGAAGGGAACAAACGTGGGCGCGGTGATGCGCGCCCTGGAGAGCTTTTCAAAGCCGACGATTCTGCTTCTGGGCGGGCGTGACAAGGGAGGGGATTTCGAGAATCTCGAGACCCTCCTGAAGGAGAAGGTGAAGGAAGTGGTTCTGTTCGGAGAGGCCGGGGAACGGATTCGCGAAAAGATCGGCGGGATGGCCAGGACCTCTCTCTCGCCGACGTTGAAGGAGGCCGTCGCTGTGGCGTACGGCCACGCCGTCCGGGGCGACGTGGTTCTTCTTTCTCCCGGATGTTCAAGCTTTGATGAGTTTTCAGGCTACGCGGAACGCGGACGGGTATTTCAGGAAACCGTGAAGGGGCTCTCCGATGGCTAATCTGTCCCGATTGTCCATCATCATGGAAAAGGGATCACAAATGGCGGTCATCATCGCCACGCTGAGCCTGGTCACATTCGGTGTGGTCATGATCTACAGCTCGAGTTCCATTGTCGCCATGGATCGTTACGGAGACGAATACTACTTTCTCAAAAAGCAGCTCGCCTTCGCCGTCATAGGCGTGCTTATCATGTTCGTCCTTTCCAATCTCCGGTATGAAACGCTCAAAAAGGTTGCCTATGCGGGGATCGCACTTTCCGTCGTCCTGCTCGTTCTGATCCTGATTCCTCCCATCGGCGTGAAGAAAGGCGGCGCGACCCGATGGCTCCGTCTCGGATTCGTTTCCTTCCAGGTGTCGGAGTTCGTGAAAATCGCGCTGGTCATCTTCATGGCCCACTTTCTCGTGAAGAAGATCGCCCACATCAAGGATTTTGTCAGGGGAATGCTTGTTCCCCTTGTGATCACTTCCCTGATCATGGGACTCATCATGCTGCAGCCCGACTTCGGCACGGCGGTCATCATCGCGCTGCTGCTCATGGGCATGCTCTATCTGGCGGGGGGCCGTATCCTGCATCTCTCGGCGCTGTCGGTTCCTTTCATCGCGGGGGCGGTTGTTCTCGTGATGATGAAGCCCTACCGCCTGCAGAGGTGGATGACCTTTCTGGATCCCTGGAAGGACGCCAGCAAGTCGGGATTCCAGATCATCCAGTCCTGGATATCCTTTGGCTCCGGAGGGCCTTTCGGCGTCGGTCTGGGAGACGGCATGCAGAAGCTTTTTTACCTTCCCGAACCTCACACGGACTTTATTCTGTCCGTGGTGGCCGAAGAAGTCGGTTTCATGGGAGTGGCGGTTGTGATCGCCCTCTTCATCGTACTGGTCTTTCAGGGATTTGTGATCGCCTTCAGGGCCGCGGATCTCTTCGGAACGCTCGTGGCGGCGGGGCTGACGATGCTCATTGCCCTCGAAGCCTCCATCAATATCGCCGCCGTCGTCGGGTTGATCCCCACGAAGGGGCTCGCGCTCCCCTTCATGAGTTACGGGGGGTCCTCTCTTGTGATGAGCCTGGCTGCCGTGGGGATAATCTTGAGCATCGCGGCATCGAAGAGGTGAAGGGCGGGGGAACCCGGATATGAAAATGATCATCGCGGGCGGCGGCACAGGCGGGCATCTTTTCCCCGGGGTGGCCATCGCGGAAGAGTTCCTGAAGCGGGATAAAGAGAACGGCGTTCTTTTCATAGGCACGGAGAGAGGATTGGAAGCGAGGGTCTTGAAAGACCTGGGATTCGAGCTCCGGCTCATCACGATTGAAGGCGTGAAGGGGAGGGGCCTGAGGTCTATCGTGGCGCTCATCAAGATTCCCTGGAGCCTGATGCAGTCCTTCGGCATTATACGGTCTTTTTCCCCGGATGTGGTGGTCGGCGTCGGAGGGTATGCCTCGGGACCGGCGGTGATGGCGGCCTGCCTCATGGGGATCAGGACGGCCATCGCGGAACAGAATGCTCTTCCCGGCGTGACGAACAGGATTCTCGCGAAATTTGTCCGGCGGATATTTGTGAGTTTCTCGGAATCCCTTAAATGGATGCCGCCGGAGAAAACGGTCGTTTCGGGGAATCCCATCCGGTCGGGATTTTTCGAAACACGGAGTGACAGCGGGAAGGCCGGGGACCGCTTCACGGTTCTCGTGTTTGGCGGGAGCCAGGGCGCTCACCGGATCAACGAAGCGGTCAAGGATGCCCTGCCCCATCTGGAAGAATGGAGGGACCGTCTCAGGTTCATCCACCAGACGGGAGAGAAAGATGCCGAAGACGTGGAGAGGGCCTACCGGGAGCGGGGAATGGATGCGGAGGTTTTCCCCTTCATCCGTGACATGGCTTCGGCGTACAGCAAGGCGGATCTGCTGATCTGCCGGGCCGGCGCGACGTCCATCGCGGAGATCACGGCATGCGGGAAGACGGCGGTCTTCATCCCCTTTCCCTTCGCGGTGAACGATCACCAGACGGGGAACGCCCGGGTCCTCGTGGAGGCGGGGGCCGCCGAGATGATCGCGGAAAAGGGTCTTGACGGTGGAAAACTTGCCCATGTCATTCGGAGATTGAGCGCGGACCCGGCCCGCCTAAAGGCGATGGAGGAGAAATCGCGGAGCCTCGGAAATCCGAGGGCCGCCGCAGTTATCGTGGATGCCTGCGTTGAAATGGTCGCTGAAGCGTGATTTTAAAGAATATGTAAAAAACGGGCATCACCCTCACCCATCCCTCTCCCGTCAAGGGAGATGGCTCCATAACATTCCCTCCCCCGGCGGGAGGGAACACAAGGGAGGGGGATATTTGTCGAGCCGGGAATGAGGGGAAAATAGAAATAGTGAATGAGAACCGGAGAACCGGAGTCATGATGGAGAATCACAGGGAGAGAGATTTGATGTACCGCAAGGTCCGGGAGATCCATTTTGTCGGGATCGGCGGCATCGGCATGAGCGGGATCGCGGAGGTTCTTCTGAACCTCGGATACAGGATCAGCGGATCGGATCTGAGCGAGTCGGACATCACTCAGCGGCTCTCATCCCTCGGCGCCAGGATCTGCAAGGGGCACGACGCCTCCCACGTGGGCTCCTCTCACGTGGTGGTGACCTCTACGGCTGTGAAGGCCGACAACCCCGAGGTCCTGGAGGCTCACAGGAGGTCCATACCCGTCATTCCCCGGGCCGAGATGCTGGCGGAGCTCCTGAAGATGAAATTTTCCATCGCTGTCTCCGGTATGCACGGCAAGACCACGACCACATCCATGGTATCGACCGTCCTGGCCCACGGCGGCGTCGACCCCACCATGGTGATCGGAGGAAAGCTGGCCAGCATCGGGAGCAACGCCAGGCTGGGGGACGGAGAGGTCATCGTTGCCGAAGCCGATGAAAGCGACGGATCTTTTCTGAAACTCTCGCCGTCGATTGCCGTCATCACCAACATCGACCTCGAACACATGGACTATTACCGGGACATTGAACATATCAAGGACGCCTTTCTCCAGTTTGCCAATATCGTTCCTTTTTACGGCTCCACGATTCTCTGCCTCGATGATGAGCATGTGAAGGAAATTTTGCCGAAGATCAAGAGAAGAACCATCACCTATGGCCTCTCGGACCCCGCCGATTACCAGGCGAGGGACATTGTCTTCCAGGGGGCTTCGTCGCGTTACAGGCTCACCTGGCGGGGGGAGACGCTCGGTGATGTGACGCTCAATGTCCCAGGTTTGCACAACGTGTACAACTCCATGGCCACGATCGCCGTGGCACGGGAACTCGATCTCGATTTTTCCGTCATTCAGGAAGGGATGAAGGCTTTTGCGGGTGTGCACCGCCGGCTGGAGATCAAGGGGAAGAGGGACGGTGTTCTCGTGGTGGATGACTACGGCCATCACCCCACGGAGATCCTGGCGACTCTGGAGGCGGCGAAGCAGGTGTGGAAGGGGCGCCTCATTGTTGTTTTCCAACCCCACCGCTATACCCGGACCCGGGCGCTTTTCAGGGAATTTCTGGGAGCCTTCAGGGACGCGGACGCGCTCATCCTCACCGACATATACGCGGCGAGCGAGCGGGAGATCGAGGGGGTTCACGCGTCAAAACTCTGCGAGGGAATTCGGAGCGGCGGTCACGGGGATGTCGCCTATGTCTCGAATTTTGACGCCATTGTGGATCGCCTCCTCGAGATCGCAAAGCCGGGAGATGTGATCATCACGCAGGGCGCGGGAAACGTCTGGAAAATAGGAGAAGAGTACCTGAAGAGAAAAAAAAGGGTTCAAGGGGTCGAGGATTCAAGGGTTCGAGTGAAAAGACCGGATGACCGCGAATAAGTAAAAAAAACAAAAGGAAAGCAGGCAGCAGGAAAAAGCAGGTGAAGAGTGGACAGGACAAAAAAGAAAGAGGGCGGCAAGGGAAAACAGGTAAATGGTAAACAGCAAACGGTAACCGGCAAAAAACAGAAAAGGAGACCGCAGGCTATTGGCCAAAAAATGGTGAACCTGAGAACAAAACACAACGAGATATAAAGAATGAGGGTTTTTACTGTTCACTCTTCACCACTTACTGTTCACCAAATGCGAAGTTGATTTCTATGGACCATTTGTCTTTTAGAGAAAAATTGAAGGAGCTTGTTTCGGGCGAGGTTCTTTTTGATGAGCCCATGAACCGGCACACCTCCATCGGGGTGGGCGGGAAAGCCGATGCCCTGCTTTTTCCGAAAAAAAGAGAGGAACTGGGACAGATCATAGCCCGCCTGAGGCAGGACGGGATTTCTTATTTGCCCGTGGGGAACTGCACCAACCTCATCGTCAGGGACGGCGGCTTCAGGGGCGTGCTGATTTCCCTCAGAGACCTGCGGGAAAAGGGCATTCGTCCCGATGAAAGCGGCGGCGTCTGTCTTCATGCCGAGGCGGGCGTTCCTCTTTCCGAGATCGTCAATCTGTCCGTCGAGGAATCCCTGACCGGGATGGAGTTCTGCGCGGGAATTCCCGGCAGCGTGGGCGGAGGCGTGAGGATGAACGCCGGGGCGTACGGCCGGGAGATGAAGGACATCGTGAAGAGCATCACCCTGATCAACGGAACGGGCCGGGCGCGGTCTGTCGACCGCGGGAAGCTCCGGTTCGCATACCGGAATCTCGATCTGCCGGAAGACGCCGTCGTTGTCCGCGCGGAATTTCTGCTTCAAAAAGGGTCGAAAGAACAGGTGAGATCGAAGGTGAAAGAGATCGTTGCCATGAGAAAAGAGAAACATCCCCTGCAGTACCGGAGTGCCGGGTCCATATTCAAAAACCCGGGAACCGTTCCGGCCGGCCGCCTGATCGAAGAAGCGGGTCTCAAGGGGTCTCGAATCGGGGATGCCATGGTTTCGGAAGAGCACGGAAATTTTATCGTCAACGCGGGGACGGCCAGGGCGGGAGATATCATCGCCCTCATCGAGCGGGTCGAAGAGTTGGTCTTTCTGAAACGGGGTATCCGGCTCGAAAGAGAAGTTAAAATCATTGGAGAAGAGGAATAGCAGGCCATGATGTTCAGCATAAAGAAGGGTTTCAAGGCGTCCCTGGAAACCAGAAGAATCAGGCTGAGAAGAAAATCGGGAAAAATCGCAAAGGAGATGGTCGCGGTCTCCATTCTTCTGGGTGTGGTTCTGGTCACGGGAGCGCTCATGGTGTTTTCTTACAACTATGTTCTCAGTTCCTCTTATTTTCAGCTGGAAAAGGCCATCGTAAAAGGGTGTGAAAAGACCACGGAAAAGGATGTGATCTCCGTTTCGGGCATCAAGCCCAGCCAGAATATCCTGGCCATCAGCATGGAAGGGATTGCCCGGAAGGTCCGGACCAATCCATGGATCGAAGACGTCTCTGTTGTGCGGGAACTCCCGAACCGGCTGATCATTGAAATCCGGGAGAGAAAGCCCGTCGCTCTCGTGAAGAGGGATGACAGCCTTTTCTTCATGGACGGGGATGGACTCATATTCAAGAAGCTCGAAGGGGAAAGCACAAACCTTCCCGTTCTCACGGGGTGTTCTGAAAACGGAAGGGACGACAGGCTGCTCATCCGGAAATCCATCGAGCTGATCGATTTTCTCTCCGCCTCGAAAAGCTTTCCGCAGATCAGAAACGTCTCCGAGATCCACAGCGACGAAACCCTCGGCTTTTCGCTGTTTCTTGACAGCGGTCTGTGCCTTCATATCGGTTTTGGAGATTATGAAAATAAATTGAATCGGCTGAAGCCCATCATGACGGACCTGGCGAGAAGGAATCTGGATCAGGGGTTTCTTTTGATTGATCTGCACGATCCCGGCAAGATCACCTTGCAAAGAAAGGATGTTCCGGGATTCTCAAGGCCGGCCAGGGGATTGAAGACATGAAAAACGGTTTCGGGACTCGAAACTCTAAACGCTTTTAGATGGGGGATGGCATGGGGAAGAAAGGAAAAATGATCGTCGGGCTTGATGTGGGGACGACCAAGGTTTGCGCCATCGTCGGCGAAATGACGGACACGGGGATTGACATCATCGGAATCGGTTCCTGTCCTTCCGAGGGGTTGAGAAAAGGGGTTGTGGTGAATATCGACAACACCATGGACTCTATCAGGAAAGCCGTGGATGAAGCGGAAGGTGCGGCGGACTGCGACATCCGACGTGTCTATGCCGGTGTCTCGGGGGGCCATATCAAGAGCTTCAACAGCCACGGGATCGTTGCCGTCAGGGGCAGCGAGGTCGAGAACGCCGACGTGCAGAGGGCCATCGAAGCGGCGAAGGCCGTGAAAATGCCCACGGACCGGGAGGTCCTCCATATCCTGCCCCAGACCTATGTCGTCGATGATCAGGACGAGATAAAAGATCCCATCGGGATGTCCGGCGTGAGGCTGGAAGTCAAGGTGCATATCGTGACCGGCGCCGTGACTTCGGTGCAGAATATCGTCCGCTCCGTGAACGGTGTGGGGCTGGATGTTAATGAAATCATTCTGGAACAGCTAGCCGCGAGCGAAGCGGTTTTGAGCGACGATGAAAAGGAGCTCGGCGTGGCTCTCGTGGACATCGGCGGCGGGACAACCGATATCGCCGTTTTCTCTGAGGGCAGTGTCAAATACACGGCCGTTCTGCCGCTGGGCGGGAGTTATGTGACCAACGACATCGCCGTCGGATTGAGAACACCCGTCACCGAAGCGGAGAAAGTCAAAATCAAGTACGGCTGTGCCTGCACGCCCATGATTCCCCAGGACGAGATGATCGAGGTGCCCAGCGTGGGCGGGCGGGAACCCAGACGGGTGTCGCGTCAGGTCCTGGGCAGCATCATAGAGCCCCGGATGGAAGAAATCCTCAACCTCGTATGCCGTGAGATCGTCAAATCCGGTTACGAAGAGCGGCTGGCCGCGGGTATTGTTCTCACGGGCGGAACGGCCATTCTGGAGGGGATCACGGAACTCTCAGAGCAGATATTCAACATGCCGGTGAGGCGGGGCTTTCCGCACGGGGTGACAGGCCCGGTGGATGTGAACAGCCCCCTTTATGCCACGGGCGTCGGGCTGATCTTATACGGAAGCAGGAATTTTTCCCGGAACGGGAAGAGCGAAAAAAAACATTCGAATTTCTGGCGAAAAGTGAAGAAATGGCTTTCAGATTTCTTTTAATTTTAAAAGGAGGGGATGCTAATGATCGAACTCTACGATGAAAATGCAGACAGGTCCGCAAAGATCAAGGTGGTCGGCATCGGAGGCGGAGGCTGCAACGCGATCAACACCATGATTTCCTATAATCTCACCGGTGTGGATTTCGTTGCCGCCAACACGGATGCCCAATCTCTGAAAACGTCGTTATCGCCCGCCAAGGTTCAGCTCGGGGCCGAGGTCACAAAAGGACTCGGCGCCGGATCGGATCCCGATATCGGGAAACGGTCGGCTCAGGAATCGGTGGACCTGATCCGGTGCGTGTTGAACGGACTGGACATGGTTTTCATCACCGCCGGCCTGGGAGGCGGGACGGGAACAGGCGGAGCACCCGTTGTGGCGGAGATCGCCAAAGAAATGGGAGCGCTCACCGTCGCCGTCGTCACGAAACCCTTTCAGTTTGAAGGGAAGAAACGCGAAAGGCAGGCGGAACACGGAATCGACGAACTGAGGAAAATCGTGGATACCCTCATCGTCATTCCCAACCAGAGGCTCCTGAGCATGGGCGGCAGGAACATGTCGCTCCTGGAGGCCTTCAAGAAGGCGGACGATATCCTCTACCAGGCCGTGAAAGGCGTCTCGGATCTCATCATGATTCCGGGCTACATCAACCTCGATTTTGCCGACGTGAAAAACATTATGTCGGAGATGGGCCTGGCGCTCATGGGAACCGGAATAGCGAGAGGGGAGAACCGGGCCGTTGAGGCGGCCCAGAGGGCCATCTCGTCGCCGCTCCTTGAGGACAACTCGATTCAGGGAGCCCGGGGCGTCCTGCTCAACATCACCGGCGGACCCGACATGAGTCTCTACGAGATCAACGAGGCCTCATCCCTGATCCAGGCGGAGGCCCACGAGGACGCCAACATCATCTTCGGAACCGTGGTGGATGAAAGCATGGAGGATGAGATACGCATCACCGTCATCGCCACCGGCTTCGATGAAAACGGGACGAAGAAACAGGCCGCGTCCAATGTCGCTCAGCTCAGCGGCTACAGGAGGGAAGACCTCTCAACGCCCGCCTTCATCAGGAAAAACAAGGCCGGGGGTGAGAGCCCGAATGTGATCAAGATGGGCGTCATCGACGACACGGAAGACGCGGACCTCGAGGTCCCGGCGTTCCTGAGAAAAAAGGCGGACTGAAAAGACAGAAGTTAAAGAAGATGGGAAGCTGAGAAGTTGCGAATTTTTTGTCTCAACTTCCTATCTTCACAACTTCGCATCTTCAAGTTTTTCTGAGGGTCCTCTACCCTCCGGAGGACCCTCCTTCCCGATCCCCGGGGTGCGCTCATCTTCATCCCGGGGATCACCCCCTCCCCATGTTCAACCGGATCTTGAATTGTTCCTCAGATTAAAATGGATCTCGAAGGAATTGAACAAATCCAGATACTGTTCAACGTAACGCGTGAGCAAAAAACGGTTGGCGACATCGGTATGGGCCTTCCGGCCCATCTTTTCCCGAAGCTTCGGGTCCTTCACCAGCCGCACGATCCGGGAAGCCGCTTCCTCGATGGAGGAGACCAGGAATCCGTTCACGCCGTCCTGAATCTGGTAACGTATCCCGCCCACATTTCCGCCGATCACCGGAGTGCCTTTCCACATGGCTTCGGCGACCGTCAGACCGAATCCTTCGCGAATGGATTTCTGCAGGACAACCGCCGCCCGCCGTTGAAGGGTGTTGACCAGGGCGGTATCATCGCCGTTGGGCAGGATCAGAATCCGCTCATCGCGGGATTTGACCAGGGCTTCGTAAATTTCGGCTCCTTCAGGATCATCCGACGCGAAGTTGCCGAGCAGGACGAGCGTGCAGTCCACTTCTTTCCTGGCCAGTTTGAAGGCCTCAATCACGCCCTTGGGATCCTTCCACGGATCAAACCTGGACACCTGTACCACAAGGGGCAAATCCGTCGGGATATGGTAGTGCGACAGCCTTTCATCCATTTCGTGATCGTTCAGTTGGCGGTTTTTTGTCGTGAAAGGGTCAATGGCCGGCAGAAAAAACAACTGCGGTATATTCAATTTCTGCGCGTATTCCGGGATGCTGAAGACGGCGGCGTCATATTTCTCAATGTAAGGAAGCAAATAGTTCCAGAGGTCCCGGTTCGGATTGGACAGATCGATATGGCAGCGCCAGACCCAGGGGGCTCTCTTCTTGTAGTGGCAGATGAGGGGCAGCGGCTGCGGGTCGTGCACGACGATCAGATCATGATCCAGGTGATTGCGGATGGAATTTTCATAGATGACGTTCTCATAAATCTGTTTCTTGATTGTCGTGAACTTGAACCCCATGCCCTGGAGGGCATTATGCATCTTTTTGGTGACGCCGAAGAAGTCCGGCGAGCCCTGAATAACCCGCCAGCCCGTTTTGATCCCCAACCCGTTCATCAGCAGCGTCATGGAGGACAGCAATTCGGCCACCCCGCCTCCGTAATAGGTCGAGTTGATATTGCTCACGTGAAATCCCCGCAGGGATTCGGCTTTGGAGAGAATGCGTTCGATGGTCTCCTCCCCGACAAAGGGGGCGTAATCCTGTACGTGAATCAGCTTGTAATTCATGGGGAACCTCTCAAAAAAGATCAGATTGAATTTTTGCCCGACCGGAATCGCTTGACCGTATGAATTTCCATTAATTTGAAATTAATATCAAGCGGATTATGTTGTCAAATAAAATAGTGGTCGCTAAAATTACATTGACATATTATTTTATTCATATAGACTGAGAGCAATTTCAACGAGGTTTTCTGGGAATAAAGATGGCGTCTGGTATGAGGAGAGTGCTGGTGAACTTGAACGGTTTTGAAGCCCTGTTGTTGGGCCTCGCACTCCTTCGCCTTACACTTCATACCCGATGCCCGTCGTTCTTAAGTAACCCTTAGACCCGCACACATAGAGAGTACTTGAAGGCCATGGGCTCAAAAGCCCATGGCCTTTTTTATTTTACTGACGTGAAAGGAGAAAAAGATGGAAACAAAAAAGGAGAGGATACTGATCTTTGACACCACCCTGAGAGACGGCGAGCAATCACCGGGGAACAGCATGAACCCCGATGAAAAACTGCGGCTTGCCCGGCAGCTCGAAAAGCTGGGGGTGGATATCATCGAGGCCGGATTCCCCGTTGCTTCCGACGGGGATTTCGAGTCGGTCCGTCAGATTGCCGAGGAGGTCAGGGGCGCGCAGGTCGCCGCCCTTGCCAGGGCGAACTGGGCGGATATAGACCGGGCCTGGGAGGCGATCAAGGGGGCGGCCAACCCGCGGATTCACACCTTCATCTCCTCATCCGATATTCATTTGAAGTATCAGCTGAATAAAACCAGGGAAGAGGTTCTGAATGAGGCCTGCGACGCCGTGGCGCACGCATGCCGCTATACGGACAACGTCGAGTTTTCGCCCATGGATGCCACGAGGACGGACATAGACTTTCTCTGCGAGATGGTCGGGGCCGTGATCTCTTCGGGAGCGAGAACGGTGAACATACCGGATACCGTGGGTTACGCCATTCCCGGCGAGTTCGGTGACTTGATCGCCTGTCTTTTCAAGAGGGTCAAAAATATTTCCCAGGCCGTCGTCTCTGTCCATTGCCACAACGACCTGGGTCTGGCGGTGGCCAATTCCCTCGCCGCGATAAAAAAAGGGGCAAGGCAGGTGGAATGCACCATCAACGGCATCGGTGAGAGGGCCGGAAACGCCGCCATGGAAGAGGTTGTCATGGCCCTGGAAACGAGAAAAGACTTCTTCAAATTTCAAACCGGCATCCGGACGGAGCACATCTATCACGTGTCGCGGCTTCTGACCCAGATCACGGGAATCCCTGTCCAGCCGAACAAGGCGATCGTGGGCGCCAACGCCTTTGCCCATGAATCAGGCATTCACCAGGACGGCCTGATCAAGGAAAAAATCACCTACGAGATCATGACCCCTCAGTCGGTGGGTGTACCGGAGACCCATATTGTCCTGGGCAAACATTCCGGCCGTCACGCCATCCATGATCATATCAAAAAGATGGGATACACCCTGACCGGAGCGGAGGTGGGCAGGGTCTTCACCCGCTTCAAGGAGCTGGCGGATGTCAAGAAAGACATTTACGAAGAGGATCTGGAAGCCATCCTCTATGAAGAGGTGTTTCGGGTGAAGGACAAGTACAGCCTCATTTATATCAACGTGGTGAGCGGCAATGTCGCCATTCCCACGGCCACCCTGAAAATGAAGGTCGGTGAGGAGACCCTCCAGGATGCCGGTTTCGGCGTCGGACCCGTGGATGCCGCCATCGCCGCCATCCGCAAAATAACGAATACGGACTATCCCCTTCTGGAATACAACGTCAAGGCCGTGACCGGGGGGACCGACGCGCTGGGAGAAGTGACTGTCCGGCTTCAGTACAACGGACGCAGCGTGGTGGGGCGCGGCGCCCATCCCGACGTCATCGTCGCGTCGGCCAACGCCTATATCAACGCTCTGAATCGGCTGGAATGGCTCAAGGGCAATATCCGGAACATTGAATTTGAGTAATGTCGGATAATGGTATAGAAGAACACAACCTGGAGCATTGGAGAAACGACATGGGAATGACCATTACGGAAAAGATACTCTCCCGGCACGCGGGTCTTGAAGAGGTCCGGCCGGGGATGCTGATCAATGCCAGGGTGGATATCGCCCTTGGAAACGACATCACCGCCCCCATCGCCATCGCGGAATTCAGGAAGGCCGGCGGAACAGCGGTTTTTGACCGGGACAAGGTGGCCCTGATCCCCGATCATTTCACGCCCAACAAGGATATCCATTCGGCCGGGCAGTGCAAGGTGATGAGAGAATTTGCGAGGGAGCAGCGAATCACGCACTATTATGAGGTCGGTGAAGCGGGCATTGAGCATGCTCTTCTTCCCGAACAGGGGATTGTTCTGCCCGGGGATCTGGTCATCGGCGCGGACAGCCACACCTGCACCTACGGCGCCCTGGGGGCCTTCGCCACCGGTGTGGGCAGCACGGACCTGGCGGCCGCCATGCTCAAGGGTGAACTCTGGTTCAGGGTTCCCGAGACGCTGAAGATCGTATTTCACGGCCGGATGAGAAAATGGGTCTCCGGCAAGGATCTCATCCTCTTTCTTATCGGGTTGATCGGTGTGGACGGGGCGCGCTACAAGGCGATGGAGTTTGCCGGTGAGGCTGCGGGTAGACTCGGCATGGCGGACCGATTCACCATCGCCAACATGGTCATCGAGGCCGGGGCGAAGAACGGAATCTTTATCCCGGACGACGTGACAAGGGCGTATGTACAGGGAAGGGCGAAGCGGGCCTTTTCGTTTTATGACTCAGACCCGGATGCCCGGTACGCGGACGTGATCGAGATCGACATCAGCGGGATTGAACCCCAGGTAGCCTTTCCCCATATACCGTCCAATGTGAGGGGCATCAGCCAGGCGGGGGATGTCAGGATCGACCAGGTCTTGATCGGATCGTGCACCAACGGCAGGATAGAGGACCTGAGAATAGCCGCCGGAATCCTGAAGGGGAGGAGGGCGGCGCCCGGTGTCCGGCTCATCGTTGTGCCTGCCACGCCGGAGATTTACAGGATGGCCATGAAAGAAGGACTTATGGAAATCTTCATGGATGCGAAGGCGGCCATCAGCCCGCCGAGCTGCGGGGCCTGCCTCGGCGGACACATGGGGGTCCTGGCGGAGGGAGAGAGGGCCGTCGCCACAACGAACAGAAATTTTGTCGGCCGCATGGGGCATCCCGGGAGTGAAGTGTATCTGGCAAATCCGGCTGTCGCGGCGTCATCGGCCGTTCTCGGGCGGATTGCCGGCCCGGATGAGCTGGAAGGGGGTGGAAAATCATGAAGTACAAAGGGAGAATCTGGAAATTCGGAGACAACATTGACACGGACGCCATCATTCCGGCCCGTTACCTGTCCACATCGGACCCTGAAATCCTCGCGGCCCATTGCATGGAGGACGCGGATCCCGGGTTTGCGAAAAAGATCCGCAAGGGCGACATCATCGTGGCGGGGGAAAATTTCGGCTGCGGATCATCGAGGGAGCACGCCCCCATCGCCATCAAGGCCGCGGGGATATCCTGCGTCATCGCCGGAAGCTTTGCCCGGATATTCTACCGCAACGCCTTCAACATGGGGCTGCCCATTTTTGAATCCGGAGATTTACAGGCGTTGGTTTCAGACGGCCAGAGAGTTGAAGTGGACAGCGATGAAGGGACCATCAGGGTCGTAAACAGCACGGCAGATCCTGTGCGCATACAACCCGTTCCGCCGTTCATGCAGGAACTCATCCGGGCCGGGGGACTCATGAAATATATCTCAAAGAAAGAGACATAACTTATTTAAAACTGACCTTCTCTCCGAAAACTGGTCCAGCAACGCGCTTAGTTTTCCAACCTCCGCCGACCCGACCGGTCGTGCCATAGCTGGAGCGAAGACAGCCATCGGGGATGAGGGCTCCCATACCTAAGCCCATGAAGATATAAAGCGATCGCCCTCTTGAAGCAGCGTGCACGATCAAATAATAAATTATTGAAATCATTAAAATATTCCTTGACTTTTCATATTGGATATCATATCATCCATACACTAACTAAGTTTGGATTAAGACATTTTGAAGTGTAAAGAGCGGCCACCATACTTTCTTAGAGTATCAGTGGCTTTTTTCTTTCTGTCATGGTGTAAATCCTGCTTAATAGAATTTTGAGAAAGGAGGATAAAAGCTATGTCAGAAGGTAAGGTAAAATGGTTCAATGAAGGCAAAGGCTTTGGTTTCATCGAAAACGATGAAGGTGGTGATGTGTTTGTTCATTTCAGCGCTATTCAGGCCAGCGGCTTCAAGACGTTATCAGAAGGCCAGCGTGTCAGCTTCGATATTACGAAGGGTGCAAAAGGTCCGGCAGCGGAAAATGTAAAAATGGTATAAGTTCACTGCCTCAACAGAAGAGATGCTCCAATATGGATTCACATATTCCGCAGTGCCTCTTCGATTCAAGAAAAAAAAGCAGGATCAGAAATGGTCCTGCTTTTTTCGTTTGTACAAAGATTACGAGTTGAAAGCTGGGGTTTGTTGATCAACCCATTGATTAAAGACTACAGAAAGTTGTTGTTACGTATAGGAGGAAGAAATCAATTGCGGACCCGCATGCCGAGAGGTGTGTGGGCTGGCGGAGAAACCTGATTTTAAAAAGAGCGTTATCTGTTGAATGACTCTATCGCGATCGTCCTGACCTGTTTCTGAATAGTTTCCAATTTATCGAAAGATCGAAAGACAACTTTAACGCCTAATTCTTTGATTATCTTTTCTTCCTTGTCCGATATAATTCCCCCAACGACAACAGGCAGGCTCTCTATTCCATTTACCTTCATCTCCCGGAAGAGCGCTTTTATGACCATATCCGGTGCGGCCTGCATGATCCTGTAGCCGATGAGATCGACGTCTTCGTTTGATGCCGTCCGTGCAATTTCCGCCGGTGTTTGAATTCCACCCAGGACAACTTCCATGCCGGCATTTTTTAAGGCATTTGCGATAACCCAATACCCTCGCTGGTGATACCAGTCATCACGGCTCAATAGAACGCGAAAAACCCTTTCCATTTCACGTTACCTCCTGTGGTCAGGCAAGGACATGCGGAGGACTGCAGACATAAGGCCCTTCTCCCGGTTGTTGAAAGACATCTGCCTTGATCTTTGCAAACTCACCGCGGGTTATGCCGGATTTCACGGCGTCCATTAGAGCGGGCATCATATTTTGTTTGGATTTCATGGTTTCGATCAATGCCGCCTCAGCTTTTTTCAGCTTATCCGGATCGCGTTCCTGTCTGACTTTGTTCAATCGCTTTATCTGCTTATCGACAAAAGACGGATCATATTCATGGATCGCTTCAAAATGGGCATGCTGCCGGAGAACCTTCAATGCTTCCATTTGAATATCTGCTTCATCGATCAGGGTATTGACGCCCACCAGCAGCCTCTCGCCCGCATCATACTCCTGCTGGTTTTTCATGGCTGCATACCTGATTTCACCGCACATCCAGTTCCATGCCTGGAAAGCGCCTCCCATCTCCTGGATGTTATCGATAAGCCGGATGGCCTCTTCCTCAAGCTTGTTGGTCAGCCATTCGACATAGTATGATCCGGCCAGAGGATCGATCACTTTTGTAATATCGGTTTCAAGGTCGATGATCTGTTGTGTTCTCACGGACAGGGATGCTGAAAATTCCGTAGGAAGGGCTAACGCTTCATCGAAGGAATTGACATGGAGAGACTGAACGCCCCCCATAAGCGCTGCCAGAGCATATATGGTGCTCCGAATCAGATTGTTAAAAGGCTGTTGAATGGTCAGCGTCGGGGCGTATGTCTGGCAGTGCATTCTGCACATCAATGAGAGTGGATTTGTTGAATGGTATCGTTCGCGAAAGATCCTGGCCCAGACCCTCCGCACCGCTCGAAACTTGGCGACCTCTTCAAAAAACTCGGGACCGGAATTTACAAACCAGGTGATCCGATGCAGGAAATCATCAATGAGAAGTCCTCTCGAAATCAGCCGGTCACATCCGGCCATGGCGGTGGCCACTCCAAAAGCTATTTCCTGAACGGCGGTGCACCCTCCTTCTCTGACATTTCGCATGTCAAGATATCCCGCGTTGAAGAGAGGGACATGTCTGGCGCAGTATTCGATAATATCCAGGCATTCGGTCTCGGGTCTTATCCAGTTGGACATGCCTCCGCGGAGTTCTCCAAAGGCGATACCGCGTTTTTCGGCAACGGCCAGATAACAGGCTAAGGCATAAGCATTTGTAGAGATCAGGTGAACGGGATACTTCGTCATGTCGATTCCGTCAAGAAGGGTTTCGTAATCGAACAGGGTATCGAGAGCAACGCCCCCCTTGCCCACCAGGCCAACCACTTTTTCACTATCGCTGTCGGCACGATTGCCGGATCCGTCGTCCGGCACGACAGAGAGAGCATTGGCGCCCTGCGACAGAAGGAACTTCCATCGCTGGTTTGTTTCCTCAGCCGTGCCGAATCCCGTGACTTGCCGTATATGCAAGCCGCGGGAAAGGTATCCAGCAGGAAATACACCCCGTGTGTAAGGGTATTGACCGGGGAAGGAGATATCATCAAAGAAATTCGTCTTCTCAATGTCTTTGGGTGTATAGACTGGCTTGACAGTAAGGCCTGAGAAGGTTTTGCGCTCTGCTCCAGTGCCCGGCACGCGACTCAAGATGTTTTCAAGTTCATCCTGGTATCGTTTCTGAATGTCTTGCAGTTTCTGTATAAATTCCTTGTCGAACATCATGGTCGGCCCTCCTGTCGATCCGTCTCGTGTACGGTCCATTTCTGTACGCGCAGAAAAAATGTTTCTATAGATTCCCCGAGGGGAGATGAATTGGATCGAAAAAAAAGATCAAAGATGGATATTTGAAATAAGAGTTGTTTGTTTGACAAGAACGCGCTTCTCTGATGTGAGAGTATACAGAGGGACAGTCTTGTGAGTTAATAAAATAGATTCTGTTCGCCGTTTGAAAGCATCGACTTTTCCCGGCTCATACTGATTGTAAGGAGGCAGCACCGCGCATAAAAAAAGGAGTCAGAATAATTCCTGACTCCCCATTGTTTTCTGGCGTCCCCACGGGGATTCGAACCCCGGCTGCCGGCGTGAAAGATATCAGAAAAAACCTTATTCTTCTGTTCTTTTCTGGATGTCGATCATGGCTTCGAGTGGTATTTCGCCACGACTTCTGGCTGGATTTCCGAACCACAATTCGCCGTCCGGGATGTCTCTGGTGACCACGCTGCCGGCACCTATTATGGCATTGCTGCCGATTGTGATGCCGCTTAGTATTGTTGAGTTAGCCCCTATAGAAGCTCCGCGCTTGACGATGGTCTTCGCAAGTCCTTCAGGATAAGCCGTCAATCTCTGATATGTGCCGAGAGTGAAAGTGACATTGGGACCAATAAATACGTCATCTTCGATTGTGATACCATCCCATAATTGTACGCCGCAGTTTATAATTACATTGTTTCCCACTACGACTTTATTTTCAATTAAACAATGTGTGCTTATTTTACAGTTCACACCTATCTTTGCTCCCTCCAAAACAATTGAATATTGCCGTACGCTTGTCCCATCACCGATTTCTTTGGTTTGAACTTCTGCCTTCTCGTGAATAAACTTTTTTTTAGCTTTTGACATTATGAGAGCTCCTTTCTTTTTTATCTCCCTCGCTTCGGACTTCATTAAGTATCTAAGGCCATCCACCTTTAGTGTCGCATAAATTTTGTTTTTTGGCAACTTGCCGAGACAATAATTTCGGAGTAAAATAATCCGATATTCACTCCTATGATGTGATCTTTGATACTGGCGTTTTTCAAGGAAATATCCTGAATTCACCGAAACTCGATTTGTCAAATTCACGAGTCATCCTGCATTTTAAAAATCTTTGAAGAATACCGTCAAAAGGACCGCGCATAAAAAAAGGAGTCAGGACAAGTCCCAACTCCCCATAAATATTGGCGTCCCCACGGGGATTCGAACCCCGGCTGCCGGCGTGAAAGGCCGGTGTCCTAGGCCTCTAGACGATAGGGACGCACGTTATGTGATTATACTGGATTCCCGCTGGAGTTCATCCTGAGACACTCGGAGGACGGGATGAAAAAAACATAATTATAACAAAATGAAGTTCGGGAATGACCCCGTGATGATTCTCATTTAGAAAGACGCTGCTTATATATTGTAACTGCCCGCCTGTCAAGTGAAAACAGGCTGTCCTCGACAGGCTTATGCTTCGACAGAGCCTGTCCCGAGCTTATCGAAGGACCCATGCTTCGACAAGCTCAGCATGACATGGAAGGCGCTTACTCAAAGACCACGGGTTCCCGCAGGATTTTGTCCCTCGCGTCGAAAGCCAGGGTTGCCATCTCCGGGTGAGTGTCTTTCAAGGACGCGATCTGTCTCAGGTTGTCGGCGGTTCGCGAGATGAGCATGGTGAGGTCTCCCTCAGCGATTCCCATGCGGTCGATGATCCTGTCCCAGGGCATTCCCCGCGCCCAGTGGAACATGAGTACGGCCGTCCAGAGAGGGAGTCTGCCCGTCTGGAAGCCGCTCTCCTGCATCCTTTCAGTCAGGGGGGTGAGCGTGGAGATGACCCTGTCGTACAGGGATTTGAGTCTTCGAGGCATTTCTTTCCGATTGATTTTCACATCGAGATCCCCGTCATAGACAAAGGGGGCGATGATGCCGGCAAGGAGGGCCGCGTCCCCCCGGGGAAAGACGTCTTTCCGCAGGCATTCGGCGATGAGGAGCGGATGGTCAAGCCTCAGCCTGGATGCCCAGAGGCCGTCTCCGGTCAACCGGTCTTCACCGCCGACGAAACCCTCCGCTTTCAGGAAGGCGAGGTACCGGCGGAAATCTTTCCACAGGGCCGAGCTTGCTCCCGTCGAACCTTTTTTCTTCCTGTCCTGCTGATGGGCGGCAAGGGATCTCTCAAAGATCTTCCGGACGTCCTCGGGCGTGTGGGAGAGGAGCAGATTGAGGACCATGGAAAAATCATTCCTGATCCGGCTCTCGATATCATCCGGTTTCGCGAAGAGAAGCGTCTGGACGTGTTCCAGCTCCATGAACCGTCCCGGGACGGCCATCATGAAGCCGATTTTGTCCAGGCCCCTCCTTCCCGATCTTCCCGTCATCTGGTGAAAAGCCGTGGCCGTGAGGGGCAGGAATTCGTGGCCGTTGAACTGGTCCGAGTTGAAGATCACGATGGTCCGTGCGGGGAAATTCACGCCCGCCGCGACAGTGGTGGTGGCAAAGATGGCGTCGAGATGGCCCTTTTTCATCATGGCTTCCACGAAGAATTTCCAAGCCGGAAGCTGTCCCCCGTGATGGGACGCCACCCTTGAAAGCTGGAGATAAGTGAGGTGCTTGTGGTTCTTGAGATAAGGGTGCCGCTCCAGGAGTTCCAGGAGATCCCGGTCGAAACCATCGGCCTCCCATTCCTGCGATCTGCCGCGGCATCTTCTCAGCGCGGTGTCGCAATCGGCCCGTGATTTGAGAAAGAAGATGGCAGGCAGGAGATCGAAGTGCCTCAGGGTGTCGATGATCTCTCCGAAGGCCGGCAAATAGCTCCGGCGTCCCTGTTTTTGGGATTCCTTTTTCAGCAGCGCTTCGACCTTTCCGAAAAGCCTCCTCTTGTTCAGCAGGGGCATGACCCTGCCCGACGGGTGGAGGAAAAGAGGGTAGAGGGGAACAGGCCTGTTTGTTTCTTCGATGACCACACATTCCTTTTCCCGGATGGAGCTCAACCACGCCGCTATCTCGCGGCCGTTTCCGATGGTGGCCGAGAGAAGAAGGAGGTTGATGCGTTTGGGGAGGTAGATCATGATCTCTTCCCAGACGACGCCCCGGTCCTCATCGCCAAGGAAGTGGGCCTCATCGAGGATGACGAGGTCGCAGTTCAGATCGTCGCCCCGGTGCATGGCATCGTACAGCTGGTTTCTCAGGATCTCTGTCGTTCCCACGATAATGGGGGCATCCGTGTTTTCCTTGGTGTCTCCCGTTACGATTCCCACGTTCTCAATGTCAAAGGACAGGCCGAACTCCACCCATTTGGCGTTCGAGAGGGCCTTGAGCGGCGAGGCATACCAGCAGCGGCCTCCCGCCGCGAAGAAGGATCGGATCGCCTGCTCGGCGATCCAGGTCTTGCCCGACCCCGTCGGCGCCATGACCAGGCAGTCCGTACGCTTGATGGCGTCCAGCGCCTCGGTCTGAAATCGATCCGGGGTGAAGGGAGCTTCTTCGGGTTTCCCGATCCTTGAAAAAACGTCTCTCAACACCGGTTCCGCTTCCGGCTCCATGCGAGAGGTCTGGAATTTGTGAGGGGTCTTGTGGGTTTTTTCCGGGGAAGACTTCCTTGGATGATTGGGGCTCAGCCCGGACCGCCTGATCCGGATGAGCCTTCTTGAGGAATGCGCCATTTAATTGCTTTGGGTCTGCACCTTCATTTTTTTGCGCAATATAACATGAATGCATAAAATGTAAAGGCAAGAAAAAATTTATGAATTGACAAAGGGCGGAGGGCGTAATAAAAACCGCAGTTCAATTTAAATGTCATTCAGTGTCCCCGATCGGGTCGAGGACAGGCCCGACCCGGAATTATTTTTTTCCTGGATTCCTGCTTTCGCAGGAATGACGGGATGATGTCATGGTGAGCTTGTCGAACCATGGATTCCCGCCGGAGTTTATCCTGAGAAACTCGAAGGGCGGGAATGACAATATGCGAAGGAAATAATCAAAGAAGAAAGGGTCTTCTCCCGACCGAGTGGGTAAAATAAACCGCTTTTAAGCTGTGAGCGCTTGTCCTGAAAGGGTTTTCACTCTACTGGTCGCCGATAAAATATGATATGAGCTCTGCATGCGAAAAACGAAACGATTGTGGGACGCGTATCGATTTCCGGGGTTTACGCCGGAGCCTGTGGTATCGGGGATTTTCGGTGACCCGAAGGCCCTGGTCATCAAACTGCGCCGCCGGGGAAAAAAACGTTTTGCGGGGCCTGCGGACGAGCACACCGGACGTTTTACGACCGCAAGATGCGACGGTTCGGGATCTGTCGTGTGGCGACCGTCGCGTCTGGCTGGATGTGGAGATCCGACGCGTTTTGTGCCGGAGTTGCGGAAAGGTGAAGCAAGAGAGCCTGGAGTGGCTGGCGGACAGTCCGTTTTATACGAAGCGTTTTTCCTTCTGGGTGGGGCGCCGATGCCGTGTTTCGACGATCCGGGATGTAGCCCGGGAGACCCGCCTGGACTGGAAGACGATCAAGGCGCTGGAGAAGCAGTACATGGAAGCGCAACTGCGGCGAGCGGGAACGCCTGGTCCGCAGGTCATCGGGATCGACGAGCTCTCCGTACGAAAGGGGCACACCTACCGGATCATTGTGAGCGATCTGGTTCGGAAGCGCCCGATCTGGTTTGGGGGCGCGGACCGTTCGGAAGCCAGCATGAATCTGTTCTTTGAATGGCTGGGAGAGAAGAAAAGCCGCAAAATCCGGTTGGTGGTCATGGACATGTGGAAGCCGTTCCGCAATGCCTGTGCGTCGCACGTGCCCGACGCCGCAGTCTTGTACGACAAGTTCCATGCGCTGCGCCATCTCGGAGAGGCTTTGGACAAGGTGCGCCGTAGCGAGTACGCCCGATTGAGTGGCGAAGATCGCAAGTTTATCAAGGGACAACGATATACGTTGTTGTCGCATCGGGAGAACCTCTCCCTGGACGGCAAGAAAGCCCTGCGGACGCTGCTGAAAGCCAACAAGCGGCTGCAGACGGCCTATCTTCTCAAAGAGTCCTTCGGACAACTCTGGGACTATCGCAGCGTTGCCTGGGCCCGGAAGTTCTTCGAGAACTGGTGTGCGTCCCTCAAGGGACAGAAACTTGAGCCTTTCGAGAAATTCGCCAAAATGATCGACCGCCACTGGGAGGGAATCGCAGCGTACTGCCTTCCCGAGAACAAGGTCTCTCTGGGCTTTGTCGAGGGCCTCAATAATAAGATCCGGGTGATTCAACGTCGTGCCTATGGATTACGGGATGAAGAATATCTCCGCCTCAAAATCCTCACTTCAATGCTGCCGGAGATATAAACCATGTCAAGT
>DFZO01000025.1 GCA_002383495.1 Syntrophaceae bacterium UBA4054 | reverse complement strand
TCTCTGTGAACCGCCCGGTGCGGACCCGCATGCCGGGTGGTGTGGGGGCTGGGGGTGAAAATCCCCCGGCTACCCGATTGGGTCGTTTTCGGCTTCACGCCCCTCCTAATCATCTTTATTACTGTCCCAGCCAGACTTGCCCTCACATGCGACACACCCCATAAAATAGCTGTTCTCCAGGTTCCCAGTGGAAAGACTGTTGCACCAATCACATCGGCCTATTTCTTCTGAATTGTATTTGGTGAAGCATTGCGAACAAATCCAGGTGCCATTCACTTGGACCACCATTTCATATCCATCACATTCTTCACAATGGGCTACGATTGATCGGTCAGGATCATGTTTGTCATAGACGAAGTCTTTTGTAAGAAACGCTTGGACGTCTTGCTCATCGAATTTGTGGTTGCATTTCTTGCACTCGTACCATGGTTCACCGATAAGCGTGTTTTTCTCGCCGCATTCGGGGCATTCGACTAAGAGACCGGTCTCACTGGCTTTGCAGACCAAACATTCATAGTCCAGAATAGGCTCGTCGCCTGAGTCTTCTCCAAACGATTTAAAACCGCAGGAAGGACAGACGCTGAAAGTGATTCCGCGATCCTTGAGTTTCTTGATGTCCTCCGCAAGTGCGCCAAACTTTGCCTTTAGATATTTCCTATGCTTGTGCATAGCCTTATCGATTTTCGCAATTTCTTTTTTATAGCTTTGGAACTGATCGCTCCATCTCTCAAAAATTCGACTTACATGGTACCAAGCCAAACATTGCTCTGCCACGATCTTTTCCAACGCGGTCTTGTCACCTGTATTTCCTGGATGGTAAAAGTGAACCACGCGATTGCGGTGGTCAGACAGCCGCAAGAAACATTCATATTCCGCTTGACTTAGGCCATCTTGAACGATTGACTCAAGTCTCATTTTCGCGTCCTTGATACTGACTGACTGAAAATCCCCGGAGCGAAAACTCTTCAAGTTCGCTGTCTCAGGTCTGATAACTATTAGTGTCCAATGTTCCCAAAGCAGGCGAGCTTTCATGATTAACTCAATGGCTGCGTGGAAATGGATTACCGAGTATTTAGGCTCCTTGTCGAATTCAGCTAATGATTTTTTGAAAAAATCAAAAGCGTTTTCTACCACGAGATTGAAATCGTCCTTTGCTTGCTTACGCTTTTTCAAAATACCTCCCAATTCGGTTCCTGGATTCTAATCATCGATCTTTCGCTTTGTCTGTTTGTGCCCTTACAATTAATCTATGTATTACTCAATTTCAGGATCACATAAAAAGTTTTGTCAATTTTCTGCAATGCCGTTGCCTACAAAGAAAGGGTCGCGTAATTTTATAAGCTGTTCAGAAAAGTCGGAATGATGAAATCAGTAGCCGCAAACTAATGAGAGTCCGATGAAGTGTTGCAAGAAGCGTACTGCATTTTAAAAAAAATGCAACCATTTTAGAAAGTTGTTGAAAAACATGCTTTTCATCAGGCTGTTCAAAAATGTTCAGATGCAAGGCGCGCATAGTTCGCAGTTCGACAAGCTCACTGTGACATTGCTCACCATGACAATCAGGAAGCCTGTCCTGAGCCCGCCGAAGGAAGGGGCGCAGCGCAACGCCGAAGATGGACGTTTTTCAACAGCCTGTTAGTGATATATGTTGTGGGGAGCAGGGAGTTTGCCCTATAATGGCAACTCGATTGTGAGGGGGAAAGCGGATTTTATGAAAGGCCAGATCATCAAAGATGTGATCATCAATAAAGCGGCTTCCGAGAAAGTGGCGCGCTTTTTCCCGTGGGTATACGACAATGAGATTCTACGGTGTCCGCAGGACATAAGACGGGGTGAACTTATAAAGGTGTGCTCACCGTCGGGGTCTTTCCTGGGAGTCGGTTACATCAATCTCAAGAGCACCATTGCCGTCCGGATCCTCTCTTTCGTGGAGCGACCGATTGACGGAGCGTTTCTGACGGAGAAGATCTCAAAGGCCTGGGAGCGCCGGCAGGGCCTGATGCGTCACACGAACGCCTGCCGCGTCGTTCATTCCGAGGCCGACGACCTGTCCGGTCTTGTCGTGGACTATTACAACGGGTATCTCTCCATTCAGATCAATACGGCGGGCATGGAGAACCTGAGAAGCGGGATCATCTCCGCTCTGGAAAGGGTGATTCAGCCCCGGGGCATTTACGAGCGATCGGATGCCCGGTCGCGGGCGAAGGAAGGACTGGATACAACGGAAGGGGTTCTCTCAGGAGAAATTCCCGATGAGATTGTCGTTGAAGAAAAGGGAGTCCGGTTCTGCATCCGGATGAGGGAAAGCCAGAAAACAGGGTTCTACCTGGATCAACGGAGAAACAGGGAAATCGTCTCGTCCTGTGTCGGCGAGGGGTTCCGCGTGCTCGATGTCTTTTCCAACACCGGAGGGTTCGGCATTCATGCGGCCCTGCGGGGCGCGGCCGCCGTAACGCTGGTGGACGTGTCCTCGCCCGCCCTCGATCTGGCCGCGGTCAATGCCCGGCTGAACGGATTGAAAAACGTGGCGACGGCAAAGGCCGATGCTTTCGACTATCTCGACGGAGCATTCAAAAAGGGAAAGCGCTTTGACCTGATTGTCCTTGATCCGCCTTCCTTCACGAAGACGAAGAGTTCCAGAGGAGGAGCCCTCAAGGGGTATCGGCGCCTCATGCTTGCGGGATTGCGGCTTTTGAAGCCTGAAGGGTACCTCGCCTTTTTTTCCTGCTCGCATCATATCTCCCTTGAGGACCTGAAGCGTATTTCCCTGGATGCGGCGGAGGAAACGGATTCCAGACTGGAGGTCGTGGAGCATCTTTTTCAGGATCGCGATCATCCCTATATGATCAGCATACCCCAATCTTTCTATTTGAAGGGAGTTCTCTTCAGAAAATCATTGCCCTGATATTGCCCGCCATCTATTATAATATTTGTTGACATGCCCATGAATTTGATAAATAAGAGCCGGTTTAAGAATGCCGCAGCGGCCCAGGAACCGGGCTGGAGTAATGCGGGTTCTTTGAAGGTTCGAAGATAAATATATCGGGAGATCAAAATGAAAATGAAACGCGGGGATAAGCAAAACTTCCTCCTGTTCTGGCTTGCTTTTCTTATATGCTTTTTCGTTATTTCTTTTTTAGGTGTCGTCCATTTATCGTTTGCGGCGGCGAAGCCCTCGAAATTCTACCGGCTTGCTTCAACCCGGGACGCGTCGGGGGCTCCAGCCTCTTTCGCGGATCTCGTGGATAAATTGAAGCCGGCCGTCGTTAATATTTCGACGTCAAAAATCATAAAGTCGGGAGGGAACCGGGGACAGCGGTCTCCTTTCGGTGACGATTTTTTTGACCGGTTTTTCGGAGGTGAAGAATTTTTCAGACGTTTCTTCGGCGATTCCCCGCAGCGTCAGTTCAAACAGAGAAGCCTCGGGTCGGGGTTTATCATCAGCAGGGACGGTTATATCTTCACAAACAACCACGTGGTGGAGAAAGCCGATAAGATCAAGGTCAGGCTTTCGAACGGAAAGGAATATGACGCCAGGGTCGTGGGAAAAGATGCCAAGACCGATATTGCTCTGATCAAGATAAAAGCGGCGAATCACCTGCCTGTAGTGGAGTTCGGAGACTCGGACAGGCTGAGGGTCGGCGATTGGGTGATTGCCATCGGGAACCCCTTCGGGCTTGAGCAGACCGTCACGGTTGGAATCGTCAGCGCCAAGGGGCGCGTGATCGGAGCCGGACCCTATGATAATTTCATTCAGACTGACGCGTCGATCAATCCAGGGAACAGCGGAGGACCTCTTTTCTCCGTGGACGGAAAAGTGGTGGGAATTAATACAGCCATTGTGGCGCAGGGACAGGGGATCGGGTTTGCCATTCCGGTCAATATGGCGAGGGAAATGCTCCCGGAACTGAAGAAGAGAGGCAAGGTTACCCGTGGATGGCTGGGGATCTCGGTTCAGGACATTACTGAAGACATGGCCCATTCGCTCAAGATCAAAGGGAAAGAAGGTGCCCTGGTGGCCGATGTCGTACAGGGTGATCCCGCGGACAGGGCAGGCATCAGGGCGGGGGATGTCATCGCGGAGATTGACGGGAGAAAAGTGAAGGATGCTCATGACTTGCTTAGATTGGTCGCCACGATTCACATCGGAAAGAAAGTGGATATAAAGGTTGTTCGAAACGGCAGGGTCAACATCTTTCCTGTCGTTATTACGGAACGTAAAGACACGACAGAGCCGGCAGCAAAGAAGGGGCAGGCTCGGGGCGGCTATTTTGGAATGACTGTTCAGGATATCACTCCTGAAGTAGCGGAGTATCTGGGTCTTTCTAAAAGATCCGGGGTTGTCGTCACGGGAGTCAGGGAAGGAAGTCCCGCCGATGAGGCCGGTATGAAACCCAAGGATATTATCATTCAGGTGAATAAAGTGAAGATAACATCTTTGAAGGACTATAAGCGGGAAATGTCGAAAAAAGACGCTCGTGACAAGGTTCTGCTCCTGGTGAAGCGGGGAAAAGTGACGATTTACATTGCGATTCGGAGAAGTTGAGACGCAGAGCAAATAATAACAGGAACGCCCCGTTATTGTTCTTTTTCGGTTATAGTTCAGCATGAGAACCGGCGATTATTTGTTAAAGATTTACGCAACGCTGAACGGCTGCTTCGGGAACCTTAACTGGTGGCCGGGAGAAACGCCCTTTGAAATAGCTGTAGGCGCCATTCTTACCCAGAACACGAACTGGAAGAATGTTGAGCGGGCGATTGAAAACCTGAAAGGAAACAATCTGCTTTCTCCTCTAGGACTTCTCAAGATAAGGGAGGAGAAGCTCGAGGAACTGATCAGGCCTTCGGGATATTATCGCATCAAGACAAAGAGATTGAAAAACTTCATCCTTTTCCTGTTTGAAGAGTACGATGGTGATCTCAATAAAATGTTTGAGGAGGAACTCTGGTCGCTGCGCGGAAAACTTCTGGGCGTGAAGGGGATCGGAGAGGAAACGGCGGACAGCATCCTTCTTTATGCGGGTGAAAAACCGGTTTTTGTGGTGGATGCCTATACACGACGCATTCTCCTCCGTCATCATCTCATCGATGAGGATGTCCGGTACAGCGATATTCAGTCGCTCTTCATGGATCACCTTCCCTGCCATGCGCCGCTCTTCAATCAGTACCATGCCCTGTTCGTGAATACGGGAAAGCAGTTCTGCAGGAAGACGCCTCAATGCGACGAGTGTCCGCTTAAAGGACTGGAAGTTGGGAAGATGAGAAGTTGAGAAGATACAGAAAGGGTTCAAGGGGTCGAGGATTCAAGGGTTCAAGTGAAAAGAAGATATCTGATGGGCATGATTATCTTTCCCCTTTGCCTTTTCCATAATGCCCAATGCTGAACAGGAGCTTCTAAATGTCTTTAGAAATCAATAACTTGAGTGTAGAAGTGGGGGATCATGAGGTTCTCCATGACATCAATATGGAGATCAGAACGGGAGAGACCCATGTCCTTTTTGGAAAGAACGGGTCAGGAAAGACCTCCCTGCTCATGGCGATCATGGGGTTTTCGAGATACCGGATTACAAAGGGGAGCATTGTCTTCAAGGGAACCGATATCACCCGTCTCCCTATCAATGAACGGGCCGCCTTGGGAATAGGCATGTCTTTTCAGAGGCCGCCCACGATAAGAGGGCTCAAAACGAGAGATCTCGTGGAGCTTTTGAGCCGTGACAACGGCGGTGAGACGGAAAGCCACGCGAAAAGCCTTAATTTTTCGGAATTTCTGGACCGGGAAATCAACCACGGCCTTTCAGGCGGAGAGATCAAGAAATCGGAACTCCTTCAGCTCATGGCACAGAACCCCGATCTTATTCTTCTCGATGAACCCGAGTCGGGCGTCGACCTGGAAAATATCGCCCTCATCGGCAAGGTCATCAAGAAGCTTCTCCAAAAGAACCTGCGCCGGCTGCGGACAAAGTCGGGATTGATCATCACCCATACGGGACTCATCCTGAATTACCTGGAGGCGGACAGGGGTTACCTCCTGCTGGACGGGGGCATGAAGTGCCACGGGAACCCCCGGGAGATGTTCAATACCATCTGCAATCTCGGCTATGAGGAATGCGCAAGATGTCAAAGATAAAAGAAAAGGCGCTCGGCGCGGCGGAAAAGAAGGCCGCCTACGGTCCCGACCTGGATCTTTCAAGCTTCAAGCACAAGGCGGGGAAGCACGCCTATAAGGCGGATCTTGCCGGGATCCCGGAGGCGGAAAAGGCAGGGATGGCCGATGCGGGCATGATACTTTCCGGAGAGAAAAGGACGGGGAGTTATATTCAGATGGATCATTCTCCCGTCCATTGCTCGGTGAGAGAGGAAGGGGTCGAGATTCTGCCCACGATGGAGGCACTGAAAAAGTATAAAGGCCTGAAGGATTACTGGTGGAAGGCCGTGGATGTGGGAGCGGATAAATACACGGCAAGGACGGAGCTTGATTTTCATAACGGATATTTCATCCGGGCCGCGAAAGGAGTGAAGTCGCTCTTTCCCGTCCAGGCCTGTCTTTACCTGAGCGAGGAAGACATTTCTCAGAATGTTCACAACATCGTCATTGTTGAGGAAAACGCTGAGCTTCACATCATCACGGGATGCACCACGGCGCCCCATCTGGAGAGGGCGCTCCACATCGGAGTATCGGAATTCTATATCAAGCGCGGTGCCACGCTGACATTCACCATGATTCACAACTGGGGCGAGGAGGTGGCCGTCAGGCCAAGAACCGCCGTCTGGGTAGAAGAAGGGGGAACCTATCTTTCCAATTATGTTTGCATGAAGCCGGCCCGGTCGCTTCAGATGGCCCCTGCCATCCGCCTCATGGGAGAAGGAGCCGTGACGAGATTGAATACCATACTGGTGGCCAGGAAGGGATCGGAAATGGACGTGGGCGGGAGTGTTCATCTGGAAGCGGCGGGTACAAGGGCTGAGATCATTTCCAGGACAATTTCCACGGGAGGAAACATCATCGCCCGGGGACTTCTGGTGGGATACGAGCCGGGTGTCAGGGCGCATCTGGAGTGCAACGGCCTGATGCTTGCGGAAAGCGGCAACATCCGCGCCATACCGGAGCTTGACGGGCGTGTCGCCGGAGTGGAAATGTCTCACGAGGCGGCCGTCGGAAAGATTTCCCAGGAAGAGATCGAATACCTCATGGCACGGGGTATCAGCGAGGCCGAAGCCACGGCTCTCATTGTGAGAGGGTTTCTCAATGTGGAGATGGAAGGTCTGCCGGCGGAACTGAAACAGGAGATCGACCGGGTGATCGCTGAAAGCGGGAAAAGCTTGATGTAAAGGGCGGGCGCCAGGCATTGGGCATCAGGTGCTAGACATTAGGCGTCAGAAACCGGGAAATAGAAAAAAAGACCATAAGAATGAAGCTTTATGATTACGCAGGGGCCATTCATTTTCATTCCAATTATTCCTTTGATGGACGTTCGTCCATATCCGAGATTCTGGAGGCTGCAGGGGAAAACGGCCTTGATTTCCTGATGCTTACAGATCATTTCAACCTCGGGGCCCGGGATGCGGGCCTTGAAGGGTGGCATGGAGGGACGCTCCTCATCGTGGGAGAGGAGATCTCCCCGGCGCAGTTCAATCATTACCTCGCTTTCGGCATTAGTGAACCAGTGAACATGGACCATGAGGAGGGTTCGCCCCAGCGGATTATAGATAAAGTCCTCGAACAGGGCGGATTTGGCTTTATTGCCCATCCCGATCACGAGGGAACGGAGATGTTTCACGTGAAACCTTTTCCATGGATCGACTGGGGGGTGTCCGGATATGCAGGCATGGGGATTTGGGATTTCATGACGGACTGGCAGTCGTCCCTGAGGGGGTATGCCGGAGCTGCCTTGGGTTATCTTTTTCCAGCCCTCTTTCTCAAAGGTCCCAGGCGGGTGACTCTGAAACGCTGGGATGACTTGAATCAGAAGTCGCGTGTTGTCGGAATCGGCGAACTCGATAATCATAACACGCTCAAAAGGATTTTTGGCCTCAACCTTGATATATTTTCCTTCCGGAAGGCATTCCGCTTTGTGCGAACCCACCTGCTGACGGTAAAACCTCTCAAAAAAGATTATAATACAGATATGGAGAGTCTTTTCAAAGCCTTGAAGGAAGGAAGAGCCTATGTGGCCCAGGAATATTTCCGTGAGGCGAAAGGTTTTTCCTTTATGATCACCGATGAGGAGAAAGAAGCATCCATGGGAGATGAATTTTTCCTGAAAAGTGAGGCACAGTTGAAAATAGGTCTGCCGTGCCGCGGGAAAATACAGATCATGAGGAACGGTGAACTGTTCCGGGAGATGATCGCAGAATCTCTCGAATGCTCTTTAACTCAAGAAGGCATCTATCGCGTAGAGGTTTGTTTAAAGGCCTTTGGGAAATACCGGCCCTGGATTTTTTCTAATCCGATATATGTGCGTTGAGGCGAAGGGCTAAAGGCTAAAGGCTGATCTTTATTATCTGTATCTCAAACAGCTTTGGCCAGAATTTTCCCGTCACGAAGAGACGGTCCTTTTCCGGATCATAGGCGATGCCGTTCAGCACATCCAACCCATGTTTTACGCCAAGCTCACCGTATAAGCCCCTGAGATTGATCCATCCCCTGAGCTTTCCCGTCTCCGGCGATATCCGGGCAATATATCCTGTATTCCATATGTTGGCATAAATCTCGCCCTTCACATACTCAAGTTCGTTGAGGCCGGAGACAGATCTCCCGCCGTCCCTGACTTCAATTCTTCTTGACACTTTAAATGTGCGCGTGTCAAGGAAACGCAGGGTAGACGTTCCGTCGCTCATGATTAGATGAGTGCCGTCGGAGGTGACCCCCCAGCCTTCCGCGTCATAGGAGAATTGTCCCATCCGGCGGAAGGTCGCCGGGTCATAGATAAATCCTGTCTTCGACTGCCATGTTATTTGAAAGAGCCGCTTCCCATGCAGGGTGATACCCTCGCCGAAATATTTCTTGGTGAGATTGCGGATATTGAGAACCCTGCCCGTTTTTAAATCGACTTTTCTCAGGGATGATCGGCCGTGAAGCCCCGTACTCTCATAGAGATAGCCGCCATGGTAAATGAGCCCCTGCGTGAACGCCTCGGGATCATGGGGATAGGCATTGACAATGCGGAAGGTGTAAACGGGAGTTTCGTACTGAATGAATGTCTCTTCAGCCCCCGCCTCCCAGATCCTTTGAAATAAAAGGAAAAAAACGGTCATGGCGATCGCGAAAACGAAGAGGCTGATGCCGGAGATTCTATGCGAGTGTCCTGTTCTGATAAAGAATGTTTTCAAGACCTTCACAATTTCAGCAGTTCGCTCAGGCTCGGATGGGGCAGTATCCAGTTCCTCATTTCTTTCCTGTCCATACCGCTCCCGATGGCAAGGGCCATGGAAGCGACCAGCTCGCCGGCGTCGTCTCCGGCTATCGTGACGCCGATGATCTTTCCCTCTGAGAACAGGGCTTTCACAAAACCGTTTCCTCTGAGTTCCGCACGGGCAATGATGTTGGCGCCGTATTCGACTCGCCTGGTTTCAAACACAATCCCCTTTTCGACGGCCTGTTTTTCCGTCATCCCTATCCGGGCAATTCCAGGATGGGTGTAGACGACGGTTGGAACCGCATCCTCATTGTAAAAGAACGTCCCGTCCCCAAAAAGATAATTGGTTAGCGCCCTTCCCTGGGCGCTCGCACGGTGCGCGAGGAGCATTCCTCCCGTCACATCGCCTAGAGCAAAGACATTCTCCAGGTTTGTTCTCTGGCGGCTATCCACGGAGATGCCTTTGGGGCTGTAATGAATCCCGACCCTGTCCAACTCCTCTCTGTTCAGAAAGGGTCTCCTTCCGGTGCAGATGATGGCGCATTCACCTCGAAGATCGATGGATTCATTTCCCCTCGCCCCCTTCAGGTGCGCTTTTCCATCCTTTTCGTCAAGAGAGATGACCCGGGTAGACGTATAAATCTCGATTCCAAGTTTTTTTAGTTCCCGGGAGAGAAAATCAGCAGCATCCTTGTCCTCATAGGGAAGGATCTGGTCGAGGAGTTCGACGATGGCGACCCGCACTCCAAGTTCAGCCAGAAAATTTGCGAACTCGACGCCTATGGCTCCCCCTCCAACAATGACGACGCTGGTTGGCAGCTCCGGCAGGGCGAGGAAACCATTGGAATTCATGATCCGGTGAGACATCTCGATTCCCGGTATTGCGGAAGGTTCCGATCCCCAGGCGATCACGACGTTTTTTGCTTTCAGCCGTTCCTTCGATCCCTTAGCCGCGATCACTTCCACGTCTCCAGGATGAAGAATTCTGCCTTCCCCCTCCAGGCGCGCGACTCCCGCCTCGTCCAGTGATTTCTGGGTTCCAAGGGCAGAGATGCGCACTATCTGCGCCTGGTGACGCTTCATGGCCTGGAAATCAAAGACTGTCCCGTTGATGGAGATCCCAAGTCGCTTCAACTTCCCTGTTTCCGCGTATCTTCGGCTGCAGGCAAGAAGAGCCTTCGTGGGGATGCAGCCGAGGTGGGTGCAGGTTCCCCCCCACTTGTCCTTTTCTATGATGGCCACGCGCGCGCCCAGCCGGGCCGCCTCCTCGGCCGCCGCATGGCCGCCGGGACCGGCTCCGATGACCACCATGTCGAAATCCTGTGACATTTCATTAACTCTTGTTTTCAGATGGATATTTTACCTTAGCCGTTTCCTCATTCCTTTTTTGACGCCCGGGCCGCGTGGTAAGAACTGCGGACCAGCGGTCCCGACTCGACATGCTTGAATCCCATTTGATAAGCGAGCTGTTTTAGGGTTTCGAATTCATCGGGATGGTAGTATTTCTTTACCGGCCACAGGTCACGGTTCGGCTGCTGGTATTGTCCGATCGTCAGCCTCTCGCAGCCGACTTCGGCAAGATCCCTGAGCAGGTCGAGGATATCATTCCACCCTTCCCCGAATCCGATCATGAAACCGGACTTGCTCACGGTTTCCCCTGGGAATTCCCGGATACGTTTAAGAACTTCCAGTGAGATCTGATAATTGCCCATGGGTCGGAGAGCAGAAAAAAGCGGTTTCACCACCTCTATATTGTGGTTGATCACATCCGGCCGTCCGGCCATGATGACATCGAGAGCATTCCAGTTGCCCTGAAGATCCGGGATCAAGACCTCCACCTTGCACCCGGGCACTTCGCGACGGAGATTCTTGATACAGCGGGCGAATATCTCCGCCCCCCCGTCGCGAAGATCGTCCCGGGTTACAGAGGTTATGACGGCATAGCTGAGGCCGAGAGTTTTGACGGCGACGACGATTCGCCCCGGTTCTTCCTCGTCGAGCGGGGCCGGCGTGCCGCGGCGTACATTGCAGTACCCGCAATTCCGGGTGCAGATATCCCCCAGGATCAAGAAAGTTGCCGTTCCGGAGTGGAAGCATTCAGCAATGTTCGGACAACGCGCCTCCTGACAAACGGAGTGGAGGCGAAGATCGGACAGCATCGTCCTGACGCGGTTGAATTCGGGGGTATTGGGCAGCCTGACCTTGAGCCAGTCAGGTTTTCTTCTGGTTTCCCGCATCTTTAGTTACCGGGGTTTCCAGCACACATCGGGGTCCCGGGCGGCCCTGACCTCATCGAGACGCCGGACGGGAGTCGTCAGGGGCGCGGACTTGACAAGCTCCGGGTTTTCACTGGCTTCCCGGGCAATGGTGATCATGGTGTCGCAGAAGGCATCGAGGGTCTCCCGGCTCTCCGTTTCATTCGGCTCGATCATGATGGCCTCCGGCGCGATGAGCGGGAAATAGATGGTTGGCGGGTGATATCCATAGTCGAGGAGCCTCTTGGCTATATCAGAGGTGTGAACACCGCTTTCCCTGACCTGCTTCCTTCCGGTGAAGACGCATTCATGCATGCATACCCGATCGTAGGGGAGATCGTAATGGGGTTTCAGCTTCTCCTTTATATAGTTGGCATTCAGGACGGCGATTTCACTGGCCCGCTTGAGTCCTTCCGGCCCGAGAGACCGTATGTATGTGTATGCCTTCACAATGACGTTGAAATTTCCATAGAAGCTTCTGACCCGCCCGATCGTGTCCGGACAGTCGTAATGCCATTCGTAGCGTTTGCCTTTTTTGACAACGATCGGAATGGGGAGAAACTTCACGAGTTTTTTTGAGACGCCCAGCGGTCCGCTTCCGGGTCCGCCGCATCCATGAGGCGTGGAAAAGGTCTTGTGGAGATTGAGCTGAATGACGTCGAAACCCAGGTCGCCGGGTCGAGTCTTTCCCATGAAGGCGTTGGCGTTGGCGCCGTCGCAGTAAAGGAGACCGCCTTTGCGATGGACGATTCGGGCGACACGTTCGATATTTCTTTCAAAGAGACCCAGGGTATTGGGGTTGGTGAGCATGAGGCCCGCCACGTCGTCCGTCATGAGCTCTTTGAGGTGCTTGATATCCACGCCGCCTTCACTGTTCGAGCGGACTGTCACCGTCTGGTATCCGCAGAGGGCTCCCGAAGCGGGGTTGGTGCCGTGGGCGGCATCGGGGATGAGAATCTGGCCACGCTTCTCGCCTTTTTTCTCGAAATATTTCTTGATGACCATGACACCGGTCAGCTCTCCGTGGGCGCCCGCCGCGGGCTGGAGCGCGAAGTCCACCATTCCGAAGATCTCGCTCAGGTATTTCCTGAGCTCATACATAAGCTGGAGGTTTCCCTGGGAAAACTTTGCCGGTGCGTAAGGGTGAAGAGCGGTGAACCCCGTGAGCCGTGATATGTCCTCGTTGACCTTGGGGTTGTATTTCATGGTGCACGAACCGAGCGGATAGAAGCCCACATCGACGCCGAAATTGCGTTTTGAAAGCTGGGTGTAATGGCGGATCAGGTCCACCTCCGCCACCTCCGGCAGATCCACGTCTTCCCGGAGCAGGCTCCTGTCAATGATGCTTTCAATGGGTACCCCGGGCACATCGCTCGAAGGGATGCTCCCCGCCGTCCGACCTGTTCTGCTTTTTTCAAATATCAGTTCCATAGTTTCCTCGCTGTTTAACAATTGAGAAATTTTCTCGTTATTCCACGATATCCGTTTTCTATTTCTTCAAATCTTTGGCGAAACAGCGGTCTGTTTTTCTGAAAGTTCTCTAGATATGTCTCTATAATTTGACTAACGGAAACATAAATTGATTCTAATAAAGCGACTCTTATTTTGGGGTCGACCTTTCCCTTAATGATGTTTTTCAAGTATTCCACAGTTGGATGTAGAAAATAATTATTCGTCCTATTCATTACATCATATCCTATTAGTTCTACTCCGACACATAAATGATTATGATCAGATCAACAACCTCATCAGGTACAAAGCGATTTGATGCCGGACATCTGGCAGAGAGGAATTTTGTTTCAGCGCTCTTTGCCTGTCCCGCCAGCGCTCCGAGGAACGAACGGGGCATCGGCGATCTTTCCACGATTCCAAAGCGTATGGG
>DFZO01000065.1 GCA_002383495.1 Syntrophaceae bacterium UBA4054 | reverse complement strand
TAAGCCTCTCCCCATTGTCAAGACAAAAATATGGGTTGTATTTGGTGCATGGTCAGGCCGCCTGTTTTGTTTGTTTCTGGTTTAATGGTTTTTCGTAATAGATTTCATGAGGGGTCTGATAACCCAGAGATTCATGAATCCTTTCCATGTTGTAAAAGTGAAAGTATCTTTCCAGGCCCCTGCGGGCGTCAGCCACCGTCAGGTATTGGTGCAGGTAAACCTCCTCGTATTTGACCGACCGCCAGAGGCGCTCCACGAAAATGTTGTCATACACCCGGCCCCGCCCATCCATGCTGATGCGCACACCCTCCCTTTCGAGGACGCTCGTGAAGTCGGCGCTGGTAAACTGGACACCCTGATCGGAATTGAAAATCTCGGGTCTGGAAATCGTGAGCGCCTGCTCCAGCGCCTGAATGCAAAAGGCTGCGTCCATCGTGATGGAAATATCCCAGGCCAGAACATAGCGGCTGTGCCAGTCCATAATGGCCACAAGATAAACAAACCCCTGCTGCAGGCGGACATACGTGATGTCGGCGCACCAGGCCTGATCGGGCCGATCAATGAGAACATCTCGCAGCAGATAGGGATATTTCTTACGTGCAGGATGAGCCTTGCTCAACCTCTTCTTCGGATAAATTGCCTCCAGTCCCATCCTGCGCATGAGTCGGCGAATGCGCTTGGGATTGACCTCATGACCCTGACGCCGCAAGCAGGCGGTTATCCGGGGAACGCCGTAAAAGGGCGTCTTCGTAAACTGTTCGTCAATCAGGTTCATCATCTGTTGATTATAACGGTCGTCGCCCTTCGGTGCATAATAGTATGAAGCCCTGGGAAGCCCAATCAGATCGCACTGATGGCTTATGCTTATCCGCTTGTGTTTCGGCTCGATCATCATCCGCTTTTCTTCAACAGAAGCTGCAGGGATTTTTTTTTAAGCCAGTCCAGCTCCACCTTGAGCTGGCCGATCTGGCGGTAAAGCTCCGACGTCATCTCTTCGGTCTCCTTGTCCTTCTTCTGACGACGATCGGAAAATACACCGGGCAATTCCTCCAGAAGCTTCTGACGCCACTGGCGTATCTGATTGACATGAATCCCGTATTCACTGGAAATCTGGGCCAACGTTTTTTCGCCCTTCAAGGCTTCCAAAGCGACCTTGGCTTTGAACGCCGAGTCGTGATTCTTCCGCATGCTGCTTGCCATGATTTTCGTCCTCCTCTGTTGTCCTGGCAACCATACATGCACCTTATTACCCTGTCCAGTTTTTGGGGAGTGTTATAGTTGACAAGTTACTGTCTCGTTGTTGATCGTTGCATCCCCTATAGGGGATGATGCAACAACGATTCGTTGAAAGACAAAGTTGCACGCAACAAACCCATAAGTGCTTGTAATCATGAATTTATACTATTTATGTTGATTCGGGTAGTTGAGCATCAACAAGAAGAAAGTTGCGGACTTGTTGACTGACCATTTCCAGAGGCAGGGGTAAAGATGCTGCAATTCTTGACTCCTCAAACGGGCATTAAGACGGTTACAGAACGGTGACATGACCAGGCAAACGCATACTGACAAAGGATTACAGAGGGAACGGAGGATACACAATCCCCTGTCCCGCAGCCCGGAGAAACGCCTCTACACCCTGAAGGAGGCAGCGATCTACCTTGGTCGGCCCGAATATAGCGTGCGGGAGCTGGTCTGGTCCGGGGTGCTGCCTTTCGTGCGTGCCGATGAGGGGAGAAAATACTATTTCGACAAGAAGGATCTTGATGAATACATAGATCGGAACAAGCGATATGATTCCTGAAAAAAGATATAGGTTGACAAATATACAAGTACATGGTATTCACTTCCTCATGGTGGGAAATCGTCTGAGAAAGATTCTTAAAAGGGAGAAGGTATCGGCGTACCAGCTCAGCAAGGATCTGGGAATCGATGAGGGGCAGCTCTCACGTTTTTTTAACGATAAGTGCGGCCTTTCAATCCGGAAGCTTGAGCGTATTGCCGAATATCTGGGCTATGACGTCACATTCGTCAAGCACAAACCCTCCCGGAAAGGAGAGTGAATAATGGGATCAATCTACAGACGAGAGAATTCCAAATACTATTGGGTGAAGTATTATAGAAACGGGAAGTCGTACCAGGAGTCAACGCACTCCGATAAGATCAAGGTGGCTGAAAAGATTTTGAAGATCCGTGAGGGAGAAATTGCTCAAGGAAGATTGCCAGGTATTTGTTTTGACAAGGTGCGATTCGATGAGATTGCTGAGGATTACCTCGTGGACTATCGCATCAATCGCAAGAAGACCGTTAAGAAAGCTGATTATTGTGTCCGGTATCTCAAGAATCAATTCGAGAATTTGAGAGTCACTGAGGTCACGACATCCCGCATAAAGCTGTACATCGAGAAGAGGATGAAAGAAGGGGCGTTCAATGCCACAATTAACCGTGAACTTTCAGCCCTTAAGAGGATGTTCAATTTAGCCGTACGCTGTACACCGCCGAAGGCACCGCAGGTGCCGTATATTCCGATGCTGAAGGAAGACAATGTCCGGAAAGGATTCTTCGAGCATGAGGATTTTCTGGCGTTGTTGAATCATCTGCCAAGCTATCTCAAACCTGTCGCCATGTTTGCTTACTGTACGGGATGGAGGAAAGAGGAAATCCTGTCTCTGACATGGAAGCAGGTTGATCTGGATCAAGGTACCGTAAGGCTTGAGCCTGGAGAGACGAAGAATGACGAGGGTAGGACGATTTACATGGAGCCTGAGCTATTGGAGCTGATATCGGAGCTTCATAGAAAACGACTGCCTTCTTGTCCCTACGTCTTTCAAAGGAAAGGTCAGAGGATTCTCGAATTTCGTAAGGCTTGGAAGGTTGCCTGTGATAACGCCGAGGTCCCTGGAAAGTTATTTCATGACTTACGGAGAACCGCTATCAGGAATATGGTAAGGGCGGGAATTCCGGAACGGGTGGCTATGTTAATTTCAGGGCACAAGACAAGGTCTGTCTTTGACCGATACAACATAGTTTCTCCGGAGGATCTGAAGGAAGCGGCGAGGAAGAAACACGAATACGGTCAGGAGCAAGCGTCACGGTTACATTTTAGCTACACTGGGCTGAAAAAGAGGAAAAAGGTCATACCCCTTAAAGTTGCAAACCTATGATTGACGGGGCTTCAGGGGATCGATCGCCCGGTAGGCCAGAAATGATAAAGGGTTCAAAGTGTAGCTAACCTTGAACCCCTGATATTCATGGTGCCGGAGGTCGGAATTGAACCGACATGACCCCAAGGGTCGGGGGATTTTGAGTCCCCTGCGTCTACCAGTTTCACCACTCCGGCACGGCTTCGAGGATATATGCGGGCAACTTTCATTGTCAAGAAAAATGTATTGACACTTTCGAAAGCGCTATGCTAAATGACACACGAATTTCAGCTATTCTTCAAATACGTGGGGCTGTAGCTCAGCTGGGAGAGCGCTTGAATGGCATTCAAGAGGTCACGAGTTCGATCCTCGTCAGCTCCACCAATTAATCTCCATTCAACTTCCATGAATTTTCTTGCCGTCAAAACACGTCATCCAATGCCCGACATTTGATCTCGAATCCATGAAGGAGGCCCGGAAAAAGAAGAAGCTCTGCCCGTCTCGTCTTCCTCTCATTCTTGTCGTCCTGTTTGCCTTTCTAGGTGGTCTCACGCCAAGTCCTGCCCGGGCTCTCAGCGAGAGCGATGTCCTGACTCAAATCCGGCAGATCCCGGAGCTCCGGAACATCCAGATCACAGCGGTCACAGCGGCCGGGAAAGGATTCACGGCCAGGGTCGGGAAAAAGAACATCTCCGCGGCGTGGCTGATGTTTTGGGGGACTTCTCTCTCAGCAGCGCCCTGCTGATCATCTCGCAGGACGATGACAAGGCGGGTACCTCCGATCTCGCGGGCGAAGTCCGGTCGGCTCTTTTAAGAGTCCTTGGCAGCGGCGCTTCCGAGGTCCCGCTCAAAAGGGGCGTGAACTTTTTTGCCCTGGTGAATGTGGAAAATTCGGGATTCCTCGGTGAGTTCAAAAAGAAGCTGGGCGCCACGACCCCGGAGACGAAGATCATTGGTTCCGTGGGGGCTGACGTGGTCCGCTACGCGGCGCCAGGAATCGCGTCCTCTCTCAGCGGTGATATCAGGCAATACGCACTTCAGCTGGAACATCCCGGCATCAGGCCGCCGAGCCTCAAGGATGTCTTTTCATCCGATCCTCTTAAAATCAGCTTCACTGGAGAGGACAACACAGTCAAGACCTCCGGCTCCACGACGGTTCACCTGAGAATTAAGAACAAGACCCTCGATTTCGCCACGGATGTTTTCTTCAACAAGAAAGCAGGGCCCAAGAACAAGAAGATCACCGTCTCCGGCAAGGCCTCGGGCCAGATCATCGAGATCGTCTCCTGCGGCGAGCTGAAGACGGAGAGCCTCTCCATGGAAGGGTCGCTGGATGGGAGCGGCGGCTTGAAGAACAGGGGGACGGAGCTGCATCAATGGGGCTGCCAGAGAACCAACAAAAATCAGATGTTCAAGTGGGATTAGAAAATCGCTCAAACTCGTGAAAGAAAAAGGGCCTGGAGTTTCAGGGCCCTTTTTCTTTCACGTTAGTTACGTGCCTCCTTTTTTATCACACCTGGACAATGCTTTTCCATTGAAGAATTCTATAGTATAGTTCTCCCGTGTGTCCTGCACCGGAGGAGCAGCGATCATCTTTGGGGTTGTGAGCGTCTTGGCGAATAAAGAGAATACTCAGGAAAAGAAGAAACCGGTTACCGTCCAATCCTTTTTTACGTCCGTCCGGCTGACCATCAGTCTCCTGATTTTGATCGCTGCCGCAGCCGCCCTCGGGACCTTCGTGCCGCCCTCAGTCGACGTTTATCATTCCTTCTGGTTCCTGGCCCTTCTGGGACTCCTTTCGCTGAATCTGATCGCCTGTTCCCTGGAGAGGTTTCCTGTCTCCTGGAGGCGTTTCAGTGAAAAGACGGATCCGGACCGTCCGCGATCCTTTTTTGATCTGCTTCCTGCCGATCAGGTCTTTTTTTCGCGCGATGAAAAAGTTTCCGAAGCAGCGAAGGTAGAGGATCTCCTGAGAAAGAGGTACGGAAGGGTGCAGAAAAAACAGATGGCGGAAGTCGCTTTCTTTTCCGCGGAGAAGGGCGCCTTCTCACATTTTGGCGTTTATGCCGTCCACCTCGGCGTTCTCGTGATCATCGCCGGGGCGATGACCGGAGCCCTCTTCGGCTTTAAAGGCTATGTCAACATCGCGGAGGGGGACACGGCAGGGGCCGTTCTTCTCAAGGGCGAGAAGCAGTTGAAGAACCTGGATTTCGCTGTGAGGCTGGACCGGTTCACCATGGATTTCTATGAAAACGGGATGCCGAAGACCTACCGCTCCGATCTCACCTTCATGAAGGAAGGCCGTGTCCTGTATCAGGGGCCGCTTCTGGTGAACCACCCCATCGATGTTGAAGGAATCCGGTTTTATCAATCCGGTTACGGTTCGGCGGGAGACGGCGAGGCGTCTCTACGCGTCCGTGGCGGAAAAAAGGATGTCTTGAAGAAAGTCCGTGTGGGAGACCGATTTGAAATTCCCGGTGCAAAGGCGGATGTCCGCGTCCTGCGGGTTGAAGAGGACCTCATGGGGATGGGTCCCGCCGTGAAGGTGCATGTCCGGTCGGCGAAGAGAGACGTCCAGTTCTGGGCCTTTCACAACATCCGTGAGATTGAAACGCAGAATCCGGGACTTTTTGAAAAGGTGCCGCAATTCAACCCGGGCCTCTTTGCCCCTTATGTCTTCGAGCTTCAGGGGGTGACGGTCCGCTATTATTCCGGCCTCCAGGTGACCCGCGATCCAGGCGCGCCCGTCGTCGCGGCGGGAGCCTTTTTCATGATGGCCGGTTTCATGGTGGTCTTTTTTTCCGCTCACCGGCGCATCTATGTCCGGATCAACGAAGCGGAGGGAATGACGAGGGTTGCCGTGACCGGATCGACCTCCGGGAACAAGCCCGGGCTGGAACGGGAGGTCCGGCGTTTCATCGATGAATGCCGCGGGAAGGAGCCCTCCGGACGATGACGAACACCTTCATCCTGAGCGGAGTGACCTTTGTTTACCTCTTTGCCACGCTGTTCTATGTTCTGCGAATGTTGAGGGGGCGGGAATTCTGGGGCCGGACGGCGACGTTTCTGTCCCTCGCCGGTCTCACAGCGCAGACTCTGGCGCTCGCGCTGCGCTGGAAGGAGTCCTACCTTCTGGGCATCGGGCACGCGCCCCTTTCCAATTTTTATGAGTCCCTCATTTTCCTGGCCTGGGCCGTCGTTCTTCTCTACCTGATCGTGGAGTGGCGGACCAGGAGCCGGAGTCTAGGCGCCTTTACCCTGCCTGCCGCCTTTATCGCCATGGCCTACGCGTCCTTTTCGCCCGACGTGAACAGCCGCATACAGCCCCTGATCCCCGCTCTTCAGAGCAACTGGCTCGTGAGTCACGTGGTGACCTGTTTCCTGGGATACGCATGTTTTACCGTGGCTTTCGGGTTCAGCGTCATGTATCTGCTGAAGGAAAGGCAGGATGGACAAAAGGGCGATGAGCAAAGGCAGACCTTTGTGACATTTATCCCGTCCGTCGAGATCCTTGATGAACTCATTTATCAGAGCGTTGTGCTGGGTTTTATATTGCTCGGTCTCGGGATCATCACGGGTTCCGTATGGGCGCATAACGCCTGGGGGGCTTACTGGAGCTGGGATCCAAAGGAGACGTGGTCGCTCATCACCTGGCTCATTTACGCGCTCATGCTTCACGCGCGCCTGGTCCGGGGCTGGCGCGGGAGGCGGACGGCTGTTATCGCCGTCATCGGTTTCGCCTCCATGCTGTTCACGTACCTGGGCGTGAATTATCTCCCGGGGCTCCACAGTTATTTGAAATAATCGAAGAGCGCAAGGGAACCCTTTCCGGAATTCTCCCCGTCCTGCCGCGGGTGCTTACGCGGCTATTGTTTTTCCAGCTGCTGCATTTTGACCAGCAGGCATGTTTCAAGATAATCGAGATTGATGGGTTTGGTGATATAGTCAAAGGCGCCCAGCTGAATGGAACTCTTCGCAAGCTCCTCGTCGATCACGGCCGTCACCATGATGACCACCGTGTCAGGCTCAAATTTCTTGATTTCCTTCAGCGTATCCATGCCGTTCATTCCCGGCATGAGAATATCCAGGAGCACGATCTGAGGTTTCAGCTCTCTCACTTTTTCAACGGCCGTTCTGCCGTCCACGGCCGTGCAGACGTCATAGTCCTTCGAAACCAGAAACTTCTGCAGCAGCCGTATCACGTTGATTTCATCATCGACGACCAGAATCCTTCCCATGTTCCCTATCCCCTTTCTTTTGAAGAGTTTCTATCGGCGTCCGCGGCCGCGGGAAGCTCAATGAAAAAAGAGGCGCCTCCCCATTCATTGTTCTCCGCCCAGATTCTGCCCCGGTGATCATGAATGATGCCGTAGGATATGAAAAGCCCCAGCCCGGTTCCTTTCCCAGGCTCCTTGGTGGTGAAAAAGGGATCAAACAGAACCGACGCATCCTTCTCCTGGATGCCCGTTCCGCTGTCCGCGATGACGACCCTCACGAAATCCTCCCCCTCAATCGCCTTTTCCCTGCTCGTTGAGATGCGCAGGACTTTTTTCTCCTTCCCTTCCATGGCGTCGATGGCATTCGTAATCAGGTTCAGGATCACCTGCTCGATCTTCTCTCTTTCCATCGGTACGGCCGGTAAATCGGGCGGGTGGTGCACCTCTGTTTCGATGCCCTCTATCCTGAGCTGAGAGGAGGACAGCGACAGGATATGATCGATCACTCGTCCCATGTCATTCTTCATCGTCTTCTGAACCGGGATGCGGGAAAGCTGCTTGAGACCTTCGGCAATGGCGACAATCCGCTTGACCTGCTCCGTACAGACCGTCAATTCTGCTTTTGCTTCGTGCGAAAGCGTTTCCATTTTGAGCAGCAGCTGCAATTCCATGGAAATAATGTTGACGGGATTCAGGATCTCATGGGCCACGCCGGCCGATAGCCGGCCGATGGAAACGAGCTTTTCGGATTGCGTCAGAACATCTTTCGCTTTTTGCAGCTCTCGTTCGGCCTGATTCTGCAGGGTCATGTCCTGAATGGTGCTCATCAGACGCCCGCTTTTCCCCGCGTCCCTGGAGAGAAGTTCCGCCCGCTGAAGGACTTCGCGGACGGATCCGTCCCGCCGGATCAGACGGTATTCGATTTCGGTTTTCGTACTCTCCGTCAGGGTTTTGTGAATAGCATCTTTTACGGTCTCTAGATCCTCGGGATGAATCAGGTCAAGAAAGGCCGCATAGCTTCCGTCGAATGTCTCACGCGTCCATCCGCAAATCCGGAACATTTCATCGGACCAGCGCATTTCACCGGTTTGCGTGTCCCATTCCCAGTTTCCCATGTGCGCGATTCTCTGGGCTTCGGCGAGGCCGATGAGGCTTCTTCGAAGTTCTTCCTCGGCCCGCCTCCGCTCGGTCACATCGCGGGCCACCGCTTGAAAACCCACGGGCTTTTGATTATCCATGATCAGCTGGACATTCTGCCCGATCCACCTTGTCGCCGCACCCCGGACAACGATCTGGAGCTCAAAGTATGTATTCGGTATATTTTCATTGAATTGCTTTTTGTAGAAGGCGTCTATTCTCTCGTGATGGTCGGGGTCGGTGAACAAGTGAAAATGCTTTCCGATCAGCTCCGATCTGGGAGAACCAATGACGCGCTCTGCAACGGGGTTCGCATAGATGAAGGTTCCCTTGAGATCCGTTGCGTAAATAATATCATTGCTGTTTTCAACCAGGAGCCGGTATTTCTTTTCACTCTCGATCAAATCGAGTTCCGTCCTCCTGCGCTCTTCAATTTCCTTCTCCAGTTGCGCATTGTCTTCCTTGATTTTTGTCAACTGTTCTTTCACTTTCAAGTGCAGCGCTGCATTCTCGAGGGCAAAGCCTATCTCCCCATGCATGACGGACAGCACGTGTTCATCATGGTCAGTGAAGGATTTGCCGGTCTTCTTATGGGCAAGATTCAGAACAGCGGATACGGTATTTTCCGTGAGGATGGGCATGCTCAAAAAGGAGGGGGCTCCATATCGGGGATGGTTCGCCTTCAGAATTCTTGAATCCTTCTCGATATCTTCAACCAGGAGGGGCTTGCCCTCAATGAGGATGTGCCTGCCGACATAATCATCCATGCGGACATAAGACCCTTTCTCCAATTCTTCATGGCCTCTCACGGCGACGACACGGAGACGGCGGAATTCCGGCTCCGCTATGAGCACCGATCCGATTTGAGCGTCGGTCACGGCCATGGACTTTGCCAGAAGAAGATCCATGAGATCGTCCAAATTCAGGCTCTTTCCTGCCATGTCCGTCAATTCCCTGATGGTGAGCAGTTCAAAGGCTCTCTGGCTCAGCTCTTCCGTGCTCTCTTCGAGCTTCCGGATGAGGTGGTTGAATGAGATGGATATGTCGTGCAATTCGAGAACGTCTTTTTTTACATCCATGGGCGCTGCGTCGCCGGAGGTAGCTTTCTTCATGGATGCGGCGATGGAAGCTATCTTGTCGAAGATCTGGCGGACGATGATCAGGCCCGCGAGAACGAGAACGATGACGACGCTGAACATGACAACGTAAGACAACTCGAAAGAATACCTGCCGTGATAGACAATGTACAAAAGGACCAGGAAGGGGAGAAGGAATATCAGCGCTTCGACAATGACAAGTTTGTCACGTATCTTTCGCGCCTCCGCATCAGAATGCCTGGACAGAAAGTTCTTCATTTCCTGTTTCTCCTGTGGGTGACCCGCTTATGCCTGGCGGCACGCTATTAGATGGCTGATATGCTATTTTAAATACGAATCATGATTAGAGGTGAGGCGGGAGAAAGTCAAGAAAATTTTAGGACTGTACGGTAACACTGCGACACGGAATCGGTGATGCTCAAAGGAAAGCCGCGAAGGGAGGGGGGGCGCCTGCCTGTTGCATGACGCCCAATGCCTGATGCCCGATTTTTACATTTTCTCAAACTCTTCAGAGATCTTGATTTTGCCTTCCTTCAGGAGCGCTTCTTTCGTTTCCGCGATCCAGGACTGGAAGTAGAGTTTTTCTTTGAAACGCAGGAGAAACTGCGCAATGCCGGCTTTAGTGGACTCGTAATTCCTGTCCTCCAGTTTCCGGTCCTTCAATCGGATGATTACATAGTTCCCGTCGACGGAAAAGGCCTGATCGGGATAGGGTTTCTTGGCTGAAAGCTGAAAGACCGCCTGAGCGAGTTCTCTGGATTCACCGATTTTAGGTATCCTGGCGCCCTGCGCGAAAAATCCCGTTTCATCCACCCGGAGCCCCTTCTCCCGTGAAAGGCGGTTCAGATCGCCGCCCTTTTTCAGGCTGTTCAGGATATCTTCCGCTTCTTTCCTGCAGAGTCTCCGTGATTCCATGTCGGCGTATCGTCTCTCCACCTCGCTCCTGGCCTCCGCAAGCCTTGGGATGTGGGAACTCTTCCGGGAGATGAGCTGGATGAGGATAAATCCCTTCGGCGTGGAAAGGACAGGACTCATCTGGTCGGCTTTGAGCGTGCCGATGTATTCATCCAGGTCCTTGATGACGGCCAGATCCGCCGGCGGATTATTTCTCGTGAAAGGGTCGCTCGTATGAACAGAAAGATTGTTCTTCCTGGCGTAGGCGTCAAAGTTCTCGTCCTGGTAAATGGTATTGCGGGCCTTTTTGGCCTCCGCCTGGGCCGTGTCCATAGACTTGCTTTGCCTGATCGCGGAAATGATCTTTTCTCTCACGTCCGCCCGGGCCGGCATCTTCCCGTCTTTCCTCCTGAAGGAGTCTCCATAGAAGTTGTAATAATTCTTTATATCCTCATCGGAGATTTTCATGGAGCGCGCGAAATCATCGCCGCGAAAAAAAATGTATTTGACCTGCATGCGCTCGGGAATCCGGAATGCTTCTCCCTGTTCCGCCAGAAATTTTTCCAGGTCCGCGTCGGATGCTTTCACCCTGGATCGATAATTCAGGCAGGGAATTTTCAGGAAGGCGAGGTTTGTCTTTTCGTTCTGGATCCTGTAAAATTCCAGGACTTCCCGGTCGGAGACCTTCACGCTTTCTCTCATCAGACCCTCGAGTTTCAAGGTCAGGATCCCGTTTCTCTGCGCATCTTCGAAATCTCCCGCCGCCATTTTGACACTGCGCAGGGCCTGCTGGTACAATCGATTGTCAAAGACGCCGTTCCTCTGAAAGGCCGGGTAGGAGGCGATGGACGCCTGAACTTCCTCCGGGCCGACCTCGATCTTCAGATCCTTTGCCTTTTGAAGAACGATGGCCTGATGGATGAGATTATCCAGCGCCTTCTGCTCGAGGTTGAGCTTTTTAAGGGTCTCTTCCTTCAGGTTCTCGCCGTATTGACGTCGGTAGAGGTCGATGAGATTTTCGTATTCCTTGCGAAAATCGACATAGGAAATTGCTTTGCCGCCGACCGTGGCCACGTCCCCCGCCTTTTCCTTTCCCCCCATGGTGCCGAAATAGAAGATGAAGACGATGATGATGAGCCCGAGAAGAAGCTTCATCAGCCAGTTTTTGGCGTGTTTTCTCATGAACTGGAGCATACCGTGTCCCCGCCGCCCGAAATGGTTTGAAAAAGAGAGGTTCCGCCGTCCTTTTCTTTCGGGGTCTCAATGGCCGGCATTAGTAGTATATCCCCCCGGAAAAAGCAATATTTTTTTGAACGCGAAGGATTCCGGGGACTTAAAAAATGCGTTGATTAGGCAGGGGAAATGCTGTATAAACTTGAACCTTTCAGGAAGCTGAGCTTTTGTTTCCTGGTCAGAACATGAAAAAGGGAGGGATATCGTGCTCTTCGATTTTATTCTGGGAAAATTCTCCAACGATCTAGCCATTGACCTCGGGACGGCCAACACCCTCGTTTACGTGAAGGGCAAGGGCATTGTATTAAGCGAGCCGTCCGTGGTGGCCGTTCACCGGGACTCGAGAGGTGTTCAGAAAGTGCTGGCCGTGGGCACGGAAGCCAAACGGATGCTCGGAAGGACGCCGGGGAACATTGTGGCCATCCGTCCCATGCGGGAAGGGGTCATCGCCGATTTCGAGATAACGGAAGCCATGCTGCGGCATTTCATCATGCGTGTCCATAATCGCAGGACCCTGGTCCGGCCGAGGATCATCATCTCCGTCCCCTCCGGAATCACACAGGTCGAGAGAAGAGCCGTGAAGGAAACGGCCGAATCCGCCGGGGCGAGGGAGGTCTACCTGCTTGAGGAGCCCATGGCGGCGGCCATCGGCGCGGGGCTTCCCATCAAGGAGCCGATCAGCTCCATGGTCGTGGATATCGGCGGAGGCACGACGGAAGTGGCGGTCATATCCCTTTCAGGAATCGTTTATTCAAGGTCGGTGCGCGTCGCGGGCGACAAGATGGACGAAGCCATTGTTCAGCACATGAAGCGAAAATACAGTCTCCTGATCGGTGAGAGGACCGGTGAGATGATCAAGACGACGATCGGTTGTGCCTATCCCGACGGGGATATCCGGACAGTTGAGGTCAAGGGGCGTGACCTGATATCCGGAATTCCCAAGACCATAGAAATCGATTCGGAAGAAGTTCGGGATGCCATCACGGAGCCGATCAGCATCATTGTGGATACCATCAAAGAAGCCCTGGAACAATGCCCTCCGGAACTGGCGGCGGATATCGTCGACAGGGGAATCGTTCTCACGGGCGGCGGAGCACTCCTGAGGAATCTCGATCTCCTTCTCAGGGAAGAGACCGGACTTCCCATTTCCGTTGCCGACGACCCCCTTTCCACGGTCGCGAGAGGCGCCGGAATGGCTCTGGATGAAATGGATCTTCTGAAAGAGGTTGCGATCCAGGTTTAGGATGGTGTTGAAAAACATACTATCCTTCAGGCTGTTCAAAAATGTTTAGATGCAAGGCGCGCATGGTTCGACAAGCTCACCATGACAATCAAGAAGCCTGTCCTGAGCCTGTCGAAGGGAGGGGCGAAGCGCAACGCCGCAGATGGGCGTTTTTCAACAGCCTGCTAGAGCCTGCGTGCCTGCGGGTCCCCTCTTGGGTAAAGATCCCTTTTCGAAGCCAGTCCTCTGAAAAAAACAGGGGGTTTCGGCGCATGACGCTGATAGCGGGGAAGTTATGCTTATTCCCAAAAAATACCAGACAATCTCCATTGCGTCCATTCTTATTGTTGCTTCCCTGATCATCCTTTCCGTCAGTTTTCATCGTCCGGGCGAGACGGGTTTTTTCAAAAAACTTGTTCTTGAGGCGGCGTCACCTCCCATCCGGGCGATCAATGCCGCCATCGACACCGTCCGGAACGTCTGGAAACATTACATTTTTCTCGTGGGTCTTGAACAGGAGAACAGGATGCTGAAGGCCAGGGTCTCGCAATTGACAAATGAACTGAACGAATACCGGGAACGTCATCTTGAAGGGCTCAGGATCAGGGAACTCTTTGCCCTCAAAGAAACCCTTCCGGGAACCGCGATCGCGGCACGGGTCATAGACCGGGAGAACGCTTATGTCTTCAAGACCATCCTGGTCGATAAGGGGACATCGGACGGTCTCCGCGTCGGCCTTCCCGTGGTCTCCGCGGAGGGTGTCGTGGGCCGGATCGTGGATTCCTCCTGGAATGTGTCGAGAGTCCTGCTGCTCACGGATTACAACAGCAACATCAGCGCCCTTGTCCAGGGAAGCAGGGTTCAGGGTATCCTGCAGGGAGGGGGCAGCACGGGCTGTTCCCTGAAGTATGTCGAACGGTCGGAGGCGGTCAAAGTCGGAGAAACAGTCATCACATCGGGTCTGGGAGGCGTCTTTTCAAAGGACTTGATTCTGGGGACGGTTTCAAGGGTGGATCGCAGGGGATCGGGTCTTTTTCTGAACATTGACGTGTCGCCGTCTGTTCATTTCTCGCGGTTGGAGGAAGTCCTGACGGTGATCCCGGATAAGGAACAAAAGCCATGATCTTTTATTTGCTTCTGCCCCTTTTCTCCCTGATTCTGCTAGTCCTGCAGACGACGGTTCTGAGTCTCTTTTTCATGGGAAAGATGGGATTTGAGATTTCCCTGATCATCGTCATCTATGCCGGGTTCCGCATGGACGCGCTGAAAGGAGGCATTCTCGCCTTCGTTCTTGGTTTCTTCCTTGACTGTATCACCGGCTCTGTCACGGGTCTTCTCACGTTTTACTATGTCGCGGTTTTTTTCATTTCGAGAACGGTATCGTTCAGGGTCTATGCCGAACGGTATCTTTTCATCATGGCCTTTGCCTTTCTCTGCGCCTTCTCGGAGGGGCTGTTTGTCGCCCTCGTGTACCAGGTCTTTTATGGCGTAGATGTTTTTCCGGGTATTTACAAAATCTTTCTGGTCCAGGGCCTGACTCTGGGTCTTTTCAGCCCGCTGCTCTTTACGCTGCTCGGCCGCCTGGAGGGAGTCGTTGATGTCAGAGAATCGCCATAAATTCAGCCGCTACGACTCGGCGAAATTCCGGAACACCTTCGGAATTCTCATCTGGGTGGTGACGATTTCCATGTCTTTTCTTGTCGCCCGGATGTGGTACCTGCAGGTGATCAAGGGCAATGAGCTCAGGCACCAGTCCGAGAATAACCGGATACGGATTCACGAGAGCAAGGCCATCAGGGGTATTATCAAAGACATGTGGGGAGATGTCATCGTGGAGAATCAGCCGTCCTTTGATATTTCCATCGTTCCCGGGGCGGTCAGAAATGTAGGGGATGTGGTCAGTGCCCTTGAAGCCGTTTACGGGAGCCGGGGCATGGAGTTCAAGAGGGATATTTCGGCCTCGGAGAAAAGCCGCCCCTTCATTCCCCTCAAGCTGGCCAAGAACGTGAGCTGGCAGGAACTTGCGCTCGTGGAGACCCACTCTCTCAACCTGCCGGGTGTCGTCGTGGACGTGGTCCCCGTGCGCAAGTATCTTGGCGGCGAGATGACAGCCCATATTCTCGGCTATGTGGGTGAAGTGAGCCAGGAGGATCTGAGGGGCGATAAGGCGGGGCTCTTCAAGCCGGGCGACCGTGTCGGCAAGTCGGGAATCGAAAAATACCTGGACAGTTATCTCCGCGGGGAAAACGGCGGAGAGTACATCGAGGTCAACGCGATTGGAAGAAAAGTAAAGACCCTCAAAAAAGTGGATCCCGTTCCCGGCAACAATGTGATTCTAACCATCGATGCCGGTCTGCAAAAAGCGGCTTGGGAGGCCATGCAGGGAAAGACGGGCTCCGTGGTCGCCATGGATCCCCGGGACGGCTCTGTCAGGGCCATGGTGAGCAGTCCGGCCTTCGATCCGAATCTGTTCAACAAGGGGATTTCTATTGAGGACTGGAAGAAACTTTCCTCTGATCCCCTGCGTCCCATGGAGAACAAGGCGATTCAGGGCCAGTATCCGGCGGGCTCCACTTACAAAATCATCACCGCCGCCGCGGCTCTGGGAGAAGGACTTATCACCCCCGAGACAACGTTCAACTGCAGCGGTTCTTTTCATCTCGGAAACCACGAGTTCAAATGCTGGCAGAAGAAGGGCCACGGCAGGATGAATCTCCACCGTGCCATTGTGCAATCCTGTGACGTCTATTTCTACAATCTGGGGAAACTGGTGGGAGTGGACAAGCTTGCCGAATACGCCCGAGCCTTCGGCCTGGGTGTGCCGACGGGGATTACTCTCCCCTCGGAGAAAGGCGGCCTGATCCCCACGAAAGAGTGGAAACTCAAGAGGACGGGACAGCCCTGGCAGCCGGGAGAAACCATTTCCATCTCCATCGGCCAGGGGTTCGTCTCGGTCACCCCTCTTCAGCTCTTGAATGCCTACTGCGCCCTCGCGAACGGCGGGACCGTCCATGTCCCCAGGCTGATCCAGAGGGTTGAAGCCCTGGACGGGCAGGTCCTGCAGGAGTTTGGCCTGCAGATCAGAGCTGTCGTTCCGCTCAGCAAGGAATGCATGGATATCATCAAGAAGGGGCTCTGGGGTGTCTGCAATGAGAGCGGGGGAACGGGGTGGGCGCTGAGAAGACCCGAGGCCGACGTGGCCGGAAAGACGGGTACGGCCCAGGTCATCGGGCAGAGGGGCCGGTGGGAGGGCGTCAAATCGTACAGCATGCCCTGGAAGTGGCGGGATCATGCACTGTTCGTGTGTTTCGCGCCGGTTCAGAATCCCGAGATTGCCGTTGCGGTCGTGGTGGAACATGCAGGCCACGGCGGTTCGGCGGCGGCGCCGGTGGCGCGAAAGGTGATCGACGCCTACTTCAGGATCAAGGCGGCGCATCAAAAAAAGATCAAGGGGGAAAAGAGTGAAGTTTGACCGACGCCTCCTTTTCAATTTTGACTGGAGCTTCCTTCTGATCGTCCTGGTCATCTGCGCCATCGGCCTGTTGAACATGTACAGCGCGGGATTCAACGTCCTCAGCGCGAAGGCGGGCTCGTTCTATATCAGGCAGTCGCTCTGGTTTCTTATCGGCCTTGTCTTCATGGGGCTAGGCTTCAGCCTGGATTACCGCGATGTCATCCGTTACGCCTACGTTGTCTATGGCGTTTCGATTGTTCTGCTCGTTGCCGTGTTTTTTGCCGGGGAAGTCACCCGGGGGACGCAGCGATGGCTGGCCCTGGGCGGTTTTACGTTTCAACCTTCTGAACTGATGAAACTCACGATTGTTCTCGTCATGACCCGTTATTTTACGGTCCACGAGAGAGAAGGAAAATACGGCTTCAAAGACCTCGCGGCGCCCTTCCTCCTCGTGCTGGTGCCCTTTATGCTCATATTGAAACAGCCGGATCTCGGCACGGCTCTCATTCTTTTGATTCTCTTTGTTTCGATCATTCTTTTTATCGGTGTCCAATGGAAAACGATCTTCATCACCGCAGCGGCGGGAACCCTGCTCATGCCTTTCAGCTGGTTCTTTCTGAAAGATTATCAGAAAGAGAGACTGCTCACCTTCATCGATCCCCAGGGCGATCCTCTCGGTTCGGGTTATCACATCCTGCAATCCATTATCGCCGTCGGTTCAGGAGGGTTTTTCGGCAAGGGCTTTCTGAAGGGAACACAAAGCCAGCTACGGTTTCTCCCCGAACATCAGACGGATTTCATCTTTTCCGTTTTTGCCGAAGAATGGGGGTTCATCGGATCCCTTGTTCTCATGATTCTTTTCCTGGCCCTCGTCGTCTGGGGCCTCAGAATTGCAAAGCAATCGAGAGATCTCGTGGGAACTCTCCTGGCCTATGGCATCACCATGCTCATTTTCTGGGAAGTGCTCATCAATATCGGCATGGTGGTTGGTTTTCTTCCCGTGGTGGGCATTCCGCTCCCCTTCATGAGTTACGGGGGCTCCTCGATGGTGGTGCTCATGGCGGGAATGGGTCTTCTCATGAGCATCAGCATGAGAAGGTTTATTCTCCAGCCGTGATTCCGGCGTACGGAGGAAATGAAAAAAGCATGGAGGAAAGGGGACCATGATCGGAAAGAAGAAGATCGAAGAGGTAAAGGCCTTCCTGGGAAGGGGGACGGAATTTGAAGGAAAGCTCATTTTCACCGGTTCCGTGAGGATTGACGGAAAGTTCTCCGGTGAAATCGCGGGCGGCGGAACCCTGAACATAGGGGAGGGCGCCCACATCGAGGCGGACATTTTTGTGGACAGCATCTTGATCAGCGGAGACGTTTACGGGAACCTGGAGATCAAGAAGCGGGCCGAGATCTTCTCCCCCGGGAAATTGAACGGCAGCCTGAAGACCTTCTCCCTTGTCGTGCACGAGGGGGCGTTTTTTGAGGGAACCTGCCGGATGAAGACCGAACCCCTGATCCGGGCCGTGGAGAAAGAGGAGATCGCCTGAGAGAGGATGCAGCCGATGACGCAGGAGGGTGCGCGGGAAGACCATCGTCCCTGGGGCTGGTATCAGGTTCTTGCCGAAGGGAGCAGCCACAAGATCAAGAGGATCACCGTCTATCCGGGGAAGCGCCTGAGCCTCCAGCGGCACCAACTCCGGGATGAGCACTGGTTTGTCCTCGAGGGTGAAGCGGTCGTGACCCGCAACGGCGAGGAGATGGCCCTGTCGAAGGGCCAATCGCTCGACATCCCCCAAGGATCTCTTCATCGCATATTCAATCCGGGAAAGGGAGATTTTGTGATCCTGGAGATACAGACGGGAACCTATTTCGGCGAAGACGATATCGAACGGATTGAGGATGATTTCGGGCGCCGGTGAGGCTATCCGGGACGCTTCTCTCATCTCCTTCAGGCCCCTCTCTCAAGCTTCCGCGGGGGCAAAAAAAACTTGACTTTAAAGACGACTTATGATTAGTAGTGCCCGCTTTAAGCGAAGCAGTTCGAAAGGTTTTAAGAGGTAATGAACACTCTAAATATATGTACTTGCACGGTCGACCTGCGTCTTTCAGTATATCTTGGAAATAACGGCGGATGATCCCAACCGGGCGAATGGTTATCTTCACTCGGTTTTTTTGTGCCAGGAAACGGTAAAGGGGTAAGATCATGGTCAGCATTGATTCCACGCTTTTCATTCAGATCGTCAATTTTCTCCTCCTCATCTATATATTGAATGTCCTTCTCTACAAGCCGATCCTGAGAATTCTTGATGAAAGAAAAAAACGGCTTCAGGGTTCGGAAGATGAGATCAAGGTCCTTCATCAGACCATCGAGCAGAAGACGGCCGAATACGAGGGAAAGATCCGCCAGGCCAAGCTCGAGGCGATGAACCAGAGGAATGATATCCAGAAGGAAGGGGCGGAAGAGGGAAAGAAAATCATCGACGGAGCGAAGGAAGATATTGCGAAGATGATGCAGGACTTCAAGGTGAAGATGGCCGGAGAGATGGATGAAGCGCGGCTGGTTCTGAACACCCAGTCAAGGGCCATATCTCTGGAAATTGCCGAGAAGGTGCTGGGAAGGAGCATTTAATGAAAAAGGGATTAGCCGGAAACAGGTTCATGCGGATTTTGAAGGATGCCTTTTTCCTGGTTTTCTTTGCGGTGCTGACCGCATCGGCCGTTCATGCGTCCGGAGGGGGCGGTGAAGAGGGTCATGGCGTGATGATCGATTATGCATGGCGTATGCTGAATTTCGCCGTTCTCGCCTTCATTCTATACAAGCTGACCTGGAGGAAGATAAAGGAATTCTTCGCGGGCCGGCGCGACGGCATCCAGGCGTCTCTGGAAGAAGCGGTGAAAGCGAAGGAAGAGGCGGAGAAAAAATACAAGGAGTACGCGGAAAGGCTGGAGAAAGCCACGGGCGAAATCGAAGGAATCTCCGAGATGATCAGGGCCCAGGGGGCGGCTGAGAAGGAGAAACTCATCGAGAGCGCGAAGAAGACCGCTGAAAAGATGAAAGAGGACAGTCAGGCCCGGATCGATCAGGAAGTCAAGAAGGCCGGCAGTCAGCTGAGACTGGAAGCATCACAGCTCGCCGTTCAGATGGCGGAAGACATGCTGTCGAAAACCATAAAAAAAGAAGATCACGAGAAGATGGTGAAAGATTCTCTGGATAGGATGGTGAAACTGAATTGAGCAGCAGCGATATAGCAAATCGATACAGCGAGGCGCTCTTCCAGATCGCGTCGGAAGAGAAGAACTACGAGAAGTACTTCAACGATCTGAAAGCCTTTTCCGCCGTCGTGGAGGAAAACGCGAATCTCAGAGAAGTCCTGTTCAACCCCGTTTTTGATAAGGACGAGAAAAAGGCGGTTGTCGGGGATCTGCTTCAGATGATCGGCGTGTTCGACATCTCCGCCAACTTTCTGAGACTCCTGGTGGACAAGGGGAGGATCAGCTTTCTCGGAGAAATTGTGACCGCCTACCAGCAGCTGATGGATCAGGTGCTCAACAAGGCGAGGGTGAGCGTCGGGACCGCATTCCCGCTCTCCGACGGCCTGGTCGCGGAAATCAAGAAAACCATGGAGGGTCTGACCAAAAAGCAGGTGGAAATGGTCATCGAGGAAGACCCGTTGCTCCTGGGCGGCATCGTCGTGAAGATCGGCGACACCCTTTATGACGGCAGCGTGAAGGCTCAGCTGAATAAAATTCGGGAACTCTTAGGGGAGGAGATATAGAGGATGGAAACAATCAGGGCAGAGGAAATAAGCAAGATCATTTCCAAGCAGATCAAGGATTACGAGAAAAAACTCGATGTCAGTGAAACCGGGACCGTGCTGTCCGTGGGTGACGGGATCGCCAGAGTATACGGTGTGGAAAACGCCATGGCCATGGAGCTTCTCGAGTTTCCCGGCGGAATTCTCGGAATGGTTCTGAACCTTGAAAAGGACAATGTCGGCGTGGCCATTCTCGGCGAAGACATTCATATCAAGGAAGGGGATATCGTCAAGAGGACGGGCCGGATCGCCCAGGTTCCCGTGGGAGACGCCATGCTCGGCCGGGTCATTGACGGTACGGGAAAACCGATTGACGGAAAGGGGCCCATCGAATCCACGGAATTCCGGAGGATCGAAATGGTGGCCCCCGGCGTGATCGCGCGCCAGCCCGTGAATCAGCCCATGTACACGGGGATCAAGGCCATCGATGCCATGACGCCCATAGGACGGGGCCAGCGAGAACTCATCATCGGCGACCGCCAGATCGGAAAGACCGCCATCTGCATCGACGCCATCATCCGCCAGAGGGACACGGGCGTGAAGTGCATTTATGTGGCCATCGGCCAGAAAAAATCCACGGTTGCCCAGGTCGTCGAGGCCCTGAGAAAGAATGACGCCATGAGTTATACCACCGTGGTCGCGGCCTGTGCCAGCGACCCGGCGACCCTGCAGTACATCGCCGCCTATTCGGGATGCAGCATCGGCGAATACTATCGCGACCGGGGCCAGGACGCCCTCATCATCTACGATGACCTCTCCAAGCAGGCCGTGGCGTACAGGCAGATATCGCTTCTCCTCCGCAGGCCGCCCGGACGCGAGGCCTTCCCCGGAGACATTTTCTACAACCACTCGAGGCTTCTCGAGCGCGCCGCGCGGGTGAATCAGGACCTGGGCGGCGGATCGCTCACGGCGCTTCCCGTCATCGAAACCCAGGCCGGAGACGTCTCCGCCTACATTCCCACGAACGTTATTTCCATCACCGACGGCCAGGTCTATCTGGAGCCCAGTCTCTTCTATTCCGGTATCCGTCCGGCGATCAATGTCGGTCTCTCTGTTTCGCGGGTCGGCGGCGCTGCCCAGGTGAAGGCCATGAAACAGGTGGCCGGAACCCTGAAGCTGGAGCTGGCCCAGTACCGCGAAATGGCGGCCTTCGCCCAGTTCGGAAGCGATCTCGACAAGGCGACCCAGGCCCAGCTCGAAAGAGGCATCCGTCTGGTGGAGGTTCTGAAACAACCCCAGTATCAGCCCATGTCCCTCGGGGAGCAGGTGACCATCCTCTTCGCCGGTGCGAAGGGTTTCCTGGATAAATACGAAGTTGTAAAGCTCAAGGTATTCGAAAAGGAACTCTTGGCATTCGTGAAGGGCAAGTACCCCGAAGTCATGACGGAGATAGACGACAAGAAAGTCATCAGCCCGGAACTTGAAAAGAAGATGAAAGAAGTCATGACGGAGTTCGATTCCGTCTTCATGGCGGGCTGACAGGACTGAAGTGCAAAACAGCGGTTGGACCTTTTACACCATTGGAATAATTGAACGCAAGGGAGTATTCATATAGATGGCCGCGTTAAGAGATATCAAGAGAAAGATCACGGCGGTACAGAAAACCAAGCAGATCACGCGGGCGATGAACATGGTGGCCGCTTCCAAGTTGAGAAGCGCCCAGATGAGGATGGAAAATTTCAGGCCCTATGCCGTCAAGTTCATGGATGTCCTCAAGAGCCTGGCCCTGCGGGTGGATCCAAAATCCCATCCCCTCCTGGCTGTGAGGGATCCCAAGCGGATCAGGGTCATCTGCATGACATCGGACAGGGGACTCTGCGGTGGTTATAATTCCAATATCATCAAGGCCACGGAGCGTTTCATCCGGGACAGGCTGTCCCATGGCGTGGATGTATCGCTCATTGCCGTTGGTAAAAAGGCACGCGATTATTTCCGCAAGCGGGCCAAGATCATCAGTCAGCATGTGGATGTTTTCGGAAAATTCGACATGAGTCTTTCGCAGAGGATTGGCGAGGACGTGATCCCCTCTTTTATCGCCGAGGAATACGACGAGCTTTATCTGATTTACAGTGAGTTTGTTTCCATGCCGGTTCAGAGGCCCCTCGTGGTGAGACTGCTTCCCATCCCCTCCGTCGGGACGGATGAGGATGTCGATCCCGATAAGCGTCTGGAATACATCTACGAGCCGTCCGAGGAGGCCCTTCTGGATCAGCTTCTTCCCATGTATATCCGGGTTCTGATTTACAGGGCACTCCTGGAGACATCGGCCGGTGAAAACGCCGCCAGGATGATGGCCATGGACAACGCCACGAGCAACTGCGATGACATGGTCCAGACCCTGACGCTGAAGTACAACAAGGCCCGTCAGGCGGCGATCACCAAGGAACTCATGGATATCGTGGGTGGCACGGAGGCCTTGAAGAAATAATATTCGCAGCCCCAGGCCTTACCAATTCGAATGGGAAAAACTCTATCAATTAAGGAGAAGGAAATATGAACGCAGGAAAAATCGTGCAGGTCATCGGGCCGGTCATAGACGTCATGTTTGAAGACGGGAATCTTCCTCACATTCTGGATGCTCTGACGATATCCAACCCGACGATCAACGACGAAGAGGACAATTTGATCATCGAGGTGGCACAGCACCTGGGTGGAAATACAGTGAGATGCATCGCCATGGACGTCACCGATGGGTTGGTAAGGGGGATGCAGGTCAAGAATACCGGCGCGCCGATCATGGTCCCCGTGGGCCATGCAGGCCTGGGAAGGATCCTGAACGTGGTCGGCAGACCGGTGGACGGTCTCGGACCCGTGGACGCCAAGGTGAAAATGCCCATTCACAGGTCAGCGCCCGCCTTTACGGAACAGGACACGTCGGTGCATGTTCTGGAAACGGGCGTCAAGGTGATCGATCTCCTGGTTCCCTTCCCCAGAGGCGGCAAGATGGGGATGTTCGGCGGCGCCGGCGTCGGTAAGACCGTCGTCATGATGGAGATGATCCACAATATCGCCATGCACCACGGCGGCATCTCGGTTTTTGCCGGCGTGGGAGAAAGGACGAGAGAGGGGAACGACCTCTACCTCGAGATGAAGCAGTCCGGCGTTATCTCCAAGGCGGCCCTCATCTATGGACAGATGACGGAGCCTCCGGGAGCCCGGGCGCGGGTGGCCCTCACGGGACTCGCGGCGGCGGAATACTTCCGTGATGTGGAAGGACAGGACGTGCTTCTCTTCATCGACAACATTTTCCGGTTCACCCAGGCCGGTTCCGAGGTTTCGGCCCTTCTGGGCCGCATGCCCTCGGCGGTCGGTTACCAGCCGACCCTGGCCACGGACCTTGGAGAACTTCAGGAGCGGATCACCTCCACGGACAAGGGATCCATTACCGCCGTTCAGTGTGTTTATGTCCCCGCCGACGACCTCACGGACCCCGCGCCCGCCACGACCTTTGCCCATCTGGACGGGACCGTCGTTCTTTCCCGGCCCATCGCCGAGCTGGGAATCTATCCCGCCGTGGACCCGCTGGATTCCACGTCCAGGATCCTCGACCCCAACGTTCTCGGTGAGGAACACTATGCCGTAGCGCGAAGCGTCCAGATGATTCTTCAGAAGTACAAGGACCTCCAGGATATCATCGCGATTCTCGGCATGGACGAACTCTCTGAAGAAGACAAGCTGACGGTGGGCAGGGCCAGGAAGATTCAGAGATTCCTCTCGCAGCCCTTCTTCGTGGCCGCCCAGTTCACGGGTACGGAAGGGAAATTCGTGTCCGTGAAGGATACTGTCCGGGGCTTCAAGGAAATCCTGGACGGCAAGCATGACGATCTTCCGGAGCAGGCCTTCTACATGGTGGGCGGCATCGACGAGGCCGTGGAAAAAGCGAAGAGACTTTCCGAGTAACCGGAGGATTTTAAATGGCTGATGAATTGATGCTGGAGATTGTGACGCCCGAGAAGGTGGCTTTCAGCGGGAAGATAGAGGAAGTGACCATTCCGGGAACGGAAGGCGAGTTCGGGGTTCTGGTGGGGCACGCGTCTCTCCTGAGCTCCGTGAAGTTCGGAGAGTTGAATTTCACGAAAGAAAACAAAAAACAATACTACGCCATAAATACGGGTTATGCCGAGGTGACAGCCCACAAGGTGACGATCCTCGTGGAAACAGCCGAAAAGGCCGACATGATTGATGTGGAAAGGGCGAAACGGGCCAAAGAGATCGCCACGGAAAAGCTGGCCAAAATGTCCAAGGAAGATCCGGACTTTGAGAGGGTCAAGGATGCCCTGGACAGGGCGGAGATCAGGCTGAAGATCGTGGAAAGGGCCTGATCGATCCTTTTCCCGAAAACAAATAAATAAAAGTTGCAGACGAGAAGCCGGGGGGGGTATTCTTTCCCGGCCTTCTTTTTTTGAAGGGAGTCACGTCTCATGAGAAAGAACGGTATCATCGCATTTTTGGTTATCCTGTTTTTCATGATCCTGTCGCCGGAGGCCCATGCGTCCGGTTCGGCGACACAGGTCGGAACGAATATCGGCGCGATCCTTCCCGTGTGGACGATCATCCCCTTTGCGGGCATTCTCCTTTCCATTGCGCTCTGTCCTCTCTGGACACCCCATTTCTGGCATGACCATTACGGAAAGGTTTCGGCCTTCTGGGCGATCCTCTTTGCCGTTCCCTTTCTTTTCGTGTTCCGAGGCGAGGCCCTCTATCAAATCCTCCACATCTATCTCATTGATTACATTCCTTTCATCATCCTCCTCTGGGCCCTCTTCACCATCTCAGGCGGAATCGTGGTGACAGGGACATTGAAAGGGACACCGCTGGTCAATTCCATCATGCTCCTTCTGGGGACAATCCTGGCCTCATGGGTGGGGACGACAGGGGCGGCCATGGTGATGATCCGGCCGGTCATCCGGGCCAACAAGGACAGGCAGAGCAAAACCCACATCGTCTGCTTCTTCATTTTTCTCGTGGCCAATATCGGCGGGGCTCTGACCCCCCTGGGCGATCCGCCTCTTTTTCTGGGCTTTCTCCACAACGTCCCTTTTTTCTGGGTGACTCACGCCATCCTGCCCCACATGCTCCTGGCCGCCGGTCTCGTTCTCGCCGTGTTCTTTTTTCTGGATACCTTTTATTACAGAAAGGAGAAACTTCATCTGACGAAGAAAGACGCGGGGGAGGAAAAAATCCCTCTGAAGGTTGAGGGACTCTACAACCTCCTTTTTCTCGCCGGCGTCGTGGGAATGGTCCTCATGAGCGGGTATTGGAAGGCGGGGCACCTCACGGTGATGGGAGTCGAAATGGAGTATCAGAACATGCTGAGGGACGTCATGATCGTCTTCATGGGCCTTCTCTCCCTTCGCTTCACGCCGTGGTCCCTCCGCGAGAACAATGAGTTCGGCTGGGTTCCCATCGTGGAGGTGGCGAAACTCTTCGCCGGAATTTTCATGACCATTGTTCCGGCGATCGCCATTCTCAAGGCGGGGAGCGGCGGCGCTCTGGCGGGTCTCCTGGCCGTGGTGAATCAGCCGGTCCATTATTTCTGGGTCTCGGGGAGCCTCTCTTCGTTTCTCGACAACGCTCCCACCTATCTGACCTTTTTCAACATGGCCCTGGGAAAACTCGGATTGACGGAAGCCGCCGTTCCAGGCGCCCTGAATGCGGCGGCCGTCACCGCCAATCCGGTCTTTATCGGGTATCTGAAGGCCATCTCCGCCGGGGCCGTTTTCATGGGAGCCAACACGTACATCGGGAACGCTCCCAATTTCATGGTTAAATCCATTGCCGAAGAGGCCGGTGTCGCCATGCCCAGCTTCTTCGGGTACATGATCAAGTACTCGATTCCCTTTCTGATCCCCGTTTTTATTCTGATCACTTACGTTTTTTTCTAAAGGAACGGGAGGAACAAAACGCGCCGCGGGAATGGAGGATAACAGAAATGAACACTAAAGGGGGATTCCATGATTGAGGAATATGTTGAAGTCGTACTGGATGGTCCTTTTGACTTTATCAAGGGATTTGTGCTCGGGTTTATGGAGGGGCGGGGCATCTCGGGAGAGGTGATCTTCGAGGAGACCGACCGCGCTCGGGGGGACGTCTTTGTCCGGCTCCTTCGCTTTGTTCGCCTGGAGGAGGATCACGTTCATCTGATCGTGGGCGCGGGGATTCACGAATTGCTGAAGGAAGCCCTCGAGAAAAGACAGAACGAGGCGCCGATCCGAATTGTCAGGGTGAGAAAAATAGGGGAAGCCCGTTTTGAATTTCGCTACCGGACCTATTCTCGGCCGCTCGGGGAAGAGTTGAAGAATATCTTCGGGAATCTGCCGGAAGGCCTTCACCTGGAAGGATACGAACCGAAGGAAACGCTGCGGCCCGAATCCAAGGCCATCGAGGCCTATGCGCCCGAACACCCTTATGCGGTCGTAGCTTCGGGAACAGTCAGCGGCCGGGCGAAGGAAGCGATCGATCTCTACAATCGCCTCGGGCGTTATGAAATCGTTGAACTCGGGGACATCAAGATGGACGGGGACTAGTGTCGTGTCTCGTAAATTCATTTAATAAGTGTCATTTCGAGCGCAGCGAGAAATCCTTGTCCCGACCGCAGGGAGGGATCTTTAAGATTCCTCACATCCGTTCGGAATGACAATAATTGAGGTACAAGATATCTCCTGGAGTTTACCCTGAGTGAATCGAAGGGGTCGATATGACAACTTATTTTTGAGACACGATACTAGAAGTGTGTTGAAAAACACACTTCTCATCAGGCTGTTCAAAAATGTTTAGATGCAAGGCGCACATGGTTCGACAAGCTCACCATGACAATTTGTAAGCTTGTCCTGAGCCTGTCCTGTCGAAGGAAGGGACGCAGCGCAACGCCGCAGATGGGCGTTTTTCAACAGCCTGACCGGAGAACCTGAGCCGTTACTCTCGCTGCTTTCCATGGTCGACCCGGATGTCGGCGATTTCCAGAATTCTCATGCCGCGGGGTGTTTTCACGCGCACTTCGTCACCCACCTCTTTCCCGATGAGGCCCTTGCCGATGGGGGAGGTGACGGAGATCTTGTTCTGCTGAATATCCGATTCAAAAGGCCCGACGAGCTGGTAGGTGGTTCTTTCCTCTGTTTCCGCATCCACGATCGTGACGATGGAGCCGAAGACGATTCTTTCGTCTGTGAGGTTCTCCAGGTCGATCACTTTCGAACTGGCGAGATTGTTCTCCAGTTCCTGAATTTTCCCCTGGATAAAGGACTGCCGTTCTTTCGCGGCAGCGTATTCCGCGTTTTCCGAGATGTCGCCGTGACCCCGGGCTTCTTCAATGGCCCGGATGTTTTCCGGCACCGCCACCCTCTTCATGTACTCGAGATCTTTTTTGAGCTTCTCGTATCCCGGTCGGGTAATTGGTATTTTATCCATCGATTCTTCTCCGGTCCGTTGATTCGCCTTGTGAATAAAAAAAAACAGCCCCTCTCCCCGAAGGGAAGAGGGCCGTTTTGGATGAACGTATGGTCAAGGATACTTTATTCAGGGGCCTTTTGTCAAATCAGAAATACAGGGCCGTCATGTCTTGGAAGATGCGGTCTTGGTCTCCTCCGCGCGGGACCTGATCCGGTATTGAAGGGCTCCTGAAACGGCCATGACGGCTCCTTCGATTCCGAGCTTTTCCGTGTTGATCACCATGTCATAATGGCTTGGATCGGACGCGTCGACCTTGAAGTATTTCTTGATGAACCCCGCCCGCCCGGTTTCTTTTTTCTCGATGTACTTCTGTGAATCCGCCCGTGACATGTCGCGAGTCTTCATGAAATGCTGAATCCGGAATTCGAGGGGGGCGACGAAGCGAACCCGGAAGGTTCTCTCTTTCGGAAGGATGAAATTGGCCCCCCGTCCAACGACGATGGCGTTCCCGTGTTCACCGATCGTCGCGATGACGCGGGTCAGGTGGCGGAAATAGACGTCCGGCGAGAGATGGCGATTCGCGAACAGGGAAGCCACCATGGAATCCATCTGGGTGACGGCTTTCTCATCGAGCGTCTCCACGACCTTGGTGCTCATCCGGGTACTCTCGGCCACGTGCTGGATAATCTGGCTTCCCATGAGATCCATCTTGAACTCGTCGGCGAGACGCCTGGCGATCTCGCTTCCCCCCGCGCCGGTCTGCCGTGAGATGGTGACGGTGAAATCCAGCTTGGGTTTCTTGACCATCCGCCATCGCTCGAGCTGGTATTCCACAACCTTGTTATCCACCTCGCTGTCCCTGATCGTCACGTCTCTCGAATAATCCGGACAGTTGACATTGAAAAGCGCGTCTGTGGATACGATGAACCTCTTCTGGCAATGCTGGCGCCAGGCGCATATGGAGCATACACGTTTATCTGACATGGACGGTCCTCCTTTCTCTCTCGTGGGTCCCCTGGATCATTTCCCTTCTCACTGAATCGCTTCCTTGGCTCCCCCAAGCGCCTCAAACCCCGAGACGATATCGAGGATTTCTTCCGTGATCACCATCTGACGCTGACGGTGAAACTGCATGAAAAGCTCCTCGAGACGTTCTTCTATATTCTTTTCCGCGCTCTGCATGGCCGCCAGCCGGCTCGCGTTTTCACTGGCCAGAGAATTGGCGAAAGCCCGGTAGATGGAGACGAAGAGATATTCCCGGATCATGGCGCGAAACAAATTTTCCCAATCCATCGTGAAGAGCGGGAGCGTCCGGGATTCCCATTTCCGCTGTTTCAGATCCTTGAGCCAGGCTTCTTCCACGGGCAGGATGCGAAGCGTCTTCGGCCGGTAGGTGGCGCCCGAGATGTATTCATTGTAGAAAAGGTGCATGTGTTCCACCTGCCGCTTGAATCGCCAGTCTTCCAGGAGCATGGTGATATCCTGAACCATGGGCGTGATTCCGGCGGTCGATCCGGGCGTCGTCAGGATTTCAAAGACGGGTTGTCCCGAATCTTCCAGAAGGTCCGCCGTTCGTATTCCCACGGCGATGATGATCCGGTTCTCCTTGCGGATCCCTGTTTTATTCATTTCCTCCATGGCGTGAGATACGATGATGTTGTTCATCTGTCCGCAGAGTCCCTGGTCGGTACCGAAGACGATGGCCCCGAGCCGCGTGGTTTTCGATCTCGTCTGCGCCATCGTCTCGGCGCTCTGCCTCAGAACAATCTGGAGGCCCATCTCGACGGTCCGGTTGTATTCCCCGAGCGATTCGACGGCGCGCTGATATTGCCGGATACTGACGGCTGCCAGGGCTTTCATTGTCTTTACGACACCGAGAAGATCCTGGGCGCTTTGAATCCTTCTCTTGAGAAATTCGGTTGTCAGCACATTCAGCCTCCCTGTATATTTCGGACGGCCTCTTTTGCGCCGGCGCAGAGATTATCCCTGTCGGAAACGCTGAGCTTGTCGCCCGATTCAATGCGGTTGCTGAGATCGAGATGATGTTCCGCAAGGGTTTTTCTCAAGGCTGATTCCACTTCGGCCACCTTTTCGATCGGAATGTCGTCCATGACTCCCGTTGTGACGGCCATCAGCGCAGCGATCTGGTCCGCGACGCGGATGGGTTTGTACTGAAGCTGCTTGAGAATCTCCCTGACCCGCCACCCTCTTTCGAGGACCCTTCGTGTGGCTTCGTCCAGACGGGTCCCGAAGCGTGAGAAAGTCTCCAGTTCCTCGAACTGGGAATAGGCGATGCGAAGATCGCCTGCAACGGCACGATAGGCCGGCAGCTGCGCCTTGCCGCCGACGCGGGAGACCGACTTGCCCACATCCACCGCCGGCAGAATCCCCTTTTGAAAGAGGCGGGGCGACAGGTAGATCTGCCCGTCCGTGATGGAAATGAGATTGGTCGGAATGTAGGAGGAGATGTCCTGAGCCTCCGTCTCGACGATGGGGAGCGCCGTCAGCGATCCGCCCCCATGCTCTTTCCTCAGATGGGTCGAACGCTCCAGGAGCCGGGAGTGAATGTAGAAGATATCTCCGGGAAAGGCTTCGCGTCCGGGAGGGCGGCGCAGGAGCAGAGACAGCTCGCGATAAGAGCGGGCGTGATAAGTGAGGTCGTCATAGACAATGAGAACGTCCCGCCCCTTGGACATGAAATATTCTCCCATGGTCGTGGCGGCATAAGGCGCAATAAACTGCAGGCCGGGGGGATCTTCAGCCGTGGCGGCCACCACGATAGTATAAGGCATGGCCTTGTGTTCCTTCAGATCGGCGATAAACTTGGCCACGTCCGAGGTCTTCTTTCCGATGGCGCAGTAGATGCAGATCACATCCTTGTCCGCCTGGTTGATGATGGTGTCCAGGGCAATCGCCGTCTTGCCCGTCAGGCGGTCACCGACGATCAGTTCCCGCTGCCCGCGACCGATGGGGATCAGGGCATCAATCACCTTGATGCCCGTCTGAAGGGGAACGGTCACGGGGTCGCGGGCCATGACCGCCGGCGCCTCGCGTTCAACGGGAAGTCTTTCGACCGCCCGGATTTCACCCAGGTTGTCCAGCGGGTGTCCCGTCGCGTCCACCACCCGTCCGATCAGGTCCTCTCCTACGGGGGTGTCCAGAACCCTTTCTGTTCGCCGGACCTCCGTGCCTGTCTGCACGTGCTCGCTGGGACCCAGCAGAATGACGCCGATCTCGTCCGGATCGATATTGAAAACAAGCCCCTGCAGGTTTTTGGGGAAGAGGACGAGTTCCTCGGCTTTGATGTGGGGGAGGCCGCCGACGCGGACAATGCCGTAACCGACATACTTGACGATACCGACTTCGCGCTGCTTGAGCTCCGCGTGCTGATCCGACAGGACGGCATCCATCGTTTTGAAGGTGTCCTCAAGAAACGACTTGATCTCTCCTCTTTCCGGTGTGATGTTTGCCATAGGGTACACCCCTTTTCAGTGAACCTGTTTTCGTTCCTGCGATTCCTCGTACAGGACGTGATAGAACTTCTCTTCCAGCGTGTCCAGATAGTCTTTCATGCTCCAGGCGATTTTGTATCCGTTGATCCGCAGCTCGTAGCCCGACATGACGTCGTCTGATTTCTCATAGGCTACTTCAATGCCCGATCCAATACTCATCCGGATGGTGCCGTTCAGTTTCTCCCGGGCTTCGGGAGGGATGTCGAAGGCGGACTGGATGGTGATCTTTTCACCCGCCGTCATCAGGGTCCGGATCCTTTCCCGCTCCTCCCGGTTCATGGTCTCTATGCGCTCCGTGAGGATCTGAACGATTCTCTGTTCAAGGTCCATGTCGGCGAGGTCTTTCAGAACCCGCCGGGTGATGGCGTAGACCTGAGTCCCCGTCAGCCTCCGGAGTTCCTGAAAGAAGTTCTCTCTTTCCGAGCGGAGGGTTTCGGTCCAGCGGTTCTGAATCTCATCGACCTCTTCGCGGGCTTTATCCATGAGCTCCCTGCGGTACGCGTCGGCCTCCCCCCGGGCCTTGTTCATCATTTCATCGGACGCGCCCTGGATGTCCTGAAGCTTCTTCTCGCACATCAAGACGGACCGGGACGCTTCCTCCCTGGCCTTTTCAGCCTCCGCGAAGGTCGCCGCGATCCTGGCTTCCCGGGCATCCATGGCGCCGATGATCCGGCCATAGAGAAACTTCTTCAGGAGGAAGAGAAGGATCAGGAAATTGACGATCTGGGCGAAAAAAACGAACCAGTCGATGTGCATGGATCATCCTCCAGCTTTTTTGACGATATAGGTCCAGAAGGGATTGGCGAAAACAAGGATCATCGAAATCACGAAGCAGTAAATGGCGATGGACTCAATCATCGCCAGTCCGACGAAGAGCGTTCGGGTCAGGGAGTTTCTCTCGTCCGGCTGCTGTGCTATCGAGCTCAATGCGCTGTGAACGGCCCGTCCCTGCCCCAGGGCCGGCCCGATAGAACCGATCGCCATGCAAAGCCCTGCCGTAATAATCGATGCCATTGCAATGATGCTTATGCTGTCCATAGTATGATCCTCCTTTTCGTATTTGTTAGAGTCATCTGAATCTTTCCTGATAACCGTTTCTTTTATTTTTCCGGCGTTTCCTTTCCATGTTTCTTTCCCTTGTGCTCCGTTTCCTCATGGGACTGCGACGCGGACGCAATGTACACCATCGCAAGGATGGCAAAAATATAAGCCTGGATCAGCCCGATCAGAAGACCCAGGGCCTGCATGACAATGGGGAAGAAGAGGGGGGTCACCGCCAGGAGGATGGCGATGACCTTCTCGTGGCTCATGAGATTCCCGAAGAGTCGAACGGCCAGGGCCAGCGTTCTTGAGAACTCACCCATGACGTGAAAGGGGAAAAAGATGACATTGGGCCGGAAGTACTCCTTCAGGTATTCGATGACGCCCAGTTTGGTGATCCCGAAGATGGGGACGGCAAAAAAGACCATCACGGCGAGAGCGGACGTCGTGGTCAGGGCCGAGGTGGGGGCTACATATCCCGGAATAAAAGTGAGAATATTGGAAAAGAGAATAAAGAGGAAGAGCGTTCCGATAAAGGGAAAATAATGGTCGGCGCCGTCCTTGGCGATCTCCCCTATTTCGGATCGGACGTTGCTCAGGATGACCTCCATAAGATTCTGCCAGCGCGACATGGCCCTTTCCGGCGACAGACCGCGCGTGATCAGGATGGATCCCACGACCAGGAGACCCATGACCATCCAGGTGTAAACCAGTGTCGCGTTGATGACGATCCATCCCCACTGGAAGAGGATGACCTGGTCCGGGCTGATCTGGTTGATGGCAACAATTTCCATGAGCGGCTCCTTAAAAAATCAAGAGATGTTTCGCCCCAGGCGGCGGACAAGGATTTCTCTCATGAGAAGGAATCCGAGAAGCGCGGCCGCCAGCTGCTCCCACCGGCCGTTCATAACCGCGTAGAATCCCGTCACGGCGATGGAGGCGCGCGCCATAAAGCTCCAGAAGACCAGGGCCATCGGCCGTCCGGAGTCGGGGAGATTCCTGACGGTGAACCAGAGCCCCGTGAAATAGAGGGCCCCGAGAGCCGTTCCCGTCATGAAAGGAAGGAGAAGCCGGATCGGTTCAAACATTTTTTCTCCCCTGTCAGTCGTTTTCGATGATGTTTTCCCGGGCCTTCTTCACCCAGTACCACGCGTTGAAACATCCCAGGCCGACACCGAAAATGAGCAGCATGAGAGCCCAGGAAAAACGGCTCGGCCAGGTCCTGTCGATCCAGAGGCCGATGGCCGTTCCGATCAGCGTCGGTATCACCACGGACCAGCCGATGATTCCGAAGACGCCGAGTCCGAACCAGAGCCCGTCGTCCTTCTGTGTTTTGCCCTTGATCCGTCTCGTCTCTTTCGTTCCGATTTTCCGGGTGAAAGCTTCGGCGATCTTGAGGCGCCTTTCCTTTGGTGTCAGTTTCTCATCGCCCATGTTCTTTCAGCTCCATAAAGCGGCGGAGAAGATCCACTTCAAGCTTCGCCGCGGCGGAACGGGCTTTCTTTTCCCGCTCATCGATCTCTTCAAACTGTTTGATCACCACGTCCTGGATGTCTCCAAGCTCGGGGCCCTTCACGGCATTGCGCGTGGAGACCAGGACTTCGGAACCGCGTTTGACGAGGGTGCCGCCGTCGATGGCCAGGTGGGTTTCCCCGTCACGGGCGGTGAAGGAAAAAACACCCGGCACCAGCGCGGCGGTGAAATCAACGTGCTGGGGCAGCAGACAGAAGAATCCGTTCTCCGCCTCGGCGACGACTTTTGTCACCTCTTCGGAGAGAAAGATTTCGGCCGGCAGCAGGATTTTAAGATTCATCGTTCTCTTCCTTTTCCTTGACGGCTTCATCAATGTTGCCGATCATGTAAAGCGCGCTTTCCGGGTAATCGGCGAACTCGTCGTTGAGGATCCGTTCGCATCCGCTGAGCACCTCTTCGAGAGAGACCGTCTTCCCCGCTTTCCCGATGAACTGTTCCGTCACATGAAAGGGCTGCGTGAAGAAGCGCTCCAGACGGCGGGCCCTGTGAACCGTACGCTGGTCCTCCCGCGAGAGTTCGTTGATCCCCAGCATGGCAATGATGTCCTTCAGCTCCTCGTAGATGGTCAGATTTTTCCGGATTTCCTGGGCAACGCGGTAGTGCCTTTCCCCGGCGATGGTGGGCATGAGCATCTTCGAGTTGGACTGGAGGAGATCGATGGCCGGGTAGAACCCTTCTCCCGCCCGCTTGCGGGACAGCACGATCGTGGCCGTCAGGTGACTGAAGGTGTGGGAGGCGGAAGGATCGGTGAAGTCGTCTGCGGGGACATAAACGGCCTGAATGGACGTGATGGCGCCCGTGGTGGTATTGCAGATCCGCTCCTCAAGCTCCGCCAGTTCCGAGGCCAATGTGGGCTGGTAACCGAGCCGGGATGGAAGAAGCCCCATGAGTCCCGAGACCTCCATTCCCGCCTGGATAAAACGGAAAATGTTGTCAATCAGAAGAAGCACGTCCTGCCGCTCGTCATCGCGGAAGTACTCGGCCATGGTCAGGCCCGTGTGGCCGACCCTGAACCGGGCGCCCGGGGGCTCGTTCATCTGGCCGAAGACCATGACCGTATTGCCGAGAACACCGGCGTCTTTCATTTCCCGGTACAGTTCCTCGCCTTCACGGCACCGCTCCCCGATGCCGCAGAAGATGCTGATGCCCTCGTGCTGTCCAACCATGTTGTGAATCATCTCCATGAGGAGAACGGTCTTGCCCACACCGGCCCCGCCGAACAATCCCGCCTTGCCGCCTCTTTCCAGGGGGCAGAGAACATCGACTGCCTTGATCCCCGTTTCGAAAATTTCGGAGACCGTGGATTGCTGGGTGATGGGAATCGGCGTGCCGTGAATGGGTCTGTGCGCGTGCACCCCGGCTTCAGGCTCGTTATCGATGGTTTCCCCGAAGACGTTGAACACCCTGCCGAGAAGCTCTTTACCCACGGGCACCATGAATGGGCCGCCCGTGTCGACGACCACCGAGCCTCTCGACAGCCCCTGGGTCGGGGTCAGGGAAATCCCCCGCACTACCTCTGAATTGAGCTGGGCCATCACCTCGATCCGGACATTCCCGTTTTCGCCGGTTCGAAGGACGTTGCGGATGGCCGGGGCTTTTCCGGAAGGGAAACGGGCGTCGATGACGCTGCCCCTGATGGAAACGATGACTCCCTCGTTGCTTTCACCGTTCACGGTATTCTCTCCTTTGCATGTGGACTAAGTCGATGCACGTCATTCAGATCCTTTTGCCGGATCCGCTACTCCAGCGTCTTGAAAATGGCACCCGCCTTGACCAGGCCCTCTGTCAGCCGGGCGACGGTGATGGAGATGAACATGAACATACCGGCCCGGATCAGATTATCCCATAACGGGACGTCCCGGAGAAACATGAAATGGCTGAAAAGCACCAGAACCGCGAGAAGAACCGCCACAAGGACTCCCCTGGTACGGAACCAGACGCTCGCCAGTACGATGGGGATATAGAAAAGATGCGTGAAGATAACCCCGGTTTTCATCACGGCATGGGAAAAGTACGTCAGGAAGACGGTCGCAAGGACAAGGGCGCCGACGACCAGGTACTGGTAGGTCTCAACGGGCCTGTCAATGATCATCTTCATCCCGCCCAGTTTCTTCTCCACCTCTCCCTTGAGCAGGGACTGGTACTTTTCCGTGATGACGTAAATGGCGTAGTCGAACATGAGAATGGTCCGGTTGAGGCTCTCGGCCGCCTGCTGCTGTTCCACGGCGGAGACGAAGATGGCCTGGAATTCGGCGTAGAGCCAGATGTGCCGTCTCATGAGGACGAGCGCGTAAATGGCCTCCTGGAGAGGGATCTCCTGCCGGTAACGGTCTTCGGCGTATTTTCCGAAGATTTTCCTGGCCGTGTCAATGGGATGTTCGGCGAAAAACATCTCGCGGAACTTGCTGTAGAACTCGATCGCAATGGGCGTGAGGTCATCGTCTGAAAGGCCATGAAACGATGGGGTCCGAACATTTTTCTTGACATCCCGGCACCACTGCTTCGCGATCTCGTTTGGACTCCGTTCGATCAGATCGATCAGTTTGGTTGCGTGCACTCTCATGATGGACCTCCTTTCTTTTCATATCCAGCCTTCGAAACCTGAACACCTCCTGAATACCCGACCTCTATGAAAGGATCTGCCGCTTTGACTGTGCCCCGCCACCTCATATTGTTCTTAGGTTTGCCGAGGAGAGCTGCGGGGACCTTTTTTTCTAATTCATTGGTTTGGCTATACTATGAGCGATCTGATTCCAAAAGGCAATAAGGAGAGAATCTTAGGTAAATAGGAGGTTATACCTCATACTATAAATAGGACATGAGATGGGTCCGAAGGTTTGCTTTCTTGTTTTTCAAACCCAGTTTGACGCGGATGTTGTTTCTATGAAAATCGACGGCGGCCGTGGATGAATGGAGGAGTTCGGCGATCTCCTTGGTTGTTTTTCCTTCCTTGACCAGGGTGGCCACCTGAACCTCCCTGGGTGTCAGATCCAGGTACTTCGCGGTGAGGCTTCTGATGAAGGGTGAAATGATATTGTTCAGGTTGGTTTCGATCACGTTCAGATTCGCGAGCTGATGCTCGTCGAGTTTCGTCCGCTTCAGTTTATCGACATAGGGCAGAAGAATCTCCTTGACGTTTGCCAGGATTTTTTCTTCCAGCTCCCTTTTGTCCTCTTCCCGCTGCTTCAATAAGACCTTGAGCGCCGTGTTCACTTCTTCGAGGTTATCCGATTTGACTTTCAGTTCCCTTTCGCGTTTCTTGAGCTTCTGCTCCGTCTGGCGCCGCTCAACGACTTCCGCCTTGAGCGCCCGGGTGGATTCGATGAGTTCTTTCGTCCTTTCCCTCACGCGGATTTCGAGTCCATCGTGGGCCTTGCGCAGATCCTGCTCGGCTTTCTTGTTTTCCGTGATGTCTTCCAGGGTCTCGATGGCGCCGATCAGGGAACCCTGGGAACTTCGAACGGCCGCTGCGGTGAAGCGAAGCCACCGTCCTGAGTTTCCCAGGTCGGGGAAGAAGTCCGTGGCTTCGTAAGCCTCCTCTATCAGCGGCGACTTGCTGGCTTTGCCGGTATACCAGTGGCTGATTTTATCCAGAGCTCGATCCACCAGGAGGTCCGCCATGCAGGGTCTTTTCTTTTTGTAAAAAGCCCTCCAGTGATCCCTGGTGCCGATCACCTCCCGCTCCGGAATGCCGCTCAATTCCTCGAGGGCACGATTCCATTGAACGACCTCGTGATCCCGGCCGATGAGAAACGCGGAGATGGGAAATCCCTGGATCACGCTCTTGAGCTTGCTCTCGCTTTCGATGAGCGCTTCTTCGGCGTTCCTTCGTTCCGTGATATCTTCCAGCGTTTCGACGGCGCCAACGAGCGTTCCGTCGGCGTCCCGCACCGCCGCGGCGGTGAAGCGGAGCCACCGGCCTTTTTCTCCCAGGTCGGGGAAGAAGTCCGTGGCCTCGTAGGCCTCTTCGACGAGATGGGATTTTTGGTATTTCCCCGTGTACCACCGTTCAATGCCGTCAAAGGCTTCCGCCACCAGGAGGTCCGCCATGCAGGGCCTCTTGGTGGTGTAAAAGGCCCTCCATTGCTGCCTCGTCCCGAACACGTCTTCGGCGGGAATTCCGCTCAGCTCTTCGAGCGCCCTGTTCCAGCAGATGACCCGGTGGTCGCTGTCGATCACAAAGGTGGGAATAGGCGATCCCTGGAGGAGGCTGTATAAGACCCGGCTTTCATTCGCGAGGCTGTCGGAGGAAGGCTGCCTCTCGCTGCTTCGCCGGTCTTCGGTGTTGGGTGATTTCTTATCCATGGCGCTCTCTAAAGAAGAAAGGGTTCAAGGGTTCAAGGGTTCAAGGGTTCAAGGGTTCAAGATAATTATTAATTCTATCATTAATGCATTTCTTTGTCACTCTGAGATTTTAAAAATGTCACCCTGAGCCTGTCGAAGGGCCTCGATCCCTTGACCCCTTATTCTTTTATTCCTTGTCAACAGGAAAGTACGCCAGGTCTTTTCTACCCTCGATGAGACGATGCACGGCCGTCCAGTTGGAGAGGAGGGCAAGCAGGATGAGAGAAGCTGAAAAGGCGGCATCGGGGTAACAGGGGATAAAGGTTTCCACGGGTCCGTTGATCAGCGATCCGGCAATGAGAAGGGCGAGACGTTCCGGCCGCTGCATGAGCCCCACGGTTCGGACCGTACCGAGAGATTGCGCCCGCGCCTTGATGTAGCTCACCATGACGGATCCCATGAGGGCGAAAATAACGACGACAGACATCCAGCCGTGCCTGAAATGGAAAAGGAGACCGAAAAAAACGAAGAATTCGGCATAGCGGTCGAGCGTGGAGTCCAGAAGGGCCCCGAAACGGTCTGACCGTCCCGTGAGACGCGCGACTGAGCCGTCCACGGTGTCCATGAAACCGGCGAGAAGAAGCAGCAGACCTCCCGGAAAGATTCTGCCGTACCCGTAACAGACGCCCGCGGAGAGAGAGACGACCAGGGCAAGAAAGGAAATCGCGTTGGGAGATACGCCCGATTTCACGAGAGGGTGAAGCCCTTTTTCCAGGAGGGCATAGTACCTCTTGATCAGTTGTTCCCGCATTTTCGTTCTTTCCTGTGGTCGGGGAAGCTTCCGCCTCTTATGCAATTTGGGTAGGGGGGCTTCAGCCTCCCCGGGCGCCTGAAGGCGCCCCTACCCGATAATTTAGAACTTCATGGGTAGGGGAGGCTTCAGCCTCCCGAAGGAACGGACCCTCGTTTTCCGATTTCTTTTTCAATGTCGAAGATCAGGACGAATCGTTCCTGGCAGCCGGCGGCAAGTGTTTTGCCGTCGGGGCTGATGGACACGGACAAGACGAATCCGTAAGGGACTTTTATCGATTTCAGAGGGGTTCCCGCAACGGCATCCCATAGCATGACCGACTGATCCCCGCTTGCCGAGGCGAAAAGCCTTCCGTCCGGACTGAAGCAGATGCCGAAGACCACGCTCGAGTGTCCGTGTCGTTTGAGAAGGGGTTCCCCTGTCGACACGTCCCAGAGGAAAATCAGCTGATCCATTCCGCCGGAGACGAGCCTTTTTCCGTCGGCCGAGAAGGCGAGCGACTTGACCCAGCTTTCATGCCCCTTCAGAATTCTGACAGGACTTCCCGCTTCCGTGTTCCACAGGATGATGGTGTCATCGTCGCTTCCCGAGGCGAGGAGTTTCCCCCGGGGACTGAAGGACAGGGTATTCACCGACCCTTTATGTCCCGACAGGACCCTGAGCTCCCGGCCTGTTTTCACATCCCAGAGGATAATCTTTCTGTCGCTGCCGGATGAAGCGAGCGCCCTGCCGTCGGAGCTGAAGGATACGGTGTACACGTCGTCCGTGTGTCCCTCAAGAGTTTTCAGGGGGGTGCCCGAGGCAACGTCCCAGATGATCACTTTCCTGTCCTTTCCGCAGGACGCGAGGAGTTTGGAATTTGGACTGAAGCCGATGGAAATGACCTGGTTGTCGTGCCCTTTCAGCGTTCTCAATATCTGCAAGGTCGAAGCATCCCGGATGATGACCGTATCGTCCATGCTCCCGGAGGCGAATAGTTTTCCATCGGGGCTGAAACGAACCGACCAGACGGCGAAGTCGTGGCCTTTGAGAACTTTGTAGGATCGTTCGGTCTCAGAGCATCCGGTCGGCAGAAGAAGAGGGTACATCAGCGCCAGAACAAAAAGGGCTTTCAGCATTCTTCGTCTTTGTCCCATCTGTATCTCCTTCTCCTGCGTGATTAAATGTTCACACCCTATAACAAAGTCTCCATTCCATAGCGAGTTTTTTCTCAATTCTTTTCCGGTTCCGCTGACAGAAATCTGGGTAGGGGCGCCTTCAGGCGCCCATTCGCCAAGGCTTGTCCTGAGGCTTGCCGAAGGGCTCATGACAGTCCCGGGAGGCTGAAGCCTCCCCTACCCGCCGTTTCCAAGGAGATTCCAGCAATAGCAGCCTGACAGAAATCGGTTGACAGTGACGGGCGATATATATATTAAGAATACCCCCAATTCGAACCGCGAGGAGGAAAAATATGTTTGAACACCAGTGGGCAAAAAGAGGACTGATCCTTTTTACCTTTTTCTTTTTATCTGTATTTGTTCTGGAGATCGACGCTTTCGCGAGGGTGGGCGGCAGCAGGTCCTTCGGAAGCAGGGGCTCCAGGACCTATTCGGCGCCGAGAACAGCCACGCCGTCACCGTCACAGCCTTCAAAGTCCGGGCAATACAGCCAGCCCGCGAGACCGCCCTTGAGCCAGCCCATGCCCCAGGGTAGTTTTTTGAGAAGCCTGGGCGGCGGCATCATCGGCGGAATGATCGGCGGGATGCTCTTCAGGAGTCTCGGTTTTGCGGGTGGCGCCGGAGCCGGCGGCGGCATCGGACTCATGGACATCGTCCTCATCGGACTGATCCTCTACGGGATCTACTGGTTTATAAAGAAGCGCAGGAGAGAGGCCGAATCCGCGGCCTATTACCGGGAGACCCAGTCTGATGGTTCGGGGCAGCCGGAGTCTTATGCGCCGGCCTCCGGAGTGCAGGATGATGAACTGGAAAAAGGACTGAGCCACATCCGCCAGATGGACCGCTACTTCGATGAGAAGAAGTTCGCGGATCTCAGCATGGATTATTTTTTCAGGATCCAGGGTGCGTGGGCAAGCCGCGACATGACAGCCGTCAGGACTCTCCTCACGGAGGAGATGTTCGGTATTCTGCAGGGTGATGCTGAAAGGCTCAAGGCCGGTCACAGGATCAACAAGCTGGATAACATCGCTGTCCGTTCGGCGGACCTCACGGAGGTCTGGCAGGAGGGAGGAAGCGACTTCATCACCGTGAAGCTCTATGCCAATCTTCTTGATTACACCCTTGACGAGATGACCGGAAACGTGGTGGAGGGGAGCAAGACGGATCCGGTGAAATTTGAAGAGTACTGGACCTTCACGCGTCCGGTGGGAGGCCAATCCTGGCAGCTTTCGGCGATCACCCAGCCGCAGTAAAGAACGAGGATATGAGAGCTTTGCAAAACTGCCGTTTCTTGTCATTTCGACCAACGGGAGAAATCTTAGCATCCCTGAATTATTAAGATTTCTCGTCGCTCATGCTCCTCGAAATGACACAATTCAAAGTTCTCAGGTAGTTGTGCAAAGGTCTCGATATGAAGTTGGGAAGCTGGGAAGATGCGACAAAGACAGGGATTAAAGGGTCAAAGGGTGGGCAGGGGAGACTTCAGGCTCCCGGACAGGGCTAACCCTTCACTACTTTGACGGTTTCCGCGCCGATGGCGCCCACTCCCTCCTCGGAACCCTTTTCGAGAGAGCGGACGCAGATATCGTTGATCAGGAGGGGGACCCCCCGGGTGCTGCCGTGGATTTCGACGACGGCCTCGAAGGTGAAAATCCGCCGTGCCGCGCCGGCTGTCTTGAGCCGGCTCGATATGTACTCCGCCGTGTCTTCAAAGTCCATGGGCTTGATGTGGTATCGCACAGCGATCCGCTGATCCAGTTGTTTCATCTCCCGGAGCTTTTCCCGCAGCCCCGCCTGACCCGCGAGGACGACGTTCATCAGAAACCGGTCCTCCGACTGAAAGTTCAGGAGCAGGCGGATTTCCTCGAGGGTCGCATCCGGCATGTCCTGGGCCTCATCGATGATGAGGATCGTGTCTCTTTTTTCTTTTGTGTTCCGGAGCATCTTAGAATGAAGCGCGTGCAGAAGGTCCGCCTTCGTCGGGAGGGCATTCATATCGATATCCATCTGATAGGCCATCGCCTTCAGGAACTCCATCGGCTTGAGCAGGGGATTGGCGATCAGGATGAGCTCCGCGTCGGACCTGGACAGGGTGTCGGCCAGATGGATGAGCGACGTGGTCTTTCCGGTCCCGTGCTCTCCCGTCAGCATGGCCGCTCCCTTGTTTCGATCGACGGCGAATTGAAGCCGCGCCGCGGCCTCCTCGAATTCACGGGAGTGATAGATAAACTTCAGGTCGGGGGCTTTCTCGAAAGGCGATTCGCCCAGGCCCCAGTGTTCTAAATACATGACGACACGCCTGAATCAATTGACATGGGGGACGGGCGCTCCTGAGTTAATCGAAGGTCAGGCGCCCCGGGAGGCTGAAGCCTCCCCTACCCACCATTTTTTAAATTATGGGGTAGGGGCGCCTTCAGGCGCCCATTCGACAAAGCTTGTCCTGAGCCTGCCGAATGGCTCATGACAGGCCATGGGAGGCTGAAGCCTCCCCTACCCAACTAAAAGGGTGTTAGAAAAATATTTCATCAGGCTGTCCAAAAGCTTGTCCTATACTTGATACGGGACGTGCATGGTTCGCAGTTCGACAAGCTCACTGTGACATCGCTCACCATGACATTTTTTTGTCACCCTGAGCCGGTCGAAGGGTGATCCGGTCGAAGGAGGGGAGCAGCGTAACGCTGCAGATGTGCGCTTTTGAACAGCCTGACTAAGCCTTGCTGATGATATTGTAGATCGTCATTTCCTTTTCAAGACCCTTCACGGTCACGTGGTCGAGGGCCTTGGCCTTGACACTGGACTTGATTTCCTCATAGGTCGCAGGGCAGATCAGAATATCATCTTCCTTGGCCATCCGCTCCAGCCTTGACGCGAGAATGACCGGAATGCCGTGGGCCGTGTACTCTTTCTTTATGGGCGATCCGAAAATCCCCACCATGGCTTCTCCCGTGCTGATGCCGATGCCTATGGATATCTTCATGTTCATGCCGCCGAGGGTCTCGTTGATCTCCGCCATCTTCTCTCTCATCTTCAGGGCGCAGTCAACTGTACGCAGGGCCGTGTTGTCATAGGCCATGGGCGCGCCGAATATGGCCATGATGCTGTCGCCGATATGCTTGTCCAGGGTCCCGTTGAACTCGAAGACAATCTTGTCCAGGGGCTTGAAAAAGTGATAATTCAACATGCTGGAGAGTTCCTTGGGCGTCATCTTTTCCGACATGGCCGAGAACCCCCGGATGTCTGCGAAAAGGATGCTGACGGACTTCCTTTTCGGAATCAGGTCGTCGCCCGCTTTCTGAAGCTCCGAGAGCACCTGCTCCGAAACGAACTGCTTCAGCCGTCTCTTCATGTTGAATTCACGGATCTTCGCCCGGAGTTCGTTGTTGTCGAAGGGTTTTGTCAGAAAGCCGTCGATGCCGATATTGACCGAGTCGATGGCGCGATCCAGCGTGGCGTAGCCGGTCAGCATGATCCGGGTGATCTCGGGATTGAGCTTGCCGATCTCCGTGAGCGTCTCCAACCCGTCCATCCCCGGCATCTTGAAATCGGAGATCACGATATCGGCGGCCTGGTAGCAATCCTTGATAAAATTAATGGCCGTTGGACCATTTTCCGCCAGGAAAACCTCATAGCCGTCCTTTTCCAGGACTTTTTTCAGAGCAAACCTCACGGCGGCTTCATCGTCAACCACGAGTATTTTTGTCATATCTCCCCCATTTTCAAAGGAAACTCCACGGTGAAAGCAGACCCTTTTCCCGGTTCGCTGGTCACGGAGATGCTTCCCTTGTGTTTCCTGATGATCTCGTGCGACACGTAAAGACCGAGGCCCGTCCCCTTTCCCACCTCCTTGGTGGTGAAGAAAGGTTTGAAGATGTCCTTCTGTACCTCCGGAGGAATTCCCCTTCCGTTATCGCGGCACTCCACTACAATGCGGTCCCTCCCGTGGTCGTATCGGGTGGACAGGTTGATGGTTCCCTTTCCTTCGGGCAGGGCCTGGACCGCGTTCTTTATGATGTTGATGAACACCTGTCCCAGGTTGGCGAAATTGCCCTTGATGAGCGGCAGATCGCCTTCATAGTTTTCTTCGACGACCACGTCCAGGTGCTTGTACATATTGTACAGGACACGCAGGGCGTCTTCGAGGACCCGGTTGATATTCACGTCTTCCACGTAGGTCTGAGTCTGACGTGAAAGGTCCAGAACACTTCTAACGATATTTCCGGCTTTTTGCAACTCTTTTAATGAGAATTCCAGGTTCTCCAGGAGTTCGCCATCGATATCCCTCAGCTCCTTCTGCTCCCTGATGGTTTCGATGCTCATCTGGACGAGACTGGACGTGCCCGCCAGGGGATTGTTCAGCTCGTGGGCGATGCCGGCGGAGAGCTGGCCGATGGCGGCAAGGCTTTCGGACTGGATCAGCTGGCCCTGGGTCCTGTCCTTTTCCTCCATCGCCCTCTTGCGGGCGTTGAGGATGTACTGGGTGAAACCCCCGTAGATCACGACGAGGGAAACAGTGAGGGTGCGGGGCAGGTACTGGTTTGAGACCTGGGCGTCAAAATACCAGTAGAGGACCGCGGCGCCGATAGCGATGGTCAGAAGGCCGTTATTGACGAAATGCTCCAGAAGGGCGGAACCTTTTTTTTCCATGCATGTATCCGGCGACCGAGTTAGTTCACTAACCACAAAAGACCCCCGGATTATCGAAGGTCTTTTATGACTGTTTGATCGACTTAATTTTCAGATGAAAATGAATACCCAAGCCTATGGTTTAATCAAGAATCCTATGTACAATCGGTTTCGGCAACACTGGAAGTCCAAGTTGCTGGAGTATTCTCTGTTGCTTCATTGCCTGCTTCTATAGTGAATGTGACACACCTACCGTTAAAGCTGCAAGTTGAACCGGAAATAATAGCTACATCTTTGCACCAATCAGGCCCCAATTTCGTATCAAGACCAGCACCCGTGACAGTATATACTCCAACGCCATCGGATAGCTTCCACTTAGCCAATGCCAATCTTTCTCGGGCATTTAATTCAGACGTTGCACCCGCCGCGGCTTTTTTTATAGCGTCCGTCCGCATGTCGATGTACTTGGGGATGGCAACGGCCGCGAGGATGCCCAGGATGACGAGAACGGCGATGATCTCGATCAGGGTGAAACCCTTCTGGCTTCTCATCAGTTTCTTCGTTTTCATTTTTCTTCCTCCTTGCATTATCGTATTCAATATTTATTCGGATTTGCCATTTCTTTTTTAATTAATGTATTGCACATTGCATGCCACATTTCATTTTTATTGGCTTTCAATCCGGCTAAGCTCCTTCGTGATAATCATAAACATATGTTATAATTGATGATAATGAGTTGTTTCGCATCTCCGACCATGAACCGCTTTTCCTTTATATACCACAATCAATATAAAAAAAGTGCGATAGTTACGAACTTTGAACCATCCTGCACAAAAAATGAGCACTTTCACCTGGACCGGACGATTCTCTGTAGGAAAAGGAGAAGAGCCGTGTAGCTCTTTTCCAATATTTTGCACAATAGATATGCTTAATGAGGCGAAATCAACGCGTACTTCTATAAGTCATTAAAAAACAGGGGGTTTCATATAAAGGATGAAGAAGGAGAATGTTACAAATTTTGTACACTTTTCAGGGAGGTTACGTCGATTCCGAGTTTTGAGATCCTGTAGACGAGGCTGCGCCGGTTGATGCCGAGCAGTTGAGCGGCCTTGACCTGATTCCCTCCCGAACGCTGGAGGGCCTCGATGATGATGCCCCTCTCGATATTTTCAATGCGGCTGTCGAGGGAGGCGGACTCCATACCGTTGATGTTCAGCTCGGGTGTCGCGGATGTCGTTATCTGGGGGGCAATATGAAAGGGCTCTATGATCCCTTTTTCAGCCAGGACGGCAGCCCTCTCGATGGCGTTCTGGAGTTCCCTCACATTTCCCGGCCAGGAATAGACCAGGAGGACCTGGAGGGCCTGGGGCGAGATCTGGACCGGTTTCATGGCCTTGCCGCAGAAATGCTCGGCCAGGAGAGGGATGTCCTCGCGGCGCTCTCTCAGGGGAGGCAAGATAATGGAGAACACGTTCAGGCGATGGTACAGGTCTTCCCGGAACCGGCCGCTCGCCACCAGTTCGCGGAGATTCTTGTTGGTGGCGGCCACGAAACGCACGTCAACCCGGATAGATGCCGATCCCCCGAGCCTCTCGAATTCCTTTTCCTGGATGACGCGGAGGAGCTTGGCCTGGGTCTCCAACGGCATGTCGCCGATCTCGTCGAGGAAGATGGTGCCCCCGTCTGCCAGCTCGAACTTGCCTTTCTTCTGCGCCGCGGCGCCGGTGAAGGCCCCCTTCTCGTAGCCGAAGAGCTCGCTTTCAAGGAGCGTCTCCGGGATGGCCACGCAGTTGAGCTTGATAAAGGGTTTCCCCTTGCGGTTGCTGTGTTCAAAGACGCTCTGCGCCACCAGTTCCTTTCCCGTCCCGCTCTCGCCCGATATGAGGACGGTGGTGTCCGTGGGCGCCACCTTCAGGATGTGATTGAAGACGGCCCGCATGGCCCTGCTCTGGCCGATGATGCCGGGGAAGAGCTCTTTGGCTTCGACCTTGCTCAGGAGCTCCGTCACCTGCTTGAAGACGAGACTGAAATGCTCCAGGTCGTCCTTCGACCGGTCCCTTTCTTTTTCCGAGGGGGATTTCGGATAGACGGGCATTTTCTCGGCATCCTGCACGAAACGCCTCACGGGCCTGAGAATCAGCAGGGTGATCAGGAGGCCGATCAGGAAGGTGAGGACGGTGATGACGATCCCCCAGACGGGAAAGGACCAGAGGGATCCCGACCAGGCGGCCTTGAACTTGTCCTTGAAGCCGTAAGTCAACAGCACCCACATGAGAGAAAGGGCGCTGAAGGTGAAGGGAATCAGGACATAGAGGCTGATGCGGAAATATTTCTGCCTTCCGAGAAACTGCGAAAGCGACGTGGGAAATATGAATTTCTTTTTAAAAGCCATTGCACGACTCCGCACGATCCATCAATGCGCCATCTTTGTCATGTCCCACATGGGGAGGAAAATCGCCAGGGCGAAGAAACCCACCACGGCTGCGAGACAGACCACCAGGACAGGGCCAATAACTTCAGACAACCTCTTCACGGTGAAACTCACCTCGTCGTCATAGTGGACATAAATCTCCCGGAGCATCTCATTGAGATTGCCCGACTCCTCTCCCACGGCGATCATGTCGATTACCATGGGGGTGAAATGCTTCGCCGACTGCAGGGTCGCGGATATGCGCTGTCCCTCCTTGATCCGGTCCCGGACGCGGTCGAATTCGCTTGCGATGGCCCTGTTTCCGATGGTCCCGGAGAGGATCCTCATGGTGTCCATGATGGGCACCCCGCTGGCCTGGAGGATGGAAAAGATGCTGGCGAATCGGGACATGGCGGCCTTCTGGAAGAGTTCGCCGATGACGGGGATCCGCAGGAGCAGGTCATCCCGGATGTATTTCCCCGCCTCGGTCCTGAGATAGGTCCTGAGGACAAAGAAGAGAAGGACGATACCGCCGATGAGGAGGTGCCAGTAGCCGCTGAGAAACTTGTAGAGATTCATGGCGATCTGCGTGGGCATGGGGAGGACCATTCCCTCCCGCGAGAAGAGAGAGACGAAATTCGGGATGACGAAGGTGAGGAGAAAGAAAAACGCCGCGGCCAGGGCTACCAGAACAATGATGGGGTACTGGAGAGCGGACTTGATATCGGACCGGATCTTGGCCTCGTGATCGATGATATAGATCAGCCGGTCCAGGACGTCGGAGATGTTTCCGCTCGCCTCGGCAGCCCTGATCATGCTGCGGTACAGGGGGGAAAAGATGGCCGGGTATTTCTCCATGGCATCGGATATGGACGAGCCCTGCTTGATATCCTGGGACATAGCCTCAAGGGCGCTTTTCAAAGTGATGTTCTGGGTCTGGGCCGCGATCACCTCCAGCAGCCGTATAAGCGGAATGCCGGCGCGGAACATGGACCGGAACTGCTTGGTGAAGAGAATGAGCTCCGCGGCTTTCACCTTCCCCTTTCGGCCCCGGATTCCACGGGCGGGACCGAGACGGAGTCCCCCCTTTGCTTCCGTCACCCGGGACGGGATGAGCCCCCTGCCGGCGAGAAGGGCCGATGCCGATTGCACGGAATCAGCCTCGATGGTGCCGGAGACCCTCGTTCCGCTCTCGTCTATGGCTTGATAAGAAAAACCGGGCATAAAAACCTTCCAAAAAAGGGTTCAAGGATTCGAGGATTCAAGGCCCTTCGACCCTTCGGCAAGCTCAGGACAAACAACTCAGAAGGGTGACAAACAAGTGTCATGGTGATCTGTCACAGTGAGCTTGTCGAACTGCGAACCATGGCGGCAGGGGAGGCTTCAGCCTCCCAGGGCGCCTGCCCTTCGATCAACTCAGGACCGCCCCTACCCACTTTTCGGTGTCATCCCCGCGAAAAGACTGTGTCGCAATTACCATTTTTGTCATTCCGTGCAAGCGAAGCGCGACACGGAATCCAGTATTTTCAGCAAGTTCTGGATGCCGGCTTTCGCCGGCATGACGGTGTTGATAGCACTTTCTACTATTATGACACAGTCTCGAAGGCGGGGATCCAGTTCTTGTCGCATCTTCTCAACTTCACATCCTCGCAACTTCGTGCCTTTCCTTGACCCCTTGACCCCTCGAACCCTTTCTTTTTACACCATCACCGCCGAGGCGGCCTCTTCGAGCGTCGTGATGCCCTGGAGGACCTTGCCGGCAGCGTCCGTCTTGAGGTTTCTCAGTTTCCCGGCGGCTTCGGCGACCCTGATGATCTCATGAGCCGAACTCTTCTTGACGATCATGTCCTGGATCAGGCTGTCGTTGATCAGAACCTCGAAAATGCCCGTCCGTCCCTTGTAACCCGTGTTCAGGCACTGGTAGCACCCCTTGCCGTGCTGGAAGTTGGCTTTTTCGTATTTGTCGAGACCCCAGGCGGCAAGCGCCTTGGCGGGCGGCCGGTAAGGTTCCTTGCAGTAGGGACAGACGGTTCTCACCAGCCTCTGGGCGAAGGAGGCAAGAAGGACCGTGGAGATGAGAAAGGGCTCCACGCCCATCTCGATGAACCGGGTCACGGCCCCCGCCGCGTCATTGGTGTGGACGGTGCTCAGGACCCGGTGGCCCGTCATGGCCGCCTGCACCGAGATGGCCGCCGTTTCGGGGTCGCGGATCTCGCCGACCATGATGACGTCGGGGTCCTGGCGGAGGATCGACCGCAGGCCGCTCGAAAAGGTCATCCCCGCCCGGAGGTTGAGCTGGATCTGCCGGATGTTCTCGATCCTGTACTCCACGGGATCTTCGAGGGTGATGATATTGATGTCCGGTTTGTTGAGCTCATTCAGGATGGCGTAAAGACTGGTCGTCTTGCCGCTTCCCGTGGGCCCCGTGCTCAGGATCAGGCCGTAAGGTTTCAGAATCGATGCTTCGATCTTTTCCCGGTCCTCCCGGACCATTCCCAGGCGGTTCAGATGATAGATCCCGGCGCTCATGTCGAGGAGCCTCAGGACAAGATTCTCCCCGTAAATGGTGGGCATGGTCGAGGCCCTGATATTGATCTCCCTGTTCTCCATCTTGATGGTCATTCTGCCGTCCTGCGGCGTCCTGGATACGGTGATGTCCATGTTCGCGAGGATCTTCATCCTCGTGAGAACGGGGAGAAAGAGGGACTTGGGAGGAGAGGGAACCTCATGAAGCTTGCCGTCGATGCGGAAGAGGGTCTGCACGTGATTGCGCTGGGGGCTGACGTGGATATCGCTGGCCCCCTCCCGGATGGCCTGGGCGAAGATGGAGTTCACGATGCGGATGACCGGGGCTTCCTCGGCCATGTCATGAAGAGAGCTCACCTGGATTTCTTCGGCGGACCTCTGTGCCGCCTTGTCCTCTTCGGATTCCGCGTTGACCTGGATGCTTCCCAGGACGCCCGTGATTCCCGTCTGCGTCCCATAGATGCTGGTGATCAGAAGATTCATGTCGCGCTCGGCGCAGATGATGGGTTCGACCTCCCGGTCCGTCAGCGACTCCAGTGCGTCAATGGTGCCGATGTCGAGCGGATTGGTCATGGCGACGGTCAGCAGACGCCCTTTTTTTCTCACGGGGGCCACCTGGTATTTCTGGGCCATGTCCACGGGGATGATATCCGCCAGAGAAGGATCGGTGGGGTATTTTTCCGGGTGGTACTTGCCTATCTTCAGCTGGCGGCTCAGGGCTTCAATGGCCTGCTCTTCGTTCACGATGCCGTTTCGGATGAGATACTGGCCCAGCATCATGCCGCCCTTGTCTTTATCCGCCAATGCCTTTTCGAGCTGCTCCTCCGTGAGCAATTGGCTTTCGATGAGGATTTCTCCCAGTTTTTTCTTGAATTTCATGCTTCCTGTCCTGACACGTTATTTCAGCCCGCCACCCATTGTCATTACTATACTATGAAAATGGCCATCATTGTCATTCCGAACTTGCTCCGGAATCCACCCTTCGACAAGCTCAGGGTGACAAAATGATGTCATGGTGAGCTGTCACAGTGAGCTTGTCGAACTGCGAACCATGGATGCCGGCTTTCGCCGGCATGACGGTGTTGATAGCNNATCCACCCTTCGACAAGCTCAGGGTGACAAAAGGATGTCATGGTGAGCTGTCACAGTGAGCTTGTCGAACTGCGAACCATGGACCCCGGCCGGAGTTTATCCTGAGCAGCTCGAAGGGCCGGGGTGACATCACACCCTTACTCACGACCCCGTGAAGAAGACCGTATCCGCCTTCCACTGATTCGCCGCCGCCACCCTCGCCCCCGAGGATATCTGTGGCGGCAGCTTTGCCATGGCGCTGATCGCTGCCTCCCGGTTCCCGAAACCATCCTTCATCAGAACGGCAAAGACCAGGCCTTCCTCGCTGTTCCAGTAGGGGACGAACCACAGGGCCGGGAAAAGAGCACGGTAATCTTCGAACAGCCGGTATGTCTCCGCGAGACTGTCCCCGCTCGCGACCCGCACCCAGTATGTCCCGGAGGCCAGGGGGTTCGATCGCACGGGGAGGGCGGGCAGATGAACCGTCTCGTTGGCGGTGATCCTGTTGATATTCCGTATATGGGGGTTGGCGCGGCGGATCGCTTCGAGATGTCCTTTTCCCGCCTGGCCATAGATGTCATTGAGTCTCCACCACACCGTCTTTCCCTGCCGGATCTTCAGCGTCCCCAGCATGCGGGGCATCGGCTGCGGCTTTGCCGGGATCTTTTGAGAAAGCACCTCTTCCTTCACGGGAGGTTTTTTCACCTCCACGGCGGCATCGGAAGGGGGCAGCAGGTTTGCTTTCGGACTTTCCTGGCGGCCTGTCCCGATCCATCCCGGGACCAGGGCGATCATCAGGACAATCAGAGCGATGGCGCCGGCGCCGGCGGCGGCCCATCGCATCCTTCCGCCGGGGGAGGGTTCAACCCTGCGGGCGCAGGAGTGGACGAGGAACCATCCGGCCTTCGACCGGTTCTGAATGATCAGGGTCAGGATCACCTGATGGCACAGGTTGATGATCTTCCTGGGGTAGCCGCCGGTGACGCGGTAGACCGCCCAGAAACCGGCCGGCGTGAAGAGGGAAGGGGGCGCCTCTTCCATGGCGCTTGCCTTCCGGATGCGGAAACGGATCATGCTCCGGGTCTCCAGGAAACTCAGAGGCCCCAGGGAATAGAAGAGGTTTGCCCGGTCGGTGAAGTTGGGGCGCTCTTTCAGGACCCCGGCGAACTCGTCCTGTGCGAAGATGACGATCTGAAGCAGCTTCCGGTCGTTGGTCTCGTAATTGAGAAACTCCCGGAGAATCTCGATGCAGAAATCGGGTATTTTCTGCCCCTCGTCGATGATGAGGACGACGGTTTTCTTCTCGCGGACACCCCTTTCAAAAAGATCGTTCTTGATGTCTTCCTTGATCTGCCAGTCGCTTCGGTCTCCGGAGGCCGCTGCTGTCCCGAACATCCCCGCGACCGTGGAAAGGAACTCGAGGGAACTGCTGAAGGAAGGGTCGAGGATCAGATGGGTCTCGATCGGTGTCTCCCCGCCTTCCCCCTGGGCGAGCCGCGAGATCAGCTCCCGGCAGAGAGTCGTTTTACCCGTTCCCACGGGGCCGATGACCACGTGGAGCCCGCGGTGAAGACGGATGCCGAGCTCCAGCTTCTGGAGACAGTCCACATGCCGGGCAGCCCGGAAGAAAAACTCGGGCTCCGGGGAATTGGAAAAAGGCTCTTTCCTGAGATTGAGGATGCGGAAGTAATCCATAGTGTCTACTGTCCCGGTTTCTTTTCCGTCGTTTTTTCAGGTGCGGGCTGCGTGGGCGCTTTCGCGGGCTGGAACGCCGCGGCCTGTTTCAGCATGTGCGGGGTGATGAAGACGAGGACCTCCTCCATCTTCTGGCTCCGGCTGTCGGCCTTGAAGAGCCAGCCGAGAACGGGGATGTCCATGAGCCACGGGAGCCCGCTTTCCGAGTTGGATGTTTTGTTCTTGGTCAGGCCGGAGATGACGATGGTCTCCCCGTCCTGGACGATCAGGGTCGTTTCCGTCTGTTTCTTGTAAATATAAGGATTTCCCAGCACATTCCGGGAGGTGTCCACCTCGTCTTTTTTCACCATGATTTTCATCTTGATGCTCTTGTCGTCGATCACGTAGGGCGTGATCTCCAGCCTCAGGACGGCGTCGATGAACCGGACATCCTGCGTCGTTCCGGTGCTCGTGGACGTCGTGGATACATAGGGCACTCTATCGCCGTTCTCCGTGAAGGCCATCTGGTTGTCCATGGTGGTGATGGAAGGGCTCGAGAGGATGTTCAGCACGCCGTCGGTCTGGAGGGCCTGGAGCTGGAGCTCCAGGATGTTGCCGCCGATGGTCCCGAACAGGAGACCCAGGGAGCCCGCTCCGCCCGCCGTGCCCATGGCCGACGAGCCGACGGGGAAATTCACGCCGAATCCCTGGCCGCTGAGTCCGGGCGATCCGTAGGTGGGTGTGTAGGTGCTGAGATTTGTGGAACCGGTGGTGGTGGTTGTGCCGCCGGGCGTGACATAGACATTGCCGCTGTTGTACAAGCCGCCCCATCGGACGCCGAGGTTCCGGGCCGTCTCCTTGGTGGCCTCCACGATGTTGGCTTTGATCAGGATCTGCCTGGTCGGCCGGTCAAGCTTTTCCACCATGGCGACGATTCGGGCCAGGTCCTCCCGGGTGCTGTTGATGACGAGCGAGCGGCTGTAAGCATCGACCTTGATGGAGCCCCTTGCTTTGTCCTTATCGTCCTTGGTCAGAAGGTCCTGGAGGCCGTCCTTCAGCTTGTCCACATCCGCGAAGTGGATCCGGATGCTCTGCGCGATAAGCGGTTCGGTCTTCCTGTCTTCGGGGGCCATGACGCGGAGGATGCTCCCGTCCCAGGTGTAGGTCAGCCCCTTGGAGCGCAGGGTGCTTTCGAAGACCTCGCTCCAGGGCGTGTTGACGACATCCACGGTGAGCTCGCCCTTGATGTCGTTCCGGATCAGGATGTTCTGATTCACGGCCCGGGAGAGGGCGCGGATGATGGCTTTAATGTCGGCGTTTTGCATCCGCATCGTGATCCTCGTGTTCGACAGGGCCTTGCCGGGTCCCGCCCCGGCCCCTTCCTCAAGGGCATATCCTTTCCTGGCCGCGTCAGGGACCGCAGCGGGTCTCTCCCCGGGGGTTGGGGAATGGCCCTTCGACTCCTCCGCGAGGGTGGTCCACTTATCAAAGAAGCCGTCCTTCGGTTTCGGCTCCTTGGCCGCGCAGCCCGCAACGATCAATCCCAGGAGAACAAGAGGGATCAGCCACCTGCAGCGCCCTTTCCAATCGGTGTTTTTCATAACCACTTCCCTTTTTTAGTCCGGTAGAAAGTCCTGTAAAAAAACCTCGAAGACTGTCCCGTCGCGGCGATCCTCAACAACGATTTTTGACGGGTGGATTCTCTTTAAGACGTAAGGTTTATCCTTCACGGGATCGCCGGCTTCATATTCGATACCGTTTATAACCGCGAACTCCCGGTTCCCTGCTTTCAGGTAGCCCATGTAGACGACGTCCGCCTTCTTTTCCGCGCCTCCAGACGCGCCGGCCTTCGCGGAATCCTTGAACAGCTCCGCGAGGGGTATCCTCCCGGCGTAGAAGGGATCTCCGCGCCAGTCCATCCCCACCCGGCTGATGATATGGGCGTCTGCTTTTGCCGAGGGGTCCCGCCCCAGACTTCCGGCAGCATCCAGGACCGCGCTCGTGTCCGGCGCCTTCGCGACCGACAACGGGGCTGTGCCCACGTTTGCCGTTTTTGCTCCTGACGACACGGTCGCACTGCTTTTCTTCGCCGACGGCTTGAGGAAGTCGTAGGCGCCGTAGAGCACCACCACCGCCGTGACGGCCAGAATGATGATCTGCCTTTTGTCCAATTTCGGCATCGATTAAAATCCGTTCCTGTGTTTACACTGCTGCTCCCGCTTCGTCATTCCTGCGACCCTTCGACCCTTCGGCAAGCTCACCCTTCGACAAGCTCAC
>DFZO01000060.1 GCA_002383495.1 Syntrophaceae bacterium UBA4054 | reverse complement strand
GCCCACAACTGTCGAACGTCGGCTTCCGTAAGGTCGGTTTTTGTTGGTTGAGGGTTGCGTTAAGCACCGCGAATATTGCAGCTTAAAATAATGTCCCTCAATATTTAGAACTCCCTGAAGTCTTGATTTTCTATTTTACTTTTTTATGTTACATTGTACCCGAAATGAATAGAAATACGCTCACCTATAATAGGGAAAAAATGGCACGGACTGGTTGAACTTCTCACACCTGTCTGCAAGGCATACTCTTCGGAAAAAGCGCAGCTCATCTGTTCCTATGCTATCGATGTCTATGGCGGTTACGGATACTGTTCCGAGTATCCCGTGGAGCAGTATTTCAGGGACTGCAAAATAGCCAGCATCTATGAGGGGACAAACGGTATTCAGGCTCTCGACCTGGTCGGCAGGAAACTCGGCCAGCGAAAAGGCGCGGACGTCATGAACTTGTTTGGCGAGATTCATGCCTCTATATCGAAATTGAAACGGATTGAAGATCTCAAAAGTCATGTCGCCTGCCTGGAAGAAGCTTGCAATGCGCTGATCGATCTCACCATGCATTTTGCTCAGCTCGGGAAAAGCGCTGGTTTTCTCATGCCGGTCTTGAATGCGACTCCGTATCTTGAGATTCTGGGTGATGTTGTAATCGGGCATTTCCTGATGCAGGGTGCAGGCATTGCCGATGAAAAGCTGAATGCAATTTATATGGAAAAAAGTGTGGGGGAATCAAAAGGGAAGAAGCGTGCACTGATTCACGAAGATCCCGATGTTGCGTTTTATTACGGCAAGAATGCAGCCGCGAGGTTTTATGCGGTTGATGTTCTTTCCACCGTAAAGTCGAGATGTGAGGCCATCAAGTTCGGCGAGAGGATTCCGATTGAAATGCCGGAAGAGTCTTTTACCTGCTGAGTTCAGCGTGAAAGAGGATAAGTAGATGCAAGCAATAATTTCCCTGTTCTGCGCTCAATGAAAGGATCATTTTTTATCGTAGAACAAAGGTAAAAAACATGTTACTTAATCTCCACCAAATCTGTAATTCTTCGGAAAGGAGATCCTAACCATGTCCAGACTCAGAATGACAGTGCGGATTCTCGTCAGCCTGCTGCTGATTGCTGCCCTTGTGGGTTGCGCGAGCGGCCCCCAAAAGCAAAGCACGGGGCAATATTTTGACGACTCCGTCATAACCTCCAAAGTCAAAGCCTTGCTTTTAAAGGATGAGAAACTGAAGGGATTCCAGATCAAAGTGGAAACGTACAACGGGGTGGTTCAATTGAGCGGTTTTGTTGATAACCGGCAGACGATCGACAAGGCGGGGGAAATCGCAAAGAGTGTGGAGGGGGTTCAATCCGTCAAGAACAACCTCATCCTGAAATAAATAATTTATCCCTTCTAAACTGAATGGCGCGAACGCTTTCAATTTCCCGAGTACGGTCGCGCCATCGTTCTTTTCCCCATCTTCTCATCTTCGTTCTTTTCCCCATCTTCTCATCTTCGTTCTTTTAGCTGTCATTCCCGCGCCACTATTTTGTCATTCTGGCCCTTCGCCATGTCACCCTGAGCTTGTCGAAGGGCTCAGGATAAACTCTGGCGGGAATCCAGTCCTGTTATCTTTGTCGCATCTTCAATCAATCAGGCATTGGGCGTTAGGCATCAGGCATCAGGAAGACCATTTCTTTTTCCCATCTTCGCGTCTTTTTAATGCTGTCATTCCGGGCTTGACCCGGAATCCAGTCCTTGTCGCAGCTTCTCAGCTTCCCAACTTCGTGCCTTTCCCCATCTTCGCAACTTCGCATCTTCGTGTCCTTACCCGCCTCACGGTATTATGAGCGCATCTTCTCAACTTCCCATCTTCATTCTTATCAGCACGGGTTCTCAACCATATGTTTCATGCTTTAAGTTATTTTTCCCCGAACTCTTGACTGAATACATCAGGTTATCCGCATATTTTATGACTTCATCGGCCGCAGGTGGTACGTTGAGGTAAGTCACAGCGCCAATGCTCAATGTCACGGGCCAGCCCTTTTCTTTCATGATTTCGAGAAGCCTTTTCTGAATCTTTTCGATAACCGCCTTCCCCTGCTCAGCGCCGGTTTCCGGAAACAGAACGCCGAATTCATCCCCTCCAAGCCGTGCTGCGATATCGGTCTTTCGGATGTTCTGGCGAAAGGTATCGGCCACCAGAATGAGCAGATCATCTCCCACGTGATGCCCGAATTGGTCGTTGAGGATTTTAAAATTATCACAATCAATATAGGCAAACGTGAAGGGGCTTTTATACCGACGGCACCTCTCAATCTCAAGATTGGTCAGCAATTTAAAATATCCGGAGTTCGCCACTCCGGTCAGGGAGTCTGTCCGGGCTAACATCCTCTCTTTCTCTAATGCGTTTTTCAATAATGACAAGGATAAGACAACAACAAGGAAGAAGCCGAACACGGCCAGTGTATTCCATAACCAGAGCAGGGAAAGTAAAAAGACCTTCCCCGCCATCATATCTGCCAGAAATATTGTTATTGCGCTGACGATCGAAATGAATTCTCCGCCTTTCTTTCCCGTAAACCATGTGACGAATGCAATCGGGATTAAGTAAAATATCGCAAGTTGAACTTCATATCCCGTCAGATAATCTATGACCCCTAAAAGGACAACAAGAATCAATCCAATCAGGCTTACTGAAAGTCTTGATCTCTTTCCGAAATAGATTAATATCTTCTCAAGATATGTTTCAAAAGATTTCATTGGTTACTTCACGGCCTGTGCTGCACCCGTGACGGAATCCGTCTGAACCACCTGAACGCCGCCCGCCGATCTGCAATGCCGATTACTCCAGGGCTGTCGGTTTGTTGAACTGCGCGGGGCAGTTCGGTCCGAAAGTCACTTCAAAAGTCGCCTCGGCGTTGCAATGGCGGAGCCCGACGCCATCATCGTAAGCGTAGGAATAGGCCGTCTTCTTGCACATGTCGTGAATGGCTTTAACATATTTCGTGTTAATGACAGGGCCCGAACGGCAATTGGGCGAAGAGATGGGAGGCGTCGGACAGCAATACATCCTGGCTTCGGGATCGGCCGGATTTTTCCCCTCGCCCGGATAGGCGGTATTTTTCGCCCAGGTAAATCGCGTGCAGGTGGAATAGCACCCGAGTATCTCCGTTTTTTTCGAACTCTTGAAAACCTGGAGGTTGACCTTTTTGTACGCCGGAAATGTGTTATTGCCCTGTCCCTTGCTTAGATCTTCGTCTGTGGGGCATCGCGCGATATCCAGGCCCGAACAATCTATGCTCGTGCATGAACCTTTGAACGTATTGCTCACCGCCGTAACAGAAACCGTGAACGGAAAGGAGTAGCCGTCGACGGCGCTCATGTTGAAATAGGTATCCAGCATTCTGTCGCCCTGCGGGGTTTTGCCGCATTTGGTCTTGTCCGCAAGGGTGCAGCCCCACGTCGCCTCTATTTTGGATCCGTAGTCCGGGTGGCATCCTCCGTCATTCGGGCAGGGCGGAAGGACCTGCCCTACCCTGCAGTTCTGGCCGGTTTCATCGCACCCTGCTTTCGGCCAGAGCCTCGTCGACGACATTCCTGCCGTCGGAATGGTATAATCATGTGAATCCCCTTTGTTCAATTTAACGATCGCTTTCGTATCGCTCGAAAAGTTCAACTGCTGCATCCAGATGGGATACTCGCAGGAGTTCGTGACCCGCAATCTCGTGGGCTGGGCCGAAGCGCCCAACACAACATCCTCAGAAGAAGCCTGAGGCGGCAGCGCCGCCGCGAGGACCGGCTCTTTCGGCACTTTCCCTTCGGGAATCCACTGGTAACCGAGAGCTTCCATGCACTCCTTCATGTGTTTTTCCACGATTTTCTTTTTTCCGGCAAGTCCCATATCGTAGCTGTATCTGGCCGCTTTCTCCTCGCAGGCAAAGACATCCTTCTTGAGGGCGGCATCATCTTTTCCGGGATGGTACCAGACATATTTACTGCTGCAGCCGTATCCCGCAAGCAGCAGCGCAACGACTGGAATCCACCATTTGAACCGCACGAAACAGCTCAATTTTGATATCTTCATAACGCTATCTCCTCGATTTATCGATTTGGAATGTACCCATGACACCCCATGCGCGGCCTTTCGGGATTCCTATGATTCGGGAATGAGAACCTGACCCTCCGTGTGTTATCGGGCATTCCCCGTAAGCTGAAACGATGCCCAGTAATAGGGATGGGGATAGCTCTTTTTTGTCTCCAATTGGGCTTTTCTCAAGGCGCGCACTTTATCCTTCCCCGGCAATTCCTTGTAGAAGCGCGTCATGAGTTCCGCCGTGGCCCGGTCGTCCACCTTCCAGAGGCTTGCCACGATGGAACTGGAACCGGCATAAAGGAATCCCCTCGTCAGCCCGACCAGGTCATCGCCGCTTGCAATCTTGCTCAAACCTGTTTCGCAGGCGCTCAGGGTAACGAGATCCGCATCCAGTTGCAGGGAATAGAGCTTGTCCACTGAAAGCATTCCGTTGTAACGGGAGTCCGGAGCCAGCAAAAGCGCTGACTTCAATGGGGCTTCCGGATCAAACTGGCCGTGGGTGGCGAAGTGAAAATAGCGGTACCCGCCGCTGTACTTGCGCAGAGCCGCTTCCGTAGCATCCTTTCGCAGAAGAATTTTTGATCCCGGACGGATGTTGCCGACCGCCATTGCTTCCTGCTCGGCATACATCAGATCAAGTTTTGCATTGCCAAGATCGGGATTGCCGAAAATGAGAATCCCTCCGGACTTCCCCGCGTCCCTCTTGCCCAGGTACTTCATGGCGCTGGCGCTGGGCATCATGCGGATGCTGTAACGGTCGATCAGATAACCCTTGCCGTCATGGAGGGCATTCATGGGAAGGTAATGCAGGACCCCATGGAAAACAATGATAAGGTCTGTCTTGTTCAAAGCGCTCTCCAGGGGCTGGAAAAGGCGCTTGTAGAGCTGACTTGATTTATCCATGAATTGACTTGAACCGGGGTTTTCCAGGAGCTTGCGGAAGGCCTGAACATCCTCCATCAGTCCCTCGCTGTCAAGCTTCACGGTCTTCAACTTGCCGTCGGCAAGGATGAAGGCATACATGTCCGTGTCCCGGTAGTAATATTCGATCAGGGCTTCCCCGGCGGCGATTTGCGACAAAAGCTCGGACGTTGGCTGATAAGTAACAGTTACAAGGGATGCCAATTCGGGTGCTTTGTTCTGCAAATCTTCCCTTATCTTAATCTGCACGCTTCGGGTCTTTGCTTTGTCTATGGACACATCCTGTATGGCGATTTGTGTTTCAGCGGAATCACTTGCGGCAAGCAGCGTGCGAATTTCCTGCTCATGACCTCCTTTGTAGGCAAAATCTTTTTTCGAAGCCAGAAGGTCAACCAGGGCCCTGGACTTGGCGCGCTCGACGTACTCGAATGCCTTCTCATATTGCCTGTCTTCATACAGCGCCTTTATCAGGTCATGGTAGACGGCCTGCTTGTCGCCTACAAAACCGATTTTGCTGCCTTCGGAGAAAATGCTTTTTCTTTGATTTTCAATGAGACTCACGGCCTGTTCCAAGAGCGCAACGCTCTCTTTCAGCCGGCCGTCTTTCTTGTAAATGGACGCCAGGTCCGCCAGGGAGGTCCAATGAAGACGTTCATAGTTTGCGGATATTTTTTTAGACAGAAGTTTTTCGTACCCTTTTCTTGCCTCGTCATGGTTCCCCGTCTCAAAAAGAATCTTTGATACCATGAACTCACTCAGGAACGTGCCATGCTCCGCCCATGCGTCAAGACTGGTCTCAGGCCCCAGATCCGCGTAATGAACCAGCAAGGGGAAAACCATTATCGTCTCTATGGCCTTGGCAAACGTGTAGAAGGCGCTTCCCGAATATTCCTCGATGACTTTCTTTGCGCTTCCGTAGTCTTTCAAAATGAAATAGATCCCCGCTATGGCCGCGTTTTTTATCGGCCGAATCTGGAATTCGGCCATGGATGTCACCCCTTTTATTTTATGGATATAATCCAGAGCGGCTGAGCGATCTCCCCTCATCGCCGCCAGAATGCCGGCCGTTTCATAGACATGGATCTCAGCCATCTTATAACCGTTGTGAAAATTCGGCGGCGCCTTGCTTAATAAAGCCAATGCATAATCGGTTTCCCTTTTCAGGTCATCACGATCAGCCCCCAGATCAATCATGTTCCTAATCTTGAAGGCATGGATCTCCGCCAGCGTGGCATCCCGCGAGGTCCTGCCGATCGTGTCGGCGTCTTTCGACCGGGAAAAAAAGGCGTCATGGCAATGATTGAATTTATCGTAATTCTTAATTTCATACAGGGAAATACAGTAATAATATAAATCGTCGAGGTTGGCTTTTTCCATCGATAGATTTTTTTCGAAATACTGCGCGGATTGGTAGTATTGACTGTTCAACAAATATTTTTGCATGGGTGTTGTACATCCGGAAAGAGCGAGCAAAAGAAAAAGGAGCGTAATCAGTGGGAGTGTCTTTTTCATGGAATTATCTGCCCAATCCCTTCCTGCCTTTTCTTGTCATCCCCGCGCCTCGATATGTCACCCCTGCGCCCAGACTTCCTCGCCCTTCTTCCTGTCATTCCAGCGAAAGCTGGAATCCAGTCCTTTTGTCTGTCCTGCCATTTCCTTTTCGCAACTTCCCATCTTCAATCAATCAGGCATTGGGCATTAGGCATCGGGCATCAGGAAAACCATTTCTTTTTCGCATCTTCGCGTCTTTTTAATGCTGTCATTCCGGGCTTGACCCGGAATCCAGTCCTTGTCGCAGCTTCTCAGCTTCCCAACTTCCCAACTTCGTGCCTTTCCCCATCTTCCCATCTTCGCAACTTCGCATCTTCGTGTCCTTACCCGCCTCACGGTATTATGAGCGCATCTTCCCATCTTCCCATCTTCTCATCTTCCCAACTTCGTGTCCTTCCCTCCCTCACCTCTTTTTCCCCTGCAGTTCGATGTGGGAGACGACAAAGGAGATAAGAGCAGGGAAGTGCCGCTGCAGGAAGACGGAAACCTTTCCCAGACCGGTGATGACCCTTGTGTTCTGCCGCTTGAATATGGCGTCGGCGATCTGGCGCGCCGCCTTTTCCGCAGGCATGCGAAGACGCGGCGGAACTCTGTCACGCGCCTCGGGGCGATAGACTCCTTGATTGTCCACCTTGCGGATTTCCGTATTGATGAACCCGGGGGCGATATGCACGACCCCTACCCCATAGGGCCGCAGTTCATGCCGCAGTGAGTCCGCGAGGCCGCGAAGGGCGAACTTGCTCATGGCATAGGCGGAGAGTCCGGGCTGTGCGATATAGCCGTTGACGCTTCCGATGATGGCAAGGCATCCCGATGAGGCGATGAGATCACCCTGGATGGCTTTGACTGTTCTCAGCACGCCGAAGACGTTCGTCTCAAACTGGCGCCGGTAATCCTCAAGGGAAAGTTTTTCAAATTTGCCGATGACACCGAATCCAGCGTTTGCAATCACGTAATCGATCCGCCCGAATGCCTCCCGGACCTTTGCTGCTGCCTGCTCCACGTCACCGTCGCGGGTGACATCGCAGGTCAGAGCCAGCGCCCTTCGGCCCATTCCCCGGATTTCCTCCGACAGGGTCTGCAGGCGCTCCTCCCGACGGGCCGCGAGAGCCAGATCCCCTCCCTGTCTCGCAATCTCCCTGGCCAGGGCCGCGCCTATGCCCGACGACGCCCCGGTGATGAAAGTCACGGTACCTGAAAATCTTCCCTTCATTTCCCCCTCTATACTCAAATTCCCGATACCTGAACCAGCATCTTCCTGTTCCTCGGACGATTATCGAAGTCCACCAGGACGATCTGCTGCCATGTCCCGAGAACCGGACGGCCGTCGGAGACGGGGACGGTCAGAGAAGGTCCCAGGAGAGCGGCCCGCACGTGGGCGTAACCGTTTCCGTCGCCCCACCGGGCATCATGCCGGTAAAAGATTTCCCTCCCTCACGCCTGATTCGGATACCTTGCCTGATACCTGGTGGGTGATGTCGATGACATCGGTATCGCCGCTGGTTTTAAAAGAGAGGTAGAATGTTTCGATTTTGAAATCCATCGAGCAGCACCGCTGAATATCGCCTTCTATTCTCCGTTACCATTCGGCACGAAGATCCAGAGAAGCAGATATAGCACCAACCCCGTGCCCCAGAAAAGAAACAGAACAGAAAACAGCAATCGCCAGAACCACGATGGTACCGAAGTGTGTTCCCCCAGACCCCCGCATACGCCGCCAATCCATTTATCCTTACTGGATTTCGTCAGGGTCTGCAGCCAGTTCTTGTCGGACATATTATCTCACCCCGTTTCTGCCTTTTCTCGTCATCCTGAGCTCGAAGGATGAGCCAGTCGAAAGATCCTTCCCTTGTCTTTTCATCCTTATCGGATCTTCGCAACCTCCCAACTTCTCAATCTCGTTCTTTTGGTGTCCTTCCCCCCGCCACTATTTTGTCATTCCGGGCTTGGAGACTGTGTCATAATTACTATTTTTGTCATTCCGTGCAAGCGAAGTGCGACACGGAATCCAGTTTTTTATCCTTATCGCAACTTCCCAACTTCTCAGCTTCTTAACTTCGTGTCCTTTCGTGGTCAACACATCACGTCATTTATTAGGGTCAATATACGCTTGTCCGTGTTTATCATAACAGAGGTTCTGGTCGGTATAGCACCCAAAGCAATTATTCTGGCATCCTGGGTAGTTGCTATTGCACCACTCGGCGAAGTAGCTCCATTTTGCCCCGCCATGACAGGGTCTGCACTCTAAATGTTTCCAGCTCCAGCACATGCTGAAGGTTGTGGTTGTAACGATAGATGCCGGAGACTGATCGCCGCCTATGCAGCAGCGTATGTGCGCGCTTCCGCAACTTGCACATGCAATCTGTGGAAGTGTCAGACTGCCTATGACCATAAACCCGATAACGGCTAAAAAAAGGCTTACTCTTTTCATGCTCCCTCCATTTCTTCGTTGGATTTCGTCAAGTATGGCTTTAGTAATATGAACTGATACACCCTCGACTACAAGTCGAGGGGTTCTAAAATTGGTTGATTGAAATCAACTGTTTCGTCATACCGGACTTGATCCGGTATCCAGAACCTTGCTGATCCGTTTTCCTGGATTCCGGCTCGTGGGCCGGAATGACAAGTCGCTTCGCGACAATTAAAACTTCGCTTCGCCTAAAGGCGAGGGGTTTCCACCATCCCCGAAAGGGACACTAAAAAAGATGTTGATAAAAAGCTATTCGTCAGGCTGTTCAAAAACGTTTAGATGCAAGGCCCCTCCTTCGACTGGCTCAGGACAGGCTCTAAAATCTGTCATGGTGAGTTGTCACAGTGAGCTTGTCGAACTGCGAACCATGCAGCGCAGCATGCAGACGCCTTTCCTGCCTTTCCTGCCTTTCCTGCCTTTCCCGCTTTTCTCGCTCGTCTCGCCATTCCCGCCTTTTTTAACACTTCACGCCTTACGCTTCACGGTTTTATGGACGCTACAGGCGCCTTTCCTGCCTTTCCCGCTTTTCTCGCTCGTCTCGCCATTCCCGCCTTACTGTATCATGAGTTCTATTCCTAACTCCTCCGCCTGCCTCAGGAGCGACTTGTTTTTCCTGATCTCCCCTGCCTTCATGGCGCTGCCGTAAACCATCCCCACGATCCTGGCCCCCGCGTAACGGTAGGCATCCTGAAATGTCCGCAAGGCATTGATGCAGCCTGAATCAAAAGGGTCCTCCCCGCCATAGCTCATCGCGATGGCGATCCGCTTTCCTGTGAACGGTTCCTTCATGTAGGCCGAAAGGGCCAGGGTGCGGTCCATCCAGAGTTTCGTCTGGGCGGACATATTGAACCAGTAAACGGGGCTTGCGATGACCCAGGCGTCCGCCTCCACCATCTTGCGGAAGAGCGGTTGCATGTCGTCCTCAATGGAACATCCCTTGCTGCGCGGTTTCTGACAATAAAAGCAGGACTCGCAGGGCAAGATTTTAAGTCCATGCAGATAGACCGTTTCTATCTTTGCTCCGGCCTTCTTTGCGCCGCTGGCAATTTTCTCGGCCAGCAATGCGCTGTTTCCTCTCTTTCTCGGACTGCCGAGCAGAACGAGCACCCTTGGCATTCTCTTTCTTCCCCGTGCCATGTCATGAACCTCCTTGGTCTATTGTAAAAGATTCAACATTTCCTCCCCTCGTAATTATGCATTTAAAATGCACAATTGCAAAAAAAATATTTGGCCCCTCATATTCTAAAAAACCCATCTTTGCCTGCCGGCGGTGATTGCCATATCAGCCGAAACGTAGTAGCTTATTCATGGAAAACCCAGTCAAAAGTGACGCCTGAAACATCTCTGGAAAAGGAAAGGCAGATAGAGAATGGAGGAATGAACCGTGGATGAGGTCAAACGATTGGTTGAGATCATCGAGGAAATTGCCGGAGGCCATTACTCCGACGACATCATGGCCCTCACCACCGACAAAGAGCCGGAGCCTGTGCGAACCATCGCCGAGGCGGTAGGCATGATGATGGTGAAAATCGAGGCGAGGGAGTACAAACTGGAGATGATGGTGGAAGAACTCAGGGCACTCAACCGGAAAATCAAGGAGAACACCATCAAGACCGTGTCCGCCATGGCCCATGCACTGGCAGCGAGGGATCTTTACACGCAGGGGCATGCCGCCAGGGTGGGGAATCTCGCGAGCAGGATAGCCCGGCACCTGGGGCTGGATGAAGAATCCACAGAGCACATCCGGCTGGGAGGGATTCTGCACGACATCGGAAAGATCGGGTTCCCCGACCTCTTGTTTCAGGCCCACGAGGAACACAACCCGCCGGAGATCGTCAGGCATCCCCGTGTCGGGGTGGAGATTCTCAGGGACATGGACTTCCTGGGACCCTCCCTCGAGTTCGTGCACTGCCATCACGAACGCCCGGACGGTAAGGGCTATCCCCGAAACCTCAAGGCTGAAGAGATCCCCTTGGGCGCACGCGTCCTGGCCGTTGCGGACAGCTACGACGCCATGACAACCGATCGGCCCTATCAGAAAGGCATGACCCCGGAGGTCGCGCTCGCCATCCTGCGGAAAAAAGCGGGGACCAAATGGGACGAGACGTGCATTGCCGCCCTGGAGATTGTCCTCAAAGAGACATCTGTCACCGCGGCTGATGACCTGTGAACTTCAGCGGAGAATATCTTAAGTTTTAAGCCTGACCCCGATTACGGAATCCAGTCCTTTTTTTCTCTCTTTTTAACACTTCACGCTTTACGTTTTACGCTTCACGGTTTTACTAAACACTTTACGCTTCACGCTTTACGCCTCACGGTATTATGAACGCATCTTCCTAACTTCCCATCTTCTTAACTTCGTTCTTTTTGCCCTGTCACCCTGAGCCAGTCGAAGGGCCCGCCCTCTATCTTGTCATTCCGGGCTTGGAGACTGTGTCGTAATTCTCTTTTTTGTCATTTCGAGTGAAACGAGAAATCTTTATTTTTAAATAATATTAATCCTTTTTAGATTCCTCACATTCGTTCGGAATGACGTTTTTCATTATTACGACACAGTCTCTTGACCCGGAATCCAGTCCTTTCACTTGAACCCTCGAATCCTTGAATCCTCGAACCCTTTATGTAATTCTCATCTTCCCAACTTCTCATCTTCCCATCTTCGTGTCTTGTTCCCCCGACTTGCGCAGGGAGATGAGCAATCCTGCCGCCGACAACAGGCAGCCGACCAGGAACAGCAGGCCGCCGTTGAACGACCCGGTGACATCCCGGATGTGCCCCATCGCATATGGCCCCACAAAGCCGCCGAGATTGCCGATGCTGTTGATCATGGCAATAGCCCCGGCCGCAGCCGTGGCCGTCAGGAAAGAATGAGGGATCGCCCAGAACGGCCCGAAGGAAGCATAAATACCCATTACGGAAACCGTGAAAAAAACCATCGATACAAAAACGCTGATATGGGCAAAGAGCACGCTGCACCCCAGGCCGATGGCCCCCGTAACCATGCCGGCGACGGTGTGCCAGCGGCGTTCTCCCGTCCGGTCTGAGCTTCTTCCGACAATAAACATCGCCGCAAAGGCAAACAGATAAGGCACGGCAACCAGAAAGCCGACCATTTGATTGCTGATCGAAGTGGATAATGCCTTGACCAGAATCGGCAGGAAAAGTCCCACGCCGTAAAAACCGCAAACCCAGAAAAAATAAATTGCTGAAAGAATGACGACGTCGCGATCGGTAAAGGCCTGCAGCAGGGTGTACTTTTTCTTCTCGGCCTTTTTGCTGCTTTCCGCTTCCAATGCACCCATCAGCCAGGTGCGCTCTTCATCCGCAAGCCATCTGGCATCGGAAGGCCGATTGGTCAGATAAAAAGGCGTCATGATCCCCAACAGCACTGCGGGAACCGCCTCGAAGATAAACAGCCACTTCCATCCGGCCATACCGGACCAGGTCACTCCAAGAAGATAGGTGGAAATCGGGGCCCCGATCACATTGCAGAGAGGCAGGGACATCATGAAAAGAGCGACGGCTTTGGCCTGGTCTTTGGCGCGGAACCACGTTCCCAGGTAGTAGATGATTCCCGGGAAAAAGCTGGCCTCTGCCACCCCCAGGAAAAATCGCACCAGATAAAACTGCGTCGGTGTTGAAACCCAGGCCGTGAGCCCCGAGACAATACCCCAGGTAATCAGAATCCTGGTAATCCATATTCTGGCGCCGACTTTTGCCATGATGAGATTGCCCGGAATCTCCATGACGAAGTATCCGATAAAGAAGATGCCCGCACCCAGCCCATAGACGGCATTGCTGAATCCAAGATCTTCATTCATGGACAAAGCGGCATAGCCCACATTCACCCGATCTAAAAAAGCGATGATGTAAAGCAGGCCGAGAAACGGTATCAACCGCCAGAACACTTTGCTGACGGTCTGTTTTTCAAGTGTCGTGACTTCTCTCAATTCTTCTCCCCGTACCCGAATTTAAACACGGCAATTTGAGCAAGTTCTATTTTATTGTCAAGTGATTTTGCTGAAGGATGGATCAGCCAACCCTCAAAATACTTTCCCAAGCAAATTTCTGCAAATTGACAGCGATACCTGCCATATTTTGTGGTAAATTGACTCGACATAGAAGAAAATTCCTTCTTATACTGTCCCAACAAAAAAGAGAGTTCTGATCAATAACTTACGATAGGAGGAAAACCATGCGAAAAGCAGCAGTCCTGATTGTTGTCGTCCTGGCCGTATCCTTCACCTGTGTCGCTGTCGCCGCCGACTTCCCGAACCTGGTCGGCACGTGGGAAGGGAAGTCGATCGTCCATCATCGCATCCACGGCTTTCAGCCGAAATGGGCCGAAAAGGTCTCCATGGTCGTCGTGGAGCAGCAGGACAGGCTGTTCTCCGGATACTTCCAGAGAATCAAGAAAGACGGGACCGTCCTCAAGCACGAATTTTCCGGAATCATCATGAAGGGCGAAAAGCAGGCCCTCTTGGCGTGGCACATCCTCGAGGGGATCACCCTGATGGACATCGAGTCGGGAGACCGGTTGACGAACTACGCGGCGATTCACGCCGCGAAGCACGCCTTCGTGACCATGACGGAGTACACCCGGGTTAAGTGATGCCCGGGGGAAATCTGGGGGGTCAGAGGTCAGATACTTGCATATTGATACTGCGACGGGACGGGAGAGTATTGTCAGTCCCCTCTCCCTTGTCGCAGATCCGCCTCCGGCGGGACAGGAGAGGGTGGGGTGAGGGTGTCATTCCAGCGAAAGCTGGAATCCAGTTCTTACGTCGTTCATTCTTTTCGGTCTTTTCCGTCATTCCTGAGATCGAGAAGAACTCCGGAGATCATCCATAGCCTGCTGCAGATCAACTTTCATAAAGCCGGCGATCTTGCGTTCAATGGCGAGAATCAGTTCTCTATTTCCAAGAATGATTCTGCTTATCTCCGCAGTAACACCGTATCGGTCTACAAGATCTTGCAGCCGCTCTTCGATGGTCACGATTTTGTCGTGCATCACCCGCTTGTCGGCGTAGTACACAATTTCCCTCTCTTCGAGCGCGCCCTGGAGATCGATATTCCCGATGATCACGTGCTCCTCCACGATTTCCGCAACGGGATTGAACCCCAGATCCCGCAAAAGCCGACCGCCCGTGAGGGCGTGCCGTTCCTTCGTTTCAAGAGACCGGGTCTTGGTAATGTCATGCAGAAGTGATGCGGCGATGATCAAGTCCCGGTTGATCGCAACGCCGTTTTTGACGTTGTCGGTTATTGCCAGAGCAACATCCATCACCAGAATGGAGTGCGCGGCGATGTTCGGCAGCATGGAGTACTGGGCCATGAGGTCATAGCATTTCTCTATGGAGGGAATCCCATTATTTTTCATAACCATCCTTAATGTCTTTCCCGCCCCCTCTTGTCATTCCCGCGAAGAGACTGTGTCTCAATTCTCTTTTTTGTCATTTCGAGTGAAACGAGAAATCTTGATACTTAATAATATGAATATCTTAAGATTCCTCACATACGTTCGGAATGACATTTTTTGTTATTACGACACAGTCTCGAAAGCGGGAATCCAGTCCTTTTATCTTTATCGCAACTTCAATCAATCAGGCATTGGGCATTAGGCATCGGGCATCAGGAAAACCATTTCTGTTTCGCACTCTCGCATCTTCCCAACTTCCCATCTTCTTAACTTCGTTCTTTTTGCGCTGTCATCCTGAGCCCTTCGATAAACTCAGGACAGGCTCTGTCGAAGGATGAGCCAGTGACGGAACGGGAGAAAATTTTATCAATTCCCCTCTCCCTTGACGGGAGAGGGCCGGGGTGAGGGTGATTTCTCCCCCACCAGAAACATAGCTGAAAGTCCGCCGGAGGAGGAAAATCAGAAACTGAAAAAAGTATTGTGTCATTTCAAGACCTGACACGATCTCTTTTCTTTGCTCGGATAGCGTGGTGGGTGTTTGAATGCCATTCAAATATAAATCCCCAAAGTCGCCCCTGGGCTGACGCTCTGTGTCAGCGTGCAGTTTTTTGCTCCACTGGACACAGTGTTATACGTCATCTTGATTAATTGGAAGTTCTAATAGACGCACATCGTCAAGATCAATACTTCTTCCTGCTGCTTTTTTCGAAGATATTAGATCTTCAAGTGAGACGATATAAAATGATTGTCCCTGATATTCGAGTGTTTTACGATGTGCCCATGCGTCTTGAAAACGTAAACCCGGCGTCGATGTTTGCACATCTATCCGAACTCGGTCTTTGAAAATAGTTATTTCATTAGAAAGGATTTCATCAACATCGGTAAGGGATGCAGTGCCCATCCCGGCTTCTAAAAGGGCATCGAGAAGTAGTTGTGTATTTTCAGGGGTTGCATCAATAAGGATATCTAAGTCAAATGTAGCCCTTGGGACTCCATAAAGAACTGAAGCAATGCCTCCGATTACAACATATCTGACGTCATGTTTCTGAAATGATGCGAACACGTCTTTTAGTCGGTTGAGCATCTTTTTTTTCTGCCAAATCAGGATTGAGTTCTAATGCCAAGTCCGTGAAATTACAAAGCATCTCCATCCGTTCTGAAATTGGAAGTGCACGGAACCACAGAACCTTCGCTTCTATCGACTCATCGTTTATGTTGTGAGAAATCTGTTTCATATTGGCAACTTATCAAATCTTGAATCTTTTTTCAACATGTATAACGCCAGAAATAACCCGCCGGCCCCGGCTGAACAGTTTTTCACAGACCGATGTTCCTTGATCCACCACCAAGAAAAATCAAGAACCTCGTTGATCCTGATAAATCAGGGTGATAGAGTTTTTTCGCGAAGAAAAAACCATCATCAACG
>DFZO01000059.1:30206-30353 GCA_002383495.1 Syntrophaceae bacterium UBA4054 | reverse complement strand
GGTTGGTGAAGGGCCATCCCGCCCTTGAGCTTTACCTGGAGGCCAGACGGCGGATCCTGGCGATGACGCCGGTTTATGGGTGATAACAAAATGTATTCATTGAAGTTGAGTAAAAGTAACGGTGGATTTCTGCGGCATAATTTTCCG
>DFZO01000059.1:0-30168 GCA_002383495.1 Syntrophaceae bacterium UBA4054 | reverse complement strand
CTGAAAGTTGGTGGTGGATTATGGTGTTCCCGTCGGCTTGATTGATTTATTACGTGCTCTTATAATATTTCTTCTTAATTTTTGAATTCTTCCACAGTTGTTGTCAATGTCATTTTAAAACTGTACCAGTTTTGTCAAAGTAAAAGTGTACCAACCCCTGGGACTGAAGTTGGCTTACGGTGGTGAACCATCACCATATCTTCTCCTTGTTTGGTCGAAGCTGTTTGCTGAAAGCATGCTCTTTGAGACGATAGCTGTGGCCCTTGATGTTGATCACCCTGGAGTGATGGAGGAGCCGGTCGAGGATGGCTGAGGCGATGACGGGATCGCCGAAGTCCCCCAATGCTTCTCCCCGTACCCGGATTTGAACACGGCAATTTGAGCAAGTTCTGTTATATTGTCAAGTGATTTTGCTGAAGGATGGATCCGCCTCCGGCGGGACGGGAGAGGGTGGGATGAGCCTGTCATTCCGGACTCGATCCGGAATCCAGTCCTTTCTCCCGCATCACGGTTTTAATATACGCTTTTCTCGCTTTTCTCGCTTTTCTCGCTCGTCTCGCCATTCCCGCCTTTCCTGCCATTCCTGCCTTTCCCGCTTTTCTCGCTCGTCTCGCCATTCCCGCCTTTTTTAACGCGGTGGACGCCATTCATAATACCACGCCATTCTGGCGATGGCCTTCGCCGCATGATCCGGCTCGCTGAAGGCCGGGATCCCCGCTGCGGTAAGCATTCGGATCGCCCGTTGTGTCTGCGGGAGCGGCGGCACGACGGTAAACAACGGTTTCGTCAGAAAAGATTTGGCCGCCGTCAACTCCTTCGCAAATTCCTCGATGCGGATATAGCTTTTGCCAGCAAAGGCCGGTGCCCCGCCCAGGGCCAGAACGACGTCCGCATTGCGGTCTTCGTTGACCACCCGCAAAACCTCTTCGAAAATGTTGTCGGCAACGGCGCCGAACCCCATGTCGATCGGGTTCCGGATGCTGGTGCCCACGGGGGGCAATATCTCCCCTAACCGCCTCGTGGTCTCCGGTTCCAGGGAAGCGACCTCCAGCCCGTAACGCTCGCAGGCATCGGCGCTGAGCACCGATGAGCCGCCGGGTGCACCCATGATAACGACTCTCCGTCCGATCGGCTCCGGAATCAGGGAAAAGCCAAGGGCGATATTGAGGAGCTCCGATATGGATTCGGCGCGGATCATTCCCGTCTGGCGCAGAATGGAATCCCAGATGGCATCCGTGCCGCTCATGGCGCCGGTATGCGACGACGCGGCCCGGCCGCCGGCGGCGGTGGTGCCGACCTTGAGCACGATCACGGGTTTGCACCGTGACACCTGCCGGCCGACCTCCGCAAACCTTTGTCCCGAGCGAATCCCCTCTATATAGGCCGTTATGACGCTGACCCCGGGATCCCTTGAGAAATAATCGAGAAAATCCGTGCATTCCAGATCCGCTTCGTTGCCCGAGCTGACCATCTTTTTGAAGAAGATTCCCCGGGCACGTGCCAGTTGATGGAAGATGAAGGTCTGGGAGCCGCTCTGGGAAACGAATGCCATGTTGCCGTCGACAGGCTTCGGATCCGCGAAGAACGACATTCCGGAATCGGACGAATAGACCCCCATGCAATTGGGACCCACAAACCGGATTCCGGCCTTTTGCGCCGTCTCCGTGATGCGGGATTCCAGTTCAAGCCCTTCCGTCGTTCCCAGTTCCCGGAACCCGGCCGTCACCAGCACGGTAAAAGGGATTTTGCGCCGGGCGATCTTCCCCATGACCGAGAGGACGGCGGACGGCGCCACGACCACAATGGCCAGATCGATGGGATCGCCGGCAATCGCGTCGAGGGATTCGTAGGTCTTGAAGCCGAGAATCTCCCCCTTGCTGAGATTGATCGGGTACACGGCCCCCTTGAAACCGCACTGCTTGAGGGCATAGATCATCATGTAACCGGGATGCTGTTCCCTGTTCGAGGCCCCGAAAACGGCCACGGATCGAGGATTAAAAAGTCTGTCCATAATTCTTCCCGAACTTCACCATGTCACCCTGAGCCCTTCGATAGACTCAGGACAGGCTCTGTCGAGGGATGAGCCTGTCATTCCCACCCTTCGCCATGTCACCCTGAGCTTGTCGAAGGGCTCAGGATAAACTCCGGCTGGAATCCAGTCCTTTCTCCCGCCTCACGGTTTTAATAAACGCCTTACGCTTTACGTTTTACGCTTTACGCTTCACGCCTTACGGTATTATGGACGCATCTTCCCATCTTCTCAACTTCTCAACTTCCATCTTTTAAAATGTCAATATGAAAGTCTGACCCTATTTCCTCCTACGATGCGAGCAAATAAATGGATAACAATCCGAGGAGGATCCCGGTGAGCTGTTTGAGGTTCAGGGATTCGCCGAGAAATATATAGGACAGCAGAATGGTCACGATAATGTACAATGAACTGAGGGGAATGATGACAGAAGCCAGCGACTGCCTCAGGGCAGCGTAAAAGAGGAGGATGGAGAGACCACCCAGACAGCCGCAGACCCCCGCAGCCAGCACCCCGACTTTAGACTGAAAGGTTAATCGCGGAACAGACAGAACCGCTATGACCAGCCAGGCCCCCGTCACGGCAACGAGTGACATGGTGTAGGGGTTGTTGATCCGGTCGGAAGCGAATTTTGCCAGGACCCCCCATATCCCGCTGATGGCGATATAAATGACGATCAAGGTGCGCCAGTTGAGCTGATCCATATTCCTGTTCTCCGAAAAAAGGGATTAGGGCGCTTTTAAAAACGTCCCCTAATTATTTCCCGTCCTGAAGTATGTTTTTAGCATAACCAAATTGGATTGTGTAACGGAAATTTGAAGATTAAAGACCTGCTCCTCGCGCCCCAATTTGAACACGGCAATTTGAGGCAAGTACTGTTTTCTTGTCAAGTGATTTTGCTGAAGGATGGATAAAGCAGCCTAACTGTGTGTCCGCTTTTTCGGGGGAATATCATTTTTAAAAAATGATTCCTGATTGCTCTAACGGATAGCGTGGTGGGCGTTGGAGTTTCATTCAAATATAAATATCGGAGTGGCGTTATTTTTTGTCTCTCGAAAGTCAAATAGTTAACAGCGTCCCCCTTTTATACTTTTTCGATTTTTTTTCGAAGAGCTTCAAAATCCGCCTTCTTAAGACCGCATAGCTTTTCCTTTCCAACTACTTGCTCCTTCTGAATAATGCTCGATAATATGTACTCAATCTGAAATTCTATTTTTGCAGAATCCAACTCCTCTTTAATCTGGCTTAGGGCGTTCTTGAAGTTAATTTCACTAATCTTAGCGATAATCATTTCTGTCATAATCTTGACGCCAGGAATAACTGAAGCTTTGCTAGCCCCCATTTTGCTAGACATTGAGGTCCCCGCTCCAAATAGAAAGCCAAGACGTTTCGAATCAGAAATCAATATCTGTTGTAATCCTCTAACAAACTCTCTTGGATCATGCGATTTTATCATTTTCTTTATCACCCTATACTACTTTTGTCTAAAGCATCAGGCTTGCTTTATTAACGTCATAGCCGCTTTCAAACCACCCACGTTTCTTTCAAATCCTTTATGTTATTTTTTAATATCTCACCGATCAAGGTTATAGCTCAATTCACGAACCACGACAGACCTACTTATGATTAGCAAAAAACTACTATATAAAGTTAATATTCAGGACATCTGACGGATTTCATCCAACAGCACTCTCATGGCCCTGCAATCGTCTTCATTGTAATCCATAATCCTTTGACGAACCGAAGGGTCCCGATTCTTCACCCAGCGGTGATACCACTCTATGGATGCTGCGCCAGATGGATTCGGATCTCGCCAAGAAAAACCGAGATAAGAAGCGAGTGTTTTTATTGAGTGATCATAAGTGGGCCACTCCGTTCTAGGTCTTATGATGTGGTGATAAAGATCTGTTGCTTTCATGGAGTTAAATAACGACTCGATTTCTTCGGCTGTGGCAATGGATGGATATTTCTTCTGTAGTTTACTCCAAATGGTCCTTTCGTAAGCCGAGTAATAATAGATCATACAAGGCATGCAATTATTTACATAAGCCCACGCCAATTCAAATGCTCTTTTTTCCTCTTCCTCTGTAGGTTCTTCAGCAAAGAAAACAATATATCGTTCCGAAGCGTTATTTCCGTTGAGACGTTCTATAAAGCCGTGCAGATAGCACACATCCCTCATAGGATCAGTTTCGACATCAAAAAATAATTCGCGATCATAATGAGGTATTGTTACTGGTATTTTCAGGTACGGTTTTGCTCCCTGTTTTCTTTGAAGTATGGCTCGATCTTGGAACTTAATTAGCGAATCGATACCTATGCCAGGAAATGCTGTTTTCTTACCCTGGACAAATGACATAATCTCGGCGCTTGCAAAATCTCCTCTGCATTTGACACAAGCTAACATTATATCTCGTTTGGAACGTCCCAATTCGGGTATGAGGGTAAGGTCGTCGAGTTTTTCGAGAGTCTGTTTGCATGCCGTAAACCAATGACAGAGCTTGCATATTCCAGCATATGCTGGAAGAGTAGATTCCTTGCGAGCAACAATATTTCGCGCGACTTCGAGGACAGCTTGATACTCATCCCATAAAGTAGCCGTTTTTCTCGCTCCTTGTGAAACATCTAAATCGTATATAATTTCTTTTCCGTGCACATCCCATATAAAAGGCCTTCTCCTTTCGGAGAAGCCTAAACGTTCGAGAATATCTACGTAAAGAGCAAGCTGCACTGCATAGTGTTTCTTTGGTTTTCCATCAGTATCCTCACCGCCCCCTTCTTCACCTGCACCACTCTTAATATCTCCTGCAATATATTTTGCATTTAATCGGCGAAGCATGTCTGGTTCTCCGATGAGGTCATCTGCCCGAATACGTCCACCGTAGATTAAATCGCTACCCCGCTTCATTGCTTCTATGGTTAGGTTTTCTTTTTCTTCGTTGGAATATGCCTTTAGATTAGTGAAAGGTCTATTAAGACTTTCTATAACCTCTAGTTCAAATTCGTTGCCCTTTTCCCATAAAAGTTGAATGAACGGATTGGTCGGGTCTTTTTTTGCTGGATTACCAAACAGATCCATTGTAACCCGGTGCGGACACTGTACGAGGTTATATAGAATTGAAGCTGTGATAGGTATGCTCATGAATTGGCCATAAATATATTTAAGAGAATATGCATTTTCTTAAATATATTGTTAGTGTTTCATCTACGAAAACTTTAGATCGGTTAACGACAGAACTTGAGGATTTACGATAGAAAGCGATAACGGCTGCCATAATCCGCAACACCAGCGACGTCGGCTTCATGCCATGGTGCCCTTGATTTCTCGCTAATTACTCAAAATATGCAAACTCCTGCGTCAATAGGCGGTAAATTTCTTCTCGGACCTCCTTAGTCTTTGCAGCGATCTTGTCGAAGAGATTCAGAAGGTCCTCTGCATAGTGGAGTTCTGCGTATTTTCGAATTTGTATAAGCCCAGAGTATGGCGCGACAAAATCCTTGTAGTCGAAATACTTAAAATACGGCTCATCATGCAGCCCGATGCTGTATAGGTGTTGTCCTTTGCAGAATTTCTGATTCCACTCCTTGTAGAGATCTCTGACAAGCCCGACCAGCTCACTGGCTAACTTAGGCTCGGTAACGATTTCACTATCGAGCGTTGTTGACCAGAAGGATTCTGGGTTGATAGGGCAGAGAGGATTGTCAACGAAGACTTCCAAAGCACCCTTAACCGGATTGTCTTTTTCGAACTTTGTCACCACGCATCGGTTCTCCGCCAGTCCAAAGGCAAAACAAAGTGAGTGGAAGATTTTTTCCTTTTGCTTGGGAATTTTCGGTGCCCAGATATCAAATTGGTTTGCCCAGACTGGATAAATACCACTGATAGCTTTCGATATAGCAAACCATGTAAATGTCTTTTGTGCAGACTGAATATCTAAGGCACAAAAACTTCTATTATCAGAAGGGCCTCCAAGAATTCTCGTCCGATTTACGCCCTTAAAATCGCTATCCAATCTGAACCATACACGATCGCAAGTTGCGGACAGCCTTCCTTGATTGTCTTCCTTGATTCTGACCGGAGTATTGTCATCCATAAATCCTACAAACTCACCGTCGACATATCCATACGGCACTTTCAAAGTTGCGTGTCTTGGGTCCCGTAAAGGGAAACCGCTGATTATCTTTCTATTCGCTTCCTCCTTTGTTTTGTTTCGATAGATATTAAATCTTTTTTGCTTAACCAGTGCGCCAGTTTTATCAAGAAACTCCGGAACTGTATCTCTAATGTAGCCTCTCGAATTATCTAAACAGACATCCTTGGCGGTTGTAATTATGTTTCTTAGTGTTTTATTCAGAAAAGTTGTGTCTAAGTTCCAATTTATTGCCAAATCTCTGCGTTGCAGGTGTGTCAAATCCAACAATACCACTTTATTTTTGTTGCCCTTTTCGTTCCGTTGATAGCTCCATATCGTGAACGTAATCGGGAAACGGCCTTTAATCTTAAAGAACTCATTGCCCAGAAAGATGAAGCCCTTTTCGTATTTGAAATATTTGTCGAAGGTTTTCCTGAACTCGATATACGTCGGTCTTGGAATCAGCCACGATGTCGGGGTGAAGATCAGAATTAAGGGTGTTTCCACTTTTTTCGTATCCAACGGCTTAGGAAGATGGATGTTCTCAAAGTTCAACTCCGTTATTTGCAATTCACCCATTTGCACACGGGAGATATTTATAATTTGGCCAAGGAAGGCCAAGTATCGTTCTTTCCCCGCATCATTGCCGGTTAATTCCAGAATTGAAGGATGAATTTGGTAGGTAGCCTTCACCGCATCTCGAACTTCTTCATTCTCGTCCGTGTTTTTGTAGGGAGGATTAAGCAAAAAAGCAATCGGCTTGTCAAACCTGAAATTCTTCTCCTTCAACTCGCCCATAAGACAGCTTACATATTGCTCGGCTGATTTGTCTAAGAAGTTCAAACCCTCATTTGTGGTTGTCTTCGGAATGATGGTAAAACCGCCTTCTACTTGCTCAGGGTCAAGCTTCATCCGTCGTTCAATGGTTTTGAGTAAGTCTGGCTGCAATTCGGAAACAACCTTGTGCTTGAGATGTCCCTTCCAGCTTGTCACCAAGTTGCCAGAGCCTCCGGCTGGGTCGAGAACAATATATTTGTCGCTCAACCTCTTCTCAAAAAATTCATGAACAAACCAAAGCGCAAACTTGCTGAGATTGTTGTCTGTGAAAAAAATACCATGTTGTTTGGCATAATCCGGCTTGATACGCGTAATAACCTCATCAAATCGGCTGAAGTAGTAGTCTACTGTCAGACCTGAACCTTCGTTAGTGAAAACAAATCGGTTCTCCACGAACTTCTTAAATTCATTATGATATTTTGGCTTGATGTCCAATTTCTCGCTGAGTCGTGACCCTTTCTTTCCTAACACTCGAACTTCGTCGGAGCTTTCGTCAAACGCGACCGTTGATGTAACATCCCAGACGCCAACCATGGCGTAGAAACAATGGATAGCATCCAACTTGTCGTCAAAAAACCTTTCTAATTGTTTAATATGTTCTATGAAGTTGTGCGTGTTGACCTGAATGCGTTCCGCGTCCAAGTTATTCAGCACTTGAACGAACTCTGGAAGTGCCGTATCAAAATCCTTCTCAAATAATCCTTCAAAGTCATGAGGAACCAACTTGAATACTGCTGCATTGAGGATTTCAAAGGATTGTGATTTGGTCGTACGCCTTGCATTTAGGACACCCACCTCATTCGGGGCCATGTTCGCATCAGCTTCCGCGGATCGGCGCTTTGCGTGGTCGGAGATTTTGTTTACCTTCCACACCGCAACGAACCTCTGAGCGATAACGCAAATGGCAGAGAAAGTCAGCCCCAGCTTGGCGTAATGGAGCGCTTGATAAAAGCCCTTGAGGTAATCGTCGTAATCGGATTTCAGTTCGACCAGCAGCTTTCCTTCAATATAGATGTCCGCACCGGCAGCATCCGATTCTTTTTTGAACTTGCTGCCAAACAATTTTTTGAACAGCGGGAATACCAAATGGTCTTTGGCTTTCTCGGTGCTAGGGTTGAGCAGGTATTCTTTGAGGTGGTTAATCTCATTCCAGTCTGATTTTTCTTTCACCATTTTCCATTTCACCACGAGTCAGTGTAAACTTTCAAAATACAAAATCTCGCTCTCTTTTGAGAAACGGGGTTTCGAAAAATCAGTTCATAGCTTCCTCTTAATAATATTTAGAACGAAGCCAACTATTGTCTTTAATACATCCGTTTGAAATATAAACGAAACATACCTAAATAAGACAATTAGTCAAGTGATTTTCCGGAAGTCCTACACAAAAGAACGAGGTTGAGAGGATGCGAAGATAAGAGGATGCGATAAAAAATGAAAAGGACTGGATTCCGGGTCAAGCCCGGAATGACAAAATAGAGGGCGGGCCCTTCGACTGGCTCAGTGTGACAAGGGGGAAGGACGAGATGCGAGAGTGCGGAAAAGAAATGGTTTTCCTGATGCCTGATGCCTAACGCCCAATGCCTGATTGATTGAAGATGCGGAAAAGAAAAAGACCTGTGCAAGGGAAAAAGGATCGAGGTTCAAATTGATTCAATTGCTTCACACTTCATTTTACTTCGTGTTCACATTCTTAAATATTTGGCATACTCATAAGATATCGATTGTCCCGTTGTGGTTTCTTGATAGCCCTGCTCCGCATGGGAAAAATCACTAATAGCTTTAGCCGAGTATCCCTTAAAATATTCTTTTACAGTAGCCAATATTTTCAGCTCACTATCGGAAAAACTCGTCATGGTGGGTGCTTCTACTGATTTATATTCCTCGCCAACAAAGTCCTTGCCGTCATAAAATACTTCATTAGCGTTGATTGCCCTCTCATTAACCAAGGTTGCAAGATAGATGTCATAGTTCTTCGGAACAGGGCCATAAGGCAGATGAACATAACGGGTGCCGGTTATGCCGATCTGGTATTCCTTGAAGTGTTTAAAGTCGGCATAGAAAAGAAGCTTGTTTATAACCGTTTTCAGCAAACCGTCTTTACAGAAGTAAAGCATACAATTAATCAACTTATCGAGATCAAAAGATTTGTAGCCCGAATAAGCAGATATCTCCCGGTCTGCCCCCCACTCTTCCAAGAATCGCACAATGGGATACTCGTCCTTTGCCAGCTTTTCAATATTTGTCAGTAATTGATTCCTTCGTTGCTCACACAAAACGTTTGAATTTTCAACGACTATCTTGAGCACATTCCGAGGATCTCTCAAGAGCTTTAGTTGATTATCATGGGTCTTGTCTTGCAGCGCGCCGTTTTCATATCTGCTTAATGTGGCGCCGCCCCAGCCAAGAAGACCGCTGAGCTCGCCTTGCGTAAGCCCATACTTTCTCCTGATTTCCTTAATTTCCTCGGGGGGCAGCATATTATGTTTTTTCCTATAAATGGAATAGGCATACACAAATGGATCGTGCTCCGTTTCGGTATTCATATATTGTTCGCCGCATTCATCGCATGTGAGAACTTCATAATCCACGTCTATGAGCTCTCCGCGAACATTTATTGGCTCTCGTTTGTTTAATGTCTTCACTTGTGACTCTTTTTCACAAATTGGGCACGTTTCTTTCATTTGGACTCTCCTTTCTTTTTGAATGGATATTTTGCAGCCCTCTCAAAGAGATGAAAGGAAAGACATACAGGCTTGCTGCCGGTTTTAAGTTTCAGCTTAATATAAATATCTTCCAGTTCAATCAGCTTTCCGAACTCCCATACTTCGCCAGGGAAATCTCTGTCTGGTTTGGGTCCGGAAATATAATCCGTATAATCAAGCTTGAGAATTTCTTTGCGTATATCAAGTAAGGTCAGACCCAGTTTTGTGATTGTTTCTATGTTTTTCGGTCTTTGTATTAAAGTCAGGCCTTTTTCGGTTACGCATTTTTTGAAGCAGCCAAGAAACTTATTAATTTCATAATGATCAGCCATTCCATAGCTCCATCGTTCTAGTTTATTTATTATATCATATGATATGCTATGTCAATATAAATTATCATATAGTATCAATATATGATTTCCGCCGGAGCTCATCCCTGGTCGGGCAAAGGATAAGACCAAAAGTCGGTTGATCGTAGGATACGACATGATGCGCCCACGAAACCGCCCAGCGAAAAGATACGAACAATTGTGCCGCTGTTCGCGGCACTTTTGTCTTTGTTCCTTAGATTTGGTATTCCGTTTTAGGGCATCATGTTTGTTGGATCATTTATCCGGAACATAACACGATTCGATTTTGGGAAAAATATTGAACATTCGCTGATTTTCAAACCGTTATCGGCTCAAGGCGAAAGGGGTCTATTGCGTTAAAAAAGGCGGGAATGGCGAGACAAGCGAGAAAAGCGGGAAAGGCGGAGGGAAAGATACGAAGATGGGAAGCTAAGAAGATAAGAGGATGCGATAAAAAATGAAAAGGACTGGACTCCGAATCGGGCCTGTCCTCGACCCGATCGGGGATCCGGAATGACAAAATAGAGGGCGGTAAGGACGCGAAGATGGGAAGTTGCGAGGATGAGAGGCTGCGACAAGGATGAAAAGACAAAGTGATTTTAATTTTAATTTTAATTGTGGGCGGCCTTTCTCTTTCCTCTACTTGTAATTTTTTTGAGCTCCATGACTAGACGCAGTGCTTCATTTACTGCTTCATCCGTTGGAAAGCCCTTTGCCACATCAGGTGACAACAAAACGATGTTTGTCCCCCTCTCATAACGCTTGGCGTATTTGCCTCGCACACCATTATTAAAAAGCGTGGCAAGATCATATTCGGGACGAAGTTCGTCAATCTGTTCGCCTTTGGATTTCATTTTCATATGCTATTCGTTCCTTTCTGGTCAATTTCCGGCGCTGAGGCTCTAACAGGCTCTGGCAGGCGTCCAGCGGCTTCGCCTATGATTTCCAGGTTCCGGATCACTGCATCCTGGGTCTTTGTGTCTTTCGTGAAGGTTTTATAATCCATTCCTGCCGTGTAATGTCGGATCTTGACAATTGCCTCCATAATGTCGTCCAGATAAAGGCGATGGTCCCTATGCATAGACCACTTCCTGCTCGATGATGGGTTTCAGGCGTGGCTTGACTGCATCATGAAGTACAAGGTCCACTGGGCAATCCAGGATCGCCTCCAGGTAAAACTTCAGGTCCATGTAGTGGTCAAATGTCGGTTCATTCAGTTCAACAAGGATGTCTACATCGCTTTCCGGCCTTGCCTTGTCTCGGGCAAAGGAGCCGAACACGCCAATCCGCCGCACTGTAAAACGACTGACAAGATCCGCTTGCTTTTCCCTGATGATCCGGAGAACCTCGGTTTTATCCTTTTTCATTTTTCCATATTCCTATATCTGTCGTCTTTTCCCGCGCTTATGAAGCACTTGCTGCATTTGAAAAATGGCAGGAAATTGCTGAGATGTCAAGAGGAATGAAAGCGTTCATTGCGTTAAAAAAGGCGGGAATGGCGAGACGAGCGAAAAAAGCGGGAAAGGCGTATATTAAAACCGTGAGGCGGGAAGCGTAAAGCGTGAGGCGTCTATCGCGTCATCGCGGCTGTAGGCGTGACGCAAAAAGACCAGCCCCATGACAGGCAGGAAGTATTCGTTGCTGGCGTAATTGGAATTGGCCCGCAGGGTATCGGCCGCGGTCCAGAGCCGTTTTTCAATCGCTTCGATGTGTTCAAGCTGAGGCATACTGTTCTTGACCTCCGGCAATATTATCTTTTGCGTATTCATGGCCATTAGGACCGCCGATCCAATAGATCGATCATTTTTGATCGTACAAAATCGTACGCATCATGGACGTCGTATGTTGCGTCGGCCGGCAGCAAGGGATTCAGATCGCTGAGAAAGCCACTATGCTTCATTTTCTCATGTAGATTCTTTTCGTAGCGCACGCTGTCTATGGTCTGTCCTCCGGCCTCCATGTAATGTTTGAATACATGGATGATTCTGCCGGCATCGGCCTTCCTTTCCGAAACTCCCAGCCACAAATCGAAAAGATCGCGCCCTTTTCTTCTTTGATACAAGGCCCGGAGCTTGGTCGCGAGCAGTTTCTCCAGTGTATAGGTCGTGATCTCACAGTCTCCTTTGAACCACCGGGACTGCACGGCAAAATGTTGCTTCTGGTAGCCATCCACCGCGAAATGCTCTCGCGTGTTGATCTCAACCTTCAGTCGCATTTGCACAACCGGAGGCCCTTCCGATTCCATCCGATAGGTCAATATGACAGATTGCTCCGTTTGCTTGCGACGCGGCACACCCAGAAAGCCGTTCAATAACTGCTGGAGGGTATCAATGACCTGTCCGATGGGCGCAGGGATAATCTGAACCAAGTCAATGTCCTCCGAATAGCGCCGCGGAATATCAAAATAGAGCTTGTGCAGTGCCGTACCGCCCCGGAAGGCCAACCGCTCCGCCAGAAAAGGATTCTGAAAAATGACGACAAGCGCCCTGCTGATGATCAAGTCCTGTTCCACCTGGGCATCGTTGACCCAGGGTGCAAACCGACGCCAGGCGACGATATCCGCCTTGGGAATCACAGATCACCCTCCACATCCGTATTGATCAAAAGCCGCCAGCGGGTGTCCCTTTCAGCTTCGCCCGCAGGCAATGAGGGGTCCAGTCTGGTGAAGGGTGGATTCCTATCGGCGATGAAGCCAGCCAGATTCAGTACCAGTGGAGCATAGCCGGATTTTTCCATCAACCACCCCAGCCTTTGCGCGCAGACCAGGTTTCCCTCCGCTGTTACGGCGTCGATCAGCTTGGCCGCATCCATAGACTCGCCAAGTTCTTGAAGCACGGTCATCACGCGATCCAGCCCGCCAATGGATCGAGCATAACGGATGAGATCAAGTGCCGTGGCCTCCGGTAAAGAGACGGAAATATGTCCCGTTTGAACCTTGATTTGAGTAACCGGGGTTGCCTTGAAGTTGGTTTTAAAGAAAAAGCGAATGGCAAGGCTTTTCTTGCGGACTTCGCGTTGGGGGGCGGTGGTGACAACCTGAAACTGCTGCGGCTGTTGGTGTGCGGCGCCCTGAAGAGAAGCGGCGCTAAGCAGCCCCACGTAATAGGGTTGTTCCAGGTAGGCCATCAGATCAGCGATAAACCACTCAGCCGGCAATATCCCGGTGGTCCGGTATTCCAGGGGGACGATGACGAAAAAGCCGCTTCGGATGCGCAAGATCCTATTTTTATTCGCCAGTCTCGCTGCGGCCTTCTTGAAGGCTTCCTCGGTGAATTGAAGGGATTCGATGGCATCTTCGCGGGTGAAGAAATAGAGCCCTTGCTCCTGACGGGAATCAACCCAGGACGGGAGATTGCTTGAAAATGCAGTTTTTGCTTTTCGAGGCATATCAGCTTCCTTGGATAATTTTCACAAATAAGACCATAAAAAAGTCCTTTTTGCAAATATTATTTTCAATTAGAAACGGAAGTATCTTTTTTAGATTATCGCAGTCACCATAATTGAGAACCCCAATGATCCCTTGATTAATTACTGCGTTTGAAATCAACTATTTCGCATGCAGGATATCCATCCACCGGATTGCCTCGGTATCGTTGATCTTGCCGAGGTAGACTTGGGTGGTCTTCAAATCCTAGTGCCTCAGAATTACTTTCGACACGACCTCCAGGGGCACGCCGTTTCTGCTGGCATAGGTAGCCGAATATCTTCGAAGGTCATGGGGTGATATCCGAATATTCACTTTCTCTCCCAAACGCCTTACCAGAGCCCTTGCCGTTGAATAACAGATTGGAAATGGACGGTCATCCGATTGAAGGGCTTTGTCCTTGATGTACTCCGCCAGCTTTTGTCATCAAAGACGACTTTGAACTGAGCGTCGTATTTCTTTTCGAGGGCATGGAGTTTGTGAGCCAGCTCAACATTGGATGAAAGGATGTGCCTGAGCCTTACGAACGCCCGCATGATCTCTATATTGACATGCACTGCTCGCTCGCTGTGCAAAACACTTGAAAGCATGGCTACGCCTTGTTCGGTAAAAGCATAGGGCAAATAGCGACGGCCGCCACGTCCCTCGGGTTTTGAGATCACAGATTGTGATCTCAAACCATCAAATTCCTCCTGAGTGAGCTCAATCAAACATGAAATCGCCTGGGAAACGCTCAGCATTGCGCTTAACTGCCTGGACAAGAGCACGCGTCTCGACTCCATAAAGGGCAGCGAGATCAGTGTCCAGCATGACCTTTTGACCCCGGATCAGTAATATAGCCTTTTCAATTCGCTCCATAAGAATAACAGGATATTTATCTCTCCTTTTCCGGCTCCTAAGACTTGGGGTTTCAGTCTGGATCTAAATCTGTTAAATCCTTTATCCAAAACTTATCATGATTCATTCTTAAGAAAAATATTGAACATTCGCTGATTTTCAGACCGTTAGCGGCTCAAGGTGAAATGCGTCTGTTGCGTCTGTTGCGTCCATTGCGTCGTCGCGTTCATAGCGTTAAAAAAGGCGGGGGAAGGACTGGACTCCGGGTCATGCCCGGAATGACAAGATAGTGGCGCGAAAATATATTGATGGCATTTTGCCATCAATTGATGTAAATATGCCATCAGATGATTGTCGCAATAAAGGGAGGTGAAATTTATGCTGACGAAATTATTTTCATCCAGAGTGCGGGTAGAGCTGCTCGCTCTTTTATTCCTGAATCCTGATCGCGGCATGTACACGCGGGAAATTGCGAGGACTGCGGGAGAGGATATCAAAAGCATCAGCCGTGAACTACGAAATCTCGAAGATATGGGTCTTGTTTCCAGCAGAAAAGAAGGAAACCTTAAGTACTACGCGTTGAGAAGGGATTTTCTGTTATTCGACGAATTGAACTCTCTTATCCTCAAAACGAGAGGCGCTGCCGGAGCCCTCAGGGATGCGATTGCCGGAGTGAAAGATATCGATTACGCCTTCATATACGGATCAATCGCTTCGGGAGCATATACAGGGAAAAGCGATGTAGACCTGATGGTGGTGGGGAAAATTCGTCTGGAGAACCTATTGAAAGTTATAAAAGGTCCCGAAGAAGCTCTTGGGCGCGAGATAAACCCGTCGCTTTACAGCTTGCGGGAATTCAAGGCGAGAGCGAAGAAAAAGGACCCCTTCATTATGCGAGTGCTGAAGGAGCCGAAAATAATGATACTGGGAGATGATGATGACTTACAAAAAATTGCTGGCTAAGAGACTGATAAAATCATTCAAGGGATAAGAAGCAAAGCAGGCGCTTGAGTTCGCAATAAAATTTATTGACAGGATTCAGGAGGAATTGGAAGAAAAATAGCCCTTGTTTCGACAGAGCCTGACATGATGGGAAAAAGATGGAAGCCAAGAAACTGAGAAGATGGGAAAAAGAAATGGTCTTCCTGATGCCCAATGCCCGATTGATTGAAGATGAGAGGTTGGGAGTTGGGGGGTTATCGCCTGGTGGATTTTATGAAATCAACTTTAGTTAATTCCGTGTCTCGCAGAATTTTTGTAAAAAGTCCCGGACCGATTGTTTCACCTTTGTGAACTGGAACAACAGTTGCGCGTCCATCAGGATGCTTTAAGAATACATGGCTGCCTTTTTGTCTTTGAATCGCAAATCCGAATCTTTCTAAAACCAAGATGATTTCTTTGCCTTCTAAGGCAGGCAATTTGCTCATAGAGCGATCCTTTGCACACCTACGAGATTCGTTTTAGTGCGACGCCCTTTATAAACCTCGAGACAAAGGGAGATGGCTTCGCGGGTCCTCTCCAGCAAGGTATCCATAGATTTTGCCTGCGTATGACAACCCGGCAGTTCCGGGACCTCGGCGACAAAATATCCTTCTTCATCCTGTTCGATGATGACTGTAAATTCTCTTTTCATTTCCTTTGCTCCTCAAAGAAACGTCCCAATACTTTTAAAAACCTCTTGGCTGATGCGTCTTGGACTTAAAAGAAATGGCAGGAAATAGCTGAGATGTCAAGAGGAATGAAAGCGTTTATTGTGTTAAAAAAGGCGGGAATGGCGAGACGAGCGAGAAAAGCGGGAAAGGCGGAGGGAAAGATACGAAGATGGGAAGCTAAGAAGATAAGAGGATGCGATAAAAAATGAAAAGGACTGGATTCCGGGTCGGGCCTGTCCTCGACTTGATCGGGGATCAGGAATGACAAGATAGAGGGAGGGCCCTTCGACTGGCTCAGGGTGACAGCGCAAAAAGAACGAAGGGGGTAAGGAAATTCAGGATTTGGTCTCTTCAGTCAGGATTTTCAGGTAATTATCATAGGCGAATCGTTTATCTCTTTTTCTACCGGTAATTTCTTTTAAGATTCCGTTCTTTTCAAATTGGGACACCAGCGTCGAAGCCGCCGGGTATGAGATATCGAAATGATCTGCAATGTCATTAATGGAAATGACGGGTGTGTAAAAAAGCCTTTCCAGAATCCCCACGGCGATCGGGGAGGAAATTTTTTTCTGCCAGAGCATTTGCCGATGGGCCGTCTGCAATTCGAGAATTTTTTTTGCCGTCTCCATCGCGGCTACGGATGTCTCCGCAACGCCCTTCAGGAAGAATTCAAGCCACTGTTCATAATTTCCGTTTTCTCTGACACTATTCAGACGATCGTAATACTCTTGGCGATTCTTCTTGAAATAATAACTCAGATAGAGAAGCGGCCTGTGTAAAACATCTTTCCAGTAAAGATAGAATGTGATGAGAAGTCGCCCCATGCGGCCATTGCCGTCGAGAAACGGGTGGATGGTTTCAAACTGGTAATGAATCAGGGCACAGTCGATCAAAACAGGCAGCCGGTTCCTGGCATGCATGTAATGTTCAAGGTCTCCCATGGCCTCTTTTGTTTCATGGGGTGGTGGCGGAATAAATGTTGCCTCGTTGAGGGTGCAACCGGGCGGCCCAATCCAGTTCTGGGATTTTTTGAACTCGCCTCGTGATTTTTCGCTCCCCCTGACGTTTTCCAGGAGAAGGCTGTGAATCTCCTTGATCAGCCTCAGGCTCATGGGTAATTTATCGAGACGTTCGATGCCATGGTTAAGGGCCTTTACATAATTGACGACTTCCCGAACATCATTTACGTTCTCCAGTTTGTCGCCGCTCTCAAATTCAAAAAGATTTTCAAGCGAAGCCTGTGTGCCCTCGATCTGCGAGCTTAGTAAAGCTTCTTTCTTCACATACGCCGCAATAAAAAGATCAATATTAGGAAGTATCTCGGCCATTCCATCAAGACGGGCGAGAGCCATGTCTGCCGTCGAAAGCAAGTTCTGTAGATCACCCTCTATTTTCAGGGGAGGTTTAGGCGGCAATGGTTTGGGAATGAAAGCTTTATAGCCTGCAGGCTGTTTTATATATGATCCGCTCCGGTGCATTTAGACCCCCTTATTAAAATATTGTTGAATAACCTACCATGAACAGGGGTTTTATTCAAGTATTCTTTAATAACAAAAAAGCTAATCAAAATAACTTGAATAACGAGAAGTCAGACTAACCAGGGGGGCAAGGGGGAGGGAAAGACGCGAAGTTAAGAAGATGGGGTAAGGGCACGAAGATGCGAAAAAGAAATGGTCTTCCTGATGCCCGATGCCTAATGCCCAATGCCTGATTGATTGAAGATGCGACAAGGGATGAAAAGACAAAGACTGGATTCCGGGTCAAGAGACTGTGTCGTAATAATGAAAAACGTCATTCCGAACGAATGTGAGGAATCTAAAAAGGATTAATATTATTTAAAAATAAAGATTTCTCGTTTCACTCGAAATGACAAAAAAGAGAATTACGACACAGTCTCCAAGCCCGGAATGACAAAAAAGAGGGCGGGCCCTTCGACTGGCTCAGGGTGACAGGGGGACGAGAGGATGACAAAATAGGGATGACGGGGAAAAGACACAAGAGTACGATTGGGCAGTTTTTTATTGACGTACGAGCGTATCTTATCCTATGTTTCCTTCACGTATTAACAATGCCTTATCAGATCTGAGGGGGAAGATGAAAACCGTGGACAATGTTAGTGTCTTTTTGCAGCCCGCATCCGTTGCCGTCATAGGTGCCACCGATCGTCCGGTTTCATGGGGTGCCTTCATGATGAACGGTCTTTTTTCCTTGAAATACCCGGGCAGGATTTATCCAGTCAATCGCGAAGCAAAGACGGTCTTCGGCCTCCCGGCGTTCAAGGACGTCCGCGATATCGAGGGGCCTGTCGATCTGGCGATCCTGACGATTCCCGATGAGTATGTTGAAGAGGCGATCAGGGCCTGCGGCGAAAAGGGCGTGCGCGGCATGACCCTCATCACCGCCGGTTTCGGCGAGGCGATAGAAGGCGGCAGGGACAGGGAAATAGCCATGGCCGAACTGGCGCATTCCTACGGGACACGTCTCCTGGGGCCCAACGTGAGCGGCACGTTCAATCTCCACGCGAGCTTCAATGCCTCGGCTTCGCCTGTCGGGCACCTCTATCCCACGTCGCTGGCTGCCGTCTGCCAGGGGGGGTATGCCTTCTACGATCTGCTCGCCCTGGGTTTTCCCGTTCGGATGGGAGTGGGTCAGTTCATCCATACGGGAAACGAATGCGATCTCACCGTGACGGATTTTCTGGAGTATTTCGGCGCCGATCCGGAGGTTCAAGGCGTGATCATGTACCTGGAGACCATCCGTGACGGCGACCGCTTTCTGGAAACGGCGCGCCGCGTGACGAAGAAAAAACCCGTCATCGTCTACAAGGCGGGAAAGACAACCGATGCCGCCCGGGCGGCGAGCAGCCATACGGGAGCGCTGGCCGGAAGAAAGGAAGTATTCGAGGGGGTGCTCCATCAGGCGGGGCTCACCATTTCACCCAACATGGAACTCCTGCTGCCGCTCGCTCATGCAATGACAGAAAAACCGCCCATGCGGGGAACGCGGGTGGGAATCGTTACCGTCGGCGGCTCCTGGGGCGTGACCCTGGCCGACGCCCTGGGGGATGAGGGTCTCTCCGTTCCCGAGCTGAGTCCGGAATTGCAGGAAAAATTAAGAGCGCTGGGAATGCCGGAGCGGGCGTCTACAAAAAACCCCGTCGATGTCGGCGCCGCCGGTCTGATTTCCCTGGCGGGCAAGCGCGAAGAACTGGGACGCCTGATGCTCGACTCCGGTGAGGTGGACGCCTTGATCCTCCATGGCATGGGAAGAGTGGGCATGCTGACCGCAGAGACGTCCGACGAGATGAAACAATTCTTTGAGTTCGAGAAGATGAGCATCCGGGACTTTTCCGGGCTGGAAAAGGAAACGGGCAAGCCCGTCTTTATCGGCACCCACTTCAGCATCTGGGAAAGCCAGGTCGTCTGCGACCTCAACAAGGAAGGGATACGGGTATACAACCGCCTGGACGAGATCGCCCAGATCCTCTCGCGGATGCACGCCGCCTGGCGGCGAGGCAGAACCTGATCCCCGACGGCTTCCTCACAGGCCTGGGCGATATTATTGGAAAGCTTTGCACAATGTCGACTTATGTCATTTCGACCGAAGGGAGNNTAAAATGAAGATATGCAAAGCTTTCTGTTGTTCTTCCCAATCCGAAGAGAGGACTGAGGAAGCACGTGAATACTTACTATGGAGAAAGGGCCGCTCAATATGAATAAAGAATCCGTTGTTCCCATGATTCAGAAAGCCCTGCAGGATGGGCGGAAAATCCTCACAGAATACGAATCCAAACAAGTGCTGGCCGCCTATCAGATCCCCGTGACGCAGGAAATTCTTGTCAGGAAACGGAGCGACGTCAAAAAGGCGGCGAAGGTCATCGGTTATCCGCTCGTCATGAAGGCTTGCTCTGCCGAGATTGCTCATAAGACGGAACGGGGATTGATCCACGTCGATCTCCGGAGTGATCAGGAAGCCCTGAGGGCCTTTGACGATATCATGACCGGGATGAGCGGTCTGGACGGAGATGTCCTGATTCAGAAAATGATCAAGGGACGCCGGGAACTGGTCGTGGGATTGACCCGGGATGCTCAGTTTGGGCCCTGCGTCATGTTCGGGCTGGGGGGCATTTTCACCGAAATCCTCCGGGATGTTTCTTTTCGCAGCGCACCCCTTGAAAAAAGAGATGCTCTCGACATGCTGAACGAGATCAAAGGGCGCGGCATCCTGGATGCCGTCCGTGGCATGGAGGCTGCTGATAAGGATCAACTGGCAGACATGCTGATCCGAGTGGGTCAGATCGGCCTCGAAATTGAACATGTCCACGAGATCGACCTCAATCCCGTCATTTTATCCGGGAGCGAGCCAATCGTAGTCGATGCATTAATCGTTCTCTGCTAAAAAAGCCATTCCGCCAGAAACGATCGCCGGGTAGTCAAAGCCATTTTTAACAAAAATATCGGAAGGGCAGAAAATGAAAAAGAAGATTGGAATTGCTGCGGCCGTTGTCATTGCGGCACTCGTCCTCCTCTGTTTCGCTTTTCCCGGCGCGGTCTACAAGATGGCGATCTACGCCGGGCACAAGGCCGCGGGTCTCACGGAAAAAAGCGTTCAGGTCGATGATCATCGTATTGCCTATCTTGAAGGCGGCAGGGGAGCGACGGTGCTCCTGATCCACGGCTACAGCGCGGACAGGAACAACTGGCTTCGTTTTGCGAGATATCTGACCCCGAAGTATCATGTGGTTATCCCCGATCTCGCGGGCTTTGGAGAGAGTTCCCGGCTGCAGGGAGCTACGTACGACATCGAGAGTCAGGTGAAGCGTCTCGACCGTTTCGCCGAAACGCTGAAGCTGGCCAAATTCCATGTGGCGGGAAATTCCATGGGCGGCCAGATCGCGGGCACGTATGCCGCCGTCCACCCTGAAAAGGTCCTGAGCCTGGGCCTGTTCGCCCCCGGAGGAATTCAGAGTCCGGTAAAAAGCGAGCTGTGGAAAATGCTGGAGAAGGGAACCAACCCCCTGCTGATCAGCAGCCCCGATGATTTCGATCGGATGCTCAGGATGGTTTTCGTGAAGGTACCGCCCATGCCATATCCCGTCAAGAAGGCGGCGATAGAACAGGCCATCCAAAACCGGTCCTTCAACGAGAAAATCGCGGGGGACTTGAGGAATAAGCTGCTTGCCCTTGAGCCGTTCCTCCCCCGGATCAAGGCACCCACGCTGATCCTCTGGGGCGACAGCGACAATCTCCTCAACGTCTCCAGCGTCCCCATTCTTGAGAAAGCCATCCCGAACCACCAGACTGTGATCATGAAGGACTGCGGACACGTGCCGATGATGGAAAGACCGCGGGAAACAGCCGATCACTATCTGAAGTTTCTGAAAGGGCTGCCGAATTAATCTTCTCGGCGTCGGCTCTGCTTCGGAGACTGCGTCATAATAGCAGAAAGTGCTATCAACACCGTCATGCCGGCCCTTCGAGTTTCTCAGGATAAACTCCAGCCGGCATCCAGAACTTACTGATAATACTGGATTCCGTGTCGCGCTTCGCTTGCACGGAATGACAAAAATGGTAATTGCGACACAGTTTCTTGTGTCGGGAATTATCATTGAAAGTGTGGTACAAGGAACGGGAAAGATAAAAAACAGGGGGTGAGCAAAAAGGATCATGAAACCGCTTATTGAAACCGTTACAATCATCGGGGCCGGCGCCGTGGGAGGCTCTTACGCCAGCATTCTTTACGACTGGAACCCTCTCTGTGTCTCCGTTGTCGCCAGCGGCAGCCGATATGAACGGCTGAGCCGGGACGGCCTGATCGTGAACGGCAAGCCCTACCCCATCCCTGTTCTCCGGCCGGAAGACCTGTCGCCGCCTTCCGACCTCATCATCGTCGCCGTGAAACATCACCACCTTGACGCCGCCATAAAGGAAATGAAAAACAGAGTCGGCGAGGAAACGACCATCCTCTCCGTCATGAACGGCATTGAAAGCGAGGAGCGGATCGGCGCCGCCTACGGGATGGATAAGCTCCTCTACGCCGTCGCCGTGGGGATCGATGCCCAGAGAGAGGGAAACCGGATAAATTACACGAACCAGGGAAGGATATTTTTCGGAGAGGACAAGAACCCTACTCTCACGGATCGCGTCAAGCGTGTCCAGGCGCTTTTCGACAAGGCGGGAATCGCCTATGTGACGCCTCCCGACATGATCCGCACTCTGTGGTGGAAGTTCATGATCAACGTGGGCATCAATCAGGCATCCGCCGTTCTGCGGGCGCCCTACTCCGTGTTTCAGCAATCGCAGGAAGCGCAGGACCTCATGGGAGAGGCGATGCGGGAGGTGATCGCGCTCGCCGGGAAACTGGGCGTTTCCCTGTCCGGGGACGATGTTGACGACTGGTACAAGGTTCTCTCCGCTCTCAACCCCGCGGGAAAGACCTCCATGCTCCAGGACGTGGAGGCCGGAAGGAAAACGGAAGTGGAGATGCTCGCCGGAAGAATGATCGAGCTGGGAAAGCGCCACGGTATCCCCACCCCGGTGAATCAGAAGCTGTTCGATAAGATCAGGGAGATAGAAGCCAAACAGGAGGCCGCCCATGAATGATATCGTCGCCCGGCGCAAGGCTTTGCACAGGGAACTATTCCCCGGCGGCATTCCACGGTTCTGGTGCCCGCTGCTCACGCATTACCGGAACGACGGCGGCATCGATTTTGACCGGATGAGCCGCCATCTCGATCACATCATTCCCTGGGTAAAAGGCTTTCTCATTCCCGGATCCACCGGCGACGGGTGGGAGCTTGATAATGATGAAACACTGAAAGTCGCGGAATTCGCGATCAGGAAGGCCTCAGCATACAAGGCCTCTCTCCTTCTCGGTGTCCTGAAAGCCGACACCGGAACGATGGAGCGGACGATATCGGACCTGCTTGCCCTTATCGAGCGGGAGACCGGGATTTCAAAGAAGAAGACCGCGGACGCCCTCAAGGCCGCGGGTGTATGCGGTTTCACCGTGTGCCCGCCCCGGGGAAAAACGCTCACCCAGGCCGATATTGAAACCGGCCTTTCCCGGATCCTCGACATGGGCCTGCCCACCGCCCTGTATCAGCTTCCCCAAATAACGGAAAATGAAGCGGCGCCGGAAACCTTCGGGAAGCTCGTGCAAAAATATTTCAACGTCATCCTCTTCAAGGATTCGAGCGGCCAGGACGGCATCGCCATGTCCCGCGTTGACAAGGGAGATGTTTTTATGGTGCGTGGTGCCGAGGGTGAGTACGCCCGCTGGCTCAAGGATTCCGGGGGACCCTACGACGGATTCCTCCTCAGCACGGCCAACTGCTTTCCCCGGGAGATCAGGGCCATCATCGAAAGCCTCGAAAAGGGCAGCGTCGAAAAAGCCCGGGGGATTTCCGAGAGGATCACCCTGGCCGTCAACGAGGTTTTCTCGCTTGTGCAGTCCCTGCCGTGCGGAAACGCCTTCACGAACGCCAACAAGGCCTTCGATCATTTCTTCGCCTTCGGACCGGCGGCATCCGCCGTGGAAGGCCCCATGCTGCACGCGAAAATCCGAATCCCCGGCGAGATCATTGCAGCGACGGGTACTGTTCTTTCCCGCCATGGCTTCATGCCGTCTAAAGGATACCTGGAATAACCGGCTCCCTGGTTCACTCAGTCCGTGACGGAGTTCAGGATCCTCTCTCCAATTCTCGTCCTGTCAAAGCAGTATGTTTCCAGTCCCGGCACGATCATCCGCACCGTGGGAATGCCCGTGTCCGGCCTCGTGAGATCCACGGCAATCACGCGATTCAGCCCTCTTGCTCCGAGCTTGCGGACAATGTCCCTGATGTCCATCAGGATATCCTCGCTGTAACCCGCTTCGAGATCCCGGAGCCCTTTCTGGCCATAGGCGAAGAACCTCGGGTCTTCATCGTTGCCATGATCGCCGAGATAAGCCGTCACCGGTTCCTTCAACCCTTCGATCCCGTACTTCTGAATGAAGAGCGCCCGCGTGGTCACGATCTCCAGCAGCGAACGAATCATGGCGACCCGGGGATCAAGGTGGGAGCCGAATCCGTCAATGGGTTTCATCGTGGGATGGACGAGGTCGCGGGAAAAAGCGGCGATGACGGGGACGCCGATATCGGTAGTGATGTCCTTGGCGACGATCTCGATATTCGCGTCTTCGAATTTTTCAAATATACTCACAATAAACCGGTTGTCGGGAGTGTCCTCAATAAACAGGGCATCGCTGAAGTCCCGCGTGTAGCGCGCGATGCTCCAGGCGTCCCGCTCGATGAGTTCGGCAAGACCGTGAACCACGGCTTCTTCGAGCGCGTTTCCCGAAGCGAGGCCGTTGGTGTGGGTCTCCAGGAGGAACACCTCACCCAGGTGAAAGGGGTGATAGACCGCACAGGCCGGGACCAGGATATCTTCGTCTCTTGCCACGTCGTATCCCCGGGCCCAGTGAATGATGCTATCGTGATTATAATCGCTCGCCCGCGAGAGGACCATTTCCCGCGGGTCCAGAATGTTGAATTTCGATTTCAAATTATTGAAACTGCCTTGAACCAGCCTGTCCCGATATTCGTCCCTGAATTCCGACGAATAGCGCTCGATCGCCTCCATGGTCAGAGAGACCTGCGCCTGAATCGGCGACACGCCTTTTCCTGTATGACTCGTCTTTGAATGGTCCGGCCGGACCCGATCGCAGGTGAACACCGGAATCCCAATCCTGTCGAGCCCCGACGCCTCCCGAAAGTCCTTCATGCCAATGAGATCTCTCATGCTCTCAATGAAATGCAGCGTAGAATCCGGTGTCCTGGAGCGGTGCGTTTCCAGGATGTAGACCTTGGGACATGGTTTCAAAATCATACCGGGCATGGCGATACTCCCTCCTTATTTTTCTTGATCACTCCGGCGGAGGTCTTCTGAAAGCCTCCTCGATAATGCCTCCGCCCAGAACAATATCGCCGTCATAGACGACCACGGACTGTCCGGGGGTGATGGCCTCCTGCTCTTCTTCAAATATCACCCAGAGCCTGTCTCTTTCCAGGACGGCGCTGCAGCGGGCCTCTTTTTTCCTGTACCTCACTTTTCCGTAAACCGTCGGCGGCCATGCTCCGGCAAGCACATTGAGATCTCCTGCCCGGAGCGCTATAGCCATGACATCTTTCTTGCCGCCCACGACGATCCGGTTTCCGGGAACATCGATGGACACCACATAGAGCGGTGACTTCGCGCTGATCCCCAACCCGCCCCGCTGGCCTATGGTGTAAAAGACAATTCCCCTGTGCTCTCCCAGTTTATTCCCCGAGCGGTCCGTTATCGGTCCGGGCTTTATCCCACTGATGCGTTCCGAGAGAAAGGCGCCGTAGTTCTTCTGGGGGATGAAACAGATGTCCTGGCTTTCCTCCCTGTCGGCAACAGGCAGCTTTGCGCGTCTCGCTGTTTCCCGCACCTCGTCCTTGGTGAAGGGAGCGAGAGGAAAGAGAAGGGACCCGAGAATCCGGCGGGGAACGGCATAAAGAAAATACGTCTGATCTTTTCTCCTGTCCCTGGGCCTTTTCAGAAAATAGTCGCCGTCACGCATTTCAATCTTCGCGTAATGGCCCGTCGCCAGGAAATCAAAACCCATGGCGCGCGCCTTTTCGAGAAGGCTTCCGAATTTGAGAAAACGGTTGCAGTTCACGCAGGGATTGGGTGTCCGGCCTTTTCTGTATTCATCAATGAAGGGACCGATGACTTTTTCTTTCAGGTCATCCGCGTAATCCATGACATGATGCCGGATCCCAAGGCTTTCGCAAACCCGCCTCGCATCGTTGGCGGCTTCGGTGCCGCAGCGCCGGTCCCCCTCACCTCCGGTTCCCGCGATGCCGAGATTCATGGTCACGCCCTCAACCATAAAGCCCTCCTCCATCAGCAGATAAGCTGCAACGGATGAATCGACTCCTCCGCTCATCGCAACGAGAACCTTTTTACCCTTATCGCGCAAGTTTTCCCTCACATCGCTCAATTGAATGCGGCTCATACCGCTTGCCGGCGGGAGAATCCCGGAAAAACAGTGGTATACTAATGAGAGGAGCCACAAAGGTCAACGTCAAAAAGCCGGTTGGCCCATATCCTTATCGCGGAAAAGCCTATTTGTAAACCTTGATTGCATATAGCGGTTGACAAAAGCGCAACTTTCCCATAAGAAAACCGGGAGCGTTTCGACCATTTTATTGTCTTTGAGGAGGAGAATTCTGTGGATTCGTACATCGAGGTGACAAAGGAGCGTGTTCTGCGAAGACAGGGTCTTGATTCTGACGACGCCATGGAACTCTATGAAAGCGGAAAGAAAGCGCCTTATTATCTTCTGGCCGCCGCCTCTGAAATCCGGGAACGCTTCAAAGGAAGAACCATCAGCCTCTGCAGTATTGTGAACGCCAAATCGGGCAGGTGTTCGGAGAATTGCAGGTTCTGCGCCCAGTCGTCCCATTACAAGACAGACGCGCCGTCCTACCCGCTGAAATCCGCCGCTGAAATCATCGAAGAGGCAAGGAAGGCCGCGGAGAGCGGCGCCCACAATTTCGGGATTGTCACGAGCGGAAAGAGGATTTCGGGCAGGAAGGAATGGGCGGTGATCCATGAGGCCATCGAAGGAATCAATGAACTGGGACTGAAACCCTGCGCGTCAGTGGGAATCATAGACAGGAAGAAAGCCCGGGAGTTGAAAGACGCCGGGCTCTACCGTTACCACCACAATCTTGAAACATCCCGGAGCTTTTTCAGGAACATCTGCACGACCCACGATTACGAGGAGGATGTGGAAACCATGCGGGCAGCGAAAGAGGCCGGGCTTTCCGCCTGCTGCGGAGGGCTCTTCGGCCTGGGCGAGGACATCCGCCACCGGATCGAGCTTGCCATGACATTGAAAGAGCTCGATGTGGACTCCGTTCCCGTCAACATTCTCAATCCCATCCCGGGGACGCCCCTCGCGGGCGCGGCACCGCTGCCCCCCATGGAAATTCTCCTCTCCGTCGCCATTTTCAGGTTTATTTTACCCGAAAAAGATATTAAGCTCTGCGGCGGCAAGGAAAAGAATTTAAGGCAGCTTCTGCCGCTGGGAATCATGGCAGGATGCAACTCCCTCATGACGGGCAACTACCTGACGACGCTGGGAAGGAACACGGCGCTCGACCTTGAGATGATCCGGGATATGGGGCTCACGGCAAAAGAAGAAGATGAGAAGTTGAGAAGTTGAGAAGATGGGACAACGGATCAATGAATGGGACGGTTATGCGGGTTTATTCATTTTCAGTCGAACCCTTGAACCCTGGACCCCTTGAACCCTTTACTTTTCATTAAGGAGTTTGTATGTACATCGAAACGGCAAGGAGATGGATCGCGGAGTTGAGGCTGGACGGAAAGCTCGAGGGGCTCGATTCCGAAGCGCTGGAGAACCTCGCCGACGGCTATGCGCGGCAACTGGAAAAAATCTTCACCGAGGAAGTGACAAAGCAGATGGAAAAATACGGGAAAGCCGATGAGTTTGAAAGAATGATTCTCTACGATAGCCAGTACATGAACAAGTACCTGAACCAGACCATTCCCGCTTATCCCGCCTTCCGCATGGAAATTTTCAGCAAGGCCCGGAAGATCATCCTGGGAGACGCAGAGTGAAGGCGGTTTTCCTCGGCACGAACGGCTGGTATGATACGGATACGGGAAATACGATTTGCACCCTGCTCAAAGGCGAGGAGGCAACCATCATCCTGGACGCCGGAAACGGCTTCTACAAAGTGGATCGCCACATCCCCGCGGATTACCGGAAGCCCGTCTATCTTTTTCTGAGTCACTTTCACTTCGATCACATCGTCGGCCTGCATACCCTGAACATGTTCGACTTTCGCGGAGGCCTTGTCATCTGCGGCCCAACGGGGAGCAGGAAAATTCTGAACCGGATCGTGAACCGCCCTTTCACGGCACCCTTCGCGGACCTTTCCTACAAAACAACCATCCATGAACTTCCTGAGGAAAAGGACAAACTCCAGATCGAGGTAGACGCGAAACCGCTCATTCACCCCGACCTCACCATCGGATACCGCATGGAGATTGACGGAAAGGTTGTCAGCTACTGTCCCGACACGGGCTATTGCAAGAATGCCGTCATTCTCTCGCGCGGAGCGGATCTCCTCATCGCCGAATGCGCCTACCGGAGCGGCCAGAGTTCAGAAGAATGGCCTCACCTGAATCCGGAAACAGCGGCCAGGATCGCCTCCGAGGCAAAGGTGAAGCGTCTCGCGCTCGTTCACTTCGATGCAAAGATTTATCCGAAGCTGGAAGACCGTAAAGAATCGGAGTCGGTGGCCCGAAGAATCTTCGCGAACACCTTCGCGGCCATCGATGACATGGAAGTAGATGTATAAAATAAACACGAAATTCTAAATTCTAAGCACTAAATCCTAAACTCTAAACCTTATAGAACTCCTTTCTTCCTGCCAATACTGGACCTGCTCTGGAAACCGTTATACGTGACACCCTTTTTCAGGCTGTTCAAAAACGTTTAGTATCGTGTCTCAAAAATAAATTGTCATATCGACCGAAGGGAGATATCTTGCAAAACTCTAAAATTATTAAGATTTCTCGCTGCGCTCGAAATGACACTTATTAAATGAATTTACGGGACACGACATTAGATGCAAGGCCCCCGACGTCCTGAGGAATCGTGTTCCGCCGCAGGCGGATCGCAGTAAGCCTGTCCCGTGCCTGACACGGGAAAGGACGAGGGAAACGCAGCAGATGGGCATTTTTCAACAGCCTGCTGAAGGCTCAGTCTCTGACGGAGGGATGCCCTGGCTTCAGCATGAGAAGCATGAGGGCCACGATGACCAGAGTGACGATATTCGCCTGCCAGACGTAACTGTAAGACCCGAAGCGGTCATAGATGATGCCCCCGACGATGGGACCGATACTCCCACCCAGTCCGATGAAAAAGGTTAGCATGCCGTAAACCGATCCCATGACATGGCGGCCGAATCGGTCGGCGGTCAGGACGGGCATCATGGGAGCGATGCAGCCGTAACCGAAACCATAGATGAGCGCGTAGAAGTAGAGGCCTCTCGCAGAAGTGACATTCAGGAGAATCAACATCCCCGCCGCCATGATGAGCATGCCGAGGACAGCCGAATATTTCGCATCCCTGAGCTTGTCGCTGAACCAGCCGAAGAAGAACTGTCCCGCAAAGCCCGCCACGCCCACGGCACCCAGAGACGAGGCGGCGGCGATCTCATCGATGCCCTTATCCAGCGCGTAGGCCACCTGGTGTACAAAAACGGCCATGAGAATCATGACAGCCAGCCCGAAGCCGATCCCGAGAGTCCAGAAGCGCAGATCCCCGAACATTTCCCTGTAAGGCATGTGAGGCGGAGGGGGAAGAGTTTCAATCTTTAAGACCCGTTCCGCCCTGATCTCGCCGTCGGGAAGAAGACCGCAAGCCTCCGGGTTCGTCCGCCTCATGAACAGATTGGAGAGCGTCACCCCGATGATGAAAACCACAATGCCGAGGAAAACAAATCCCGTCTGCCAGTTGAAGTTCTTGACGATGAATCCGGCCGTCGGGGTGAGCAGGATGGTTCCAAAACTGATGCCCATGGTGGAAATCCCGAGAGCAAGGCCTCTCTTACGGATGAACCACTTCCCCACGGATGAATTGGTCACGACGACACCCAGCCCCGATGCCCCGATACCCGCCATGAGACCGTAAACGATGTAGAATTGAAGAGGCGTCTTCACAAGGCTCGTGAGAAGGAAGCTCGCCGACAGCATCAGGGCGCCGATGGTGACAATCCATCGCGGAGCCAGGCGATCCATGATCCGGCCCACGGCAATGGCACAGGCGGAATAAACGAACATGTTGATGGACGCGGCAAGAGAGATCACGGACCGGGACCATCCATACTCCTCGGCGAGGGGTTTTACGAAAACCCCGAAGCAGTAGCGGGCACCGTAATTGATGCTCAGGATGAGAAAGGAGCCGAGGACGACGTACCAGCCCCAGAATAGACCTTTTTTTTCAGACATGAATTTTCTTCTGGCTCATCTCCCAACTGAGTGGGTAACATGACATGGTTTATATCTCCGGCAGCATTGAAGTGAGGATTTTGAGGCGGAGATATTCTTCATCCCGTAATCCATAGGCACGACGTTGAATCACCCGGATCTTATTAT
>DFZO01000038.1 GCA_002383495.1 Syntrophaceae bacterium UBA4054 | reverse complement strand
TAATATGTCGGAGTAGAATTAATATGTAAGGGGCATCTATATCCATGCTCCGCCTTTCCGTTTGAAGGGCTGAGAATCTTCACGTTCAATCGTTTCTCAAACGCTCATACTGGGAAGCTACAATCTTTTCTGTTATTTTGTTGAGATCTTTCTGATAAATTAAAACATTAGAGATTTCGAAATTACCTATCCATAAGAAAAAGCCTCTGTGTTTACCTGAGGCCCTTTTTATTTATTGATTTGATCTTATCCCGTTGACAGTTCGATCTTCCGGGAAATTGGCCGCTCTGAAGAAGAAAAAAATTGACAGAACAGACCCCAGGATATAATTATCAAATTTATGATGCACTTTTCAGCAGGGTATCAATGTTTTTAGGAAAGCCTGGATTCAATGCAATTCTACATTCACAAAGAAACAGGGAAAGAAATCAAAACCATTTCGGGATATTTGACATACCTCGAAGAGAGACGACTGAACTATCAGGGCCGGGATGTTTTGTGCGTCGTGGGTGTAGGCATTGTCGACAATTCCTGCTGCGGCGCCGGCGGATGCAGTTTCGTTAACGTCGCAGGGTATGTCTTATCGTGGCAGAGCGGCACGGATGAAGCCGGCCATCCGATCAGCAAAGTTGACCCGATCATGAGCGAAACGGAGAAGAGAGACATCGCGTCCGTCTTGGGAAAGCTGTACCCTCATGTCCAAGTCAACTTCAGCTGATTTTGAACGGGTCATTCCGGCGCCTCGAACCGCCACTCGCACGTGCAGTTGTTGCCTTCATCGGGCGGACAGATTATGCAGGTCATCTTGATGTCCGGATCGATTTCACGGGCGAAATTTGTAAAATAAAGAATGGCGGCGTCCTTGCAAGGGTACTCTTCCCGTCCCTTTTTCAGGCGCGCTTTCTGGACCGTGCAGCAAGGGTTTTTAACGACCAGATGTTTATCCGACTGTTCAACAATCTCGAAGGGCTCCACGAAATTTTCCGGTAGATAGCGAAAGGCCTCCATCAGCCCGGAAATACCTTTCCCCGTGTTCAAAACCTTTTTGAAGCCCCTGCCGTGGGATCGGCCAACGTCGCCGATGAAGGTCTTCTCTATTTTCTCTGTCCCGGCAAGACCGAATTCCTGCTCCGCCGCAAATCTCCATCGCTGATGAAGATTTCCCCAGAACCACATCATTGCCTCGATCATTGATTCCATCTGCTCTGTTGTCAGATTCAATTTTTCTCCTCGTGTCATCGTTGTCTTTCATCCTCCTTTTAATTTCAGATTCTCAACGGCGGATTCACCCTATAGGCATCATCGTTCCATGTCAAGAACCCTCTTTTAGAAAAATTGAATATTATTTATCTGGTAATGAACATCTCATGCCCGTCATATTCCCATTGACAGTGGCAAAGAGAAGTTTTAAATAAGCAAAACTGAAATTATGGGCAGAGTCATGAAGAAGAACCATATCCTTGCAGAGACATCTGAACAGATCCTATCCGTCGTTTACAGGATAAGCTCGCTTCTCACGGAGCCCTCGTCCATTGACAGGGTGCTTGATTCAATCATCGAGTCGGTGACGGAGGGGCTGGGATTCTACCGGGCATCGCTTTATTTGATCGACAGGGAAAGACATCTGCTCGAATGCAAGTGCATCAGCGGATTCACGCCCGAGCAGGAAAATCGCGCCAGGACAAGGCCGTACGATCTGAACAGGCACGATTCTCTGGAAACGAAAGTCGCCCTCACAGGCAATCCGATCCTTGTCAGGGATGCCAATGCCGATCCCGTTCTGACAGACATCGACCATCTGATCACGAAGAAGCTTGAGAGGGGCTGCATTCTGTATGTGCCCCTCAAGGTGAAGGGAACCACCATTGGAGTCCTGGGGGTCGACAAGAGACGGGATGAACCCGGAATCAGCGAAAAGGAGTTTGAGTCCCTTTCGATTTTCGCTAACTACGCCAGCATCATCATCGAGAATTCCCGGCTCTATGAAGCTCTCTTGAATGAGAAGAAATTTTCGGAAGACATTCTGAACAGCTCCATTAACGGCATTCTCACCACGGATATTCAGGGCAGGATCACCTCGCTGAATCCCGCAGCAGAGGAAATATTCGGCATCAGAAAAGAAGACAGTCTTGAGAAATCAATCCGGGATGTTTTTCTGTCCATACCGGAGCTGGACAACATGCTTAAAAGGATCCTCCGGCGCCACGAAAATATAAAGGGCTATGAATGCGCCCTGAAAAAAGATGGAAAGAACATCATTCTGAACATCAGTTCCTCGCCCATCATAGATGATGCCGGAAATCTCAGCGGCATTCTCTTTCTCACTCTGGATATCACCAGAGAGCGGGAGAGGGAAGAGTGCCTGCAAAGGGTCAATCGTCTCATATCCCTCGGTGAACTCGCCGCGGGTGTGGCTCACGAGATCCGCAATCCTCTGACAGGAATCGGCGTCGTGCTTGATATTCTGAAAAGCAGAAAACGGTTGATGAAGTCCGATACGGGACTCCTCGATGAAGCGGCTCAGGAAATTGAGAGACTCGAAAAGCTGGTGTCGGACCTTCTCGATTTTGCAAGACCGAAGAAATTTAATTTTGAACCGGTGGGCATCAACGACATCATCAGAAGCATCCAATTTCTCATCAGCGAGAAATGCAACAATAACAATATCCGGCTGACCACCCGCTTTGGGGAAAACCTGCCGAAAACCTGCATGGATTTTGAGAGGATCAGACAGTGCCTCCTGAACATCGTGATCAATGCGATCCGCGCCATGCCCGGCGGGGGAGACCTGACGATAGAAACGGGCTGCGGGAACCGGCTGGTGGAAGACGAAGGCGAACCGTGCATCATGGTTTCAATAAGCGACACGGGTTCCGGCATTCCGGATTCTGTCCGGGACCGCATTTTTGACCCCTTTTTCACGACCCATCATGAAGGGACCGGCTTGGGGCTTTCCATAGCGCACAGCATCGTTAAGGAGCACAGAGGGACGGTGCGGTTTGATACGAAAGCGGGGAAAGGCACGCGTTTTTTTGTTTTGCTTCCCCTTGATCTGACGGAAGGATGCAGGCAGCAGAAAAATCATTCGGGTGAAAGGATGCCGTGAACAGCATACTCATTATCGACGATCAGAAATTAATCGGGAGTTCTCTGAAGGTGGCCCTTGAAAAGGAGGGCTTTGATGTACGAGTAGCGGAGACAGGCGCCGAAGGAATAGTCGCTGTCGGGAAAAACAATATCGATCTCGTATTGCTTGACATCAGGCTTCCGGACATCAACGGCATTGAGGTATTGAAAAAAATTAAAGAGATGGATCCCGAGATCATCGTCATCATGATGACCGGTTACGGCACCATTGAAAATGCCGTTCTGGCGATGAAAATTGGCGCTTTCGACTATGTCAACAAACCCTTCAAAACGAAGACGATCACGACGATCCTGAAACTGGCCCTGGAGACCCAGAAGCTCAAGAAAGAGGTGGGAAGCTTCCGGGATAAGAACAGGATGATTTACGGAACGGATAAAATTATCGGCGAGAGCAGTGCTATTCATGAAATCCTAGAGATGGTGAGAAAGATATCTCAGATCGACTCTTCGACGGTTCTGATCCAGGGGGAGAGCGGCACAGGAAAGGAACTGGTGGCAAAGGCCATTCACTATAACAGTGCGAGATCGAACGGACCTTTTGTCGAAATCAACTGTTCCGCCATACCCTATACGCTGCTCGAGAGCGAGCTTTTCGGCTACGAGCAAGGGGCCTTCACGGACGCGAAAAGGACCAAAAGGGGGCTCATGGAACAGGCGAACGGAGGCACCCTTTTTCTGGACGAGATCGGCGACATGGAACTCAGCATGCAGGCGAAGATATTGAATGTTCTTCAGGAGAAAAAGTTCAGGCGCCTTGGAGGCGTCAAGCTGATCGACACGGATGCCCGGATTATCACAGCGACGAACCACAATCTCCGGGACGACGTGAACAGGAAAAAATTCAGGCAGGATCTCTTCTACCGGCTGAACGTGCTGCACATTTATCTGCCGCCGCTGAGAGATCGCAGGGAAGACATTGTTCCGCTTTCAAGTCACTTCATCCATGAATTCAACCTGACGTTCAAGAAGACGGTCAGAGGAGTATCCCAAGATGCCCTCGATCTTCTCATGAAGTACTCTTGGCCGGGGAACGTGAGGGAACTTCGGAATACGATTGAGCGGATCATGATCATCGACAACCCGGAGGTCATTCAGAGCAGGCATCTCCCGCTTGAAGTGATCGGAGAGTACAGTCCTCTGTCGAAGACCCTGCCCAAGGACAGCCTTGTCGCATTCAATATTGCCGATCAAGGTGTGGATTTCAAAACCGTTACAGAGTCCGTTCAGACATGGCTGATCAGGGAAGCGCTGGACAAAACGAAAGGCAGCAAGATCAAGGCGGCAAAGCTGCTCAATCTCGACCGTTTTGCCTTGCGGTACCTGATGAACAAGCTCCATATCACCTGACGTCATCGTAGTTCTTTCTTCCACGTTCAGAGCGCCCGTCCCTTCAGGCGGCGATGGGTCGAGCGTATTGAGCCGATTTCTTGATGCCTTTCCGGAAGCCACCTTCAGCCTCGCTTCATGGCGGGAACGAGCAGGAGCGCCGCGTGAAATCAGAAGCTTGATCATTTTAATCAGAAACCAGCAGAAAGATTTGTTTATGGCATTTTTCCTGCACGTATCAATGATACCGGTCGTCGGTTTATCAAAAGTCTGCTTTCATGGAGGTCGAATCCGTGAGCGATAAGGTTGCGATCCTGGGCGTGGGGATGACAAAGATTGACAGCGCTAAAAAGGATCAGAAACTTGATGATATGGTTTTTGAAGCCGCTTCAAAGGCTCTTGCGCAGGCTTCTCTTGACAGGGAGGAAATAGACAGCGTCGTCATTGCCGCCTGTGATGAGCTGGACGGGAGATGCATATCGAGCATGCTGCTGGCCATGCCCGCGGGGGCTTACCTGAAAGACGAGATCAAGGTTACCGACGACGGATCCTATGGAGTCATCTTGGCGGCCATGCGTCTTATGACGGGACTTTTCGATCTGTCGCTGGTTGTGAGCTGGTGCAAGACATCGGAAGCTCCTCTTTCGGATGTGATGAGCATGCGGTGGGACCCCTTCTACCATCGAGGTATCGGCATGAATCATATCACCGCCGCGGCCCTGATGGCCGGCGCCTACGCGGAACGGCATGGAATTTCGAGCGACATTCCGGCGAAGGTGGTTGTGAAGAACAGAAGGAACGGCTCAAGGAACCTGAACGCCCACCTTCGGACACCGGTGACCATGGGTGAAGTGCGGTTGTCACCCAGGGTGAGCTGGCCCCTGAGAGCTCTCGATTGCGCCCCGGAGTCTGATGGGGCATGCGCTCTCATCCTGGCGTCGCCGAGGAGGGCGAAGAAGCTGAAGCGTGACGCGGTCCGGCTTGCGGGTTTTGGATGGGCGGCGGACTCCTATTATCTGGGAGAGAGAATGCTGTGGGATTCACCGTCTTTGAGGATTGCAGCCGGCAAAGCCTATGGCATGGCAAAGATAAAGGAACCCGTTGCGGAAATAGACGCGGCGGAAATTTCTGATTTTACCTCCTACCATGAACTCCTTGCCTATGAAGGCCTTGGATTCTGTGGTTCCGGACAGGCACAGGATCTGATCAGGGAAGGAATCACGGCCAGGGAAGGCGGATTGCCCGTCAATCCCTCGGGAGGCCTCCTTTGCTCAAATCCTTTCACGGCCGCAGGCCTCTTCCGGATCTGTGAAGCCTTTCTGCAGGTTGCGGGAAAGGCGGGCGACCATCAGATCCGGGGCGCAACAAAGGCCCTGGCTCAGGGAAGCGCGGGATTTTGCGCCCAGGGGAATGCGGTATTCGTTTTGACTCAGTAGAGCGGAAAATGAGACGAAAAAAAACTCAGAAGGAACGACGAAAAGCTGCGATCATCGGTGTGGGCCAGACGACTTATCGAGCTTCTCACGATCACACCCTTCCGGAGCTTTCGATGCAGGCCGCCATGGCGGCCCTCGATGATGCCGGAATGACCATGGAGGATATTGAGGCCGTTGTCTATTCCATGGCGCCCTCGGAGTTTCTCGGCGTGAACGAACCGGACAGGTGGTGTGTCGATGCCGTGGGAGGCCGGGGCAGGCCGTTCATGCGTATCCACACAGGCGGCGCGACGGGCATCTCTGCAGCTCATGCCGGTTTTTATCACGTGGCTTCCGGCCTTTTCGATTCTGTTCTGGTCGTCGGCGCCGACAAGGTCCGGGAGTGCCGGGATTCACAGCAGGTGTTGAACACCATCTGGGATCCTCTGTTTGAGAGGCAGTTCGGACTGACCACCATCACCATGGCTGCATTTCAGGCTGTGCGGCACATGCAAATCTACGGGACCCGGGAAGAACGGATGGCCCTGGTCGCCGTGCGTTCACGGGGAAACGCCCTCAACAACCCCGTGGCGCATCTGAAGGGACGCATCACCGTGGACGATGTTATGGCTTCCCCCTATTTGTGCTGGCCCATCAAAAAATACGACACCTGTCCCAGTTCGGCGGGCGGCGCGGCAGTGGTGATCGTTTCGGAAGAGAAAGCCAGAAAACGGTGCACGCGCCCTGCCTGGATCAAGGCCTGCAGCGAAGTCGCCAATACCGTATTTCTGGGTGATCAGATGGGTGGAATGGCACAAATGGATTTTGCCGACTCCGATATTCTTGCCATGGCGGCTGAGGAAGCCTATCGGCAGGCGGGGATCAGAAATCCCCGAAGGGAAATCCAGACTGCCGAGCTGTACGCTCCATTCACCATTTGTGAACTCTCCATGGTGGAGGCGTTGGGTTTCTGCAGAAAGGGCGAAAGCGGCAGGCTCAACGAGGAGGGGTTTTTCAGCATGGATGGCGGGATTGCCGTCAATCCCTCCGGCGGAACGCTTTGCGCCAACGCCATTGCCATCACGGCTCTGGCCCGTGTCTGCGATGGAGCTTTGCAGGTGATGGGGAAAGCCCCGTCGGGAATGCAGGTCAGAAACGTCCGTCATGCCGTCTGCACAGGGGAAGGCGGCTCTTTTCAGTTTCACGCCGTGATGATTCTCGGCGACGATGATTAGGCATTCAGGAGGATGGAAGGATGAAGGAAATGATGACGCTCAAAGGCGGCTGGAACGTGAAGTATAACTATGCCGTGGGACCGACGGGCACAAGATTTTTCAAGGCCCTCAAAGGGGAGGCGAAAATCATCGCTCCGAAGTGCCCGAAGTGCGGTCTCGTGATGCTGCCGCCCAGGTCCTTCTGTGAGCGCTGTTTCGTGCCTATTGATGAATGGGTGGAGGTGGGCATGGAGGGGACCATCCAGGCCTTTACCGTCGTTCCCGTCAAATTTGAGTCCCTCCCGGATCCGCCCTATGCCATCGCCTATGTTCTTCTGGACGGTGCAGGAACGGCCATGGTGAATTTTGTCAAGAACGTTGATCTTTCCGATCTGAGAAAGGCGGCGAAGAAACTGGCCATCGGGAAACGGGTGCGGGTTGTCTTTGAGAAGAAAAGAAAAGGCACAATCCATGATTTCCATTATGAGTTGTTGAAACCATAGGCGAAAGTGATTATGAAAAAAATAATCCTTGAAAAAAGGGGTTAGGCGGTAGAAGAGAAAACCGAAGCTTACCTGAATTTCAGTCCTTCAACGTGGAATTATTTCACTCCAGGCGTGTAATTAATTTACATGGCTAAATTTTTAATATATTCCTAAGTTCTTCATTATTTCAACTTAATAGACGAAGAACCAAAAACATTTCATTCATCAGATCAGCTATCATTCAGTGCCGTCAAGGACCCACTGTGCAGAGTTCAAAGAAGAAAATCCCATGTTATCAGCATTTTACGTAATTTCACCCCTTTGCTGGCATAACAATTGCTCAATGAGAAACATTAAGCTTATGAGCAGGCGGCCATCCATGTCTTTTTTCAGACGGCTGGATGTAATAAAGAGATTTTACAGGTATGAGATATAAACAGCACGGATTGTTAAGGAGGGTGTCATGAAAGCAACTGAAAAGGTTGTGCCGGTTACTGAGCAAAAAGATGTGGACTGGGATAAGTACCTTGCAGCTTATTACGAGAAGCCAAAGAGCAGTTTGACTTGGTCGGGACTTGACGTGAAGGAGGTCTATACACCGGAAGACCTTCCCTTGGAAAAATACAATGATATAGGTGATCCGGGACAGTACCCCTTTACACGGGGGATTCACCGGAACATGTTTCGGGGGCGCTACTGGACTCGGAGAGAGGTCATCGGGATGGGATCGCCTCAGGATACCCACGACCGGTCAAAGATCCTTGTCGAGGAAGGAGGATCGGGGCTCAACACGATCGCCGACATTCCCTACGAGATGGGACTCGATGCGGATCACCCCTGGGCGCAGAACGAGGTAGGGCTGACGGGCGTCTGCATCACCAACATGTATGACATGGAGACGATGACGGCGGATATTCCTCTCGACAAGGTGTCGTGGTCGCTGATCACGGCCTCCACGGTGGCCGTCGTCACCATGGCCCAGTATGCTGCAGTGGCGAAGAAAAGGGGCTACGACCTCAAGAAGCTGCGGGGCACCGTTCAGAACGATCCGGTCCATTTCCGATACTGCGGGTTCCGTCCCGCCTGTCCCCTCGATCTTTCCGTCAAACTCGGCGCCGACGTCATGGAATACTGCACCAAAGAGATGCCCCTCTGGTATTACACCACGGTCAACCTCTACGACCTGAGGGAACAGGGCGTGACAGCGCCCCAGGAGGTGGCCTTCGGTTTCCTCATCGCCCGTCTTTACATCGATGAGATGATCCGCAGGGGATACAAGGTCGATGACTTCATGCAGCGATTCGCCTTCTACGTTTCCTGTCACATCGACATCTTCGAGGAAGTGTCAAAGATCAGGGCGGCACGGCGGATCTGGGCAAAGCTTATGAAGGAGCATTACGGTGCGCAGAAGGCTTCATCGCAGCAGTTCCGTTTTGCCGTTCATACAGCGGGATGCTCCCTCGTTCCTCAGCAGCCCTTGAACAATATCGTCCGTATCGCCTACCAGGCCCTGGCAGCGGTCCTGGGCGGCGTCCAGTCGCTGCACTGCACATCCTACGACGAGCCGGTGTGCCTTCCCACGGAAAACGGACATACTCAGGCCCTCCGGACCCAGCAGATCCTGGCCTATGAAACAGGTGTGACCAACGTGTCCGATCCCTTGGGGGGCTCCTATTACGTGGAGAACCTCACGAACAAGCTGGAGGAGGAGATTTACAAAATCATGGCCGAGGTGGACAAGGTCGGCGGCATGTACGAGGCCATTCGCACCGAGTGGCTCGACCGGGTCTTTGAGAAAGAGGCCCTGACCCGGCAGAAGGAAATCGATGACCTCGACAAAATCCTGGTCGGCGTGAACATGTTCACGACGGAGCAGGAAACGACGACCCCGCTGGGCGTGCAGAGGATCTCCAAGGCCTCCGTCAAGCGGCAGATCGAGATGGTGAAGAAACTCAAAAAGGAGAGAAACCAGGCCCTCTGGAAGGAGAAGATCCTGGCCCTCAAAGCGGCGGCGGAGCGCCGGGAGAATGTCCTGCCCTATATGATCGAGGCAACCGAGGCGGGGGCCACGACGGGCGAGATGATGGGCGCCGTCCGTCTTGCTTACGGGTATCCCTACGATCCGATCGAAATCATCGAAGCGCCTTTTTAGGGGGAAGCGGCATGGTGAAGAGAAAAATCCGAATCATGATAGCAAAGCCGGGTCTTGACGGTCATGACCGAGGAGCGAGGGTTCTGGCGAGATGTTTCCGCGATGCGGGATTTGAGGTGATCTACACGGGCTGCCACCAGACACCGGAGCAGATCGCCGCTGCTGCGATTCAGGAGGACGTTGATGTGGTCGGCCTCAGTTGTCTCTCCGGGGCGCACCGTTATCTTTTTCCGGCGGTCAAGAAAATTCTCGATGAAAAGGATGCCGATGATATCACGGTCATTGGCGGGGGCATCATTCCCGAGCAGGATTTTCAAGTGCTCTACGATGCGGGAATCAAGGCGCTCTTTACGCCGGGTGCGACCCTGGAGGGTTATCGTGGGCTGGGTCCGCGAGAACATCGAGGCAAGGATATGAAGGGATCAATGCACTTTTTCAAGTGAGGAGTCAAAGGTATGAGCAAAGCAAAAGAGAACAAAGACCGGAAAATCAAGGTTCTGGTGTCGAAAGTGGGTCTCGACGGTCACGACCGGGGGGCCAAAGTCATCTGCAGCCTGCTCAAGGAGGCCGGCATGGAGGTGGTTTATCTCGGCATGTATCAGATGCCCAAGGACGTCATTGATGCGGCCATTGACGAGGACGCGGATGTCATCGGCCCTTCCTTTCTGTCCGGAGAACATCTCGTCTACACGCCGCTCCTCGTGGAGGAGATGAAAAAAGCCGGCCTCGACGATGTCCTTCTCATCGCGGGGGGCGTGATTCCGGCCGAGGATATTCCGACCCTCAAGGAAATGGGGGTTAAGGAGGTCTTTACGGCCGGCTCCCTCACCGAACCGATCATCAAATATATCAGAAACAACGTCAGGCGTTGAGGCATGCCATGAGCGCATTATCGGTTGAGCAGTGGGCGCAGAAGGTCAAGGAGAACGACCGGAAGGCCGCCGCCAAGCTTATATCGGCCATCGAGAGAAAAGAGAAGATCGCCCGCGACATTCTGAAGCAACTCTTTGTGCCTGTCGGAAAGACCACGGTGCTGGGAGTGACCGGGTCTGCCGGGGCGGGCAAGTCCTGTCTGGTTTCCTGCCTCATCAGCGCCTTTCGCAAGAGAGGAAAGACCGTCGCCGTCATCGCCGTGGATCCATCGAGTCCTTTTACGGGCGGGGCTTTTCTGGGCGATCGTTTGCGCATGCAGGTCCACGGGCGCGACAAAGGCGTTTATATCCGCTCCATGGCATCGCGGGGCTACTTAGGCGGACTGGCCCGGGGCACCGTGGACGCCATGCGGGTCATGGAGGCCATGGGTCACGATATCGTCATCGTGGAGACCGTAGGCACAGGGCAGGATGAAATTGATGTAGCCCGGCTGGTGCAGACCTGTATCCTTGTTCTGACGCCTACCATGGGTGACGACATACAGGCTATGAAGGCCGGCATCATGGAAGTCGCTCAGATTGCCATCCTGAACAAGGCCGACATGCCCGGGAAAGAGAAAGCCATATTGGATCTCGAGGTGGCTCTGAGGATGCGGCCCACAGCTGCGGACGGATGGTCCGTTCCTGTCGTTCCCACGGTTGCCACAACGGAGGAGGGAATCGACGAAGTCGTCGGCCACATCGAAAACCATCAAGCCCACATCAGGCAGGGTGACGGCATGAAAAAGTTCGCCTTCCAGAAAGCTGAGAAAGAAGGCAGCGTATTAATCAAGGATGAAATCGAAAGGGTTATTTTCGACCACATCCGGGGGACCGGACTAAGGCGGAAATATCTTGAAAAAATAGTAGCCGGTGAGATTGATCCCTACACGGCTGTGGAAGAGGTTATGAGTCTTTTCATCAAGAAGTCGGCAAAAGGTGTTTAGGCTCATACAGGGATATTTTGCATATCCCGCGCGGTGAGGCTGTGGAAAATGTTTTTCCACGAATAACTAACTGTTGTAAGGTGTTGTGTTACCTCCCTCTCTGGTTTGTTCGGGGATGGGGCTGTCCCATCCCTGGACAAATCTTGAGATGCTGTTTCATTCGCAGACGGGCATCTGTCGTGAGCAACGAGTATGAAACAGCGTAAAACATGCTTTATATATTTTGAAAAGGATAAAGAATTGTAATCATATTATTTTGACCGATAAATAGAATGAATGTTCATTCTATGCTCTTTTCTGATTTCAAGTTTCGAGCGTTAAAGAGGCGTGATGTTTTGCCGGGAGCAGAAGACGGAGGGCTGGGGCGAATGGTGAAAAAGAAAAATATTAAAAATGGTGAACTGCCGGAAATAAGACAGAGGGAGATCTGCCGGGGCGCGATGAAGGTCCTGCGGAAAAAGAAATTCAACGCCGCCTCCATGAGAGAGATCGCTGAGGCCACCGGAATGAGTCTGGGAAACCTCTATCACTATATCGACAGAAAAGAGGATATTCTGTCGTTTATCTATGAGGATTTGATGGATCAGATCCGGGAGTGTTTTGATGGGGTGATCCGCAGCCACGAAAGTCCCGTTGACCAGCTCGAAGGGGTTATCAGGGAGTTCTTCAGTCTGGCCTGCAGGATGAAGGAGGAAACTTTGGTGATTCTCACAGAAGCCAGGTCCCTGGAGAAAAAGGACCTGCAGGAACTCCTTCGGCAGGAATCAGGAATCGTCTCCGCCATAGAGGACATCATTAGTCGAGGCGTTTCCAGGCGGGTTTTCCGATGTGAGAATCCTTATTTGATGGCAAACATGATTGCCTTCAATATCTGGATCATACCTTTGAGGGGTTGGAATATCCTGACAAAGCACAGCGAGAATGAGGTGCTCGAACAAATTGTGGGTTGTTTTTTAAGAGAACTCGGGGCGTCAAAGAGAATTCATTCGGACAAATAACCTGCATTCAGCGGCGGCAGGCGGAAAAAATGAAATGATAAAAAAAAGAGCGAGAAGGAGGCGTTGAAGAAAATTTAACAGCAGGAATATCGGGCGCTTGGAAGAGGTGCAGCAACGTTACAACAATCTGACAATGAAAGGAGGAAGCAAAATGATTCTGACGGTACAGGATTTATTAAGGCGCAGTTATGAGATGTTTCCTGACAAAGTGGCCCTTGTGGATCGCGGCAATGGCGACGAGGAAACCACATACGCGGGACTCGAAGAAAAATCCAATCAGTTTGCAAACAGCCTTATCGCTCTGGGTCTAAAAAAGGGACCGGGTAGCGCTCCTCGGTTTTAACTCCACCCCCTGGGTCATAACACGTTATGGGGTTGCCAAGGCCGGGTGTGTGAACGTTCCGATCAACTATCGTCTGGTCGGCCGCGAATTGGAATATATCTTGGGAAATGCAGGGGCAAAGGCCATTTTCGTAGATGAAAAATTTATTTCCCTCGTGAAAGATCTGAAGGTTGTCCAGGAAAGCAAACTGAAGTTTATAGTCCATGGTCAAAATGTACCTCCGGGGATGATCGGTTTCAAGGCTTTTGTCGAAAGTGGTTCAAAGAAGAGCCCGGGCGTGGATGTGCTGGAACGGGATGAGGAAATGTATCTCTATACATCGGGGACAACGGGGAGGCCGAAAGGTTCTGTTCTTTGTCACTTCAACACGAAAAATGTCGCCACCACGATTATGATGAGCCTCGATTATTACTACAACGCCGGTTAGTTGACAT
>DFZO01000062.1 GCA_002383495.1 Syntrophaceae bacterium UBA4054 | reverse complement strand
CAGATGTCCGGCATCAAATCGCTTTGTACCTGATGAGGTTGTTGATCTCATCATAATCATTTCTGTGTCGGAGTAGAATTAGGCCTGCAAAGTATAAAAATAACTGAAGCAACCACCTCGATTGAGCTGATATTCCAAATGAATATACATGACAAACATGTCTCCTTACCGAGAAAATTGGCCGATCGCCTCTGGCTTCTTGGAAATTCTTACTTTAATCTTTATCTCGCCCAAGGGGATAATGCTTCGGTTCTTATGGAAATGGGGGTTTCAGCCACGGCGGATGAAGTAGCCCGGCAGCTCAAGATACTTGGGGTATCTCCTGATTATCTCGTAGTGATGCACCCCCACGGAGATCATATAAATGGTCTTCCGATTCTAAGAGAGTATTTTCCTTTGGCCCGGGTTATTACCGGTGAGGGAGCTTCGGAATTTCTTGCCCATCCCAAAACAGCTGCTGGCCTTGTTTCCGATGATCGATATTTTTCAGAGTTTCTTCTTCGAGAAGGCTTTGATTTCCTTCGCCCACCACTCCATGAGCCACCTTCTTTGGAACGATCCATCATTATGAGGGATAATAATGAGTTAGATCTGGGTGGTCTTACCCTCCGGTTTCTAAATGTGGAAGGGCATGCCTTGGGGAATCTTGCCGTTTACATCCCCGAACTTAAAGCTTTGATGCCCTCGGATAGCCTTGGTTTTCGTATTTCTGCTCGTGGTTTTTTCCCCATTTATTTTACGGGTTACAATGATTATATGGCAACTTTAGACCGCCTTCAGACTCTCAAGCCTTCAATCCTTGGGCTTGCCCACCAAGGTCCTCTTTCCGGCGAAGAAGTGAAGACCGCATTTGTGGCAGCCCGCAATAGCGCAAGATATCTGTGGGAGAAGATTAAGAATGATCACAGGCCCGAGGAAGAGATTACCGAAGAGATTTACAGAGACTATTACCGAGGCGAGCTTACCTATGCGCGACCGGAGAACATGATCGCCTGCTGCAAACTGCTTATTCGAAGAAGCAAAGCCTGAAAAAAGAAATGAAAATATTTAAGTTAAGGAGGAAATTTTCATGAAAGAGTGGCAAGAACTTGGTAAGGAATTGAACGGCTACCTGAAACCCGAAACCTTTCCAGTAGCAGTAAAATTTTTGCAGCGAAAAAGCGAGATTCCAGACGGCACTAGGACCCCGTTAAAAGATCTCAGGGTCAAAATGGCGCATTGCCAAGCCCAAGCGATTGCTCGCAAATACGGATGGACCATTGCAATGACCAAAGAGGATTCGGGATGCGCTATTTCTGGACATACCTATGGTTGGGAACCTGCAAATAAAGACCAAGCGGTTAAATTTCTTTCAAAAATGAATTATGCCGCAGATAGTGAAGCAGCCAATACGATTCTCCAGTCCTTCATATCTCTTAAACAGGGTCAATGCGAGGTTGTTGTTTACTCACCCTTGGAACGGACCAAAACTGAACCGGATGTAATATTAATGTACCTCAGCCCGGCCCTGAAGTGAATACAATGACTGATTGATCCTTGATTGTTTCTTTGTAATTGTCAAGAGCATTTTTCAAAGCTTCTGACATATAGACTAATCTTTCTCTGCCGCCTTTACCATTCACCCTCAGATAATCACCACGTATATCGTCCCACCTCAAAGCCGTTGCTTCTGATTTCCTCAATCCTGCGTGATAAAGACACAGGAAAAGAACCCTATGCTTCGGCCCCATATTTCCGATAATCGCCTTGAAAGGTAATCTGCGTTTACTGAAAACGATTCCATTTGACAACATGAAACGATTGGTATTTACTTATACGCGTAGATATTTTATCTGGTTTTGACTCAAGATTTTCAATCAGGCACAGTCCGTCATTAGTCAACTTTCCAGCTTCACAAATCATCTAAATACCAGGAATAATATCATGAAAGATCAATACAAGACAAAGCAGGTCTTGATCCAGGAACTGGATTCTCTCAGGCAGAGAATTGCAAAGCTGGAGCGATCGGAATCAAGGCGCAAGCGGGTAGAGGAAAAACTGCGAGAGACCGAGGAACGGTTTAGAGATCTTTATGAAAAAGTCCCGTTGGCTTATCAGTCTCTTGATGAAAACGGTCATTTTCTTCAGGTGAATCGAGCTTGGTTGAACACCCTGGGTTACAAAAGGGAGGAAGTCCTGGGCAAGAATTTCAGCGATTTTCTTCACCCGGACTGGGTTGTTTGTTTCAAGCAGAATTTCCAGAGATTCAAGGCCACAGGAGAAATCTGGGGTGTCGCGTTCAAGATGGTGAAGAAAGAAGGTTCCACTATCCTGGTAGCCTTTAATGGGAAGATCAGTCGTGACGATCAAGGGCGGTTTAAGCAAAGCCATTGCATATTTTATGATATCACAGAGCGCAGGAAAGCAGAAAAGGAGTTACAAGAGAGCGAAAAGAAATTTCGTGATATCGCCTTAAGCAGCGGAGATTGGGTGTGGGAAGTTGATTCTAAGGGGCATTATACTTATTGCTCTGATCGTGTGCAGGATATTCTGGGATATACAGTTGAGGAGGTGTTAGGTAAAACTCCCTTCGAGTTTATGCCCGAAGATGAGGCTTCACGCATGAGAGACATCTTTATGAGCATATCGTCTCGCAGAGAGCCTATCCTTGATTTGGAGAACCGTAATATACACAAAAATGGAAGGGAAGTGATCCTGCTTACGAGAGGCGTTCCCATCATTGATGCCGAAGGTCATTTAACGGGCTATCGAGGGATGGACAAAGATGTGACAATGAGCAGGCGGACTGAAGCGGTGTTAAAGAGAAGCGAGGAGTTTTTCAGGGCAATCTCCGAAAATGCTTCAGACATTATTCTTATTGCAGATAAGAAAGGAACGATTACCTATGCAAGTCCGTCTGTTGAGCATATTCTCGGATATAAGCAGGAAGAGCTCATCGGCATGAGGAGTCTGGATATTATTGTGCCGGACGACGTTCCGAGGGCCATTCAAGATTTTGGCAAGGCGATATTTACAAAAGAAGTTCTTGTCCCAAATACTTTCCGCGTCAGGCACAAAGATGGCTCGGAACGCGTTTTAGAAGGAGTTGGAAAGAATCTTTTCAAAAATCCTTCAGTTGCAGGATTTGTTATGAATGTTCGCGATGTCACCGACAGCAGAAAAGCCGAGGAGGCATTGCTGGAGAGTGAGGACCGCTATCGCAGTATTATTGAAAACATGTTGGATGTCTACTACAGGACCGATAAGAACGGAAATATCGTTATGATGAGCCCATCGGGAGCGTCCATGCTGGGTTATGGCTCTGTCGGTGAAATGATTGGTCAAAACGTTGCCGAAGTCTTCTACGCCGATCCAAAAGAGCGGAAAAAAATTATATCAGAGATACAGGACAAGGGTTACGTAAGGGATTTTGAAGTCACCCTCAAGCACCGTGAGGGGACACCCATACCCGTTTCAACGAGCAGTCGTCTTTATTTTAACGAGGAGGGCGAGGTTCTGGGTGTCGAAGGGGTTTTCAAGGATATCCGGGAACGGAAAAAGATGGAGAACGAGCTGCGGGAGAGCGAGGAGAGATACCGCACTCTGATCGAGACCACAAGGGCCCTCATTTATACCACCGATAGAAAGGGATTCTTGACCTATCTGAACCCGACGCTCGAGAGAGTCCTGGGGTATGCCCATGATGAATGGAACGGGAAGTCCTTTGCGCAGATAGTTGCACCCGAATGTATTGATGTAGTGAGGGATATATTCGGAAGAGCCCTAAAAGGGGAGTCCATTCCTGTTTATGAGGTGGATCTGTTCAGGAAAGACGGAACGACGCTGTCCGTGGAGTTTAATGTAACAACACTACTCGATAGGGAGGGTAAACCGGCGGGCCGCTACGGCATCGGTCGCGACATCACCGAGCGAAAGCGGGCCCAAGAGGCACTACAGGAAGCGCACAGGCGTCTGGATGATATTATAGAGTTTTTGCCGGATGCGACGTTCGTGATTGACGCGGATAGCAAGGTCATCGCCTGGAACAGGGCCATAGAAGAGATGACCGGTGTTCCCAAGGCAGAGATGATTGGCAAGGGAGATTATGAATACACGATGCCCTTTTATGGTGAACGAAGACCCATTCTCATAGACCTCGCCCTTTTACCGGAGGCTGAATTAGAGAAGAGAAAGTATGATATTACTCACAGGAGTGCCGATACGATTTGCGGGGAGGTTTACGTCCCGTACACATACGGAGGAAAGGGTGCCTATTTATATGGCGCGGCTTCGAGATTGCGCGATGCCGCAGGAAATATCGTTGGGGCCATAGAATCCATACGCGATATCACCGAGCGCAAACGGGCGGAGGCGGCGCTGCTGGCTGCTGAGGAACTTTACCGGACTCTTGCGGAAAGCTCCCAGGTTTCCGTCTACATCGTTCAGGACAGAAAGATTGTATTTGCCAATTCTCATTTCTCCAATTACTCCGGCTACGAAAAGGAAAATATCATGGGCAGGGATGTATCGAGCTTTGTCTATCCGGAAGATCGCGAAAGGGTCAGGCGAAAAGCCATACAGTTGCTGAAGGGCGAGTCTGCGATCCCATACGAATACCGCATCATAGACAAGAGCGGACGGATCCGGTGGCTGATGGAAACCGTCTCCCCGATCACCTATCAGGACAGACCGGCGACATTGGGAAACACCATGGATATTACGGAACTTAAGCGGATGGAAAAAGAACTCGAGGATATAAGGAGAACGCTCATTCAATCGGAGAAGCTTGCCGCCCTCGGTCAGCTTGCCTCAGGCGCAGCCCATGAGATTCGGAACCCTCTCAACATCATGTCTTTAAGAATGCAGATGCTCGAAGTAACCGGCAAAGCCCTGGACGAGGATGTCCGCAAGGCCATCGATACATGCAATACCCAGATAAAACGGATTCTTCGGGTTCTCGACGGCCTCTATGAATTTTCCCGGATCCCCCAGACCCGGAAGGCTTCGAATGATCTCAACAAAATCATGAAAGAGGTTATAGCTTCTCAGGATAAACGTTTCAAGGACGAGGGGATCACCCCGGAGATCCGCTACGGAGAGAACATCCCCTCTTTTATGCTCGATAAGGAAAGGATCACCATGGTCATCACCCATCTGATATCCAATGCCGTGGATGCAATGAGGGGCCGGGACGCCAGGCAACTCAGGATATCGACGGAGAAGATCCCTGCGAAGGACAAAGCGGGCGAGAGCGTACGCCTCATTGTTTCTGATACAGGTCACGGGATCAGTGAGACGGACAGGGCCAGAATCTTTGATCCCTTCTTCACCACCAAAGACCCGGACAAGGGGAAGGGTTTGGGTCTGGCCATTTCCTACGGCATCATCCGTGAACATGGCGGCACGATCCGCGTGGAGAACAATGATGAGGGCGGGATGAGTGTTTTTATTGATTTACCTGTCGGGGGAAGCGCGGCAACTTGATATATGTTGAACATAAAGGTATTCAGCCTTTCAAACGGAAAGCCCGATCATTGATATATCGATGCCACTCACGCAATTCTCCCGCCAGTTCGGACAGTAATCCGTAAATGTTTTTACCCGTCACCCATTGAATTCGGGCGGGGTTTTGGTGTAAAACACCATCAATAAACAGCGGATCCCTTAAGAGGTTTAGGTGGCCGCAGGTATGGTACGAAATGACTTCAAAACAGTTTGCAATTTTCATAACCATTTTAGCGGCGGGATTGTTCGTTCTTCAGATGGGATTTTCCCGGGAAGTTTTGTCTGTGGACTGGAAGTGGCTCGGGAAGGATGCGAACGACTGCCAGTGGTACTATGACGCACAGAACGTGGAGCATCTCCCCGATGGGAAGGCGTTGATCTGGCTGAAACGCGTCGTGAACGACGAGCAGAGAAACAAGGCCGTATGGGAAAGGGTCAATAACCGGCTTCCCGTGGAAGGTTACGACCGGTGGGCCTATGAGATGGGATTGATGGAGATGGACTGCCGGGCCGCGACGATCCGTCAATTGAGCATCAACGATTACGATAAGGATGGAATATTTCTGAAGGCGCGCAAAATAGGCGATAACCTGAAAGCCATAACCCGCGACACCATCGGTGAAATGGCCTACAGGGAAATCTGCAGTCCTAAGGATGTCGATCCCAGGGATGTGGCGCCGCGATTCCCATCACGCTGGTGATCAGATCGGATGCCGGATCAGATGCGAAAGGGCGGCAGGGATTTGAATCCCTGCCGCCCTCCTGTTTGTTTATCTCTAATGGGTCTGTTGCTCGATTGGTCTTGAGGTGTGATCAGATCGGAACAGGCATCTTCATCGCTCAGGATCTTTTCCCCGACCGTTCTAGAAGGGTGTTGAAAAAGACGCTTCTCATCGGGCTGTTCAAAAATGTTCAGATGCAAGGCGCGCATGGTTCGACAAGCTCACCATGACAATTCTTTAGCTTGTCCTGAGCTTGTCGAAGGGAGGGGCGCAGCGCAACACCGCAGATGGACGTTTTTTGAACAGCCGGTTAGATCTCGCTCCGCTACAAGTTCCTAACTCGCCGCCTCCGGCGTCTCAGACATTGAACTTGCGGGCGCGGATCTTCGATAAGAAACGGTGACCCGGAAAAAAGATATTCGCTTGTTCAGAGTCCTGTCCTCTCTCTGATCAGATGCGTTATTCGAGCAACAAGCCTGTTACTTGGCCGCCTTCAATTTTTCGATCAGGGCCGGGACGACGGCCTTGTAATCGGCCACCAGCCCGAGGTCGGATATCTTGAACATGTTGGCATCCGCATCCCGGTTGATGGTGACAATCTTCTTGGAATTGATGCAGCCCGTGATGTGCTGGGCCGCGCCGGAGATGCCGATGGCGACGTAGAGCTCCGGGCTCACGATCTTGCCCGTCTGTCCGATCTCCATGCTGAGAGGCACCCAGTTCTCGTCCACGGGGACGCGGGTGGCTCCGACCACGCCGCCGAGAAGGTTCGCCAGTTCCTTGATCATCTCGAAACCCGCCACACCGCCGAGTCCGCCGCCTCCGGCCACGATGACCTTGGCGTCTTCGAGCTTGACGCCTTCTGTTTCCTGCTTCACGGCCTGGAGGAGCTTCGTTTTGATCGCCCCGGCATCGGGGGCCTCCGCGAGCGTGATGGTCTCGCCCTTGCGTCCGGGGTCGGCCGCGGCCGGCTGCATGGATTTCGCCCGGACCGTGTTGATCTGGCTCAGGCCCTTCGCCGTTGCCATGACGGAGAAGGCCTTTCCTCCGAAGGCCGGACGGGTCTGCCGGAAGCAGCCGCTTTCGGCGTCAAAGGTCACCTCGACGCAGTCCATGGCGAGCGCCGTTCCCAGCCTCGCGGCGACGCGAGGGGCCACGTCTCGCCCCAGGTCCGTCTGTCCCATGAGGCACAGGGCGGGCGTGATCTTTTCGCACAAGTCGCTTATGAGCGCCGTGAAGGCGTCGCAGTTGAATTCGTTGTAACCGGCGTGGGTGGCGGTGTACACCTTGTCCGCACCGAGGGCGATTCCCTCGGCGGCAAGCGTTGCCGCGGCCTCACCGGCCAGAAGGAGCTGAACGTCCCCGCCCGTCTGGTCCGCCA
>DFZO01000044.1 GCA_002383495.1 Syntrophaceae bacterium UBA4054 | reverse complement strand
AGAGAATACGGGCGTTGCAGTTCGGGTAATAATACTTGGCTCTCTCTTTGCTACATCCTGACAGGGTCATTTTGTCTTTTTTACGTTCTTTTGCTTCAGAAGACCTCTCCCTCGTCACCTAAAACACGGCGGAAGAGTCTTCATCGTTAAAATCGATCATTCTCCAGCGCCCATCAGCTTCTATCGGCTCCCAATATCCGCTGATTTGCTGTTGGCTGTGCTTATCGCTGGATTTGGGTTTATATATTAAACTTTGATATTATATTTAAAAAATATCTTTTGTCAATTAAATTTTAAATCTCATCCCATGCCGTCCGCAAGTCTCCTGCCCCCGAGGACATGGGCGTGAAGGTGAAAAACAACCTGGCCCCCGTCGCTGTTGCAGTTGATCACAAATCGAAATCCTTTCTCATCCACACCTTTTATCCTGGCCACCTCATTGGCGGCAAGGAAAAGCGCTTCGGAGAGATCCTGCTGACCGGACTTCAGGTCAAGGAGCGTGGCCATGTGCTGTTTCGGAATGATGATCACGTGAACGGGCGCCGCAGGATGAATATCATCGAAGGCCAGCACCCTGTCGTTCTCATAGACCTTGCCGCACGGTATTTCACCCCTTGCGATCCTGCAGAAGATACAATCTTCCATAGCCCAACCTCCTTTCCTGTCCCCTATCGGCTATCCCTTATCCGCTTTCAGCCTTCCTGCCTTTATGGCGTCTTCCAACCTCAAAGCCCCTGAATAAAGGGCCTTTCCCACGATGACGCCCATAACGCCATATTTTTCGACGGTCTTTAATTTCTCTATGTCACGAACATCCGACACACCACCGGAAGCAATGACCGGTATCCTGACAGATCGCGCAAGCGTCCCTGTTGCCTCCACATTGACGCCTTCCTCCATGCCGTCCCTCCCGATATCGGTATAGACGATGGCTGAAAAGCCAGACTCCTCATAGCTTCTCGCAATTTCTACAACCGACCGATCTGTTTCCTCGGTCCAGGCTTCAACGGCGACCTTTCCGTCACGCCCGTCTATCCCGAGAATTGCTTTCCCATCAAAGGAACGCCCGGCTTCCTCCACAAATTCTCTGTCCTTCAGGGCCGCCGTTCCGAGAATGATCCAACTCACACCCATTGCGAGATATTCTTCCGCGGTTTTCATGTTTCTTATCCCGCCGCCCAACTGAATCGGAACGGAGACGGCACGGACAATATTCCTAACCACTTCTTTGTTTTGGGGAATTCCTGCACGGGAGCCATCCAGATCGACCACGTGTATTCTCTCCGCACCCAGGTCCTGCCATTTCATTGCAACGTCCGCGGGATCCGTGGAATAAACGGTCATCCGCCCAAAATCGCCCTGCATCAGGCGAACACATCTGCCGTCTCTGAGATCAATAGCCGGTATGATAAGCAAAAATCGTCTCCCTAAAAAAAATCGGAATTTACAATTCAGGCAATAAATTCCGAAAAACATCCGAGTCTGCAATTTTAAATCGGTTTTTCTTTAACCACTCACTATTCCTGGCAAAATCATTGAAAACCCGGAAAGGTCTCCATCATTCTGTCCATACCATCCGCCGAGAGCTGCCTCACCGTGACCCATTTTCCCCCACCCTTTATGAAGGTCGCAATCTGCAGCAGATTCTCCATGAGAGATTCCTGGGTCCTGTCAAAGTAGGAATTCCATACAATGGCGCCGTCGCTTACCCTGACGAGGCTGAGCTCAAAGGATACCGATGCGGGTTTTTCCACCGAATAAGAATATCCTTTTCGCTCCCGATAGCAGTAGATATGGCCCACGGCAATACCATCCACTCCAAGTTCCTTCCCTACCTTCCTGATCACATGGACTAGACTCGCCTTGAAAGACTCCGCCCAGATCCTTCGATAGACGCCTTCCGTCTTGTCTCCGGGGATGATCACAAGCTTGCTGTTCGCCTTCAGTCTTTCCAGGAAAAGGTCCTCTATGATATCCGTGGCGCCCTCCGGTGTTGAGCAGCTCCGGGCAAGATTGCCGCTCAGTGGACAGCGGACCGTGTTCGAGGTCTGGTCTTCCGGTGAAACGATCTGAAAGGGTAGGACCGCTACTTTCTGGAGGGATATTTCTTTCTTTTGAGTCGTTGTCCTGACATCGCCTTTTGAGGCGCATCCCTGGAGGGCAAAAATCCAGAAGGGTAAAAGAATCAGGGTGAATAACCGCCTTGAAAAATGGCTTGAATGATTTCTAATGGGCGTCACCCCTTTCAACCGAAACTCTTTGCCCGGCGGTCATCGCTTTCACCGGAATCACAGCGCTCCCTTTGTTGAAGGGACCCCCTTGACCTGCTTGTTCAAAGAAACTGCCTGAGCCAACGCGCGGGCAAAAGCCTTGAATATGGCCTCTATCTTATGGTGATTATTCTTACCATAATTCAGGTTGATATGCAAGGTGATTCCGCTGTGATCCGTGAAAGACTTGAAGAATTCAAGGAACAAAATGGGGTCGAAATCCTTAATTTTCCTGCTGCTAAAATCTGCGTTGAAAACGAGATAAGGCCTTCCGGAGACATCGATGCTCACACTGCACAGGCTCTCATCCATGGGTACAAGAGCGGAACCGTAACGGTTGATGCCTTTCTTATCCCCAAGCGCTTCTTTTACGGCCTGACCGAGACAGATACCCACATCCTCGATAAGGTGATGGTAGTCAATAGCTGTATCCCCCTTGCTCTTCAGGCACAGGTTGAAAAATCCGTGCCTGGCAAAAAGGTCCAACATATGATCCAGGAAGGGGATCGACGTGGAGAGATCTCCCTTGCCTGAACCATCGAGGTTCAGTTCCAGAGAGATCTCCGTTTCCGTTGTTTTCCTGTATATCTTCGCAGTCCTTGCCATCACCGGATCCTTTCAGATAACCTTGTTCAATGGATATTCGATGATCCCTTCGGCCCCTGCTTCCTGAAGGAGGGGGACGAGATCCCTTATGATTTTTTTTTCAATGATGGTCTCCACAGCGAACCATTCCTCATTGTATAATCCTGATATGGTGGGGGCCTTCAGAGACGGCAGGAGAAGAATGACGCGGCCGAGGTTCTCCCTCGATACGTTGAGCTTGATCCCGACTTTTCCGATGGCCTGAAGAGAGCCGACAAGAAGAACTCTGATCTGTTCGATCTTCCGCTTCTTCCAAGGATCCGCCCAAGCCGCCTTGTTGGCGATGAGCTGGGTGTTCGTCTTCATAAGTTCCTGGACGATCCTCAGCTTGTTCGCCCTGAGCGTGCTGCCCGTTTCCGTGACCTCCACAATAGCGTCCACAAGACCCTCAACACATTTCGCCTCCGTGGCGCCCCATGAAAATTCAACATGCACACTGATGTTTCTCTCTTCGAAGAATTTCTTCGTGAAGTTGACCAGTTCCGTCGAAATTCTTTTCCCCTCCATATCCTCAATGGATCGGATGGGTGAGTCTTCCGTCACGACGAGAACCCACCTGGCCTGACCCGTGGAAACCTTCGAATAGACAAGGTCCTGCACAACCACAACATCCGATTCATTCTCCAGGATCCAGTCCCGTCCTGTCAGACCCAAGTCAAGGGTGCCCTCTTCAACATAGCGGGACATCTCCTGAGCCCGCACCAGAGAACAGGATATCTCATCGTCGTCGATATCGGGGAAATAACTCCTGTTTTCGTAAGAAATCCTCCAGCCTGCTCTCTTGAAAAGTTCGACAGTGCTCTCCTCAAGACTTCCCTTTGGTATGCCCAATTTCAACTTTGTCATTTATAAACATCCCTCGGATCAAAAATCTTCTTCCCGATTATTTCCTCTTTCCCGCCCGAAATCCTTCGATAGAAGCAGCTTTGATAACCGGTATGACATGCCGCCCCGCCTTTCTGCTCCACCTTAAAAAGAAGGGTATCCGAATCGCAATCGATCAGAATTTCCTTTACAATCTGAACGTTGCCCGATGTTTCGCCCTTGACCCACAGGCTGTTTCTTGATCTGCTCCAATAGGTCGCCTTCCCCGTTTCCAGGGTCTTCTGCCATGCCTCAGAATTCACATAGGCCAGCATCAGCACCTCATTTGTTTCGAAATCCTGAACAATGGCCGGCAACAGGCCTTTCCCCTTATTGAAATCCGGACCGAACATGAATTCGCTCTCTCCCTAAAGACATGAAAACGCTCGATTTATCTGCGTTTCCTCATATAGTTTAATACGTTCTTTTAATCAAGCATTATTTTCCCGGAATTTTCATCTTGCCTCCATTTATCTTTTGTGTTACCAATCAAAATTACTGGGTATTTTTATAGACTCCAATCTCAAAAGACCGAATCGGAAAAGAAAAGGACTGACTTCAGAAAGGGGGGGCAAAGCAATGACCGTTTTAGTTGGAGGTGCAGCAGCCTTGATACTTGGACTCATTGGCTTTATTGCCTGGTGGAAAGAATTCTTCATCATCTTGAAGGGTGCAATTCCCCTCGCGCTTCTTCTGGGGGGAGCGCTTGCTGTCTATGTCGGCATCGATGAAGTGAAAGACAAGATGCGCGAGGAGAAGGAAAAAGAAAAAGAAGAGTTGAACAAGACACGGGAAGAGCTAGAAAAGGCCAGAGCAGAGGCTGAGAAGATGAGGGAGGAACTGGAAAAGATGAAAGAAGGAAAAACTTCTTGACAGGACCTCGAAAATAAAATAAAAACCCGGCACTTCACCGATACGCCACAACAGGAATCATGAAGTAAAATGAAGAAACATTTATCATTGACATCTGATCTTCACATCTATCCTTACATCTACATGTATTGATGCCTGCTGTCCGTCCGGAAGACGGGCAAGCAGGCTTCCCAGCATTGAGCGGCCCTTTTCCCTTTTACAATCAATCATCATTTCAGAAGGAGTCATGTCATGAAGAAACGTATCCTGTCCATTATTATTGTCTTGACGGTGTCCGTTGCACTAATGCTTTCGATCCAGTCCTGCAAGCCCTCCGCCCCTCCGGTCACGGAATTAACCTACAGCGTTTTCTTCCCGCCCACTCACGGTCAGGCGAAGGCGGCAGAATCGTGGGCGAAGGAAATCGAGAAACGGAGCCAGGGAAAGATAAAGATAAAAGTTCTCGCGGGCGGAACACTGACGCCTGCCGACCAGTGCTATGACGGAGTCGCCAAGGGCATCTCGGATATCGGCATGTCCTGCTTCGCCTACACCCGGGGCCGCTTCCCTCTGACGGAAGTTCTCGACCTCCCCCTTGGATACCCGAACGGCCGGGTCGCCACCCGCGTGGCCAACGATTTTTACAAAGCCTTCAAACCCAAGGAACTTGATGATGTCAAGGTCCTTTACATCCATGCCCACGGACCGGGACTGCTCCACACGGTCAAACCTGTCAAGTCCCTGGCAGATCTCAAAGGCATGAAGATCCGGTCCACCGGTCTGAGCGCGAAAGTCATCTCGGCACTGGGCGGCACGCCGGTAGCCATGCCTCAGGGAGAAACCTACGAAGCGATTCAGAGAGGGGTCGTGGGGGGAACCATTGGGCCCATGGAGGTGCTCAAAGGATGGAAACAGGGCGAGGTGATCAAAAATACAACCGAGTGCGACAGCGTCGGCTACACCACCGCCATGTTCGTCGTGATGAATCCCAAGAAATGGAGTGCCCTCCCGCCCGACATCCAGAAGATTTTTGAGGATGTGAGCAGCGAATGGATTGATGTTCACGGCAAGGCCTGGGATGACCTTGATCTTGAGGGCAGGAAATTCAGCCTGAGTCTTGGCAACAAGATCATCCCGCTGACAAAAGAACAGAAGAACCGCTGGCGGGCAGCCGTTAGACCCCTCGTCAACGATTACGTCAAGGCCATGGGTGAAAAAGGGCTCCCCGGCAAAAAAGCCGTCGAGGAAACAGAGAAGCTGATCAAGAAATACGCTGAGATGTACAAATAAGAAAGATGCTAAGCGCAGGGCTCAGGGCATCAGGAAGAATATAAATATCTTTTTCGTATTGCCGGAAGACATTGTTTCCGCCTGATGCCTGAGATCCCATGCCCGAGACCTGCAAGGACGGGAGATTACTGCGGATGCCGCCCCAGGGCAGATGGATCCATCGGATCGGGTACGGTTTCAACAGCGTGGCGGCGGGCGCCATTGTTATCATGATGCTGCTCACCTGCGCCGATGTGGTCCTGCGCTTATTTGGCCGTCCCATCCTCGGCACCTATGAAATGGTCGGCTTTCTCGGAACGGTCATTATCGCCTTTGCCCTGGCCTATACCTCCATCGAGCGCGGCCACATCGCCGTTGAAATTCTCATGGAACGTCTCCCGGCAAAGATCCAGAACACGATCGAGGGCTTTAATAATCTCATAGGGGCGGGCCTTTTCCTCCTGATCGCCTGGCAAAGCTCGGTCTACGGATGGGATCTTAGAACCAGCGGTGAGGTCTCTCTCACGCTTGCGATTCCGACCTACCCTTTCGTTTACGGCATCGCTGCGGGCTGTGCCATCCTCACCCTTGTTCTCGCAGCTGAATCCATCAGAGCCTTCAAAAGGGCGGCAAGAAAATGACGCCCACCACCGTCGGCATCCTCGGCTTTGTCGTTCTTGTTGTGTTCATGTTCCTGCGCATCCCCGTGGGATTTGTCATGGCCATTGTTGGAATCCTGGGATTCGGCATGCTGGTCTCCTGGGACGCGGCGTTTCTACTTACCGCCCGGGATTTTTATTCCGTCTTCGGATCCTACAATCTGACCGTGATTCCCCTTTTCGTTTTCATGGGACAACTCGCCCATCATTCGGGGATCAGCGGGAGACTCTTCAATTCGGCAAATAAATTCATGGGTCATCTGCCGGGGGGTCTTGCCATCGCCACGATCGGGGCATGCGCCGGTTTCTCCGCCATATGCGGGTCAACAACCGCAACCGCCGCCACCATGGCCTCTGTCGCCCTGCCGGAGATGAAAAAATACCGGTACGATCCGGCCCTGGCCACCGGTGTGGTCGCCGCGGGCGGAAGTCTCGGCATCCTGATTCCGCCCAGCACCATCTTTATCGTTTACGGGATCATGACCGAGCAGTCCGTGGGAAAACTCTTCATGGCCGGCGTCCTTCCTGGAATTCTCCTGACCGTTCTTTTCATTGTCACCATCCTCATCTGGACAAAGCTCCAGCCGGAGCTCGTCACGCCGGCGCCGAAAGCTACGTGGAAGGAGCGGCTCTCATCTCTCAGCGGTGTTATTGAAACCCTTATTCTCTTTATCATCGTCATGGGGGGACTCTTCGTGGGTTTCTTCACTCCCACCGAAGCAGCCTCCATCGGCGCTTTCGGCACCCTTGTCATTGCGCTTGCCGGACGAAACCTCTCCTGGAACGGTTTTGTCCAGTCCCTCTACGAAACGACCCGCGTTTCCTGCATGATCCTGGTCATCGTTGCTGGCGCCACGGTTTTCGGGCACTTCCTGGCCGTCACCGGAATCCCTTCCAACGTCGGGAGTTGGGTCGCAGGTCTTCAGGTGCCGCCGTATGTCATTGTCGGATTGATCATCTTCATCTACCTCATCATGGGCTGTCTCATGGACTCCCTGGCCATGATCATGCTGACCATTCCCATTTTCTACCCCGTGATCATCACCCTTGGCTACGATCCGATATGGTTCGGCGTGATCATCGTCCTCGTTACGGGAATGGGGGTCATCACACCGCCCGTTGGGATCAATGTCTACGTCGTAGCGGGAGTGGCCAGAGACGTTCCTCTTCACGTCATCTTCAGGGGCGCTTTCTACATGCTGGCCGCGCAAATTGTGACAGCTCTTCTTCTCATTCTGTTTCCCCGGATCACCCTCTTCCTGCCGGGATTCATGCAATGAGAACTTGACAAGTCTTCAAGTTTTTAGTTTCAAATGGCAAGTTTCCGGTGTTTGGTTATGCTTCTCTGAGGCAAAAATGGATTTGGGCGAAACATATAGAGGTTGAATCAACATTGAAGGCCAGACATCTCTGCCCCATCTTGATCATCATCCTCGCCCTGGTGTTTCACGGCTGCGCGACCGCTCCCAAACACAGAGGCAAGAGAGAGGTCCGCCGGATGCTCGTCACAGCCTATTCCGACGATCAGAAATCTACGGGTTGGAAACACAAATGGGGCTGTTTTCTGCTGCCGCCCGTGTACGCCTACGGCCCGCACGAGGGAAAGCGAAAGAAGGTCGGGATCACCTCGGACGGAAGCAGGGCCAAGAAAGGAACCATTGCCGCCGACATCAGAAAATACCCCTACGGAACAAAGATGTACGTCCCGGGTTACGGCTGGGGCGAGGTGCACGATATCGGTTCAGCCATCAAGGGAGAGCATATTGACATCTTTTTCCCTGACGTCAAAGACGCCAGGGTGTGGGGAAAGAAATATCTGGACGTGATTATTCTGAGGTGATCCTTACCCGCTCCTGCGCATTTTCCGAAGCATCTCATACAGAAGCAGAAGGGCGCCAACGGAGATCGCCGAGTCGGCCACGTTGAAGGCGGGCCAGTGATGAGTTCCGATATAGACATCGAGAAAATCGATCACATCGCCGAAACGGACCCTGTCGACCAGGTTTCCCACGGCTCCGCCTATGATGAGGAAAAGGGGCAGCATGAACTGCGGCTCCTCGGACCCGTATCTGCGCACATAATATAGAATGAGCAGGATGGCCGCCACCGTGACGGCGATGAAAAAAACGGCTCGGAACGCCTGAGGGGCCGTGGCCAGGAAACCGAAGGCCGCCCCGGGGTTCCTGATATAGGTGAAATTGAAGAACCCCTCGATCACGGGAATCGAACTGTGAAGGGGCATCTTCTCATGGATATAATACTTCGTAATCTGGTCGAAGAGAACAACGAGCCCCGCCGCGGCGGCGAATAAGGTATAACGCCGGTTCAACGGGAACCCTCCTGCGAGAGGTTGCCGATGCACCTCCCACAGATGGTGGGATGCCCGGTATCCGCACCAACCGTTTCGCTGTAAATCCAGCAGCGATTGCATTTCGCACCCGCCGCCTTTGATACCCCTATCTTCAGGCCTTCAAACTCAGAGCTTTCATAGGCGTCCTCAAGATTGTCATTTTCAAGAATATTGACCTGCGAGACAATATTCAGGGCTTTCAGGTCTTCCCGTCTCTCCGCCATGAATTGCCTCAGCTTATCCGGCGCGTAGAGCTCGACCCGCGCATCCAGCGGATGTCCGACAACCTTGTTCTTCCTCGCGGTCTCAATGGCCCTGGAGATCTCTCCTCTTAGGGAGATCAGGGTCTTCCAGTTCTCTTTCAGCCCCTCATTCAGATACTCCGGATTCACCTCCGGGAATCGGGTGAGATGAACACTATCGGCCTTTCCCTCGTAGCGGGGCATGCTGGCCCAGATCTCTTCGGCCGTGAATGTGAGGATGGGGGCCAGGAGCCGTACCAATGTATCCAGGATGATAAACATGGCGCTCTGCGCGGATTTTCTGGCCTTCGACTTTGCCTTCGAAGTGTATAGCCGGTCTTTGGAAACATCGAGATAAAGAGCGCTCAAATCCACCGTGCAGAAGTTATAGATCGTGTAGTAGACCATGTGAAACTGATAGTTGTCGTAGGCCTTCCGCACCCTCTGTATCACCTCCTGAAGCCGGTGGAGAGCCCATTGATCCATTTCCTCCATTTCGACGTAAGGAACGCTGTCTTTGCTGTAATCAAAGTCGTAAAGATTCCCCAGAATATAACGGCCCGTATTGCGAATTCTCCGGTAAGCCTCCACGAGGCGCTCCAGGATCTCGCTCGATATGCGGATGTCTACCGTGTAATCCTCAGCGGCGACCCAGAGGCGAAGAATCTCGGCGCCGTATTTCTCGATGATCTCCAGTGGGTCAATCACGTTCCCCACAGACTTGGACATCTTCTTCCCCTCGCCGTCTACAACGAACCCATGGGTCAGGACGCTCGTGTAGGGTGCCCTTCCTCGCGTACCGACGGATTCCAGAAGCGAAGAATGAAACCATCCGCGGTGCTGATCGCTTCCCTCAAGATACATGTCTGAAGGGGACCGGAGAGTCGGCCATACTTCCAGAACGGCGGCGTGGCTCACGCCGGAATCGAACCAGACATCCAGGATGTTGGTCTCTTTTGTGAATGTCTTTCCTTTGCAGACCGGGCATGTCGTACCGGGCGGGATGAGATCTTTCGCGTCCCTCTCAAACCAGACATCGGCGCCGTGTTCTCGCACAAGAGCCACAATCCGGTTGAGGACTTCTTTCGTCGCCAGGACGTTGTTGCACTCTTTGCAGTAAAAGACCGTGATGGGCACGCCCCATAGGCGCTGCCGCGAGATGCACCAGTCCGGCCGGTTTTCGACCATTCCGTAGATCCGGTCCCGACCCCAGCCGGGAATCCACTCGACCTGATCGATGCACTCCAGGGCTTTTTTTCTCAATGCGTTTTTCTCCATGGAGATGAACCATTGCTCCGTGGAGCGGAAGATGATGGGGTTCTTGCAGCGCCAGCAGTGGGGGTAAGAGTGCTGGATATCCACGAGACCGAGGAGTTTCCCCACCTCTTTCAATTTCTTGTTTACCGAGTCATTGGCTTCGAAAACGAACTCGCCAGCAAAGAATTGCACGTCCTTCGTGAATCTCCCGTCTTCATCCACGGGAGCGTAATTATCAAGGCCATATTCCAGACCGATCTCGTAGTCTTCCTGTCCGTGGCCGGGGGCGATATGCACGGCCCCGGTCCCGGCCTCCAGGGTTACGAAGGGAGCCAGAATCATCACGCTTTCCCTGTCCAGGAAAGGATGACGGCACTTCAGCCCTTCCAGAACCGATCCTGCGAATTCATCGATGACTTCATATTTCTTGAAACCAAAAGCATCCATGCAATAGTCGAGGAGTTCCTTGGCGAGGATCAGAACCTCTCCTTCCACCCTGACAGCCACATAGATGAATTCCTTGTGAAGGGCAATGGCAAGATTCGCCGGAATGGTCCAGGGAGTTGTCGTCCAGATCACCACATAGACTTTCTCGCCCTTGAGTTTCGGCCTCACGGCAGAGATATCGGAGATCATGGGAAACTTGATGTAGATGGATGGCGTGTGATGATCGGCGTATTCTACCTCGGCCTCCGCCAGGGCGGTCTTGCAGGAGGCACACCAGTACACGGGCTTCTTCCCCTTGTACACATCGCCGTTCAGCATGAGTTTGGCGAATTCCGCAACGGTGATCGCTTCATATTCATAGCTCATGGTGAGATAGGGATTCTCCCATTCCCCGAACACACCCAGCCGTTTGAATTGCGCCCTCTGGATGTCCACATATTTCTCCGCGTAGGTCCGGCAGTAGCGCCTCTTCTCCGCCTGGGAAAGGGCATCTTTCTTCTCGCCCAGTTCCTTGTCCACCTGGTGCTCGATGGGAAGGCCATGGCAGTCCCAACCGGGAACAAAAATACTGTCGTAACCCGCCATGTTCCTGGACTTGATCACAAGGTCCTTGATGATTTTATTGAGGGCGGTTCCGAGGTGGATGTCCCCGTTGGCATAGGGCGGCCCATCGTGAAGAATGTATGTTTTACGGCCTTTCGACACGTCCCGGATCTTCCCATAGATGTTCATCTCATCCCAGGCCTTCAGCATCTCCGGTTCTTTCTTTGAAAGGTTCGCCTTCATGGGAAAATCTGTCTTCGGCAGATTCAGCGTGTCCTTGTAGTCCATGCCCTTCTCCTCATGAGCTCGCAGGTGAAAGCTCATAGTTTGTTGATTTTTTTAGATTTGAGGAAATATCACAGATAGGCTGGACTTTCAAGGAAAGAGAATAAAAAAAGGCTCCCTTCCGAAGCAGGGAGCCTTTTCGTCCTTTATGAAATGTTTCTTACATGTCCATTCCGCCGTATCCGCCCATTCCGCCCGGAGGCATGGGGGGCATTCCGCTTTCCTTCTTGGGCTTATCTGCAACCATGCACTGGGTCGTCAGCATGAGAGAGGCGACGCTCGCAGCGTTCTGAAGGGCAAATCGGGTCACTTTCTTGGGGTCAATGACGCCCGCTTTGACAAGGTCTTCATAGTCATCTGTCGCCGCGTTAAAGCCGAAAGAGCCTTTCTTATCTTTCACCTTCTCAACAACGATGTTCCCTTCCGCACCGGCATTCTGCGCGATCATCTTGAGCGGTTCTTCCAAAGCTTTCTTAACGATTGAAACACCAACCTGCTGGTCACCATCAAGGGCAAGCTTTTCCAGCGCTGGGATGCAGCGGATATAGGCCACACCACCGCCGGGAACAATTCCCTCTTCCACGGCCGCGCGGGTCGCGTTCAGAGCGTCTTCGACACGGGCCTTCTTCTCTTTCAGCTCCGTCTCCGTCGCCGCACCCACCTTGATCACGGCCACGCCGCCGACAAGCTTTGCCAGTCTTTCCTGGAGTTTCTCGCGGTCATAGTCAGAGGTCGTCTCATCGATCTGAGCCCTTATCTGTTTGACTCGTCCTTCAAGGCTGGCCCTTTCGCCGGCACCGTCGATGATGGTGGTATTGTCCTTATCGATGGTCAGTTTCCTGCATCGGCCGAGGTCTTCAATCTTCGCGTTTTCAAGCTTGGCTCCCATCTCTTCAGAGATGAGCTTTCCACCCGTGAGAACAGCGATATCTTCCAGCATGGCCTTCCTTCTGTCGCCAAAGCCCGGAGCCTTGACACCGACCACATGAAGCGTCCCGCGGAGCTTGTTGACGACCAGGGTCGCCAAGGCTTCGCCTTCGATATCTTCGGAGATGATCATGAGGGGTTTCCCCATTTTGGCAATCTGCTCGAGAATGGGGAGAAGTTCTTTCATGTTGCTGATTTTCTTGTCATAGATGAGAATGTAGGGGTCTTCATAATTGACTTCCATCTTCTCGGGATTGGTAATGAAATAGGGAGAGAGATAGCCTCTGTCAAACTGCATACCTTCCACGATGTCCAGTTCCGTTTCCAGTCCTTTTGCCTCTTCAACGGTGATGACGCCCTCTTTCCCGACCTTGTTCATGGCCTCGGCGATGATGTTCCCGATTGCCGCATCGTTGTTGGCGGAGATGGTCCCGACCTGGGCGATCTCTTTCTGATCCTTGGTGGGTTTGGTCAGCTTGGCCAGCTCATCCACCACAATCTGCACGGCCTTCTCGATGCCCCTCTTGATGTCCATGGGGTTGTAACCGGCAGCCACACTCTTTGCCCCTTCCCGATAGATGGCCTGGGCCAGGATGGTCGCTGTTGTTGTTCCGTCACCAGCCACATCGCTCGTTCGGCTGGCCACTTCCCTTACCATCTGGGCACCCATATTCTCAAACCTGTCTTCCAGCTCAATCTCTTTGGCTACGGTGACTCCGTCCTTGGTCACGGTGGGGGCGCCGAAGGTCTTCTCCAGGATAACGTTTCTTCCCTTGGGACCAAGGGTTACCTTCACTGCATCAGCAAGGGCATTTACACCCCTGAGAATGGACTTTCTTGCTTCCTCATCGTACTGAAGTACTTTTGCTCCCATTTATTCCTTCCTCCTTTACTTTTCAATAATACCGAGAATATCTTCTTCTCTCATGATGAGGTGCTCCCGACCGTCGATCTTTACCTCCGTTCCGGCGTACTTGCTGAAAAGCACCCTGTCCCCAACCTTCACATCCATGGCAACAATCTTGCCGTCTTCTGTTGTTCTTCCTTTGCCGACGGCAATGACCTTACCTTCAATGGGTTTCTCCTTGGCGGTGTCGGGGATAATAATTCCGCCTTTTGTCTTTTCTTCTTCCTCTACGCGCTTTACGATGATTCTGTCGTGTAAGGGCCTGATTTTCATGCTTATTTGCTTCCTCCTTTCACATATATTTTTAGCTGAAAATAAATACTTTTACGCCCCCGTTGAAAATCAGGCATATATTAAACATAAATTTCCTGATGTCAAGTGCTCCTCTGCAAATTTTAGGCTCGAACTCTCGGAGCGGGCGTTCCTGAACTTGAAAAGCCAAAATTATTTTACATTTGAGCACAAATTGTGCTAAATAGTCGCAGCTCCATCTTGGAAAAGAAGACGTGGAGGATATAACCTATGAGATTCATTCCGAAAGAGGAGAAGTTTTTCGACCACTTTGAAGAGCTTGCGATAAAGATCGAAGAGGGTGGAAAACTTTTTACGGAGATTCTTGATAACTTCGAGCATTCAGAAGCGAAGGTTTCGACGCTGAAAGAAATAGAACACGAGGCAGACGGAATCACCCACCGGATCTACGAAAAAATGCACAAGACCTTTCTGACCCCTTTTGACAGGGAAGATATCTATGCCCTGGCAAATAAAATGGACAGCATCCTGGACATGATCGAGGCATCGGCCGTAAGGATGTACCTTTACAAGGTCAAGAAACCTGCCGATGAAATCAAGGAACTGGCCATCATCCTGAACAACGCCATCGCCAAGGTCAAAATGATCGTTCACGGTCTCCGGGACAAGAAAAATTCAAAGAAAATCCTGGAAGCCTGCGTGGAGATCAATACCCTTGAAAACGAAGCGGATTACATTCTCCGGCAGGCCATGGCCCGACTGTTCGAGAAGGAAAAGGACGCCATAGAACTGATCAAGTGGAAGGAAATCTTTGAACGAATTGAAGAAGCCGTCGATGTCTGTGAGGATGTCTCCAATATCGTAGAGGGAATCGTCCTGAAACATGGATAGCCATTCCTTAGCCTTCATTGTTTTCATCATTTTAACAGCTCTGGTCTTCGATTTTATCAACGGTTTCCACGACGCTGCCAATTCAATAGCTACTGTCGTTTCGACGCGCGTCCTGAGACCTAAACAGGCCGTCCTTTTTGCGGCCTTTTTTAATTTCATAGCCGCCTTTTTCATTGGGGTTCAGGTAGCCAAGACTGTCGGAACGGGGATCGTCAACCCGGCCGTCGTGGACAACTTTCTCATTCTATCGGCCCTCTTGGGAGCCATCGCTTGGAACCTGATTACCTGGTGGCTGGGCCTTCCGAGCAGTTCCTCTCATGCCCTCATCGGCGGCCTGGTCGGGGCCGGCATTGTTAAAGGCGGCTTAAAAGTGCTGGTCATGAAGGGAATCATAAAAACGGCAATCTTTATAGTCCTTTCTCCCACGATAGGTTTGATCCTCGGTTTTGTCATAATGATCCTTGTATTGAATCTGTCCCGACACAGCAACGTGCGGAAAGCGGATGTGATTTTCAGGAGATTTCAATTATTCTCGGCAGCTATCTTCAGCATCAGCCATGGAATGAACGATGCTCAAAAGACCATGGGCATTATCGCCATTGTCCTCTTCAGCAGCGGACTGATGGGTTCTTCTTTTTACATTCCATATTGGGTCGAGATTTCATGCTACCTGGTGATTGCCCTAGGAACCATGGCGGGAGGCTGGCGCATCGTGAAGACCATGGGCACAAAAATCACAAAGCTTCAACCCATGGGAGGTTTCTGCGCTGAAACGTCAGCCGCCGTTGCCATCATCGGCGCATCCATTGCCGGCATACCTGTGAGCACAACGCACACGATTACCGGGGCGATCATGGGCGTGGGGGCTACGAAGCGGCTGACGGCTGTCCGGTGGGGTATAGCGGGGAATATTATCTGGGCCTGGGTCCTCACCATACCCCTTTCGGCTTTGATGTCGGCGGCCTTCTACCTTTCGCTGAACACCTTTTTTTATTAATTCTCCGGCAGGAAAATCCCTGCATCAACAATCCGTCACAAGCTCTATCTCCACAGTCACTTCGCAAAGCTCTCTGAATCTTTTCGCATCCTCCATGGAGCCCACGATATCATCATACGGACAGATGGGCAGCTGCATCCGCCGTCACAATGATCACCGTTTCCTTCCTCCTTATTTTTCCTGACGTCATCGGGAGAAAAATGATCACGGTGACTGTGGAAAATCAGAATGAGGTCGGCAGGCTCGGGATTTTTCAACTTCCAGGGATCGATATAAATGGTTCTATCGCTTTTGATCTTCACGCTTGAATGGCCCAGCCAGAAAATCTTATTGAGCATTGTTAAACTTCCTTTCCTTTCAAAACTCTTTTTCAATCCAATCCCTGATTTGATCCCTGACACGCCTGAAACCCGCCAGAACATCCTCTGCACTGCCGGTAAACGCTGACGGATCCTCAAAGCTCTTGTGAATCGTCTTCGCGGCTCCGGGGAAAAAGGGGCAGGACTCTTTCGCGTGATCGCAGACAGTCACCACGCAGTCGAATACTGTTTCTCTGAACTCATCCACATGTTTTGACCGGTGACTTCCTATATCAATGCCAATCTCCGCCATGACCCTGACGGCACAAGGGTTCACACCCCCCGGCTCCGTCCCGGCGCTGTGAACCTCATAAAGGTCCCCTCGGAACGCCCGCAACAGGCCTTCCGCCATCTGCGACCGCGAAGAATTATGGGTGCAGATGAAAAGCACTTTATCTTTTCTCATATCAGATTTCCAGCCTCCAGAATTTTCCAGCAACAAACGATCCGGTTGACGCCTCTTTCATCATTCTCCGGCCAGCGAAGGGGTTCGGGGCATGGAATGGATCCTCTTCGCAAATTTAATCATATTACAACCCCATTTAAACAGATATCTAACAATTATCTGATTTAAATGCCGGACCACACCATGAAGACAGCGCCGTAGCCTATGAAGAAAAAAAACATGGTTCTGGCCTTCTGCATCCTGGCCCTCGCGATCATCTCGATCTTTTTTTGCATGCATCGATTTTCGGGAACCAAGATGATCACAATGAAATTATCCTGGGAAAGAGAAGCGGGCGACCATCTCCGTATCCACCAGTTGCACAAGATCCCCCCTTACAAACGGACAAGGGGCATATCGCTCGTCGTCCATGGCCTGAACCTGAAGCCGGAAAAGATGCAGTCCATTGTCAGTGGACTCAACAATGCGCGCATTGAAGTCCTCAACCTTTCATTGAGGGGCCATGGACAAAATCATACCACCGGAAGGGATCTATCCACGGACGAGGCAAGGCTGGACTCTTTTCGGCATGTCTCATACGCGCTCTGGCTTCACGAGGTTTACGAGGCCTATCTGGCCGTCAGAGAAAGAGCCACAAAGAAGAGGGTGCCTGTATTCCTCATCGGCTATTCCCTTGGCGGCCTCATGCTATGCGATCTGGTGTTGTCCTTTCCCGACATTAATTACGACCGCATGGTGCTGTTCGCACCGGCACTTCACCTCTCTGCCGACAGCTATCTTCTGAAAGTTTTCATGCCTTTCCCCAACATGGTTATCGACAGTCTCTCGCCCATGGCCTATCGCGCCAATGAAGGGACACCCATCGCGGCCTATTCAGCCCTCTTCGAAGCGGTCGATTATTTCGAAAAACACGTCGACAGCCGATTGAATAAACCGACGATCATTTTTATTGACAAAAATGACGAATTCATATCATCACCGAAACTCAGCGATATGATCCTGCAGCATCATCTGGATCAATGGCATGTCCAGACCGTTCAGAAAGTTCAGGGTATCGACAAGAAAATTTCGAATCACCTCATCATCGATGAAGCCAGCATCGGCGAAAAAGAGTGGAAAGACGTAAAAAAAATCATGATCCGTCACCTGCTTGACCGATATTGACTCTTTTTACATCCAGCCCTGATCGGCACGGAACACCCCGTCTGCCCGCGTTCCATGCAAAGAACACGGCAACGGACATTCGTCATCCGCTCGAAGACGCCTGCGAGGACTTTGGGCTCAAGGAGACAAACGACAACGATTTCAGAAGACACCTGCAATTTATCTTTCGTCGCCCCCGTTGAATCGCCTTGCTATATAAATCGAGAAGACGATGGCGAGTAGAAGGACCGGAAATGCGATAATGTATAGAGTGAGGTGTATGGATTGATAGAGGTGATCAATCGACTGTTGAACCAAAGTGAGCGGACGCGCCATCCGGACATACCGTTTCACCTCTGCATTTTCCCGGACGGGAAGGGCCACGTAAAGCATGCTTTCCTGGAGCGTTACGCTGAACCGTGAAGACTTGCCGAGTCCCTCTTTTCCTGCCTGCCGGATCTCGGGCCGGTTCAGGTGATTATCCATTTTGTGGACATCACCTTGAGAATCGGCCATCACCCGCCCGGTTGGATCCACGATCGTTATTCGCAGTCTCGTATCCCGTGCGATCGCCGCAAGATTGGTTTCGATATGTTTCTCGGGCATCAACGCGACGATTCGTGCGGTACCGATCATCTCATCCTCAATGCCCTTGGTCACAATCTCCTTAATTCGCGGCGTCAATAAAAAATCCAGGACGGCAATCGTCAGGAAGACCAGGATGAGATAAGAGGCAAATATTTTTATCGCGTACAATCGTTTCATCGTCAGGCCTCTGTCTTTCTATCACCCGGCTGCGGGTTCATGCATAATGGCTGTTGGCGCCTTCTCTAATAGAAATCGCATTCCTTTTATATCACATCTCTCTCCTGAAACCAACAGCGGGAAAATCAAAATGAAAAATTCCCCCAAAAAAGCGGACGAACCGCCAAAGGGCAGTGGCCGTAATGAACTTTTTTATTGACTGTCAGTCATCAGGAATTTTCAGGAGGCGTTGCTTTTCTCAACAGCTCTCCCGGAATCCCGGCATCGACTTCGACTGAATATTTCGAGGCAGGGAGGTAAATGCTGAACGTCGTACCGATGGCCTCTTTTCTGGCCAGCGTGATGATTCCCCCATGACGGTTTACGATGTCGTAGATCCCGTCGAGACCGGTGTTTTCGGCTTCGTTCCCGTTATTCCCGTGCCGGGTTACAAAGGGCATGAAAACCCTTTGGGTCGCACCCGTATCGGTGACCGATAACTTCACGTAGCGTCCCGGTCTCAAGCAGAAGGACTCCATTCGACGCTCTTCGATGGTGAGATTCACCGTTTCCGCGTAAAGATCCCCACCGCCGGGCATGGCCCGCCCTGCATTGTTCAGGAGCGTTAAAAGGATCTGAGCAACGTGGTCTCTCCTCACCCCGATCGGCCATAGCCCTTTCTGATACTTCAGGTGAATGATGACCCCGGGATTTGAGCGTTCGAACCGAGCGGCGATCTTTCCCATGATATCGTTCACGTCTCCGGTTCCCGCATCAATGATGACGCGATCGACGGATCCCTCAAGAATATTCGTTTCGGTCAAATCATCTTCAGGCCGCTTTTTCATGGTCCCGGACCACTCCTGAACACATGGAGGCTGCACCGCATGGCTTTCCGGAAAAGGACAAATCCTTGATGGCCGGTTCCCCCTTGAATGTTCTTCTAATCCCTGCTGAAATAGATGTCGCATATTTCACTCTCGGCATGAGTTCGGGTGTGCTGGGAGTTGATGAAAACGGCAATGCCTTCCACCGCCCTTTTCATCGTTCCGTCATCCGCGCCCCCGAATAATCTGTTAAAATCATCATGAAGGTTTCTTTTTTCGCAATACCACCGATTCAGGTGGTCCTTTTTGTTCCTCACCACCACGTATCTCACGTTGCCGAAGCCTGCTTGCGGGCTTCTCCCCGTCCACCCCGCCGGGGCTTCATTATCCCATATGTAACCTACCACAGGGGTGTTCCATCTTGCCGGAAAGCCGGCGGGAGAAAAGACAACATAAATCTGGACGGCCTGATCATCCCTGTCGGCCCTTCGGATGTCTCCGTTCCTTGGAAGCTTGCTGACTTTCCAGCACCAGTTCAAAAGCGGATAGTCCCGAAGACGGACCTCTATCTTTCTTTTGATGCCGAAGAACGATTCTTCACCACTGAACAGATGCAGGCAAAAGCCTTTCCCGTGTCGTTTCACTACCAGTCGAGGGGTTCCATAAAATCTTTCCATTTTCCATCCTGCGGGAACCCCCTGCCCGACGTTCATGCTCTCGAATCGAGTCACTTCGACGATGCGATCGCTCCCGACAGTTAAGGCATCGCCGGGCACGGCCAATAAAATGATTATGATGACGGAAAAAATCAGCCACCTCGTTTTATACTCCTCTGGACCGCAAGCCCTCGATTGAAATGCTTTTAAGCAGCAAACCATTTTTATCAGATGCGGTCACGATGGACATAGACCGATACCAGCGATCCGGTCACCCGGCTGCGCCCCGTATAGATAAAACTGAAAAACCACAAAAAAAACAGAAACAGAATCACGCCGGGTTGCCAGAAGGATCGCAATCCGTCCATCACATCCACGGACGTCACAGACACAGCAGGCGTCATGGCTGTGATGAAGACGGCATACACCATGGCGCCCAGGCTCATGACCTGATAAGCCGTCATGCGCCCTCCACCCCGGTAATCCGCCCTCAGCGTCTCCGACACAACCCGCCAGCCCTGCGTTCCCAGAACCGCCAGCAGGAATGCGGGGATAAAAAGAGCCTGCAGAAAAAGGTGGGTTCCCACGAGCCCTATTCCGATATAGAGAACGGCCGTGACAGCCTGGATGGGAACGACTTTCTGGCCGTCCAGACCGCTTTCATAGGCTATTTTCTTTGTTTTGCCTGAGAAGACAAAGCTGCAATGCCTGAACATCCTCTGAAGCGAACCATTGCATTGAGACAGCGGTTTTCCGTAGCAGCAGCCGAAACTGATGCATGCCAGCCGCCCGGCTCCTTCTCCAAAGGCGTAGGCAACGGCCATCGCCGCCATGAACGGCATGGGATTCAGAGAATCCGTCATGATCATGTTCAGTGCGCTATTCACGATCCACAAAACCAGCGGAGCAATCAGCAGGCCCACGAACGATGCGCCTCCCACGGTGAAGGTGTAAGCTTTTTTTTCAATCAGCCGCGCGAGAATTCTCGATGCCGGCATGCAGCAGAGGAGAATAACAAAGACCATGATTAAGGTCGTGGACGTCGGAACTCCGACGGCCCCCGTCAGAATGAACAGGATGGATACGGCTAGGGTGTAGGCGTTCGCGTTCAGAAGGCCATAATAGGTTACATTCACACCCTGCCATTCACCGGGCGAAATTTTTTTGACCGGCACCGAGGCCATGATCTGCCATCGCTCCCCGGGCAGATATTTGAAACACCACCCCAAAAGAAGAGTAAACAGAATCGCGAGGACCGCGATGAAAGCATAATGGATCATGGTGCATCACCGTCGCTGGTCAGTGAAGGCAAGGGGTTCAAGGCCTGCCCGATCAAGGACCGAACCTTGACGTCCGTTTCCACAAGGTATTGGCCAAATCCATTGGTATAGCGGCTCTCAACGTTCGGACGCCGGAGATTTCGAACGATGTCCTCCGAAAAGTTCACCCGGCCCTGTTGAAAAATAAGAATGTCCGTGCTGCTGCCGGGACGAAAAAGGCTTTTGGGCGCCCCTTTCTTCAGGAAAAGGCCCCGGTGAATCGGGACCGGGTCTTCGTATTTCTCTGCGCTGTAACATTGGATGATCCCGCCGATCATGAGGGCCACCACCTCGACCATGGCCACGAGCCCTACACCGGTTCCTCCGGGCACATCGGTATCGATGACCGTGACGACCCTTTTGTTCTTGGAATAGGGGGTGACCACCGATATGACGGCTTCCGGATTGCAGGAATGATACTGCCCCCGTATTTCATAGAAATCGGCGACCCGGCCGGCCACGGGCGTGTGGTTGTAATGATACTTGTCGGGCGTCAGCCGGAAGACGGCAAAATCGCCCTCGCGAAAGGCCTTCAGCCAGTGCGTCTTATCCCGGCGCAGCAACTCTTCATAATCGAAGAATTTCCCTTTGATGAAGAGGCTCGAGGTCTCGCAAAAGGAACCCACCAGGACTTTCGCGTCCGCCGGGGAAACCATGGCTCCGCAGTCCTCCGGCATGGGGCGACACTCCCAGTAGCGTATTTTTCTCTGGAAGATCTTCTTGAGGGTATCGAGACGGTCCGGGCTCTCCAGGGATTCCGCCAGATCAATGCCGCAGGCGCTCATGAACTCTTTGTGGCCTGAGATCTTTCCTGACAGGAAATGATCATAATTGAGGAACCCCAGAAGACTGGATATCCTTGCGCCGGTCACGGCCCGAAACAGCAGGGGGGCGCTTTCCCGCAACGAGGAGTACAGAAATCGAATCACCCCGTCCCAGTAGAGTTTTTCCGTGAAGATCTTACCGGATTCCCGATCCAGATATTGGTGATATCCTGCTTTCATCATCACAGGTCCTTTTTGAGTGAGCCTCCGACTTGCGCTTTTCCAGGTGGATATAGAGGATAACACGGTGAATCAGTTCGACGAGCGGTCCCAGGGAAATCCGATCCTCTATGACATCTTCTCTGGCCCATCGCAAAAAGTCCGAGGGAAGTTCGTCATCCATAGCAGCCCTGACGTCGGGCGAACGCCAGTCGGCCTGTCGAAAGTCTCTCTCCAAGCACCGAAAGGCCTCTGCCAGGTGGCGTTTCCTTAATCGTTCACGATAATATTTTTCCGCCGCGCTGTTAAATTCCTCCGCGCTCAGTTTCATGGGCGAATTCGTGTTCGCTTCTTCGACAATCCCGCGGGTCAATTTGGCAGCCGTTGAAAACTCGTCGGGATGGACCAGACGGCCCGTGAGATCCTTAAGGGTTTCCTCCATGCCCAGGATCTCGATGAGGTCGGCGGCATCCTCCCTCAAGACCTGAACCAGCGCCTTCCGATATTCCACATTGTGTACCCGGAGATACCCGGGATATCGTCTGCTCCTGCGCGTTCGGGACACCCGCTGAAGAATGCTCTGGAGAAACAGGTTTCTCGTGTCGCTCCGAACGAAAAAAGTGGGTATCCCGGCGGCCGTCCCGAAGATCACCTGCCGGCGTTCGCTTTCCACATGGGGATCATCGGGAATGTGGGCGTGCGTCCACAGACCCATGGCAATGTATTTAAAGGCAAGCGCCGTGATCAGAATCTGCATGTCCGCCGCTTTTCCCATATCCTCTTCATAGTCCTCGAAGAGACTGTAGTGGCGCCCTTCAAAACCAGAAAATCCCATGGCATGATAGTCACGAAGCTTGTAGAGAAGATAGAGGGACATTCGCGCGTCGAAGATGCCAAGATCAGAGAGATCCTTTTTCAACCGATCGGAATTTCCTGTTTTTCCGTCCAGCGCCGGACTTTTTTCCGTGCTCATGAGCATGACGGGATAATCGATGAGGCGGAAATCGGGGACGTAGTCCCCCCGCAGGTCAAAGAAGGCGCTGATCATCCGGTCAAACCAGGCGATTCCGAAGGGAGTCAAGGGCCGCCCCAGAATGCCGACTTGCGCCTTTTTCTTCCAGCGCCGCCAGAACATCCTCAGGTGGGTGTAATCAAGCTCGTGGGGAAGAAATCCCAGGACTTTTTCAGGGTGGAAATCGCGGAAATCAAAACGGTACGGCGCAGCACTGTAAGTTCCCACGAAAAGCGGCAGGAAGTGCTCCGCCATTTTAATCACGAGGTCCCCGACGTATTTTTCCTGAACCTCCGTGAACCCCGACGACGGATCGGAAAGGCGCTCCGATAATCTCCGGCTTCCCAGGCTCAGGTGGGTTCCATTATTGGCCAGACTGATATTGGACAGGTTGGGCAGGACCACGAGATTGCGGGTAATGATGCCGGCCTCCTTGAGCTTGGCAACGGCATTGAGCTGGCTCCGGCTCAATACCCCATGACACAGATGCATGTATTCCTGTTTGACTTCTCCCCGGTTCCACCCGGATAGACAGGGATTCATGAAAAGTTCCCTGTAAAAGGCGTCAGAGATGGAGTCGTTGAGGAGCTTCTGCCGCGTGGGCGGGTGCGGCGAAGAGAATATCATAGCCTTCTGACCGTCCTGGGCCAGGCAGAATTTGCGGTTGGCATACATGATCAGAAGCTGCGTAAGGAGAAAACGCAAAGACGTTTCCCGGGCGATCGCCCTGCCCGTTCCGGTATCCTGGCGGGAATGGACCACCCAGAAGGAATGGGTTTCCGGGGATGTATTGTCGCTCAGAAAATGGTCCATCAATGCGCGTCCCGTCCCGAAAACCAGCGGGGGCACCTTTGATTTCGCACTGATGACATCGGCAAGAGACAGCTTGAGCAGGTAGCTGAGCGGGACTCTGAGGTACTCCTCTCCCTGGACAGACGTGATGAATTTGTGGGCGTCGCTTCTCATAGCGCCGTCACGGCGCTGTTTATCGGCCAGCAGATCTGTCCGGAGCACATCCCCCGCAAAGGAACTCAACAGGGCAAGGGGAAATCGGACCCAGCTGTTTTCCCACACGTTTTCATGATTCGTCGCCAGATACTTCTCGAGATCGGTAATGACTTTCCGGGGCGTGTCACCCGCCGCTGTACGCCTGAGAATGTTCGCGTAATAATTGGATTCTTCGATTGTACTGGGCAGATCGACAGCACTCCGTTTGCCGATGACGACGGCCTGAAGTTCCGTCTCCGCGCCAGCCGTTGCATCGTACGCGGAAAAGGGGAGCGTTTCGACCAGCATCCCCATGCTTCGGGTGTCGATCCCCATCATGTCGACGATATCTATCAGGGATCGGGCACCGTCGGACTGCAAGGCGGGTCTATGCAAGGGACGGTCGATGATGGTATGAAACCTGCTCATGATTCATCTCCTTTTTCAGATTGATCATGACAGGCCGCAGGCCGACGTACGGTCGTCAGCGGCTTTCTGCCATGAAATGTCTTTCCTCTTTCTCCCTGCACGCGATGCAGCGGGTCGTCATCGGATTCGCACGGAGCCTCTTTTCCGATATTGCGCTCCCGCAGATCTTGCATATCCCGAATATTCCTTGATCAATCCTCTCCACGGCCTCCCGTAGCTCGACGAGCATCCTGTTTTCCCGCTCCCGCAGCAGCAGTTCAAAGCCCCTGCAGGCTTCCCGGGAAGCCCTGTCATGGAAATCGGGATAGTTCTCATTATCCCTACCCATCGAACGGGCGGTCTTGACAGCGGAAGCGTGCAGCATTTGCATGTTGCCGATCAGTACATTTCTTACGTGCTGAAGCTTCTTCGCTTTCATGAACAGAGTTCCTTTCAATTCGCGCCCGCCCGGATCGGCTCACACGGACAGGCTCTGCGGGGTTCTGATAATTCCATAAGTGTGCCGCTTCTGGTTTCCGCCCGACCCCCTGCCGTAATAGTGCCACCTCGGAAAATTGAAGTCCGAGGTTACGGACACAGGCAACAGCAGCACCGCCCGCAAAAAGGACTCCAGGTCCGGCACGTTGTAGATGTTCGCCTCAAATCCCCATTTGTCCAGCTTGTTCAGGACGCAATGAATACTCGGTGATTTCCAGCTCATGGAATATCGGTTCACGCCCCAGTCCCTGAACGTATCAAGAAGAGCCAGGGCCTTCCCGGGGACGCTCAGGATCAGGGGAATGAGAGAATCAATCGGGCACTGAATAATGGATTGGGGGAACGCCTCGGCCAGCCTGCGAAACCCTTCTGGTTTCAACTCATCAATGCGGCCGTTGAACCACAGGTTTTTTCCGTCATAGGAATGCCGATTCAGAATCGACAGGGTCTGATCGATCAGGACGCCGTTCTCTTTCAAATCGAGCTTCAGAGATTTTCCCGCCCGCCGAATCGGATCGAGGATTTCTTCCAGGGTCAGAAGTTCCTCATCTTCCTGCAGGGAAACGCTTTCAAAGGAGTCATCTCGAAGGACGATTTTCTCTCCCGTCGGGTCCAGGCGGACATCGCACTCCGCCCAGCGGATTCCCGAAGCGAGGAACTGCCTCAAGTTTCCTTCATCATTCACCCCGTGCCAGACCAGCTGCACATGCTGCGGAAGCGCCTTCTCATGGATCAGCTTTGTAAGGTCATACCGCTTTCCGCTGACGGCATGAGGCGGCAAGCGCCGGCGCTTCGACTTGAACAGGGTGTCGGCATGCAGCAAAAGAATCTGTTTCTGTGGATCCACGTCGGATACGGCCCTCAGATTCTCCGGTTCATTATCGATGAAAGCGAAAATTCGATAACCGGATCTCTGAAAGTGAAGAACGCCAGCGACCTTGGATGTGATGATGTCTCCTTCCCATCCGTTGGCGTTCATGTAGAGCAATTCATGGCTGAAGTTCGCTTTGAACTCCTGCCCTATCTTGTTGATGGAATACAGCGTCTCCGTTCGGATGCATTCAGGCCTGCCCGTATTCAGACCGACAAAGGTGTCCGGCTGGATCTGAAACCATCGGATCACCTCCATGACGCCCATGAAGGGTCTGTGGGACTCCAGGATGGCATCCGCCGACCAGCACGTTTTCTCGTACCATTCCATCACGCGGTTTCTCTCCTCCTCCGGAACAGCAAGTTTCTCCAGGAGGGCTTCCACCTCTGTCTCGTGAACCGCGATATCTCCGATTTTCAGATATCTGAAAAAAGGGGTCCCATGCAGGTCATCAAAAGACTTGAGGGCATAGTGGATCGTGTGGCGCATATCCAGGATCGTGCCGTCGATATCAAAGAGAATCATCAACCGGTCTTTCGGGTATCGATTCCTGATTCGTTCATAATGCAACTCCAGTTTTTTCATCCAGTCCTTCATGGAACCCCCTGCTTTTGTAATTTTCGGTGGAATTTATAACGGCTTTTTATTGGATTCGTATAAAGGAGATGTTAAATTATTGTGACAAAGGCGGAGCGAAACGGCTTCTGCTTGATTTGTTCCGGGATTCCATTAAAATGCATCGTGGAATCGAGATTTCTGGAGGGAGTCAATGACTAATAAACGCATTCTCGTTGTGGACGATGAGGAAAACATTCTGGATCTGATCCGATACAACCTTTCACGGGAGGGATTTGATGTCCTTTCTGCAACGTCCGGCGACGAGGCGCTCAGGCTGGCTCGGGCGGAACGGCCCGACCTGATGATCCTGGACTTGATGTTGCCGGGGATTCATGGCATGGAGGTTGCGAAACTCCTGAAAAAAGATGACAAAACGAAAGAGATTTCCATCGTGATGCTCACCGCCAAAGGCGGTGATGCGGATGTGGTGACAGGCCTTGAGATCGGAGCGGACGACTACATCACGAAACCCTTCAGTCCGAAAGTACTGATCGCGAGGGTCAGGGCGGTCCTGCGGCGGAAGGAAGATACCGACCCCTCAAAAAACACCGTCATCAAGACGAGCATCCTGATCATTGACCCCGGACGCCACGAGTTTCGACTCCGGGGAGAGCTTCTTGAACTGACGCTGACGGAATTCCGACTGATTCAGCTCCTGGCGGAGCGTCCCGGGTGGGTGTTCACGAGGGACCAGATCGTGGATGCCATTCGGGGAGAGGATTGTGCCGTGACGGACCGCTCGGTCGATGTCCATATTGCCGGTCTGCGGAAAAAAATGGGCAATGACGGTGACATCATTGAAACGGTCAGGGGAATTGGATACCGGTTCCGATCCGAGACCTCGTGAAAAACCCCAATCTCATCCAAAGCTCGAATCCGGGTCACTTCTTGCGATGATCGTCCATGAAAACGGGGAAAAAAAGGGCAACTGTTGTTCCTGCGCCCATCTGACTTTCAATCTCCATCCTGCCATTGTGGGCCGCCATCAGGTGCTTGACAATGGATAATCCAAGGCCCGTTCCGCCCAGTTCCCGTGAACGGGTCTTGTCGACGCGGTAGAAGCGCTCGCCAAGTCTGGACACTTCATCCCGGGGTATGCCGACCCCCGTGTCGGTAATCCTGACGGCCACATGTCCATCCTCTTCCAATGAAGCTGATATGGAGATCTTGCCGGATTCGGGCGTAAATTTAATCGCATTGTCCAATACATTGAGAAATATCTGCACCAGTCTGTCCCGATCGGCTCTTATGGGAGGAAGATCCTCCGGCAATGTCTTGAGGAGCGTCATCTTCTTTTCCCCAACCCTGGGTTCGACGACAGGAAGAACATTATCCAGCATGCCGCTCACCGAGACACTCTCAAAGAAGAATTGCATCTCGCCCAGTTCTATATCTGATATCGTAAGAAGATCTTCGACGAGGCGGTTCAGACGCCGTGCGTGGCGCTCAATAATTTCCAGAAACTTTTTTGCCGTCTCCTTTTCCTCGATAGCTCCTTCCTGCAGGGTTTCGATGAATCCGAGAATGGCGGTCAGGGGTGTTCGTATCTCATGGGTGACGTTTGCCACGAAGTCCACCCGCATCTTTTCAAGCTTCTTCAGTCGCGTGACGTCGTGAAAAACAATCATGGTCTTTTCGTCGCCGGGAGCACCTCTGATCGCCGAAATGCTCACATCCAGAATGATCGGGATCGTTTCGCCAAGGGTAATTTCCTCCATCGCAGGTTTCCCAGAGCTTTTGAAGCGGTCGAATGTTTTTTGCAGTTCAATGTTCCTGAAGGCTTCGATGAGCGTCTTTCCAACGACGTCGCCGTACTGCGAGGCGACCATGTGCCGGAAGGCCCGGTTGAAGATCTCGATTCTATCTTCGTTATCAAGAACCAGGACCCCTTCGGTCATGCTCGCAAAGGCCGCTATCAGCTTGCCTTTCTCCTCGTTGGCAAGATGGATCTTATCCTGCAGTTCCGCTACCAGGTAATTGATGTTGCCGGCCAGCTGCTTCATTTCATCCGTCGTCTGGACCATGAGAGTCCCCGACACATCGCCTTTTCTCAATTTCTCGGTGAACTGTTCCATCGCCTTGACGGGAGCCGTGAGACGGTAGGAAAAGATAAAGGCAATGATAATCGAAAGGGGAAGGATCAGGAGAATGGCTGTAAAGAAAGATTTGTATACCTTCTCGACGGAATGCTTGACTTCGTGAAGGGGGCGGGCAAGACGCACATAGCCGGTGATGTCCGGCCCGCTCTTCAGAGAAAGTGCCACATAAAGCATATCCACGCCGATGGTCTGGCTGAAACGGGTCGCTCTTCCTTTGCCTTTGACCCTGGCCTCCTGAATCTCGGGCCGGTTCAGGTGATTTTCCATCACCGCCGCGTCCCTCTCCGAGTCGGCGAGAACCTTGCCTGAATCAGCGATCAGGGTCACGCGGGAATTCGAGATATCGGCCATTTGTTTGATCTTCGCCTTTATCTCCTTTATTGAATACAGATCGATGAGTCGGACATCGGTCGTCAATTCATCTTCGATCTTCGCTATCATGGATTTTCTGATCTCACCGCTGACCAGCAGCGTCACGACGGATAGAGACAGGATCACGATGATGAAGTAGGTCCCAAAGACTTTCAAAAAAAGTCTGCTTTTCATGGCGACTCCGTCTCCGTTTCGGCCGGGAACTGGTGCCGCACGCTTTCTCCCGTGACCATATAGATAACCATATCGGCGATGCCCTTCGCGTGATCGGCTATTCGTTCCAGGTTCTTGGATATCTGCATGATGAGAATCGCGCGGTGGATCGTCCGGGGATCCTCCATCATAAAGGTGAGGAGTTCCCTGAAAATCTGGTCATTGAGGCTGTCCACCGTATTCTCGGCATGCCTGACCCTGTCGGCCAGACCGGTGTCCTCGTTGACCAGAGCATCAAGGCTCTCCTTGATCATTTCCCTGGTGATGTCCGCCATGCGGGGAAGATCAATATAGGGTTTTAGCTGGGGCTCCTCGTTCAGAATGATTGCCTTCTGGGCGATATTGACGGCCATGTCTCCGATCCTCTCCAGATGGCCGTTGATCTTGATTGCCGTGGTGATGAACCTCAAATCCCTTGCCGCGGGCTGTCTCAGCGCGAGGAGGCGGATACACTTCTCCTCCAGTTCCATGTCGATCGCATCGATCTGATCGTCTCCGGCAACGACTTGACGGGCCAGATCCGAGTCTCGTTCCAGAAGAGATTCCATGGCTGACCGGATCGCCTTCTCGGTGAGAGCTCCCACGTAAATCAGGCCATTCTTAACCTCCTGGAGCTCCCTTTCATAATGCATGCTCGTGTGACGTCTCTCTTCCATGGGGCACCTTTAACACAGTTTAGAGTTTAGAGTTTAGAGTCCAGAGTTTAAGACTCAGGGTTATATGTGCCTCAAAATGCACGACCATCAGCCGAAGCGGCCCGTAATGTAATCTTCTGTCTGTTTCACGTCCGGTTTCGTGAATATCTTTTCCGTTGCATTGTATTCGATCAGCTTCCCTATATAAAAAAATCCCGTGTAATCCGACACCCTCGCGGCCTGCTGCATGTTGTGCGTCACGATGATGATGGTATAGGTCTTCTTCAGATCTTCTATGAGTTCTTCAATCTTGGCCGTTGAAATGGGATCCAGGGCGGATGTCGGCTCGTCCATCAGGAGGATGTCCGGTTTCATGGCCAGAGCCCGGGCGATACAAAGACGCTGCTGCTGTCCGCCGGACAGCATCATGGCGGATTGGCTCAGAATGTCTTTCACCTCATCCCAGAGTACCGCCCGCCTGAGGCTTTGTTCGGCAAGGGCTCCCAACTCGTCTCTGCGGGTCATCCCTGAAAGCCGCGGCCCGTAGGTAATATTGCTGAATATGGACTTCGGGAAAGGATTGGGTTTCTGAAACACCATGCCAATCCTCCGCCGTACTTCAACCGGGTCCACATGGGGATCGTAGATGTTCTCACCTTCAAACAAAACCCGGCCTTCGACGCGCGTGCCGTCGATCAGGTCGTTCATCCGGTTCAGGAGCCTCAAAAGTGTTGACTTGCCGCAGCCGGACGGACCGATCAGAGCAGTCACCTTGTTTTTCTCGAAGTCCATGGTAACGTCGGTTAGAGCCTTGAAACCGCCATAATAAAAATGAACATCCCGAACTTCTATGATTTTATTGTTTATTATCCCGTTATTGATCATTTTACCACCTTTTTCTCCTTCTCACGTAACCGCGGATCACGATGGCAATCAAATCCACGCCAAGGACGAGCGCCAGAAGAACCAGGGCCGTCCCGTACTGAATGGGTCTCGTCTGATCGATATGGGTACCTGCCGTCGCAAGAACATAGATGTGGTAAGGCAGGGCCATAACCTCGTCAAAGATAGAGTGCGGCAGCTTCGCCGTAAAAAACGCCGCAGCTGTAAACATGATGGGAGCCGTTTCACCCGCCGCCCTTCCGATACCCAGGATAGAACCCGTCAGGATACCCGGCAAGGCGTTGGGAAGAACGACTCTCAGGATCGTCTGCCACTTTGAAACTCCAAGAGCGAGAGAGGCCTCCCGGAAGGTCTGGGGAACGGCCTTCAACGCCTCTTCCGACGCGCCAATGATCGTCGGCAGAATAAGAATGCCCAGGGTCAATGAACCGGAGAGAATGCTGGAGCCGAACCGCAGAAAGACCACGAAGAGAGCGAGGCCGAAAAGACCGAAGACAATCGAGGGAACACCCGCAAGGCAATTAATGCCGATCCGGATGATCCGGACCAGAGCGCCCTGCTTCGCGTACTCGCTCAGATAGATGGCTGATGTAACCCCCAGCGGAAGGGCGATCATAATCGCGCCCAGGGTGAGATAAAATGTCCCGATAATGGCGGGCATGATGCCGCCCGCCGTCATGGAATCCCTAGGGTGCTGGGTGAGAAAATCCCAGTTGATGACTCCGATCCCGTTGATGAAAACATAAGAGAGAATGCCGCCGAGAGAAAGAATAATGAGGGCTACAGCAGAGGTGACAACGGCGAAGAACAGCCTCTGCTTGATGTACCGCCATTTCATGGACGAAGAATGTTGAGCGCGGTTTTTCACAGAGATCATAGCGTTGCAGAGCCCACCTCTTTAAATTTATGTGAAATATAGTCCGCGACGAGGTTGAAGGCCAGCGTGAGAAAAAAGAGAACCACGCCCGTCGCGAAGAGGGCATGGTAATGGTTGCTTCCAAAGGGAGCCTCGCCCATTTCCGCCGCGATGCTCGCGGGCATGGGCCGAACGGCGTCGAAGAGACTTTCAGGAATCGCCGCCGCTCCCCCGGCAACCATCAGAACGACCATGGTCTCACCGATGGCCCTCGCCATCCCCAAAATCACCGCCGTCGAGATGCCGGAAAGCGCGGCAGGTATAATGACCCTGGCAATCGTCTCAAACTTCGTGGCTCCCAGGGCATACGACGCCTCCTTGAATTCCCGCGGCACGGAATAAAGGGCGTCTTCGGAAATGCTCGAAATGGTCGGGATGGCCATGATGGCCAGCATGAAGGACGCGTTAACGATGTTGAGGCCCGTGGGGAGATCAAAGGTTTCCTGCATCCAGGGGGCTACAACCACCATCCCGAAAAAACCCAGGACGACGGAGGGCAGCCCTGCCAGAAGCTCTATCACCGGTTTGAGCGTCTCTTTCACCAGGGGCGGAGCGATCTCGGATATGTAGACGGCGGAAAGGACGCCGATGGGAACGGCGATCAGCGTTGAGAAAAAAGTCACGATGAAGGAGGCCACGATCAGGGGCCATATCCCGAACTCAGGGGGATCGTAGGTGGGATACCACTCCTGACCGAAGAGAAAGTCCGTCACGGACGTGACCTTGAAGATGGGAAAGGCTTCCTGGAACAGGAATAAAACAATCAGTCCCAGGATGAGTATGGACACGAAGGCGAATACGAAAAGAACATTTCTGATGATGGTCTCTTTGAGGGTTCTCGACATAAAGCTCATCTTTCAATGCCGTTCTTGAAAGCCGAGGCAATCCCTTGCGGGATTGCCTCTCATAAAATTCACTTTATTTTACACGATTTCTTTGAGAAAAGCACTCGCTTCGTTGATTTCTTTGCGCCTCGGCGCTGCGGAGATACGCTATTTCAGAGGAACAAATCCTTCTTTTTTCACTATCTTCTGTCCTGCCGGACTGAGAAGAAATTTGATGAATCCGGCGGCAGGCCCTTGCGGCTGACCGTTGGTGAACATGAAAAGCGGCCTGGCAATGGGGTACTCTCCGGAGAGGGCGGTCTTTGCCAAAGCCTGAATGCCGTTGACCTTCACTGCCTTGACGGTTCTATTGAGATAGCCGATACCGATGTATCCCATGGCATAGCGGTTTTTCGATATGGCCTGGACAATGGCCCCGTTTGAAGCCTGCAACTGGGCCCTAGGCGTCACTTTCGCCTTGTGAAGAACCTTCTGCTCCCAGGTCTCATAGGTCCCGGAACTGGTATCCCGTGAGATGACGACGATCTTTTTGTTCGTTCCTCCCACTTCCTTCCAGTTCGTGATCTTTCCCTGATAGATCAGGCTCAACTGCTCGATGGTAAGATCATGGACGGGATTCGAGGGGTGCACGATAGGAACGATGGCATCGATGGCCACGCGATGCGCGACGGGATTTACGCCTCTGCTCCTGGCAAGCTTGATCTCTACGGGTTTCAGATCCCTCGACGAATTGGCAATATCGGTGGATTTGTCGATCAAGGCCTTCACGCCATCCCCTGAACCGCCGCCCGAGAGTGAAATATTCAAATTGGGATTCTTTTTCATGTAAGCTTCCGCCGCCGCCTGGGCGATGGGCAGCACGGTGGTCGAGCCCTTGATCACCAGGGTGCCGGCGGCAAAGACCGAACCCTGCAGGAAAAAGACGGCCGTCAAACCGGTAACGACATATTTGAAAATCTTTCTCATTCCGAAAATTCTCCTTTCTTCTTTTTGTTTTGGGAAAAGAGTACGGATTGAATGTTACAATTTGATGACAATCTGATGAAGAAAGGATGAAAATTTTGACTATCTTTTTTCGGCGAGGAAAAGATGGCAGATACCGAACGTGAGAGGAAGGGATCTCACCACGGTGAAGCCCGCGGCACGAAGAAGATCCTCAACCTGATGGGGCGTGTAAAAAACAAGAACGGAATCCCTGAGGTAGCGGTAGGCCGCTGACCGTCCGGACAAAAGGCTTCCGATCCGGGGAAGCAGTTTCCTGAAATAAAAAAGATAAACCGCTTTAATTGCGCGGCCCGGGGGGATGGAGAGTTCCAGGACGGCGAATTTTCCGCCCGCTTTCAGCACGCGTCTCGTCTCACTGAACAGGCCCTCCACGTCGGGGACGTTCCTCACGCCGAATGCAACCATGGCCGCGTGAACGGTCTGATCCCTCAACGGCATCTGCAGGGCATTTCCCGCGATGAGCGAATACCGGTCACGCCAGTTCCGTTCATCGCGTTTTCTCCCGGCGACACGCATCATCTCACGGGAGATATCCAGCCCGACGACCCGACAGGCCAATTTTTTTCTCAGGGCCTCCATGGCCAGGTCGCCCGTGCCGGTGGCAATATCCAGAATCCGCTCATGATCCCGGATTTCAAGACACGCAACAGCCTTCTTCCGCCACAGGACATCCAGGGACAGGGAAAGAACGCAATTGAGCAGATCATAAACGGGGGCAATCCGGTCAAACATCCCCCCAATCGTCTTTTGTGTCTTGTCCATGATTTTCTTGCGAAGGAAATTCCCTACGGCCCGCTGTCGGCAAACTTGTAACCGACGCCCCTGACCGTAAGGACGTAACGCGGATTTTCCAGGTCCTTTTCAATCTGTACTCGCAGGCGCCTGATGTGAACATCCACGGTCCGAGGCGTCACGAAAGCCGTCTCCCCCCAGACCTGATCGAGAATCTGATCCCGCGTGTAGACCCGCCCGGGATGCCGGGAAAAAAAGAAAAGAAGTTTCAGTTCCGTGGGGCTGAGATCGACTTTTTCCCCATCCATGGAAACTTCGTAGGATCCGTAATCGATATGGAGATTCCCAAAGGAGAAGGTCTCTTTTTCGGGCGCCTTACGCGACTCCATTCTTCTGAGGATCGCGCGGACCCGGGCTGAAAGTTCCCTGACGCTGAAGGGCTTTGCCACATAATCGTCAGCGCCCATCTCGAGCCCCACAACCCTGTCGACCTCCTCGCCCTTCGCCGTGAGCATGATGATGGGCAGCGAGGCACTGCGCGGATTCTCGCGGATTTTCCTGCAGACTTCGAGGCCCTGAACACCGGGAAGCATGAGGTCGAGAATCACAAGATCGGGACTTTTCGTCTGCACCATCCGAAGGGCGCTTTCCCCGTCGTAGGCCTTCAGAACCTTGAAGCCTTCCTTTTCAAGGTTGTAGGAAACGAGATCCACGATATCTTTTTCGTCATCCACCACCAGAATCTTCATGGGCGATTCCCTAAAAAAGATGTTCCAGAAGTTCTTTGAGGTTCCCGATTTTCAGAATCTTGAGCTTTACGCCCGACAGGTCCCTCGACGTTGTCCGGGGCAGAATGCACCGGCTGAAACCCATGCGCGCCGCCTCTTTCACCCTCACGTCCATCTGGCTGATTCCCCTCACCTCGCCGGTGAGTCCGACCTCGCCGAAAACGACCGTCCCCGGATCGATGGGGCGATCGAGAAAACTGGAGGCGGCGGCGGATATGATTCCCAGATCCACGGCCGGTTCGTCCACCCTGACGCCTCCCGCCACGTTGATGAAAATATCATGGTTCCCCAGGTGAAGGCCGCAAATCTTGTCCATGACAGCGACAAGGAGAGAAACCCGGTTGTGGTCCACTCCGATAGAGGTCCGCCGCGGCATGCCGAAATTCGTCGGGCTCACGAGGGCCTGTATCTCGATCAGGATGGGCCGTGTCCCCTCCATGCTCGGCACCACGATGGAACCCGCCGCGCCTTTCGGCCTCTCCGCGAGAAAGAATTCCGAGGGATTGGAGACTTCCGTGAGCCCCCGGTCTCTCATTTCGAAAACCCCGATCTCGTTTGCCGGCCCGTAGCGGTTCTTCATGCTGCGGATGATCCGGTAGGCATGCCCCGAATCCCCCTCGAAGTAGAGCACCGTGTCCACCATGTGCTCCAGCACCTTGGGTCCCGCAATGGATCCGTCTTTGGTCACGTGTCCGATAAGAAAGGTGGGGATGCCCGCCTTTTTCGCCTGGATGATGAGCCGCTCCGAGGCCTCCCGCACCTGCCCCACACTACCGGGAGCTGAGGAAAGGGCGGAAGAATAGACGGTCTGGATGGAATCGACAACGACCACGGCGGGCATGATCTCCCGGATCTTCTGAATAATGCTCTCCAGTGATATTTCAACCAGGACAAGGAGGTTCGAAGAGGAAGCACCGATCCGTTTCCCCCTGAGCCTGATCTGCCTTGCCGATTCCTCTCCGGTGATATAGAGCACAGATAATCCCTTCATCGCCAGGCTCTGAAGCACCTGCAGGAGAAGGGTGGATTTTCCAATCCCGGGGTCACCGCCCACAAGAATGGTGGACCCGCCCACGATGCCGCCCCCCAGGACACGGTCCATCTCATCGATGCCGATCTTGATCCTATCCCCCTCGTCTGCCTCGATCCGGTCAATGGGTGTCGCCGCTTCGCTGAACTGGAGATCACGGGCGGAACCGGGATCCATGGCCCTGATTTCCTCTTCCACAAACTGGTTCCACTCCCCGCAGCCGGGGCACTTGCCCAGCCATTTCGCCGACTGGTAACCGCATGCCTGACAGAAAAAAGCTGTTTTTATCCTATCCCTGGATGTGCCCATGGTCTTTTTATTCCGCAGTTCCTGATATTTTTATGATGTGTGGAACTATATGTGCTTTTTACGTGTCCGTCAACGTAAAACCAAAATATCTTGTGTAATCTCATTGAGTCTGATAAGTTTTTTTATTGTGTTTGAACTCAAGGAGAATCAAATAATGCATAATCCGAATTTCAGCTCCGGACCCTGCAGCAAGAGACCTGGGTGGAACCTTGATGACCTGAAAGAGGCCGCCCTTGGACGCTCCCACCGGTCCGCTCTGGGGAAGGACAAACTGAAAAAAGCCATTGATGAATCGAAAAAGATCCTGAGAATTCCGGAGGACTACCTCCTGGGTATTTTCCCCGGCTCCGACACCGGTGCCTTTGAAGCGGCCATGTGGACCCTCCTGGGCCCCAGGCCCGTCACCGTTCTTGTCTGGGAGAGCTTCAGCGAAGGTTGGGCGACAGACATCCAGCGGGAACTGAAACTCAACCCCGTGATTCTGAAGGCCGGCTATGGAAAGATCCCCGACCTCAAGGCCGTGGACTGGACCCATGACGTGGTCTTTGTGGCAAACGGAACCACGAGCGGGGTCCGCATACCCGACTGGAACTGGATCCCGGAGAAACGAGAGGGTCTTTCCATCTGCGACGCCACAAGCGCCGTGTTTGCCATGAAGATCGACTGGCCGAAGGTGGATGTTCTCACCTATTCCTGGCAGAAATGCCTCGGCGGCGAGGCGGCCCATGGCGTCCTCGTCCTGAGCCCCCGGGCCGTTCAGCGGATCGAATCCCACGACCCGCCCTGGCCCATGCCGAAAGTCTTCCGAATGAAGAAGAAAGGAAAGCTGGACCGGGCCATATTCGAGGGGGACACCATTAACACCCCTTCCATGCTCTGCGTGGAGGATTACCTTGATGCCCTCAAGTGGGCGGGCGGGATTGGCCTCGACGGCCTTATCAAACGGAGCCTCGCCAATCTGAAGGTCATTGAGGACTGGGTCGAAAAGACGGACTGGGCCGAGTTCCTCGCCGAATCGGCCGACATTCGATCCAACACCTCCGTCTGTCTCAGCATCAGGAACGAGAAGTTCCGGGCCCTGCCGAAAGAGATCCAGGCGGCATTCCTGAAGGGCATTGCCGGGGTGCTTGGCAGGGAGAACATAGCCCAGGATATCAACTCATACAAAGATGCCCCGCCGGGATTCCGCTTCTGGTGCGGCCCGACAATAGAACCATCGGACATCCGCGAGGCGCTGGCGGCCCTCGAAAGAGTTTATAGGGAAAAGATAAAGACATTGTAGACGGAGGAATGCCATTTATGAAAAAAGTTTTAGTCAGCGATACCCTCGACAAAGAGGGAATTGAAATATTCAAGCGGGCGCCGGGGATCGAGGTGGATGTGATGACCAATCTCACACCGGACGAGCTCAAGGGCGTCATCAAGGATTACGACGGGCTCGCCATCCGGAGCGCCACAAAGGTGACCAAGGAAGTGATCGAGCATGCCGTGAGACTGAAGGTCATCGGGCGGGCAGGGATCGGACTCGATAACGTGGACCATCACACCGCAAGCAAGAAGGGCATCGTGGTCATGAATACCCCGGGCGGCAATACCATCACCACGGCCGAGCACACCATTGCCATGATGTTCTCTCTGGCACGGCAGGTGCCCCAAGCCACGTCTTCCATGAAATCGGGGAAATGGGAAAAGAATAAATTCATGGGATCGGAAGTCTACAATAAGACGCTCGGAATCATCGGGATCGGACGCGTGGGCTCCATCGTGGCGGAACGGGCACTGGGCCTTAAAATGAACGTGATCGCCTTCGATCCGTTCATTTCAAATGAGGCCGCGGAGAAGCTGGGGATCACCCTCGTGTCGCTCGACGATCTTCTCAAGCGTTCTCACTTCATCTCCGTCCACACGCCCATGACGAAGGAGACAAAGGGCATGATCAATGCCGCTACGTTCGCCAAGATGAGAGACGGCGTCTTCGTCATCAACTGCGCCCGGGGCGGAATCATCAACGAAAAAGACCTTTCCGATGCCTTGAAATCCGGCAAGGTGGCCGGTGCCGCCCTTGACGTTTTCGAGGAGGAACCCACGAAGAACACCGAGCTTCTCGCCCTCCCGAACGTCATCTGCACGCCCCATCTCGGCGCGTCCACGGAAGAGGCCCAGAAAAATGTGGCTATCGCCATCGCCGAGCAGATCGTGGATTACCTGACCTCGGGGGAAATCCGAAACGCCGTGAACTTCCCTTCCGTCACGGCGGAGCTTCTGACACAGATCCGGCCCTATCTGACGCTGGCCGAGAAGCTCGGAAAATTCGAAGCTCAGATCGTTTCGGGAGGCATTGAAGAAGTCCGGGTGGAGTACAGCGGCGAGATCCTCAACTACAACGTGGCGCCCATCACCATCTCGCTCATCAAGGGCCTTCTGGAACCCATCCTGAATGAGAACATCAACTATATCAACGCGCCCATCGTGGCCAAGGAGCGTGGCATCAGGGTCGTCGAATCAAAGAGCAGCGAGGTCAAGGATTTTACGAGCATGATCTCCATCACCATCAAGACCCGGGAGGAAGTGAGTGTCATCGCGGGAACGATCTTCGGAAGGCAGGATCCCCGGATCGTGAGGATCGGTAAGTTCTCCATGGAAGTCATCCCGGAAGGAAACATGCTGGTTCTCTACAACTACGACAAGCCGGGCGTCATCGGCAATATCGGCACCACCCTCGGAAACAACAACATCAATATCGCCCGTTTTCAGTTGAGCCGCGAGCAGGTGGATGGACAGGCCCTTGTCGTCCTGAGCACGGACAGCGTCGTCCCGGAAGAGGTCCTGAATAAGCTTCTGGGCCTGCCCAATGTGATTTCCGTGAAGAAGCTTGAAATTTAACAACTCCGGAGAGGAATCATGAAAAGTGTCGTTATCGTTGGAACCCAGTGGGGCGATGAAGGCAAGGGAAAAATTGTCGATCTCTATGCGGAAGACGCCGACGTCATCGCAAGATTCCAGGGCGGAAACAACGCCGGCCATACCCTCGTGGTGAAGGGGGAACAGACCATCCTCCACCTCATCCCTTCAGGCATTCTCCACGATCACAAGACCTGTATCATCGGCAACGGTGTGGTCGTTGATCCCGCCGTCCTCATCGAAGAAATTGACAAGCTCACCAGGAGGAATCTCCTCCCGCCCGACACGAGACTCTGCGTGAGCGAGCGGGCCCACATAATCATGCCCTATCACAAGAGGCTGGACAGTGCCCGGGAAGCCGCCAAGGGTGCGGACAAGCTGGGAACGACGGGACGGGGGATCGGTCCCGCCTACGAAGACAAAATCGCCCGCGTGGGCATCCGGCTCTGTGATCTTCTCGATGACGAGGTCTTTCAGGCCAAGCTCAAGCGAAACGTGGAAGAGAAAAATTTCTATCTCACGAAGCTCTTCAAGGAAGAGCCTTTGGACGGCGGGGCCATCTACAAGGAATACAGCGAATACGCCCGGCGCCTGAAACCCTACGCGGCGAACACCTCCATCATCCTGGGCGAAGCGATCCGAAACAATAAAAAAATTCTCTTCGAAGGAGCCCAGGGAACGCACCTCGACATCGATCACGGCACCTATCCCTTCGTCACCTCCTCGAGCACCGTCGCCGGAAATGCCTGCAGCGGATCCGGAATCGGCCCGACCAACATCACGGACATCGTGGGAATCGTGAAGGCCTACACCACGAGAGTCGGAGGTGGTCCCTTCATGACGGAACTCACGGACGAGATCGGAGAGCAGATGCAGCGCGTGGGGCGGGAATTCGGCGCCACGACGGGGCGGAAACGCCGATGCGGCTGGATCGACATGGTGCAGCTCCGCGAGTCCATCCGGATCTCCGGAATCACGGGCATCGCCATCACGAAGCTCGACGTGTTGACAGGAATCAGAAAAATAAAAATATGCGTGGCATACCGGAGCAACGGGGAAGAAATCACGGAATCCGTGCCCTCCAACCTCAGGACCCTCTCTCAGTGCAGGCCTGTCTTCGAGGAAATGGACGGATGGACGGAAGACATGAGCAAGGCGAGAAAGATGAAAGACCTGCCGAAGAATGCGAGAAAGTATCTCGACAGGCTGGAAAAACTCTTTGGCATTCCCATCGTCCTCGTTTCCGTCGGTGCGGACCGGTCTGAGACCATCATCGTCAAAAACCCTTTCGCCTCCTGATAGTTTTTGCTTGACAGGCCGGAGGCACGCTGTTAAGAGAGGCACCCTCAAAAACAATCCATGGGCCGTTAGCTCAGTTCGGTAGAGCAGCGGACTTTTAATCCGTTGGTCGAGGGTTCAAATCCCTCACGGCCCACCAGGAAAATAATCAAGTCACCCGCCTTGCGAAACAATTTTATGCGCTTATTAAATCGAGCGAAGGCCACACCTCTTGATGTGCTATAAAAATAATTTCTAATATGCCTTGACATTCACGGAATGGCATCGTACACTGCACACACTATTTCGCACCCTTAATCTTTCCTTTAGAAAGCAGGGTGCGCGTAAAGTTGGATAAAACATTTTGAAGTGCAAAGGTGGCCACCGCAGCTCTTTAGAGTGCGGTGGCTTTTTACTTTCTGCCAGAGTGACAATCCGACTTTTTGAAAATTTAAGAAAGGAGGATACAAGCGATGTCAGAAGGAAAAGTAAAGTGGTTCAATGAAAGCAAAGGCTTCGGGTTCATCGAAAAGGATGACGGTGGTGATGTGTTTGTTCATTACAGCGCCATTCAAGCCGGTGGATTCAAGACATTATCAGAAGGCCAGCGGGTCAGCTTCGATGTGACGCAGGGCAAAAAAGGCCCGGCGGCAGAAAATGTGAAACCTTTATAAATTCACCAACTGAGACGGAGGGGTGCTTCATGGCAAGTTCATGTTGCAAGGAAGCACCCCTTTTTTCAGGGTCCTATTCGAAACACATGTGACCAAAGGCCGCGGGAGCTCTTGAATGGCGAAACCCAAAAATGATTTCGAGAAACATCAGAGAGAAAAAGCGGCACGACTCAAGCATATCAAGGCTGCGTCTAAACGAATGATGGCCAAGCAGCATAAGGCTCATAAACTCTCAGGGAAAGATTCCGAGCCGGCGGGCAAGGCCTCTGGTGGTACCTCCTTGTATGAAAATTTCGATAATGCGGGCACGGATGAAGGTACCCGCTAACAAGTAAAATCAGATCATTGCCTTTACGGCATGGTCACCATGAAACATACAGAAAAAAGGACGGCAAAAATGCAGACCAAACTTTATGTAGGAAACCTGAGCTTCTCAGTGACCAATGAGGACTTGAAGACTCTTTTCTCTACCCACGGCGAGGTAAAAGATGTCAAGCTGATCGAAGGCAAGGGGTTCGGATTCGTTGAAATGTCGAATCAAGCCGAATCTGAATCAGCGAAAAAAGCATTGAACGGGAGCGATTTCAAGGGGCGCAAACTGAAAGTTGACATTGCCCAGCCGCCGAAGAGCAGATCGCGGGGTCAAAGATATCGTTAAATGAGAATGCGTTTCTGGTTCACTCGGATTCATCCTTGGCATCAGCGCCCTTGAAGATTAAATCGCATATCATAATGAAACTGGTTTTAGTTTACGTCCCCAGAGCTCGTAGACAGCTTTTGGGGATTTTCTATTAGGAGGAACATGGCAAGACAAAGTCAAAACAAATTTATCAAACGCAAAAAAGAGCTCGATCGCATGCGAAAAGCGAAAGAAAAAATGGCGAGGCGGCAGGGCGAGAGAAATAAAGGGACGGAGTCCGATGAATCCCAAACATTAGAACAGCCCCTCGAAACCTTGAGCAATTAAGCGTCAACCATCAATGATCCGCCCCAGGGCGGACGGACCAGGATCATACTTGGCCAACCAACAGAAAAAGGAATAAAATGAATTTTAAGTCGTTTAATCTACACCCCCACATCGAATCGGGCATCAGCGCCATTGGTTATGAGGCGCCCACGCCGATTCAAACGCAAGCCATACCATCCATTCTTCAGAAGCGGGATGTTATGGGTCAGGCACAGACCGGAACGGGAAAGACTGCCGCATTCGTTCTTCCAATCCTCCAGCGTCTGATGGAAGGACCGCGAAGGCGTGTCCGGGCGCTCATCATGGCACCAACAAGAGAACTGGCGGAGCAGACACACGAGGCCATCGGTCAGCTGGGACGCTATACGAAACTGAAGAGCGTCACCATCTATGGCGGCGTGAACCAGAATCCCCAGATCAGCAAGCTTCGCAGCGGAACGGAAATTATCGTGGCCTGCCCCGGGCGTTTGATCGATCTCATGGATCAGGGCATGATCGATCTTTCCCGCATTGAAGTGCTTGTCCTGGACGAGGCGGACCGGATGCTCGATATGGGCTTTCTGCCGGACATCCGAAATATCCTGAAACGCCTGCCTGTTCAGCGGCAGACGCTTCTTTTCTCGGCCACCATGCCTGATGATGTCCGGGATCTTGCGGAGAGCATCCTGCGCAATCCCGTCATTGTCCAAGTCGGCGATGCGGTTCCGGTATCTACGGTCTCCCATGCCATCTATCCTGTCGATCAGCACCTCAAAACATCTCTTTTGATGAAGATTCTGGACTGCACGGATATGACATCGGTGCTCGTCTTTACGCGCACCAAGGACCGCGCGACCCGCCTGGCGAAGCAGATGAAGAAATCCGGGTTTCTTGTGGCCTCGATTCAGGGCGATCTGTCCCAGAACAAAAGGCAGGAGGCGCTTGATGGTTTTCGCAGCGGCAAATACCACGTTCTCGTGGCAACTGACATTGCCGCCCGCGGTATCGATGTTTCAAAAATATCACACGTGATCAATTTTGACATGCCCGACACGGTCGATGCTTACACGCACCGCATCGGACGCACCGGCAGGGCCACCTGCACCGGGGACGCGTTCACCTTTGTGACACGTCCGGACAGGGCTTTTGTATGGGCCATTGAAAATGTTTTGGGTGAAAAGCTGGAAAGGCGGATATTGGAAAATTTCGATTACACGATCCCCGCGCCGGAAGCCGGCGAGGGGTCGGGCCGTTCGCGACGCCCAGGAAATCGGCCGGGTCCGACGAAGGTCTCGAAAAATACCGTGGAACGACATGCCCATTCTTCCCCGCCGGCTTCGCGACCCTCTTCAGGAGCGAGGCGGGTGCGGAGGGACCTTTCCCAATTCCCGTTTCCCGCCGGCTCACCACAGCTGAAATCGGGCCGGTTTCGCAGCGTTCGTTGATTATGCCGCTTTTCTGATTCACATCGCATAAGCAGCCTTTCAATCCGAAATAAACCCTGACAATAGTATGACATAAAACTATTATCAGACCATGAAAAAAGATCACATCATCTTTTCGATCGGCCGGATCCAATACAAGGCCAACAGTCTCCTCACCCGCGAATTGAAGGCTCATCACATCAAAGGACTGGCCCCCTCTCACGGCGAGATTTTGGGATCTCTCATGGTGCGGGGGCCGTTGCCCATGTCGGAAATCGCGAGGATTATCGACAAGGATAAATCCACGATTACGGCTCTGGTGAATAAATTGATCAAACTGGGTTATGTGGAAAAAAAGAAACATTCAGCCGATAATCGGATCAGCCTCATTTCCCTGACTGCGAAAGGAACGGCATTGAAAGCCGACTTCCAACATATCGCTCAAAAATTAAGGGTCCAGTCATACAAGGACATCTCGGATGACGAAAGAGAGACATTGGTCCGTCTGCTGAATAAGCTCAGCAAGAACCTGTAATTTTTTTGCCGATATAGTTTGACATCCAACCATCGACCGGCAATTGTAAATATCCTATATCAACGAAGGGAGGAGGAGTGGAACTATGCAGTATGAAAACATTGTTTTTACAAAGGCGGATCAGGTTGCCGTGATCAAGTTCAATCGGCCTAAAGCGTTTAATGCAGTCCATTTTGGTCTATTTAACGATCTCATCAAGGCTTTGGAAATCTGCGGGGACGATTAAGGATGTAAAGGTAATCGTGATCACGGGAGAGGGAAAAGCGTTCTGCGCGGGGGGTGATGTGGCGATGTTTGAAAGCTCCCCCGATACCAGCGAGACATTGCGGCAATTGACGAAGCTGTTGAACTTTACCATCACGGGTATCCGTCGGATCTCCAAGCCAGTCATTGCCATGATCAATGGGACGGTTGCGGGGGTTGGTGTGAGCATCGCCGCGGCATGCGACTTGAGAATCTGCGCCTCATCTGCGAAGTTCAGGCAGGCGTATACGTCGATTGGCCTGGTTCCGGACGGGGCATGGACCCTTCTGGTTCCGCTGTTGATTGGCTTCAACAAAGCCTCAGAGCTGGTCTACATGGACCCTGTGTTCGATGCGAAAGAGGCCCTCGAAATGGGCCTGGTCAATAAAGTGGTTGATGACAGTGAACTTGAAAAAACAACCCGGGATATCGCGCTGAAGATTGCTCAAGGCCCGACATTGTCTTATTCTATCGTGAAAGAGAACTTCAATAATGCCCTGCTTGCCCTGTTGGAGCGGCAACTCGAATTGGAGAGAAGAGGACTCATCTGGATAGGCAAAACATCGGATGCAAAAGAGGGAATCTCTTCTTTTATCGGGAAAAGAAAACCCAGCTTTAAGGGACAGTAAATCTTTAAAGAACTTTTTTGCGTTTTCTTATAGCCGGCTTAATTCAGGTCGCAAGCCTGATGCTATTGAAGCTTGACAACGATTAACCCGCGCCCTATGCGCGCTTACTCTGAGAGCCGTCCCTTCTGCCGGTGGGGCGGCTCTTGCTTTCCAAACGCGATTTTCACTTTTCATGACCAACAGCCGTCAGCACGGGTGACACTAATAAATATTTGCGTCTTCCTGTACTGAACATACCTGCCTTTCCTGCATGGATCATGCAGGAGCGACCTGCCTGAATCCTGCCGAAAGAGTCCCTCGTAACAGACGAAATATCCTGAATTGCGATTGCTCAACCGGAAGATTGACCAACCCGGCACATGCCTTCCATCATGATCGATACCGCACCCCTTATTTTGTGGTCAAATTCAATTGACACATAAGATCATTCTTCATATACTTCCATCGTAAAAAATCGATGCCTTATCAGTAACTTCTTAATGTGGAAGAGCTGATCGTCACAGCCTTAACGGCCACAGGAAACGATGCTGTTCACCTGAGAATCTGTGTGTATAAGTATATAAAGGGGACATGAATATGCATAACGAAAACTTGAAAAATAGAAATTTTAAATCATTGCGGATGATTTCGTTTTTGTTGATTGTTTTTTGTGCCTTCGCAATTTCAAAAGAGGCACTCGCCCATCCCGCTGTCCTCGACGTTGGAGTAAGCACAAACCAAAGCACGTGGGTATTCACTCAACCGCTCCAATCCACAAATGTAAAGTTCTGGATGCGCGTCCAGAGACAGGGAAACCTCAGCCGGTTCGGCACCTTCGATTACTATTTCAAGGTCCAGGTACTCCGCCCGGATGGAACGGATGTATGGAATGCCCGGTACGGCTTCAACGAGCAGGGATATTCAGAGCAGGAATTCAGCTTACCTGCTCTGTTTTACGAGCGGAGTGCCAGCAGATCAAATCTTTCCTTTGGCACATGGAAGATCCGAATTGCACTCGAAGAAAAGGACTCGCGCAATGAAGTGACGGCGAAAGAATATTCCTTCAATTTCGTTGACGGCAAGAACGCCTCAACTCAGCCGCCGCCTGCACAAACCGGCAAATCAGGCGATCCCTTCCCTATTCCTCCATTCAAATATCAGCGCTGGGATTTGAAGGGCTGGGGTGTGGGAATATACGATGAAGCTGTAACGGGTCCGGATTCTTACGACAAGCAAATCAAAGTGCATGAATCGAGAAAAATCTTTTCCGTTAAAGAAGCCATGAATGCCTGGAATCGGGGGCATATATTCGGCGCCTGGCTGACAGGACCAAGCGTCTCAACGTATCGCAACAGCAATAACAATCCACTCTACCTGTTTGGCTATATCCTTTATCGTCCAAATGGCGATGCCGACGGGAAGAACCCTCAATACCGGCAGAATGCATACTGCAACAACCCGGGCACTGTCGCTTTTCCCTTCGACCTCAGGCAACCTGGCAACTACAGCATCGAATATTTTATCCGTGATCGTGACAAGAATTACTGGGAGGAGGCATCGTGGATTTCCATTGGCAGAATATCGTTTACACTCACAGAATAATGCCCCTCGGAGCCGGAATTCGAAAGCCCAGCCTTCGCCTCGTGGGGGTTGGGCTTTATTTTTAAATTGAGATAACTCGTGAGCAGACTCTTGAAGGAGGGTGCGATGCGCGAAAAGGAGGAGATGTGGCAATGACAGGGAAAGTGGACCCTTCAAAGCTGGTGTGCCAGATATGCAAAAAGCAAAAGAGCGCGGACAATATTATACCGGCAGGACTCGTTCGCGGTCCCATCGCGGAAAAGATAAAAGAGGCGTTTCCCGATTGGTCATCGGACGGTTATATATGCACTGCCGATTTGAATCGCTTCCGGAGCGAATACGTTGAAGACATGATCAAGCAGGACAAGGGAGAGTTTACAGCCATAGAAGAGCAGGTTGTAAAAAGCCTGAGAGAGCATGAACTCCTGACCAGGAACCCAAATATTGAATATGAGCAGCAGCTCACTTTCGGGGAGCGGACCGCAGACAGGCTGGCCGATTTCGGAGGAAGCTGGAAATTTCTGGGAATATTTGCGGGGATCATCATTTTAATGGAAGAGCTTTCTGAGAAGCGGTCACGTTCCTGACAGGAGAATTCATCAAAATACTATCTGACAGGGAATGCCCTCCTTTTCAAAGGCCGCTCTCAACTCCCGGCCCTTTTTTGAGAAGAAGCTGTCTTCACCGGCCCACTGAAGTCCATGTCTTTTGTATGCCCAATCCGCGTAATGATAGTTCAGCCTGTCAAGGATCACATACGCCACTTTTCCCTTCAGCGCGCTGACCAGTCCCTCCGCGCCCGGAAGAATCGGTGCCACCATGGCAAAGGTTCTGATCCCTTTCGAGTGAAGAGCCGCCAAGGCCTCTATCCTCTCGCGGGATGGCGGCGCCCCCGGTTCAAAGATCCCCCTGATCTTCTCATCCGCGGTGGTTATGGTAAATCCGACCTCACTATCGTTTGCCCTCCTGAGTATTTCCATGTCCCTCAGGACAAGAGCGGATTTCGTCTGAACGGTGAAAGGCCAGCCGTTTTCCACGAGAATATCAAGGCATCTCCCCGTAACCATGTACCTGTTTTCCAGAGGCTGATAGGGATCGCATACGCCGCTGATCCACACCCTGCCGACCTTTTTTCTCTTCACCTCGCGGGCCAGAAGTTCGGGGGCGTTTATTTTGATATCGACAAACTCTCCCCACCTCTCCGCGTGGCCTGTGAACCTCTTTATAAATTTGGCATAGCAGTAGACGCAACTATGCTGGCAGCCGACATAAGGGTTTAACGCATAATCATAAACCTGAGATTTGGACAGGATGCTTTTTGCTTTTTTCTCCGTGATCTTCATGGCCTGGATTTTATCACGTGTCGGCTCATTTCTAAAGCCATCCGTACAACCCCCTTCCTGAAGTTTTGATTTTTCTATTTTGACCTTTCATGATACATTGCAGCTGTAAGAAAATAGAAATGGCCGCTATTCAGATTCTTTCAGAGGAAAAACCACTTAACGTTTCATCCGCGAGTCAAAGAACCCTGCTTACCTGTTGTCAAGGAAGGGTCTCTTCATGAAAGACGAATCCAAAACAAAAAAGCAACTCATCGATGAGCTCAATGCTCTGAATCAACAGCTTGCCAGGATCAAAAGGTCGGAGAAAAAGCATAAGCAGGTCATCGAGGCATTGAAAGGAAGCGAAGAGCGCTACCGGCCGGCAACAGAGCACTCGAATGAAGGAATTATAGTCGTCAAGGGTGATGAACGTATTTTCTTTAACCAGAAGTATCTGGAGCTGACAGGTTACGGCCGGCCGGAGGAACTCGCCGGCAAACCCCTTTTTGCTCATATCCACCCCGATGATCGTGAGATGGTGGAAACGTTTGTCCGTCGAAGACAGAAAGGAGAATCCGCTCCATCTCGATATGAATACAGGATCATCCGGCGGGATGGATCCGTAGTCTGGATAGAAATTTCCACCTCTGTCATTATCCATAAAGGCGAAAAAGCCTCCCTCGGTTATCTGAGGGACGTTACCGAGCGCAAGCGTGCCGAGGAGGAATTGAGGGACAGCGAGCAGCGGTTGTCAAGCGTGATCCAGGGCTCTCCGATCCCCACGTTTCTGATCGGGAAGGATCACCGGGTGATTTACTGGAATCGCGCGCTGGAGGAGTTGAGCCGGATCAGGGCGGCGGAGGTCATCGGCACCCGGGAGCACTGGAGAGCTTTTTACCGTTCCGGAAGGCCCTGCATGGCGGATTTGATTGTGGATGAGGCGCTGGAGACGGTTCCCGACTGGTACTCGGGCAAGTACAGCAAGTCCCGGCTGCTGGAGGAGGCTTACGAAGCAACGGACTTTTTCCCCGAGCTCGGCGATGAAGGCCGGTGGCTGCGCTTCACGGCCGCCGCGATCCGCAGCGCGGCGGGAGACCTCATGGGCGCCGTGGAAACCCTCGAGGACGTTACCGAGCGCAAGCGTGCCGAGGAGGAATTGAGGGACAGCGAGCAGCGGTTGTCAAGCGTGATCCAGGGCTCTCCGATCCCCACGTTTCTGATCGGGAAGGATCACCGGGTGATTTACTGGAATCGCGCGCTGGAAGAGTTGAGCCGGATCAGGGCGGAGGAGGTCATCGGCACCCGGGAGCACTGGAGAGCTTTTTACCGTTCCGGNNAGGCCCTGCATGGCGGATTTGATTGTGGATGAGGCGCTGGAGACGGTTCCCGACTGGTACTCGGGCAAGTACAGCAAGTCCCGGCTGCTGGAGGAGGCTTACGAAGCAACGGACTTTTTCCCCGAGCTCGGCGATGAAGGCCGGTGGCTGCGCTTCACGGCCGCCGCGATCCGCAGCTCGGCAGGAGACCTCATGGGCGCCGTGGAAACCCTGGAGGACGTTACCGAGAGCAAGCGCGCCGAGGAGGAGTTAACCAAGATCAAACGGCTGGAGTCACTGGGTCATTTTGCGGACGGTGTCGCCAAGGATTTTGACAGCCTCCTTTCTGCCATTCTCCGCAATATCTTTCTCGCAAAGGTATCGGTTACTGAAGAAGATAAAGTAATGGAAGAACTGCTGTCCGTCGCGGAAAAGGCCGGTCTGCAGGCAAAAGAATTGGCCCATCGGCTGATCACCTTCGCCAAGGGCGGTTATCTCCTGCGGCGAGAGACCACCATAGCACCGATATTGAGAGAAACCGTTGCAAATGTCTTGGCGGATTCCAATATTCAATGCCATTTTTCCATAGCCGATGATCTCTGGTCTTCGGAAGTCGATGATGAACAAATTCAGAGGGTGATCAGAAATATCGTCCTCAACGCCCGGGAAGCCATGCCCGAAGGCGGAATAATGGATGTCGCGGCCGAAAACGTGACTACGCAGGCAAAGGGAGGTCTCCCTTTAAACGAGGGGAATTATCTGAAAGTATCCATCCGCGACCGGGGCGTCGGTATTTCAAAAGAGAATCTTTCAAAGATCTTTGATCCATACTATACGACAAAAACGGCAAGGGGTCAGAGGGGAATCGGCCTGGGTCTGGCTGTATGCTATTCGATTGTCAAGAACCACGGGGGCTTGATGACCGTAGAGTCCGAGCCGGGGTTCGGGACGACGTTTCATGTTTATTTGCCGGCTTTTCCCCATGCCGCTGCGGAACCCGGGTCGGACAGCGCAGGCGATTAGCCTTCAGGCTTTCAGAGGCTGAATCAGGAAGCGCCATGTATTTACAGGAGATCAGCAAGCACCGATAAAGATCGGCAAGAGATCAGGAGAAAGAACGATGGTAGAGGCTTTGTGGTCATTAGAGTTTAATTGGGGCAAAAAGGTCTATGAAGCCGGCGTTATAATTTTTGAAGCCGGGAGACTTTTTGGAGGAGACTCTTCTTATTATTTTTCAGGAAAATATGAAATAGCTGATAATGAAGTTTTAAAGGCAGAGGTGGAAATCACTCACTATGCCGGGCAGCCCTTCCCAATATTTGGTGAAAGAAATAAGCACAAAGTCATATTGGAAGGACGTGCAACTATTCCCAGCATGGATTTGATGTGCTATTCTGTTGATGATCCAAATCAAACGATTCGCGTGAGATGCACAAAAAGAGCTGAACTGCCGTAGATCATCCTGCACCCCCCCCTGCACCATCTATGTGCATGCTCTTCAAGAATATCAAACATGATCAAATTTTCAGGACACCCAGGACATCAACGAACCAGTATTGAATAAAATGGACACCCTTGTCTTTGACGATCGTCATAACATCCTTTTCATTCCTGCATTCGAACATATTGACCTCCATCATCCTTTTTTGTTTTCTTCGATCTGTTTTTTCTCTTACCGTTTTGGAAGAACTCTTCCATGTCAATCTGATACTTGCCTACCCTGAGTTGAATAATACGTTTCGTCGTGCCCAAAATTTCGGCTGCAAGGGCAGCATTTCCACGGGCCTGCCTCAGGGCGTCTTTGATGAGGAACCTTTCATAAACGGACATGAGATAATCCAACAGGCTTTGCTTGTCCGCTTCCGTATCTTTCGGTCTTCGTCTCATGCTCGGAGAACTTCTTCTGATGCTCGCTCTTTTCGACAAGCATCTCTCTGATTATCAACCGATGGCCTTCCGCCTTCCCTCTACATTCGCCGGTGCGAAACCCGGGGTCATCCTTTATCTTAGCCGTCGTCTGCCCGCCCTCTCTCCCTGTCATCATTTCCGGAGAGGGCGGGTTTTGTTCGTGACGGATGAGTTATGGTTTGCTTGCGGCGAAGAATCCGATAGGTCAGCCGATCGCCTCTTCACCCGTTTCGCCCGTGCGCACCCTGATGCACTCCTCCAGGGGCACCACGAAGATCTTTCCATCTCCGATTTTTCCTGTGCGCGCCCCTTTGACGATGGCGTCCACAGCAGGCTTGACGAAATCGTCGTTCACGGCAATCTCGAAGCGCACCTTGTCCAGCAGATTGACCTCGGCAAAGGCGCCGCGGTACGACTCGGTATGTCCGCCTTGCGACCCGCAACCGATAACGTTGGATACGGTCATTTTCCCCACTTTGGCATCGGAAAGCGCCTGTTTGACATCCGTCAGCTTCTCCGGTTGTATAATTGCGATGACAAGTTTCATAATCATTCTCCTTTTTCAGAAATCGGGTCTTGACGACAAAGGTTCTTACTTAGTCAGGAATCCCTGGAAATCGGGATAGGCCTTGGAGCCGTGTTCACCGAGATCCAATCCGGCAATCTCTTCCTCGCGTGAAACCCTTAGACCCGCCACCTGTTTGATGAGATACCAGAACACAAGCGACGCGATGAATGTAAAAGCGCCGACGGCCGCGACACCGGCAGCCTGCGCAACGAGGAGCTTCAAACCGCCGCCGAAGAAAAGGCCGTTTCCCGTAGCCGTCCCCGTGATCTTGTCCACGGCAAAAAGACCGACCGCCAGAGTCCCCCAGATGCCGTTGACCAGGTGGACTGAAAGGGCGCCTACCGGATCGTCGATTTTAAGTTTGTCGAACATCATGACCGCAAAAACCACAAACACGCCGGCAATCAGGCCGATCATCGCAGATGAACCGACGCTTACGAAGGCGCAGGGAGCGGTGATGGCCACCAGACCTGCCAACGCGCCGTTGAGGATCATGGAGAGGTCCGGTTTTTTCTGGATCAGCCATGACGTTACTGTTGAACTGAGAATCGCCATGGCGGCGGCTGTATTGGTGGTGACGGCAATGTGGGCAATAGCGCTGCCGTCGCCCACGCCCATGGTGGAGCCGGGATTGAATCCGAACCAGCCGAACCAGAGGACAAAGGCCCCGAGGGTGGCTGTAGACATATTATGACCGAAGATCGGGTTGACAGAACCATCTGCGCGGTACTTGCCTAAGCGGGCTCCCAGCAGCAGCACGCCTGCGAGAGCGGCCCAGCCGCCGACGGAATGAACGACGGTGGAACCGGCAAAATCAAACATTCCCAGGGAAGAAAGGAATCCGCCGCCCCAGATCCAGTGACCGGTGATCGGATACAGAATCCCCACCAGGAGAAAAGAGAAAAAGATGAAGGAATGGAATTTGATCCGTTCCGCCACGGCTCCCGACACGATGGTCGCTGCGGTTCCGGCGAATACGAGCTGGAAGAAAAATTTCGCCCACAGCGGCACCCCGGTCCAGTTTATCGCCGTATAGACACCCTTGTACGCATCGCCGATTGCCGGGCTGTTGTCGGCGCCGCCGACAAAGAAAAGTCCTTGAAGCCCGACAAAGGGGTTGCCGTCTCCGAACATGAGCCCCCATCCGATCATCCAGAAGGCCGCAGAGGAGATAGCGAAGACAATAAAGTTTTTCGCCAGGATATTCACCGTATTTTTGGCTCGGCATAATCCCGATTCCACCATGCCGAAGCCCAGGTTCATAAAGAAAACCAGAAAGGCGGTGAAAAGCACCCATGTGGTATCAATGCCCACCTGCAGGGAACTTTTCACGGCGTCCAGGGCCTGTTGTGTGACGGCTTTCGCCGGTTCCGGTGTCGCCGGAGTGGTTGAAGCAACCGTTCCTACGGCGGCCGGCGCCGCCTGACCTTGAACGGCTTCTTCCGCAAGGGCTGCCATGCCCGGGATATAAAACAACCCGATCATGATGATCAATATGCCGATAAGCTTTTTCATTATATACCTCCTGTCATACTTGCCTATTTTCAATCTGATGGGCTTGATCCAGTCGAGTCATGGGGTTGTCCATTCGTTTTTTCTTAAAAAGTGAGGCTGGCCGTCAGACCGCCGTAAATAAAGGAACTGTCGCGGTCCGCGGGGGTTTTTCCGCTCAGCCCTAATCCTTTCATTTCATTCTTTGCATCATCCGAAAGCGGGAAGACGTAAGAAATCGTCGGTGTCAACGTGACATACGATGTCGCCTTGATGGGCAGGCTGACGGTCAGGTTTCCATCGTGGAAGTTGCTGAACTTGTCGCTGGTCGACAGGGCATTCTCGTCATACTTGGGATAGGTGGTCTCGTCGGTGCTCAGCAGATAGCTCGCCGATGCAGCAAGTTTCAGAGAGATCATCTTGCTGAATTCGAACGCATGGGAAACGCCCAGCAGGAAGTACCAGTTCCGGTAATGGTCGATTTCCTTGTAGACCGTAAAGGTCGGCGAGAGGATCGTGTTCAAACCCACGGAGGCGAAAATTTCCTGGGAGTCAAGCCGTTTTGCTGCATCAGGATTGAGCGCGCCAAGGCCGTAATAGATGTAGCCGCCGCCCAGGGTGAAGAGCCCCAGGGTTTTCGAGTAGGACAGAGTCACATCCGTTTCGTTCCAGGTGCTGCTGTAACTCTTGCCGGGGTCTGTTCCGCTATAATAGGGATGAGTGTCCAGATTGCCCCAGACATTCGCCGAGAATCCCTTGTAGCCGATGGTCATGGAGGGCTGGACGACGATGCTGTTCCGGCTGAGTTCATAGCCCCTCCAGACGTACTGGCTCAGAACAGCGACCGTCGCATCGCCAGTCGGTTTTTCCTCTTGGGCGAAAAGCGGCACGGCGGAAACAGCTAATAAAAATGAAACCAGTAAACTGATGACCCATAATGTTCTGTTACGTAAAAATATTTTCATAGCGCTTCCTCCTTATACGAAAGATATTTGTTGTCGGATCATGCAAACGGTACCGTTAACATCACAGGAAAGCAATTCCAGTGCCAAAGTGAATTTGTCAATCTAACGATTTGATATCATGAAGGTTTACGGTAAATAGCGGGAACATGAAGGAGCAAAATAACATTCATATTAGTAAGAATAATTTTATTATCTACATTATCGTTGTTATATTGAGGTTTAATTACCCGACCATCGGGCGGCAGATAGTTCGTGGCAGTAGATTTACAGGCAGGACGTAAATATGTAAATATAGGGTCTGAAACTTAAGTTATTATCTTAATTTGAGCATCATGGGGTTTCTCATATAAGCATAAGGACCATCCACGACCAATTTCGGCGGCGGATTGAAGGGAACCGGTGCCCCCTTCGCCTTCATGAATTTCCATACGGACCAGAGCCACATACAGAAGCCTGTAATGAGAAAGGGCAGAGATATAAAAAGATCGTAGCTCCCGGGGATGAGCTTGGGAAAGCCGAGGAGCCGGTCCATTTGAAAAGAGAGGTAGATCATGAAGACGATGCCGAGGAAGAAGACTCCCCCGAAAGAGGTGAGGACCCGGCGGATCTTCTTTGAGCTTGTAGCCCCCTTATAGATAAGATCGATGATCCCTTCCTGAAAAGATTTGATCGGCATTTTCCTCCGCCTCTGCCTTCAGGGCTTGAAGGCCTCCACAAGGGCATCCATGTGTTTCCCCTTTTGAAGTAAGCGAATCTCCTTGAAACCGGCCTGCGATAAGCCGGTCCTGATCTGCTCAAAGGTATACGTGCCGCCTCCTTCCGTGCCCATGAGCATGTTGACTGCGAAAACGGCGCCATCCTTCGGGTGGACCCGGTCGGGCTCCATGACATGATCGCGAATGATAATCCGTCCGCCGGAATTCAGTGAACGAAAGACCTTTCTATAAAGATCGAGGTTCTGTTCGGAACTGTTCTGGTGGATGATGGCGGAAACAAAAGCGAGGTCGTGCCCCATTGGAAATTCATCCCGGTAGAAATCGCCCGCGACAAGGCCCGCACGGTCGAGCAATCCCGCCTCGCCGAGCCGCTCACGGGCCATCTCGATGACTTCGGGTCTGTCGAAAAGCGTGGCCTTCATCCGGGGAGAAGCCTGAAGAAAGGCGATCGTATAAGTGCCCGACGCCCCGCCCACATCGAGCAGGGCCTTTGACGGGCCGGGATTCACAGCGTCCACGATCTCCCCTGCAAGCGGGAGGGCAACGACATGCATGGCCCCGATAAAGGCTTTCATTTCATCCGTCCCCCGAGAAGGCCTGGCCGCACTCCCCGATTCATCCTTCCCTTGCACGACGTCCGTCAGGCGGGACCATCTGCGCCAGAGGTGGGCCGCGTGGAGAACCATGGGAAGAACCGAACGGGGATGACCCTTGGAAAGAAGCGGAGCAAGAGCGGCGTCGCACCGATACGTTTCACCTTTTTTAATGAGAAGCCCCATGGCTGCGAGGGCGTCCAGGAGAATGACCAGGGCCCGGAGATCGGCGCCGATCCTGCTTGAAACCTCCTTCGCGGTCAAAGGCCCCTCGCTCAGAACGGTGAAGACGTTCAACTCGGCTCCGGAAAGGAGGATGCGGCTCTCCATAAAATCCCGGGCCAATCTCAAGATTTTCTCCGGACTATCGAAACGCATGGTTTATTCCCCCTGTCTTTTCGTGATTTATTACACCGGCAATAATATAGCGCAAAAGTGTCATTCCGGCGAAAGCCGGAATCCAGGAAAAGACTGGATGCCGGATCGGGTCTGCCCCCTACCTGATACGGGGTTCGGCATGACGGCCTTTGTCATGTTTAATTGCCGGACTAACAATACGAATCTGACTTTACTCTTTAAAGCGTTTTTCCCGAGATTACAATTGGAAATCTTTGTCGCCCACCCTTCAAGGAATGTAAAGGGGAGATTGATATTTATCATAATTGCAGAACTTTAATTGAAAATTTGGTATAAAAGCGTGGACGTTAAAGATCGAAAAAACAACCGGGGCGATCAAGCATGCGATACGTGAGATTTGGAAAAACGGGTTTAAAAATTTCTGAACTTGGATTTGGCGGCATCCCCATTATCCGTCTCAGCCGCGACATGGCGGTGAAAGTGCTTCAGCGCGCTTATGGGTGAGATTTATTGGAGTCACTTCCCACAACCTCTCGATGGCTTTGAAATTGGTCAAAACCGGCTTGTTCAGCAGCATTCAGGTTCCATTCAATTTTATTGAGTATGCAGCGAAAGAAGAACTTCACACGGCAGCGCGTGAGCTGGACATGGGGATTCTGGCCATGAAACCGTTTGCCGGCGGGATGATTGACAATGCCGCCATTGCTTTTAAGTTTTTGCGTCAATATCCTGATGTGATACCCATCCCAGGTTACGATTCAGTCGATTCAGTGGATGAGGTTGTCTCTTTTTATCAAAGTCCAAACATTGTGACTGAGAGAGACACACGTCTCATGGATAAATATCGCAAGGAACTGGGTAAACAGTTTTGCCGCCGCTGTGAATACTGTCAACCGTGCCCGAACGGAGTAATGATTACGCCGGCCATGGCTTATAAAATAATCGCTTCCAGGATGTCGCCGGCTGTCTCCGTTGAATTTTCCCGGGCGGCGATGGAAAGCGTTAAACTGTGTGACGATTGCGGAGCATGCATCGAACGCTGCCCCTATGAACTGCCGATTCCGGAAATGCTGAAGTCGAGTTACGATCTTTACGAACAGCACCTGGCTGAGCTCAAGTAAATTGTGAAATTCAGAACGGATACAGAAAGACTTGAGAGCTTTGCAAAACTGCCGTTTCTTGTCATTTCGACCAACGGGAGAAATCTTAGCAGCCCTGAATTATTAAGATTTCTCGTCGCTCATGCTCCTCGAAATGACACAATTCAAAGTTCTCAGGTAGTTGTGCAAAGGTCTCGACTTGTCAAGTAACCAGAGGGCAGGTCCGTTTGTTGATTAATGAATAAAAAGATTGGTCAAAGACATGTAAGTGGCAGCGGCAACCGCTGCGGACACGGGTAACGTTAAAACCCAGGTCCAAATGATTTTTCCCGCCACGCCCCAGCGGACGGCCGTGAGCCGCCTTGTGGCACCGACTCCCACGATAGCCCCCGCAATCGTGTGGGTCGTGCTGACAGGAATACCCCACACACATCACGGCATGATGGGGCTTCAGCACTCGGGTCGAGACAACCATTGCGATGGCGTTTGCCGCATCATGAAAACCGTTGATGAACTCGAATACAATGGCGATAAAAACAACGGAGATGACAAAAGCCAACGAAAAACTATCCATATTTCAAAATCATCCCCTCGATGATATTTGAAACATCTTCACACATATCGGTCGCTTCTTCAATTCGCTCAAAGATATCTTTCCATTTGACCAATTCGATAGCATCTTTCTCATGCTCGAAAAGGTGAACCATGGAACGTCGAAGGATATGATCTCCTTCATTTTCCAGGGTATTGATTTCTACGCAGGTTTCAAGGATCATCTTTACATTCTTCCTGCGCTGTCTCATGGCGTAAACAACTTTTGTCACAAGGGCAAGGGATTTATTCAGGATGAGGGCGAGCTCTTTGATCTCGGGGACGGTTTCCTTGATCCCGTAAAGATGCATTCTTGCAGTCGACGACTCGATCATGTCCAGAATGCTGTCCATCTTATTTGCAAGAGCATAGATGTCCTCCCTATCCATAGGGGTAATGAAAGTTTTATGCAGCTTCTCGTAAATTCCGCGGGCTATGTCATCTGCTTCGTGTTCGATTTCTTTCATCTTTGATACTTTCGCCTCTGAGCCGCTATAGTCATTCAATATCTCCATGAAAAGCATTCCACCCTCTTGGATTTTTTCTGCCAGTTTCTCGAAGTGATCAGAAAACTTTACTTCTTCCGGAAGGAATTTCACGGCTCAGATCCCCCTCTGTTTAGCAGGCATGATGCGATGTCCCTGCCTATCACATTCTGTTTTTGATTGTAACAGTTTTATGACGTTATTCGCTCATCTTCCCCCCCCTTCGACAGTGGTAGGC
>DFZO01000030.1 GCA_002383495.1 Syntrophaceae bacterium UBA4054 | reverse complement strand
CTACGCGATGATACAGAAAATGAGAGAACTCTGGCCGTGGATAAAACTCCAGAATATATTCGGCATGACGGAATGCGCGGCAGCCATTTCCACCATGAAGGATGAAGAAGCTCTGACGAAGATCGCCGGGGTGGGCAAGGTGGTTCCGGGCGGTACGCTCCGGGTGGTAGATGAAAAAGGTGTAGACGTAAAAATTGGAGAAGTGGGTGAGATCATCTATAAAGGTCCGAATGTCATGAAAGGATATTACAAAAATCCGGACGCCACGGCGAAAGCTTTGGAAGGGGGCTGGTATCACACGGGAGATCTCGGGGTATTTGATGAGGACGGCATTCTGAAAATAGTGGACCGCGCGAAAGACATGCTGATCCGGGGCGGCGAAAACGTCTATCCGGCCGAGGTGGAGAGAGTCCTGTTTGAAATTCCTGCGGCACTGGACTGCGCCGTGGTAGGCGTTCCGGAAGAGAGGCTGGGCGAAAGGACAAAGGCATTTATCGTGTTGAAACAGGGACAGAGTCTGACCCCTGCCGAGGTTGTGGAACACTGCAAAAAGAAGCTCGCCATGTTTAAAGTTCCTGAAGTCATCGAGTTTATAAAGGAGATCCCGAGGACGCCCATGGCCAAGATAGACAAGGTTTCCCTGCGCTCCCATCCGAGAGATAAAGAATGGCGAGCATGGGATAAGAAATAGGATAGGGTATTCCAGGCAGCACGTATCTTTTCTATGGGTGTTGCAGAACAGCCGGGGAAGGGGCAATGCCCCTTCCCCTTCGATTGCACAAAGAAGGAGGAAGAGGAATGGATTTTGAACTGACCGAAGAAATGAAGATGCTGAGGGAAATGACATACAAGTTTGCCGTGGCGGAGTTTACGCCCGTCTCCCACGAGTGTGATAAAGAGGAAAAATATACGCCGGAGATCCGGAAGAAGGCCGCCGAGAACGGGCTTGTGGGCGCCTGGGTTCCGGAGCAATACGGCGGTGCGGGAGTAGGTATTCTTGGCAATGCCATCGTCACCGAGGAACTCTCCAGAGTGGACATGGGCATAGGGCTCAACATCGTGGCGGCTACCTTTGGTCTCGAGGCCATCTACTATTTCGGGACGGAGGAGCAGAAAAAGACCTACATCACGCCGGTCTGCCGGGGCGAGAAAGTGAGCGCTGGGGCCTTTACGGAACCTGACGCCGGAACCGATGTCGCTAGCTACAGAACGCGGGCCGTCAAGGACGGCAAGGACTACGTTATTACCGGCACGAAGATGTTCATCACGAACGGCACCGTCTGCGATTTTTATGTCGCCCAGTGCATCACGAATCCCGAAGCGGAGAAGAAGCACAGCCGTTTCAGCCAGATCATCATCCCCGCCGATGCCAAGGGTATCACGAGAAACAAGATTCCGGGCAAGATGGGGGTCCGCTCCAGCGACACGGCGGACGTGAGTTTCGAGGAAGTCCGGGTTCCCCAGACGAACTTGGTGGGCAAGGAGGGCGCGGGCTTCCATCAGTTGATGCACTTCTTCGACGTTACCCGGGTCATGGTGGCCGGGCAGTGCGTGGGCATCTCCCAGGGCTGTTTGGACAAGGCCCTCCAGTACGTCAAGGAGCGGAAGGCCTTCGGGGTGCCCATCGGCACGTACCAGCTCTCCATGGCCAAGCTTACGGAGATGGCCATCCGGATCGAACTTCTGAGAAACCTGGTTTACAAGACGGCCTGGCTCATCGATACCGGGAAGCCGGATTATACCCTCTCGGCGATGATCAAATATTACGGAGGACAGACGGCGGTCTACTGTGCCAACGCCGCGTTGGAACTCCACGGCGGCTATGGCTACATTGACGAATACCCCGTCCAAAAATTCTACAGGGATGCCAAGGTCCTCGAAATCTATGAAGGGACGAAAGAGGCGGAAACACTGACCATCGGCCGGGTCCTGTTGTCGAGGTAGAATCGCAATTGGGTTGATTGCATTTATTCAAACCGAATTTATCGAAACGTAAGACTCTAATGTAATCCGGGAGGGTTTGAGGGTCAGATCCGGATATGTGGACTATTGTGTCAAAATCAAAAAAAAGCAGCAGGGGGTTATAATCCATGGCAAAAGCACTTAAAGGAGATTCCGTAAAGGAAATTGCGGAAAAGAGAAGAGAGTGGATGAAAGATTGTTACAGCAAGCAGAACGAGCTCAATCAGTCTTTCTCCTCCCTGTCAGGAATCCCGATAGAACCTCTTTATACACCGGAACATATCGCAGATATGGATTACCTTCGCGATCTCGGTTTCCCCGGTCTTGAGCCGTTTATCCGAGGTGTCTACCCGACGATGTACCGAGGCCGGACATGGACGCAAAGGCAACTGGCGGGTTATGGGCCGCCCGAGGAGACAAACAAGCGTTACAAATTTCTTCTCGAACAAGGGGCGACGGGTATAAACGGTGTTTTCGATTATCCGACTTTAAGGGGATACGATTCAACGGATCCCTTTGCGCGCGCAGACGCGGGTAGAGGCGGAGTTGCGATAGACACGATTGAGGACATGAGGATTCTCTTTGAGGGGATACCGATTGAGAAGGTAAGCACGTCCCTCGTAACATGTCAGCCGATCTGCAATATATCGATACAATCGATGTACTTCGCGAACGCGCAGAACCGGGGTGTCCCGCTTGCTGCCCTTACAGGAACAAGCCAGAACGACTTCCTCCTCGAGACGGTAGTCACCATTGCTCCCGGCGTCCTTCCCCCGGAGTACTCTTTCAAACTGAGCTGTGACGGGATCGAATACTGCACTAAAAATGCCCCGCGCTGGAATCCGATCAGCTTTGCGGGATATAATTATCGTGAATCGGGCTGTACGGCAATACAGGAAGTGGCTTTTGTTATGTCAAATGCCATAGCCTGCGCGGAGGAACTCCTCCGGAGGGGTCTGCCTCTGGAGAGCTTTGCTGCAAGGTTGAGCTTTTTCCTTTCCGGTCACAGCGACTTCTTTGAAGAGATCGCAAAATACCGTGCTGCAAGGCGGCTCTGGGCGAAAATCATGAAAGAGCGCTTCGGGGCGAAAAACCCGCGGGATCTCATGTTCCGGTTCCACGTGCAGACGGCGGGGGTGTCCCTCACGGCACAGCAACCCCTAAACAACATTTCGAGGGCGGCCTACCAGGCTCTCTCCGCAGTCCTGGGCGGCGCCCAGTCCGTCCATGTCGACTCCTACGACGAAGCCCTCTGCAATCCCACGGAACTCTCCTCTCTTACGGCCTTGAGGACCCAGCAGATCCTGCAGCTCGAAACCCACGTCACGCATACGATCGATCCCCTGGGGGGCTCTTATTTTGTAGAGTCCCTGACAAATCAGTTGGAGAAGAAGATCGAAGATATGATAGGAGAGATAGATAACATGGGCGGACTGGTAAAAGCCGTGAAACAGGGTTGGATCCACCAGGAAATAGCCAATACCGCATATGAATATCAAAAGGCAGTGGAGTCGGGATCGATGCCGGTTGTTGGGGTTAACTGTTACCAGATAGAAGACGAAGTGCTACCCTGCGATATATTCAAGATACCGGAGACCCTCTCTATACAGGAGAAAAAGCTTGAAAGGATAAAGAAGGAACGAAGCGCAAGGGAAGTGGCGAAGGTCCTAGATAATCTGGAACGGGCATGTACGGACGGAGAGAACTTAATGGATGTTCTTGTGGACGGGGTTAAGAGCTATGTGACGGAAGGGGAGATATCGAGCGCACTTAAGAAGAATTATGGTATCTGGAATCCGCCGCTCTTTTAACATAGTATTGAAAAACGCTGTGATTTTCTCCAACACCTTAAGAATATGCAATCGAAAGGGGAGTATGCAGATATGAGCAGGAGTAAACGAATCATCATGGCGCGTCTCGGTATGGACGCGCACTGGAGGGGGAGCATTGTGGTCTCGCGGGCACTGCGCGATGCGGGTATGGAGGTCATTTATCTTGGGAATCAGCTTCCCTTAAGCATAGTCGAAACGGCAATCCAGGAAGACGCGGATTTCATAGGTCTGAGCACCCTCTCAGGAAACCACATGATCCTGGCCCCTGAGGTTCTGAGGCTGTTGCATGAAAAAGGTGCAGACGATATCAAGGTAGTCCTCGGCGGCACAGTCCCGCCGGACGAGATTATCCCTCTCAAGCAGGCAGGTGTTGCCGAGATCTTCGGGACCGGCACATCATTGAAAAAGATAGTAGACTATTTCAGATCATGATGTGCAGTCGTGCTCCGCAAATTTTTTTTAGCGAATTGTCAAAGAACAAAACTTAGTGCAACTTTGATGGGTATTACCAAATAATTGGCCAGAGTGTTGTATTCTTGGGCTTGGGAGGCCGGGGTGCGTTAGCTCGGCTTCTCCCCCGTTTATTTACGTCCTAATTGCGGAAGTATATTTTACAAGAGAGATAAAGACTAGGAGTCTGTCGGAAAACTCCCCTTTTTAGGTTTCCTGTGATATGTACGGTTTCATGAAAACACAAACCAACTTTCGCGATTATAGTCCGGATCAGCTGTTGCTGTTACCCCCTGACCTGAACGAGTGGCTGTCCGAGGGACACCTGGTCTACTTCATTCGAGACATCGTCGGGCAGTTGGACCTCCGGGCCATTTACAAGAGCTACGACGGGTCCAGGGGAGGCCAGCCTCCCTATCATCCAGAGATGATGGTGGCCCTTCTTGTTTACGCCTACTGCGTGGGGATGCCGAGTTCACGCAAAATCGAGCAGGCCACCTATGAGAACGTGCCGTTTCGGGTCCTGGCGGCGGATCAGCATCCCGACCACGACACAATCGCCGCGTTTCGTCGCCGCCACCTGGAGAGCCTGGCGGGATTGTTTGTCCAGGTGCTTCGGCTCTGCCGCAAGGCCGGCCTGGTAAAACTGGGGCATGTGGCCCTGGACGGCACGAAGATTCGTGCCAACGCCTCGAAGCATAAGGCCATGAGCTACGGCCGCATGGAAAAGAACGTGGCGGAGCTGGAGGCCGAGGTCAAGCAGTTATTGGCCCGGGCGGAGGCCGCGGACTGTGACGAAGATGCCCGCTGGGGCAAGGGCCGCCGCGGGGATGATCTGCCCGAGGAACTGCGGTTCAAGCAATCGCGGCTCACCCGAATCAAGGAAGCCAAAGAGGCCCTGGAGCGGGAGGCCCGGCAGCAGGCCGAGGAGAAGCGGCGCGACATCGATAAAAAGGATCAGACACCCCGTCGCGGCCGACCGCCGAAGGCGCCCTCCGAGAAGCCTGCGCCCAAGACCCAGCGCAACTTCACCGATCCCGACTCCCGCATCATGAAAGACGGCGCCACCAAGTCCTTCGAGCAATGCTATAACGGTCAGGCCGCGGTGGACGGAAAATCACAGATCATCGTTGCGGCCCGGCTCACCCAGCAGCCCAACGACAAGCAGGAACTCCAGCCCCTGATCGAAGAGATCAAAGAAAACCTCGGGGCGAAGCCAAAGAAAGTCAGCGCCGACAGCGGCTATTACAGTGAAGATAACGTGAACGGCCTTGTCAAGGAGCAGGTGGACGGTTACATCGCCACCGGGCGTCTGAAGCATACCGATTCGTCGCCCCCGGCTCCCCGGGGTCGCATTCCAAAGAAAGCCACGGTCAAGGAGCGCATGGCCCGCAAGTTGCGCACGATCCGGGGCAGGACCATCTACGGGAAACGCAAGGAGGTCGTCGAGCCGGTATTCGGTCAAATCAAGCACGTGAGAGGTTTTCGCCGGTTTCTGTTCAGAGGCTTCGAGCGGGTCTGTGCCGAATGGAAGATCATCTGCCTTGGACACAATCTCCTGAAGCTCTTCAAGAACGGCAGGTGTCCACAAATGGCCTGATAAGGCCTCTTCGGGGCAGTCATGTGCTTCCCTGAAGCATGATCGGCACCAACGCATCGGTTCCTGTCGCTTCCGGGTGTGAATCTTTTCCGTCGATCGGATCAGGTTTTTAAAGAACAATGAACGAGCATAATATCAGTTAATGGTTTTCCGACAGACTCCTAGCTGTGCACAGCGTAAAAATGTGAGATGTTGTTTAGAGGAAATGAATAGAGACTATTTGAGGAGTATTTTTCCACTTGAGGAAGAAATACTGGAGCGAATAGGAGAGAAGGTTAACTAACAACATTTTTTAAAGGAGGGAATTTTATGGTTATCAATGACTGGGTGATCAACAACGCGCGGCGCTTTCCAAACAAGGTGGGCATAATCAATAAGGATGTCCGTTACACCTTCAAAGAGGTGGACGAGCGGGTTAACCGGCTGGCCAACGCACTCATCAAACTGGGTCTGAAGAAGGGGGACCGGGTGGCCTTTCTTGACCGGAACTGCCCGCAGTATCTGGAGTTCTATTTCGGCGTCGCCCGTGCCGGCATGGTGGGTGTTCCATTGAATTACCGGCTTGTCAGCCGGGAGTACACCTACCTCCTGAACAACTCCGGAGCTAAGGCCGTCATCGTGGGAAAGGATTATATTCCGGTCATCGACAACCTGCGCAAGGAAATTCCGACGGTGAAGCACTTCATCAGCCTTTCGCCTGCACCGGGCTATTCCCTTTACGAAGATGTCATCACCGCCTCCAAACCCGATGACCCCGGCGTACCCATCAAGGAAGAAGATCTGGCGATCATCGGCTACACAAGCGGGACCACGGCCAATCCAAAGGGCGTCATGCTGACCCACAAAAATATTATTGCCAATGCCATGAACTTCCTGAGCGAACTGCCGCTGCGCCAGGAGGATGTCTGTTACAGCCCCTTTCCGCTTTTCCACAGCGGCTCCTACTGTGTCATGGCTTACTACAGCAGGGGCTGTACCCAGGTCTACGACGATTTCGAGCTGGTCAATACCTTCGAGGTTCTGCAGAAGGAGAAGGTGAATTTTCTCTTTATCCCCGCGGGGGCTCTCGTGTTTCTGCCGGGCTTCCCCAAACGGACTGATTATGAGCGGAATGCTCTCCGTCTCATTCTCACGGGCGGGAGCCGGACGCCGGTACCGGTTATCAAAGCGCTTTTTGATGTCTTTCCGAAGCTCGAAATCCTCTACGACACCTTCGCTCTGACGGAGGCCGCGCCTCTTGTTTGCGTGATTCCGAAGACGAGACAGATGCTTCTGGACAACCAGATTTCAGAGAGCACCGGGACGGAGGCCTACGGGACCTATGTTCGGCTTTTCGATGACGACGACAAAGATGTGCCGCCGGGAGGCGTAGGCGAGATAGTCGTCCGCGGCGACAACGTCATGAAAGGATACTGGGAGATGCAGGAGGAAACGGAAAAAACGCTCCGGGGCGGATGGATGCACACGGGCGACATGGGCCGGTTTGATGAAAAGCGGCATCTCTATGTCGTGGATCGCAAGAAGGACATGATTCTGAGCGGAGGTGAAAACGTGGCGTCCAAGGAGGTGGAAGAGGTGCTCTATACGCACCCGGCGATCGCCGACGTGGCCGTCATCGGTCTTCCTGATCAAAAGTGGGGCGAGCGGGTTCATGCCGTCATCGTGCTGAAAGCCGGTCAAAGCCTTGACGAGAAAGGCGTGACGGAGTTCTGCAAGGAAAAGATGGCGGGCTACAAGAGGCCCCGTTCCATGGAGTTTGTTACAGAACTGCCACGCAATCCCTCGGGCAAGATCATGAAAAAGGAGCTGAGAGCGAAATATCAATAGGAAAAAAAGGGCCTGTTCAGGGGAGGTAAGAAGGGGTTCCTGAACAGGCCCTGAAAGGAGGGGTTGCGCAAGAGCGTGAGCAACACCTTCTGGAAAAACGGTTTCGACTTACTTAATCAGTGGTTTGGGAATCCAGTAGAGAGCCTTCCCGTAGACCGTATTACAGAGGGCCGCTCCGGCCATATAGATTCCAATCCAGCCGGTTACCACCAAAGCCCACCCGATGATCGGTTTGAGAACCGCAGGACCTCCATACCAGCCCGTATCGACTCCAACGATCATCCAGAGCACCACATCGACAAAGATGACCAGAATGAAGATCATGGCGTTAGCTTTCCCATATGCGGGTGTGACCACTGTGAGAAAGGCGGCCCCGGCCATCCACATCCAGCCTTCCACCATCACCGCGGGTTTCATTCCAAATTTGATCATGAAGAATTTGCTGAGAGTGCTAAGGCCCGCAGCGAGCATAAAGAAGGCAGCGAAGAAAAGGAAAACGTTTCCACCGGTGATGTTATGGTCCTTCAATTCCATAACAGCCGTGGTGTACTGAACAAGGCATCCGCCAAACAGCCAAGCTGCGAGCAAGGGCAGACCCTCTATCGCCACCTTGCCCAGGAAGGCAGCTCCAAATCCAAAACAGGCCACGGCCAGCGCAGCCAACCCGGCGGGACCCGGCGATGCAAAACTATGTTCTTGTGCTATAAAAAAATTCCTCCTTGAAATAATGTTTACTCGTTAATGAATCTGCATCGTCAACTTCCGTCTCAAATGACCGCGGTCTTGTTCGCATCCCCCCTTCCTTGTTTCACGAACTTCGTCGCTTATGCATATGGCATCGATCGCTTTATGAAGCTGCGAATCGCCTGCGACGGGATGTGAAAAAATTTTTCTCATGCGATGATTCCGTTACCGAAAATCACCTCATAGACTACCCTTTCGTTCCTTGTGGAACGTTTTCGTAGTCTTCATCATAAAAATCAGCACGATCCATGCCAGACAGAGCAGAATAGGTATATAAAGAAGATCCCAAATCCAGCGTTAACGCATT
>DFZO01000016.1 GCA_002383495.1 Syntrophaceae bacterium UBA4054 | reverse complement strand
GCTCAATTTATCACGACCATGAACACCTTTGGATCCGGGGCGCCTGAGGAGCAGAATGCGGAAACTGGGTGTGTCTTTTCGTACAAAAAAAGGGAATCAGGATAATTCCTGACTCCCTATAAAAATTGGCGTCCCCACGGAGACTCGAACTGCGGCTTGCCACGGGGAGCTTCATTTCCTGATCTTGGCTGTATGGACTTGGTACTGGCTTACCAGTTCAGCCGAGGTCTTTTGTTCTTTGATTGCTTCCAGGGCGCCCTTGACCTTAAATGAAGCCGGATGTTTCTTCCTTAATCGTTCCACTTGGACCTCCTGTCTTTTGCTCCCAAGTGTAACTTATCGCACTGTCCAAATTTTGGGGTCCACTATAAGGACAGCAGTAATGATATTGATGGCTATAAGATGATCCTGCGCCTGATGTTCCGCGCTTTTTCCCACAGCCCCAGACCGGACACCCAGTCTCTCCATTTTTCAACCTCCAGCGAGGCATAATTGTTGAAAACATACAGTTCGCGCGGCCATACAAGGGGTATGGCGAAGCGCCGGACAACTTTCGCCCCGGACATCGTTTCCTCCTTGCCGGCCATCTGTCCCCGTGCTCCCGCGACCACGAAATGGAGACGGTTCAGTATATTGACCTCGCTTGCCCCCGCGTCCATGTCGAGGGATAGCAGATTCAAATGAGGATACATCTCCTCGAGCTTCTTTTCCATGCCCCTCCCGGTAATGTGGTTGGCAATGCAGCCGAACGGCTGCAGGCAGACGATGTCGCCGACCCCTTCCTTGAGCATGGCGATCATTTCGGCCGTCAGGAGCCACCCTTCGCCAAACTGGTTGGCCAGGCTGACCACCTCGCCGGTTATTTCAGACAGTTCTCTCAGAACATGAGACTTCCGATAAAACCGAAATTCCTGCATGACACGCTCGATTTGACCAAGGTAGTATTCGGAGTAAATCTCCAACAACATGAATTTGATACGGTCCACGAAAGAACGTTTAAAAAGCGCCTTCTGGTCATAGGTTTCATTGATGAAGCGCTGGGCGAAAAAACTCTGCAAGGCAGGGAGAATCACTTCCACCCTCTGGCCGGACAGCCAGTCGATGATATTCCCATTGGAAAAGAAGTTGTATTTGACAAAAATTTCACCCACGATGCCGATTCTGGGAACGGGTTCGCGGCTGATCTCAACCTTGTTGAAGTCCGCCACAGCCTTTCTGAGAAGATTGAGAAGATAATAATAATCGGTGTTTTCAATACCTGTCTCCATTTCGGTGAGATATTTGCTGTGCAGGCTCCCGGCAGTTCCGGGCGCCTTTTCCCTAGCCACCGTGGACAGATACATCCGGGCCAGGGGATCAGCAAAAATAACGCCTAGGGCCAGCCTTTTGACCAGTCCCTTTTCATCGATTACAAATCCCGGCTGGGGATCGTCGAACCCCCCAACTGATAAAGTGATTACAGGGACATTATCCAGGCCGACTGCAGCCAACCCCTTCCTGACGAGAGACACGTAAGAGGATGCCCGGCATTGACCGCCTGTCTGGGTCAGAATAACCGCGGTGTTTTCAGGATCGTAGCGGCCTGACTGGAAAGCCTTGATAATGTCGCCGGCAACCAGGATGGAGGGGTAGCACATATCGTTGTTGATGGTTTTAAGGCCAAATTCAACCGAGGCCTTATCCTGGGGCGGAAGCACCTCCACCCTGCAACCGAGGGGTCTGAAGGCTGACGGAATCAGGGGTGAATAGAATGGTGAGAAAAAAGGGACGATCAGGGTTTTCTTGCTGTATTTGTCCATGACTAACCGGTTTGTTTTCTTCCTGCCGGCTCCTGATACCCGCGTGTTGCCTTTATTTTCTTTCACCGCCTCCAGCATGGAGCGCAGCCTGATTTTCACCGCCCCCAGGTTGGCGATTTCATCCATCTTGATCAGGGTATGGATTTTGCCACCGCTCCGAATGATCTCCCTGGCCTCATCGGCGGAGACGGCGTCCGGCCCGCAGCCAAAGGAGGTAATATGCACCAATTGGGCATTATGATTTTCAGTTACCCATTTAGCTGCGGCATAGAGTCTGTTGGTATAACTCCACTGGGTCAGGACATTGATATCTTCCAGGGAGACGGAATCCGTATTCAAGGGAACAGCCGTTTCACTGATAACATCCACGCCCAGTTCCGCCAAAAGATTGGGGATGCCATGGTTGATAAGCGGGTCCAGATGATAGGGCCGGCCGGCAAGCACAACAACTGTCCGTTCCTGTTTCTCCGCCCCGGTTATCAGACATTTCGCCCGCGCTTTAAGTTTTTTCTTGTAGTCTTTTTGCGCCGCCGCTCCTTTTTCCACGCCCATGGACACCGTCCGGCGATCAATTCCAAACCGCCTGAAAAAGAGAGAAAGCTGTTTTTTTAAGAGCTTTAAATCCTTAAAGCTGATAGCCGGATTATCCAAGGGAATGCCGAATTTTCGCTCAGGGTTGACAGCGCTTTTTATCAGGTCGGGATATCCGGTAACCACCGGGCAATTATAGGTGTTCAGGGCATCCTCATATTCCTCTTGTTCGTAGACCACCGTGGGATAAAATATTCTGTCCACTTTTTTTTCAGCAAGGTCGAAAATGTGGCCATGGGCAAGCTTGGCGGGAAAACAAATGTTTTCCGACATGACGGTGGAAGCGCCCTTTTCGTAAAGTTTCAGGTTGGAAGGAGAAGATAAAACCACCTTAAACCCGCACGCGGTCAAAAAGGCGGCCCAGAAGGGAAAGTTTTCATACATGTTCAGGCAGCGGGGAATGCCGTAGGTGAGAACCGGCTCGCCTTCGGGTTCCATGTTTCGGTCGAACAAAAGCTTTGTCTGTTTGTCGAGCAGATTTTTTCCCTTATGTTTTATATCGGAATCATTACTGAAATGCCGTTCGCAGCGGTTCCCCGTATAAAAACGGTTCTTGTTTCCGAACGTAAGCTTTAGAACAGCGCACCTGTTCTCGCAACCGCCGCAGCGAATCTCCTTTTGGGAAAAATCAGTCACCGTCTCCAGATTCTCAAGGTTAACAAAGGTGGTTGATGCCCCCTGTGTGGCTCGATGATTTGAAAGGGCTGTCAGGGCCGCGCCGTAGGCGCCCATCAACTCGGAGATATCCGGTCTGACAACCTCCTTGTTCAGCAAAAGCTCTGCCGCGCGCAACACGGCCGGATTGCGAAATGTCCCTCCCTGGACAACGATTTTGTCTCCCAGAAGGACCGTGTCCTTCAATTTGAGCGCCTTGAACAGGGCGTTTTTAATGACCGAGTAGGCCAGTCCGGCTGAGATATCAGAGATGGTCGCGCCCTCCCGGAGCGCCTGCTTGACCTTTGAGTTCATGAAAACGGTGCAGCGGGTTCCCAGATCAAAGGGCGAATTCTTCTCACACGCGATTTCGGCAAATTCTTGGACACCGTATCCCAGCGAACGGGCAAAAGTCTCAATAAAGGAGCCGCATCCCGAGGAGCAGGCCTCGTTGACCTGAATTTCCGCCACGGCGCGGTCGCCCATATAGATCGCCTTCATATCCTGCCCGCCGATATCCAGAATAAAGGAGACATCCGGTTCAAAATACCTCGCCGCACGGTAGTGCGCCATCGTCTCAACCACTCCATCATGCAATCCGAAGGCGGCCCGTATAAGACTTTCACCATAACCCGTGGCGGCCGAACGAACGATACGTGGAGAAAAACCGGCATCAGCGAACCTCTTCATGAACTCGGACAATCCCTTTTTTACCTCCAGGATGGGATTGCCGTTATTGGCGCCGTAATGGCCGAAAACCAGCTTCCCCGCCTCATTGACAAGGACGATCTTGGTGGTGGTTGACCCGGAATCCACGCCCAAGAAAAGGTCTTTCCCCTTTACGTCTGCCAGTTCAACCCTGGGCGCCCTGGCCTGTTCATGCTTTTTTTGCCATATCTCAAATTCAGCTTTGCTTTCAAACAGGGGCTGAAGTCTTTTGGTGCGGCCGTTTGTTTTCCCGGCAACCCCGGTTTCAGGCATTGATAGAAGGCCGCTGATCCTCGCCCGGAAGGGTTCCCCATTCCGTATCATGGCCGCACCCATGGCCGGAATCAGTTCCGGATGATCCGGAATGACCAGGTCATCCGGATGCTCAATGACAAGCAGATTTGCAAAGGCTTTCCGCAGGTTCGGATTAAAAGTCAGCGGGCCGCCCCCCATAAGTATTTTTCTTTCCATATCCCGTCCACGGGACAAGGCGGTGATTACCTGAAGGGCGACCGAATGAAATATAGAAGCCGCAACATCTTCCCCGGATACATGACGGCTTAGCAGAGCCTGAATATCGGTTTTGGCAAAAACGCCGCACCGGGATGCAATGGGATAAATATTCGTGGATTTTCCGGCCAGAGCATTCAGTTCCGATACATCGACATCCAGAAGAACCGCCATTTGGTCAATGAAAGCGCCGGTGCCCCCGGCGCAACTGCCGTTCATCCGGATATCGGGCCGGCCATTACCGTCGAAAAATATGATCTTGGAGTCTTCACCGCCGATTTCAATGAAGGTTCTGACTCCGGGAAAAAATTTTTCAATGAAGTAAGCAGAGGCCACCACTTCCTGCACAAATGGCAGCCCGAAGACTTCGGCAGCGCCCATTCCGGCCGATCCGGTAACCGCCAAATCAAGTTCCACGTCGCCCAGGTTCCGGAGGGCCTCCTCGAAAATACCCCGTGTTGTTTCTACGGTCTTGCCCTGATGACGACAGTAGCGGGAAAAAACCAGGCCGCCTTTTTTATCCAATATGACAGCCTTGGCTGTTGTTGAGCCGATGTCAATCCCGGCGAAATAGAGATTGCCCGCATTTTTTGTCATACCCGTTTGTCTCCTGATTCTGAATTAACGCAAACAGCGGCAGCCTTTGCGGTTTTGTCATGTTCCTTTATGCCCAGATAATCTCTCGCAGAACAAAATGTATCCACCATTGAAACGATGAGCGACTCCTTGTAATGCGGCGGCACAACTGTCAGCGGCCACATGTGTTTTTTGATAATGTCTTCTTCTTTTCTTGAGAGGGGGGTTATTTCGCGCGCATTCCTCAGGGCGATATTGTGATGCCTGAACCCGTGCAGTCTTGGACCTTCACGCAGCCAGTCGTAGAAGAAGAGATCGTGCAGCAACGCGCCCCGGATTATTGCCTTGCCGTCCAGCGAAAAGCGGTTGCCCCAGAGAAAGCTTATGTACGCCACCTCCTTTACGTGCTCCAGTCTGGTCTTTCCCCTGTGATGCCCATACTGTGAAAGTTTTGCCACCCTTGGATCTTCAAGCAGCGGCCGTGCCGTGTTTATAAATAGCTTCTCCGTCATGGTTTTCTCTTCCGGCGTCATGCTGAGAAAACGTCTGATAGAGACCGTCAGGAAATCCGCCAGCATGATTGACAGCGCCACCGCCGCAAAGATACCTTTAACAACGGGTGAAAGCTGATTGAGAAGACCTTGATATGGAGGAAATATGAGATATTCAAAAGCGAACGCCAGCAATAACCAGTAAACCGAAAATTTGAGACAGATATGGCCCTTATAATTAAAACGCTGATCCGCATAGTCCCAAAGACTGGCATGAAAAAAGTATCGGGCAATAAATCCCGAGATCAGTTCGAGCCCGGTTGTGACCGCAAAATAGGCGAGTGCTTTAGTAAACAAATGGGATTCCTGCAACAGGGAAACCGCCCCCATGAGTATCAAGGCGCCCGTGCCGTAAAGGATGAGATACGGTCCCTTCAAGAGTCCGGGGTTGACAAACCGTTCGTCACGCAAAGAACGATAGGCGACCTCCAGCATCCATCCAAGAATGGAAAAGAACGAAAAAGAGAAAAGTATGTTTAAAATATCCGTATTCATCTTCAAATCCTTTTAAAACACTCTCCGTTTCTTCAACACCGATTTTCGCAGAACAATAGATTAACTCAACTTTCGCACACGTTTAAGCTTGTCCATCTATCTGTTCTGTAACAATAAGCGGCGTTATTTTGCCATGCGAGTAACCACCT
>DFZO01000055.1 GCA_002383495.1 Syntrophaceae bacterium UBA4054 | reverse complement strand
TTTGGTTGCCCTCTCTTTCTATGATCAAATGAATCTGATAAAGATTCTCCTTCATACAAAACATCGTAATAATATTCTACCCCTTTCAGTTAATTTAATGTGCGAGGCGACACCCCCCCCACCCCCCCCGGTCGCCGTGTTCCGGGTTCTCTTCACCCTGGTCTTTACCGGAAAGAACCTGTTTCGCACTCTGGCGGCGGACAGATGCTGCGGCATGGCCAAGGACACGGTGTATCGGTTTCTCAACTCGGTCCATACCAATTGGCGCAGATTCCTTCTGCTGTTGAGTTCCCGGGTGATCCGCGATGACCTTGAGCCGTTGACCGACGCCGCCAACATGAAGGTGCTGATCGCCGATGATACGCTTTACCGCCGCAATCGGAGCAAGCATGTCGAGTTGCTTTCGCGGGTCTTCGATCATACCGACAAACGGTATTACCGCGGATTCAGAATGCTCACCTTGGGATGGTCCGATGGCATCAGTTTTCTGCCCGTCTCCTGTGCGCTGCCGGCTTCCAGCAAGGAAAACAACCGGCTGGTCCCTTTGCGTACCGACCTTGACCGCCGAACAAACGGGGCGAAACGTCGCCGGGAAGGCATCCGCAAGGCAACCGATGTCCTTGTCGAAATGGTGGCCGAGGCCATTGCAAGCGGGATTCAAGCCAGTCACCTTCTGTTCGACAGCTGGTTTGCCTTTCCCGCAACCATGAGGAAGTTGCTCGCGAAGGGGGTGCATACCATCTGCATGCTCAAAGTCACGGAAAAGATCTTCTATCGCTACCAGGGGGAAGATCTCCATCTGGCGGCCATCTACAGGAAGATCCGCAAGCGTCGCGGCCGCGCAAAGATTCTCGCTTCGGTCATGGTCGAGATCGGCAAAAACGACAAGGGCGTCCAGGTTTCGGCAAAGATCGTGTTCGTCCGGGACAGGCGTACCAAAAAGTGGCTGGCCCTGCTGTCCACGGATATCGCCTTGGGCAACGAAGAGATCGTCACGGCCTATAAACGCAGATGGGACATTGAGGTGTTTTTCAAGATGGCCAAGTCGTTTCTCAATCTTGCCAAAGAGTGCCAGGGGCGGTCCTATGATGCGCTTGTCGCCCATGCCACCATGGTGTGCTGCCGATACATCATGCTGGCCCTCGCCAAGAGGACGAACCAGGATCACCGAACGCTTGGAACCCTGTTTCACGCCTGCTGTGAAGAACTCCAGCAGGCGACCTTCGCTGAAGCACTGGCCCTCGTGCTGATGTTTCTGGAGCAGGCATTGGGCGCCGCCACGGAAATGACCAGGGAAATAATTCGATCCCTGATCGACCGGTTTCTCAGGGAACTACCGCCCATTTACGGGGCACGGTGGCTACTTGCTTGGCAAAATAACGTCGCTTATTGTTAAAGAACGGATAGATAGGCACAATCATACGTGTGCGAAAGTTGAGTTAATAGTTTGCCGGAAAAGATATTGCATGGTGTTCGCTGTCGTAAAGCCTCGGGAATCCGTTTCGTGTTGTGAAATTGGAAACAGGCAGCCAAGCGTCAGCGGGCTTCTAAAACGCCATGGTAATCATGAAGATAAACTTCTTCGTATATGACAATCTTCCAGAACATCTCCACGAAGATGTTATCATAGATCCGGCCTCGGAAGCACAACTGCACTGAAACACACAATACGGCAGAATTCTAGCTTAACATGTACATGTTCTTGGGGCAGGTCAAAAGTGAGGTGATTTATTTTCATGCCATCAGGCACCTGTCAGTTTCGATGCTCTATAAGCTCGGCTATCCGGCAAGCGAGATTCAGGCCATCCTGCGGCATAAGAGCCCGAACACGACTGCGCTTTATATAAAGAAACTCGATTTTGAAAAGGTGGTTCGAGAAGCGTTGGAGGATATATCACGGCAAAAAGGGAGGATTGTAGAGTTTAAACTTCGGCAAGTTTATGGGAGAGTAATTTCCTCTCAAAAAGAAAGAGCCGTCTCAGGAGCCGTTAACTCCTAAAAACGGCGGAACCCATTTCAGTAGGTTTTTTAACCTGCTGAGACAAAAAAGATTATTTGGCGTCCCCATGGAGATTCGAACTCCGGTTGCCAGCGTGAAAGACGGAACTCACGTTGATGATCTTTCGCATGATCCTTTTGCCGGCTTCCTTTTCCGCCCTCGCGTTCTCGCGGATGTAAGGCGCCGCCGCCCGGATGATCCTGAAGGGTGCCGTGAGGTGGACCTTCAGGATCGCGTCCCACTGCCGGTCGTCCATCTTGTGAATCATCCCGTCCCAGGTGTAGCCCGCGATGTTCGCGATGACGTCTATATTGGGCCCGAAGGCATCCACCGCCGTCTGAACTATTTTTTCCGGAACTCCTTCCGCCGTGACGTCACCGGCGACGGATAGGGCCTGTCCGCCTGCTCGCCGGATCTCTTCCTGCGTGTCTTCGACTTCCACGGGGTCCACGTCATTCAGAACGATTTTTCCGCCCTCTTTTGCGAAGAGCAGGGCCGCGGCCTTTCCGATCCCGCGCCCGGCACCGGTGACAAGGCAGGCTTTTCCTTCGAGCATCTTTTCCATGATTCATCTCCTACGGATCATGGAGGGTTGTTACAGAAAATCGGACGGGAAAGCAAGAAGAAAAGGGAAATCATCCGGGCGAATATTTATCAAAAACACAGTTTCTTTTTCGTTCAAAAAAAGGTAAATAATTCATCGTCATTTACTGATAAAGAAAGGAGACTGCCGTGTCGAATTTCATCGCGTTCCGAAAGGGTGAGGTCATCATGGAGGAAGGATCGGAGGGATCCCTTGCTTATATCATTACCTCCGGGAGCGCGGAGGTGTACAAAACGGCGAGGGGGAAGAAGATTGTCCTTGAAACTCTCGGCCCGGGCAATATCGTGGGGGAGATCAGCCTGATCACCGGGGAGCCCCGGAGGGCGACCGTTATCGCCCTGGAAGACACGATTGTGACGGCACTCGACCGGGAAACCTTTGAATCCGCGATTCTGCAGGATCCGGATACGATCATTCAGCTGCTCAAACAGGTGTTTCGCAGGCTGAGTTATCTGGATCACATGATCACAGCCTTTTACGAGAAGGACGAAACGGCGGATGTCAGGGCGGCTGCCGGGAAACCTCTTCAATTCCGCGCCGCCACGAAAGAGGCGGAAAGGGCGCTCGGGAAGAAGAGCATCCAGATCACCAAGACACCTTTTTTCATCGGGAGGGCAAGCACGGAGCAGGTTGTTGAAACCCGGGATCTCAGCCTCATGGACCGGGAGCCCTATGAGATTTCCAGGAACCACTGCGTCATCACTTTTTTCAGAGATGAGTATTATCTCCTGGATGCCGGCAGCACGGTGGGGACGGCGGTGGACAATGTTCGGATAGGGCGGAAGGAAACGAAGAGGAATTTACCGCTGAAAGCGGGCATCCATCGGGTGGTTCTCGGTGGTCCGAAATCCCAATATATATTTGAGCTTGAAATACCGTGAAAAAAAGGCAAATTTTAAATTCTAAGCACGAAATTCTAAATAAATACACAGTTCAAAATATTTAGAATAGGGTAGGGGAGCCTTCAGGCTCCTTGACGCAGGGAGCGTAAACGCTCCCCTACCCAAGGATTTTCACCCAATGCCTGATGGATGGAAGATGCGAAAAAAATGGCTTTACACTTTACGCTTTATGCTTCACGCCTCACAGTTTTAATGAACGCAATGAACACGATAACGCAATGAACACGATAGACGCCAAGCGACTTATTCTGATCGCCTTAGTACTGTTTGCTCTCGGGGTTTGCCGCGCCAACGCAGCGGTGGACGACCGTTATATTGCGGGATACGCGGGAGCCGTGCTTGAGAGGGAGTTTCATCTGAAGAAAAATGCCGTGACGGTAGAGGACGGCGTTATTGCCCTGAGAGCCTCAGAGCTGAAGGGAGCGGACACGGACGCGATCCTCACGGCTCTCCTGGGCATCCAGGGGGTGTCCCGTGTCGTAATCATTGAAGTCGAGCAGGGATTCACCTATGAGCCCCAGCGGCCTCTGGTCGTGAAGGACAGGGATAAAAAGGGGGCGGAAACAGAGGGTGTGCTCTTTCCCGGCAGCAAGCTCTTCGCGCCGCTCATAGCCGATCCCCGCTGGGCCCATTTCTCTGTCGCCTATCACCATTACAACAACGATGAGAAATTGAAAAACGTCGGCTCCACCAGTTTCGGGGAGACCTTCATCTTTTACAGAGGCAAGGCGTTCCTGGACGGCCAGTGGGATCTGGGGATTCAGGCCGCTGTCTTCGCCATTTTTGATCTCGATGCCGCCTCGAAGGATCTCATCAACGCCGATTACTGGATCGGATTTCCCGTCAGCTATCGCAAGGGTCCCTATTCAGCGCTTTTTCGCCTGTTCCACCAGAGCTCCCACCTGGGCGACGAGTATCTCCTCAACAACCGCACCAACAGGGTCAACTTGAGCTACCAGGCCGTGGACGCGAAATTTTCCTACGACTATGGAGACTGGCTCCGTTTCTATGGGGGAGGTGGGTTCCTCTTCGATCAGGAACCTTCGGAACTGAAACCCTGGTCCTTGCAATACGGGATCGAACTCCGTAGCCCTCAGACCTATGTGAGCGGACACCTGAGACCCATCGCGGCCGCTGATCTGAAGAACTGGGAGCAGAACAACTGGAATACCGACATCTCCGTTCGTACCGGGATTCAGATCGAGGGCGAAAAGACCGTGGGCCACAAGGTTCAGATCATGCTGGAATACTTCCGGGGCCATTCTCCCAACGGCCAGTTCTACGAGCGACCCATTCAGTATCTGGGCCTGGGAACACATTTTTATTTTTGAACAGCCGGAGATTCAGGCGGGACCTTTCCTTGTCCCGGCGTAAAGGTCATACTCGAGGAGCCGGCACTCGATCTCGCCGTTGAAAAAAGGAATGCGCCTCCGGGTCCTCAGGCCGACTTTCTTTGCCAGGTCCAGATTGCCCGTGAAAATGTATCCCCTGCAGCCCAGGCCTTTCTGCTTGAAAAAATCACCGATGCCCTTGTAAATTTCGGAGAGCTTGTTGATCTCGCCCATTCGTTTGCCGTATTCCGGGTTGAGCATGATGACCCCTCCGCCTTCCGGGACGGGTGTTTCCCGGAAATCGCAGACTCGGAATTCCATCAGATGGTCCACGCCCGCCGTTTTCGCGTTCTGTCTGGCCGCCTTTACGGCTTCCGGGCTGATGTCCGAGGCGATGATCAGTCCGGGCAGCGCTTTTCGGGTCTTCGCCCGGGATTCGCTCCTCATGGATTGCCAGGCCTTCGGGTCAAAACCTATCAGGTGCTGAAAGGCGTACCGGCTTCTGAGCAATCCAGGGGCCTTTTCCAACCCGATCAGGGCCGCCTCGATGGCAAGCGTTCCGCTCCCGCACATGGGGTTGATGAAGGAACTTTCTCCCCTCCAGCCCGCGGCGTGAATTACGGCCGCCGCCAGCGTTTCCTGCATGGGGGCCTGCAGGGGTATCTTCCGGTATCCCCGCCTGGCAAGAGGCTCGCCCGTGGTATCGAGATAGACACTGCAGGCACTTTCTCTCCAGTAAAGAAAAACAGCGGCCCCCCTTTTTTCCGGTCCCGAGTCGGGACGGCGCCCGCGCTTCATTTTGATCCGGTCGACAATGGCGTCCTTGCACTTCAGGCCGGCAAACCGGGAATCCTTTATTGTGGGGTTTTCGACGGAGGCGGTGACGCTCACGTATCCGTCTGCTTCGATATAATCCTCCCAGCCGATCTCCTTCAGTTTCCGGTAAAGTTCGTCCGGCGTTCCGGCCTTGAATGTCCTGACGAGGAAGAGGACCCGGTGTCCCGTGCGAAGATGAAGATTCAATCGCATGGCATCGGAGAGGGTTCCTTCCGTTTCGACAGCCGCGATCCTTTCCTCCAGAACGGGAAGTTCCAGGGATCGGATCTCTTCCGCGAGATAAGGCACGATGCCCTTGGGGCAGGTGATGAGGATTCTACTTTTTTCTCTGTTGGAGGTCGAAGCTGTCATTTGGCCAGAGCTGTCACGGCACGGATGTGTTCCGGGTTTATCTTTCGCATGATGACCCCCTCTAGTAGGGCTGTTGTCCTTCGACAGGCTCAGGATGACAAAAAAAAAGATGTCATGGTGAGCCCTTCGGCAAGCTCAGGACAGGCCTTGTCGAACTGCGAACCATGCACGTTTTTGAACAGCCTGAATAATAGAGTGTTTTTCAACATCCCCTTAATGTCCTGCGGCCTCCCCTTCGTCGGTGAAAGGGATGGTGATCTCGTAGCATCCGCTGGAGAGCACGGCCTGAACAGGGTAGGGGCCCTTTTCGAGGACCTTCATCATGGCCTTGTTGTCCGCAAGGATATCGGCGGTGAAGCCTTCGATCCCGCCTTGCTCCCGGGCTATTCGAATGAGCATATCCAGAAGAAAGGAGGCGATTCCCCTTCCCCGATCATCCTCGTCCACAACGAAAGCAAGGTCGGCGTACGGCCTGTCCTTGAGGCGCACGTAACGGCCCTCGGCGATGATCCGCTCCGCCCCTGCCTCGTCTATGACGCCCACAATGGACATGGCAGTCCGGTAATCCACGTTCACGTATTCCTGCATTTTCCCGTGCGGCATGGTTTTGATGGGGCTGAAATAGCGGTAATAGACGGCCTGGTCGGAGAAGCGATAGAAAAGCCTCCGCATTCCATCTTCATCGGAGGGTTTGATGGCCCGGAAACGGACCGCCAGATTTCCCTTGAAAGTGTGGGCCGTGGCGATTTTATCCGGATAGAGGTGTCCCGATTCGGGGAAATAGATCTGGTCCTGATAGAGGAGTTTTGCCTCTTTCGCCTGTTTCACCAGTTCCGCGCGGTCATCGGGGTGGGCGATGTCGATGAGGGCCTGGGCCCGCTCGCGCACTGTGCGGCCCGTGAGGAAAGCGGCGCCGTATTCCGTGACGACGACATCCAGCGACTCCCGATTCGAGAACTGGTTGGGATAGTCTTCAATGGATATGAGAAAGTTGGATTTCCCCGCCAGGTTCCGACTCGGGAGGGCGAAAAGGGTTCTGCCGCCGCGGGAGATCGCCGCACCGGCGAAGAGTTCCTGGACGGCCCCGGGTCCCGCCGTCATGTTTCCCATGCCCACGTGGAGGGCGATGTTGCCCGTGAGGTCGGCCTTGCGCGCTGGCAGGATCGCCGTGAAACGGTCATTGAGTCCGATGTTCCCGGGATTCGCGACCACATCGAGAGGCTGGAACTCCACGAGCGGGTTGCGGTCGAGCCATTGCATCAGTTCCGGCGTTCCCAGGGCGTAAGAGGCGAGGGACTTGCCCCTGTAAAAGCCCTTTTTCCGGTTCGACACTGCACCGGCCCGGACAAGGTCCATAAGAGCGTCGGTGAAGAAGGGCGTGTGAACGCCGAGCCAGCGCTTTCGCGCGAGGCGCTTTCCAAGCGCTTCATAGAGAGGGCCGATGGAGAAAGAGATGCAGCTCCCGTCTTCCACAATCGAGGCGATGTGGGCGGCCATCCGGTCATGAACATCGGAGACCGGCCAGCGCGGGATATAGAGAGGCGGTTCCGTGGACTCAACCAGGTAGTCGAAGTCGCTCACGTGGACAAGCGTATCGCCCAGGGTGCGCGGGACCTTGTCGTTGATTTCACCCACCACCATGGAAGCCTGCTCCATGGCCTGGCGGGCCACGTCTACTCCCGCGCCGAGACTGGCGAATCCCGTTTCATGGAACGGCGTGATCTGGACGAAGGCGGCATCGATCCGGATGGAGCCGGACTGGAACAGCCAGGAAATCCGGGAGAAGCGGCTGGGAATGAGATCCACGCACCCCGCCGTGATGGCGCTACTGGCGACCCATCCCGAGAAGAACGTCTTGAGCCGGTACTTCTTCGAGTAGCGCTCGTCGATGGAGACGGTATCGCCGAGGCTCACGAGCTGGATCATCTCCAGGTCCTGGAGGTTGCCCGCCGTCGAGGCCATGAGATGCTTGACGAGTGTGCGCGGCTCGGCCATCCCCGTGCCGATGAAGATGCTCATTCCCGGCTCAATGGCCGCGAGCACCTTGTCGGGCGTGACGAGTTTCTCCTTCCAGTTGGAGGTTTTATCGGCCATTTTTCGTAAAGCGTGAAGTGTAAGGCGTCTATTGCGTCTTCGCGTTCGTAGCGTCTATGTCGTCTTCGGGTAGGGGAGCGTTTACGCTCCCTGCGACAGGGAGCCTGAAGGCTCCCCTACCCACCACTGTCATTCCGGGCCTGACCCGGAATCCAGTCCTTTTGTTTGTGCGGCATTTATACTGCAAGTACAGGATTTTGACAACTTAAATAATGAAAATGGTTGTAAATTTCAGAGAATGTGCTATTTTACGACGTCCGAAATATGAGACGTGAAAAGAGGAGGTGACGATGAAATATAAACTGACGGCCATTATAGAAAGAGAAGGCGATGGTTATTTTGCTCTTTGCCCGGAGCTTGACATCGCAAGCCAGGGAGATACCATCGAACAGGCTCGTGACAACCTCAAAGAGGCGTTGGAATTATTTTTTGAAACAGCCTCTCAAGAAGAAATCAAACATCGGCTTCATGATGACATCTTCGTGACACAGGTTGAGGTTGCCGGTGGGTAGACTCCGCACGCTTTCAGGAAAGGAAGTCTGCATGATTCTCTCTCAGAATGGCTTTGTTGAGGTAAGGAGGCGCGGAAGCCACATAGTCATGCAGAAGAAACTCGCTTCAGGTACCGTCACGGTTCCCGTTCCCGATCATCGCGAGATCAGGATGGGTACTCTTCAGTCCATTATTCGGCAGTCTGGTATTCCCCGGACAAAATTTGAATTGTAAAACAATGTGGATACTTCCGCTCTTGATCCTTTTTGATTTAAACTTTTCTTACTGAAAGTATTTAGAAAAAGGAACTTATATCGATGTTGGTAAGAATGCCAGGGTGAATACGAATGACGACGCTTTATTTTGAGGATTTCAAGGTCGGGGACCGGTTCGAATCGCCGGGGGCCACGGTGACGGAAAGCCAGATCATCGAGTTCGCCATGCGTTACGATTCCCAGCCTTTCCACATGAACGTGGAGGCGGCGAAGAACTCCATTTACGGCGGCCTCATCGCCAGCGGCATCCACACCATCGCCGTCACCTTCCGTCTTTTCCTGATGACGGGCGTGATCGCGGACTCCAATCTCGGTTCTCCCGGGTTTGATGAACTCCGATGGCTCCGGCCCGTGAGGCCCGGCGATACGCTCCGTGCCGTGGGAGAGGTTCTGGAGATCATCCCCTCTGCATCGAAGCCGGACCGGGGGATCATCCGCTTCCGCTATGCGACGCTGAACCAGCGGAACGAGGAGGTCCTCACGGTGATAGGCAACCAGATCATCCGCAAACGCCCAACGACCCCATGAAAAAAATATCATTCCCGTTCTGTGGAATTATTGCCGGACAACCATCAGGCTGTTCAAAAACGTTCATGGTTCGACAAGCTCACCATGACATCTTTTTTTGTCATCCTGAGCCTGCCGAAGGGCAACAGCCTGCTGTGTTAACGGCAGAAATGCGGCGACGGTAAATCCTTCACGGTGACAAGGCCCGGTCCCGCGTTAATAACCGTTGAGATGGAATTGACCAGGATCGCCGCCGTGGCCTGGTCTCCCGCCACGCCGCCCTCGATCCTCAGATTGATGCACGGTGTTCCGATGATGCAGACGGCGTCGTGAGGGTCTTCCGCCCCGATGTACATTCTGAGGTCAAGGGTGATCGCCTTTTCTCCATTCAGGATGCCTTCCGCCGCGTGTCTGATCCCCGCCACATCGCCCGCCTTTAAAGAAAAGAATTCGGTCTTCACGGGTTTCTCGGCGAGGACCGGATCAATCGTCTCGTTGACGCTGTCGAGGGTCATGCCGAGCTTGTGGGCGATCAGGTAGAGAGATTCCAGAAGCCCCACGTGGCCCAGTTCCTTTTTGGCGATCCGCTCAACGAATATCTCGGGGGCCATCCCCGCGCCGACCTTCTTCTGGAGCGGGTAGCGGCGTGTGCCCGCGTCCACCACTCGCGTCACGCGGATCTGCCTCACATCCTGGCAGATGCCCGTGAGAAAGAGGGGAAGGGCATCCATGACGAAGCCCGGATTCACGCCCGTGCCGAGGACTGTTACCCCCTCTTCCACGGCCAGCTGGTGAACCCATCCCGCGATCTTGACGTTCTCGCCCGAGGGAAAAAGGAGCTCTTCTGCGGATGAGACGATATTCATCTTTGCCTTGATGATCCCTTCAAGCTGGGGGTAGATTTTCTTGAGGACCGAACCGGCCGTGTGAATCACCACGTCCGCTTTGGCTCGTTTGAAGAGGGCCGCCGCGTCGTCTGTCACGACGACTTCCAGGTCCCGGTCGAGCCGAAGGATCTCTCCCAAATCTCTTCCCACCATGTCCTTCGAGATGTCCACGGCCCCGATGATTTCCATGTTCGATTTTTTCAGAACGAGCCGGGCCGTTTCGATTCCGATGGGGCCGAGCCCGTAATGGATGATCTGGATTTTTTTTGTGCTCATTTTTGGTCCTTTTTTCAAAGCCAAAATTTATAACAAAATAAAGTTTTTTTACAACATAAATCGTGAAAATAGTTGTAAATTTTAAAGAATATGCTATTTCATTATTGAGAGCGATGTCATAAAAGTCATAACAAATTATCCTCTAAAGAAAAAGAAAAGGAGGCAGGCATGAGGGTATATTTCGATAAAGAGGTTGATGCTCTTTATATAAAATTGAGTCAAAAAACGCCCGATGGAGTCATAGAAATTACAGAAGGTGTCAATTTGGATACGACATCAGAGGGTAAAATCGTGGGGATTGAAATTCTTGAAGCCTCTAAAAAGATAGATGTCAGAACAATTCTGACTTATGAGCTTCAACTGGATAAAAAATTGCTCGCCCAGAAGATCGCTTGAAAGCTTGAAAGAGGGATATAGATTCTTCACGTCATGGAGGTTGAAGTCTCCCCTTCCCAGCACTACCCCGGCCTTCTTAACTCTAAACCTGCAGCGTACGGCCTGAAACTCTTCATCCCGGGTTCAGCAGCTTGAAGCCCGTTTCCGATTCGAACTTTCTTCGGGCCGGTGTATCGAGGAGTTCGAAAAGGATGGCCTCCGCGACGTGCCAGATCCGGACGCCGCTTCTCACGCAGCCTGTCACGGTTGAGGCAAGCCTTCCGTTCGCCGCGTGCATGTGGAGGATGGGATTCCCCTCTTCGTCCGGGAAAAGAGTCCCGGTGCCGGCCATCTCGTGAACATCGTCGAGAACATACTCCATGGGGGTAACCGGTCTTGCGTCGCCGTCTTCAGGGCCGACCACGAACCTGCTTCCCCTGTCCGAGGCACCCACAAGGATAAGGGCGGCGGCCGCGATATTTTTCTCGCGGGCGAACCGTTCAAGGACCTCGTGGAGAACTTCGCCGTGCTCGAGCCTGATCACAAAGACGCGCCCCTGTCTTGCCTGGGAATATTTCATGATTCCTCACCTCAATCTTTGCAGTCTTATGATTAAAATAGGTTTTCATATACCACATTTCATCTATAATTCCGGGGATATTTTGGTTGACATTTCAGGGGGTGGAGAATATGTTCTCAGCAGTTTCAGCGGGGAGAAAAAGCATGGTCGATCTCGAATATCTCGAAAATATCAGGCTGGTCAGCAATCCGCTGGGTCAGCGCATCATCGCGTCGCTCCTCCTCACGACCAACTATCGTCTCTTTGCCGACGTGGATGTCCGGCTGGAAAACGAGGACAGGATCCCCCGGGGCGAAACGGTCATTTTCGCCATGAACCACACGGACCGTTACAATTACTGGCCTTTCCAGTGGAAGATGTGGAGCGAGAAACGTTTTCCCTTCACGACGGTCTGGGTCAAGGGGAAATATTACCGCAACGCCATGCTGGGCAAGTTCTTCGACTGGTGCAACCTCATCCCCGTTCCGTCCAGGGGATATCTCGTGGAGGAGTTTTACAGCAGGAATTTCAAGAAGAGGATCGATAAAAACGAGTACCGGCTCATCAAGGATGTGATTGACGGCAAGAACCAGATCGGCGAAGTCATGAAGAAGCTGACCCCGGAGGCCGCTCATCTGCTCAAGGATAATTTTCTCGAGTTTGTCCGGAACTACCACGAACAGCTGATGAGCCGGGTGGCCGAACTGAGCCGGAAGGCCCTTTTTGAAACGAACCTCAACATGATCATTTTTCCCGAGGGGACGCGCTCGCTGAAACTGGGGGAAGGCAAGACGGGCCTCGCGCAGCTCGCCCTCCATACAGAGAAAAAGATCGTTCCCGTGGGGTGCAGCAATTCCGACCAGGTCTATTCGGGGCACCTTCCCTTTGCCCGGAGCGGCTGTATCACCTACCGGGTCGGGGAACCGCTCTCGGTGGACCATCAACTGAAGGAATTCAGAATCAAAGAAGGCTTCACCCTTTTTTCAAAAGAGTCTCAGGAAAAATACAAGAAGCAGTTCGAAGGTGTGACCCGTGTCGTCATGGACAGCATCAATGAGATGCTGGACGAAAAGTACAGGCGATGATCAAGGACGGGTCTTGTCGGGGCAGGCCGCCTTATAGTCGATGATGTTCAGCTTGATCCGACCCACGACCTTGCCCAGCTGCAGCACGGACATCCAGTCCGGTCCTTCCACGAGTTTTACATGGGTCGCGTCGGCCGCCGCCTGGTTGAACGTGGGGTCCACGGCAACCCAGCCGTCCAGCCAGCTTTCCACCCAGCTGTGATAGAGAAAACCCATTCCTTCCATGTAGACAAGGCCGCCCACAAGCTTCGTGGGGATTCCCGCGGCCCGTGCCAGGGCCGCGTAGAGCATGGCGTGGGCCTGGCATTCGCCTTTGCGGGTGTGGAGAACCTCCAGGGCGGAGAAACTGTCCACCGCCTCGTCCTTCACTTCCCGGGCCACCCAGCCGGTCAGGCGCTCCGCCTTTTCCCGGGGCGTGACGGCTCCGGCCGTGATCCCGTCGGCTGTCTTTCTGATTTCAGGGTGCTCGGCCTCGATGTGAGAGGTGGCGGACAGATAGAGGAGCCGCTCCGTCTGAGGAAGCTCCTTGGCAGCGCTTTTCGGCGGGAACAGGGGATCAGACGTCACGCGGTATAAGGCGATGTTCTTCCCACCCTCCTTTTTTTCAAGGACGTCCTGCCCGGGCCCCCGCAGAAGGGGCAGCTGTCCCGCGACCCCCTCGAGAGCGGTCTCAAGATAACGGGCCTCCCTGGGACAGGGGAGGGGCTTTTCCGTTTTGATGAGGCTGAAATCGAGAAGAAGGTCTTTCTTGTTCAGGCTCGCTTCCGAAAGATACCGTCTGGCCTGCGCCTCATCTTCCTTGTACGTGATCAGCACGCCTCCCATCCCGAGCTCGAATATGGTTTCTCCCCTCAGATTGATCCAGGCGGATGCTTCGTATTCGTGCATGAGCGTTTCAATCTTAAAAGCGGGTTCGATGATGAGTTTCCTGCTTTCCTCAAAGGTGACGACCTTCTGTGTGACCTCCGTGAGAGACTGGGTCTGGGGATCGAAGACGGGGTATCGATAATTCGAGCCGACAGCGATTCCCCGAAGGACGGGGTAGAGGTTGATCGCGCTTGTCGGATAGAGAGGGCCCTCGATCCTGTAATCCAGAGTTTTGGTTTTGTCCCCGGACTTCTGCTCCGCCCTGAAGCGTCCGTTGGAGACGCTCCCTTCTATGAGGAGGGGCTTCCCGTCCATCTCCTGTTCATAACGGAAGGAGACGAGGGTCAGGTCGGGCCGGACCGTGTCTTCGCTCTTCATGATGATTCTTTTGTCAAGCCCCATGAAGAGGAAGCGCATGCGGGCTTCGGAGCTGATGCGGAAAAGGTTCTTTTCCGGGATGGGGGTTATCTTCAGTGTGGTGAAGCCGATCTTTTCGCCGTTGAAGACGAAACCCGACCAGAGTTCCCGGTAAGGCAGGTCGCCCAGGGTGGGGAACCGGAGAGGTTCGGCAGGGGGCTTGAGCGTCTGAAAATACAGGGGGGCACAGCCGCTCAGGAGAATCAAATACCCCGCGGCCGCGAAGATGAGAACTTTTGTCAGAATTACATTTTTCATGGCATGGTGATCTCCAGACGGTTCTCGCTACAGGCGGGTAGGGGAGGCTTTAGCCTCCCAGGGCCTGTCATGAACTTGTTGTAGGGGCGCCTCAAGGCGCCCCTACCCCGGGAGAGGGGAACAAGCATTCTCTCATCTTTTTTATCGAAAGAATAATACCAGAAAAGCGTTATTTTTCCAGATGATTATGATGTTCCCGCTGCAAATGAATGGTTGACACGGGAATGTTTTTAAATTAAAAGTATCTCCGTTTTAAATAAATGAGCATTACAAAGGAGTTGAGTTGAAAGAAGCACTGGCCGTATCTTCGGCGACTCTGGGGGGGCATTTTCACGGGAGCCTTCTGGGCATGGTTCTCGATGCCGGCATCATGGTGCAGTTCGTTCTTCTTTTGCTTGTTGCCTTTTCCGTGGCCTCCTGGGCGATTATTCTGATGAAGCACAGGGTCATTAAGAGAACGAGAAAAGAGAACGAAGAGTTCCTGAATGTCTACATGAAGAGCAACAAACTGTCGGACGTACTGGCGGAGTCGAGGAAGTTCAGAAACTCTTCCATTGCCGAGGTGTTCCGGGCCGGATATTCCGAACTGGGAAAGATAACCAGGGAAATGAAAGAAACCGCGGCGGTCCAGGCGAAGGAGTCCGACCTCTCTCTGCTCGAATTCCGGGGGATCGACAATGTGGAGCGGGCTCTGAACAGGGCCTGCGGGACGGAGTCTTCCAAGCTTGAGAGCGCCCTCGGCTTCCTTGCCACGACGGGAAGCGCCTGTCCCTTCATCGGCCTCTTCGGAACAGTCTGGGGAATCATGAACGCCTTTCGCGGTATCGGGGCCAGAGGTTCGGCAACGCTCGCCGTCGTGGCCCCCGGCATCTCCGAGGCGCTGATCGCCACGGCAGCCGGGTTGGCGGCGGCCATACCGGCGGTCATATTTTATAATTACTATCTGAATCGAATCCGGGCCATCAACCTGGAGATGGACAGTTTCGCATCGGAATTTCTCAACCTTGTGGAAAGATATTACGGAAAGAACATCTCCCCCTGACAGAATGAAATACCAAAATCGCCATCGCATGAATTCCGAATCCAGGCTCGTTGCCGATATCAACGTGACGCCCCTCGTGGATGTCATCCTCGTCCTGCTGATCATCTTCATGGTCACCGCGCCTATGCTGCAGATGGGGATCGACGTCAACCTTCCCACGGTGAAGGCCCGGAGCATCGATGTGACCGAGGATAAACTGGTCCTCACCATCAACGGCAGGAAAGAAATCTTTATCAACAATTACAAAACCACGTTGAACGACCTGGGCCCGAAGCTGCAGAATATATTCAAGACAAAGATCGAGAAAGAAGTTTTCATGCGGGCGGATAAAGAGGTTCCTTACGGTTTTGTCGTTCAAGTCATGTCAGAAGTCAGGAAAGCCGGTGTTGATAAGCTCGGGATGATCACCGAACCTGTCAGGGAATGACGATGACGCCTCTTGAGAAGGTCGGCGGGAAGATCAATGATGGTGTGAGCATCAACAGGATGGTTCTTCTTTCTCTGATCCTTCACGGCCTTGTTCTCAGCATCCTTTTTTTATCACCTTCCTTCCCCACGCGAAAGTGGACCTTCGGTCCCGTCTGCACCGTTGACCTCGTGAGTCTCCCGTCGGGATATCTGGAAAGGGCAGCGGTCACCACCATGACAAAAGAGGTGGCCACCATAAGTGCCAGAGAGCACGCCACGGCCCTGAAAAAGACGTCCGAGGCGCCCATCCGGCGGCTGGCTCCGGTCAGGAAGGAGAGCGGCCGTGAGGAGGTGGAAAAGGCCATCGAAAGAGTGAGAAAAAAGGTGGCCGCATCATCCTCACGCCAGGCTCCCGCGGCCAGGCAGGGCGTCGTGGAGACGAACCAGGCGGTCCATGCTTATTACGAGGCCATCTGGTCGCGCATCAAGGCGGAGTGGGCCCTTCCCAGGGGGATTCTCCCCTCGAGAAATCTCGAAGCGATTGTGGATGTCACCGTATCCAGGTCCGGAAGCGTGACGTCCCTGAGCATTGAGAGGAGTTCCGGGAACCGGTACTTCGATCAGTCCGCGGTCCGGGCGATTCAGAAGGCAAGCCCTCTTCCGCCCATCCCTGAAAGCATCAGGGGAAGCAGTGTTGATCTCGGGATCCGGTTTCACACGGCGCAGTTCAGGTAAAGATAGAAGTTGAGAAGTTGGGAAGATAAGAAGATGCGCAAAAGACAGAATTCAAGAGATTTAGAGGTTAATGGGTCAAAAGATTAATGGACAAAAACTCTTATTTATCACTGTTCACTGTTCACCGTTCACTATTTACCTTTTACTGTATTGTTATTGCTTTTTTTCTTGTTTTCGGCTTGACCGCTCCGTCCCACGGCAGGGTTTACATCGACATCGATTCGCCCACCATTCAGAAATTTCCACTTGCCATCGCTGATTTCAAGAATCTGGGGAAGAATCCGGACAAGGATAAGCTCGGAACGTGGTTTTCCGACGCGCTTGGGAAGGCCCTTCAGGTGACGGGGTTTTTCACCATCATTCAGAGGAACGCTTTTCTCGAGGACCCCAACCAGGCGGGGATAACCACGGACAGCATCCGGTTTTCCGACTGGACCGGCATCGGCGCCGAGTCTCTGATCAAAGGAGGCTTCCAGGTGAACGGGAAGGAGCTTATTGCTGAATTCCGTCTCTTTGACGTCATCCAGGGAAAGCTCATCTCGGGGAAAAAGTACACGGGCAAGGCGGGCGACAGAAAGGACATGGTGCTCAAGTTTGCCAGCGAGGTTCTTCTGCAGCTGACGGGAGAAAAAGGCGTTTTCGATACCCGGATTGCCTTCGCGGGCAAAAAGGGACAGATTTCGGAGATCTACACTATAAATTTCGATGGGTCCGAGCTCTCGAGGATTACGAATTTCAGGTCCCTGACGCTTCTGCCCCGCTGGTCGCCGGACAGCAGGGAAATGACCTTTACCTCGTACCGGGACGGGAACCCCGATCTCTATCTCCTGGATACGTCCAGCAGAAGGGCGAGGAAGATATCCGGTTTCAGCGGCCTCAACCTCGCGGCGCCCTGGTCGCCGGACGGGACGAAGATCCTCATGACCCTGAGCAAGGACGGCCACCAGGAGATCTACGTCATGGATTTCAGAGAGGGGAGGGCAAGACGCCTGACGCACAATTACTCCATCAATATCTCTCCCACCTGGTCGCCGGACGGCAAAAGGATCGCCTTTGTCTCCGACCGTTCCGGTTCACCCCAGATCTACGTCATGGATGCCGACGGCGAAAATCAAAGGCGTCTGACCTATCAGGGCAACTACAACACATCGCCTTCCTGGTCGCCGAAGGGGAAGCGGATCGCCTTTGAGGGAATGGTCGGCGGATCTTTCCAGATCCTTGCCATGGACGAGGACGGGGGCAATGTGGTCCAGCTCACCACGGAAAGGAGCAGAAACGAATCGCCTTCCTGGTCGCCGGACGGCAGGTATATCGCCTTCGCGTCGAAAAAGAACGGCAGGCATCGGCTCTGCGTGATGAACGCCAATGGATCGAACGTACGGATACTGCACGAAGGAATGGAGGGGTACGACAATACCTCCTGGTCTTCCCGCTCAAATTTATATTGAACTTTTTTGCTGATATGTTATGAATGAAAGCATTGATTTTGCGTTTTAAAATTTTTCTTGAAAGGAGCCGTTGATATGAAAAGAAATCTGGTCGTGTTTAGTTTGATCGTAGTGGTTCTGGGACTGGGGCTCATCCTGACTGTGGGATGCGCGAAAAAGGTCGTGAAAGAGACTGCCGAGGAGAAGACAGCGACCGTGCAGAAGGAAGCGGCCGCCGCCGCACAGCCCGCTGAGACGGAGGAACAGAGGCTGGCGCGGGAGAAGGCCATGAAAGAGGCGGCCATGAAAGAGGCGGCCCTGAAAGAGGAACAGGAAAGAGAAAGGGCTCTGGCGGCGCAGAAGGAAAAAGAGGCGGCAGCTGCGGCGATAGCGGCAGCCTTTGCGGACCTTCGCTTCGACTTTGACAAGTTTGATCTGAAGCCCGAGGCGCGGGAGACCTTGAAAAAGGCGGCTGCCTACATGCTGGCCGGCAAGGATGTGACGGTTGTGATCGAGGGAAACTGTGACGAGAGGGGAACGGTTGAATACAACCTTGCCCTGGGGGAAAAGAGAGCCCTCAGCGCCATGAAGTTCCTGGTCGATCTGGGTGTCGATAAGGGAAGGATCAAGACCATCAGCTACGGCAAGGAGCGCCCCCTTGATCCCGGACACACCGAAGAAGCCTGGGCGAAGAACAGGCGGGACCACTTCGTAGTAACGGAAAAGTAACCGGAAAAATCGAGGCGAGGTCTGCGAGTGAAGAAATTCCTTTGGGTGTTCCTTTTGGCGGCGGGGTTTGTCTTCTCGGGGTGCGCAACCACCGATGACCTGAAGAGGACACGTCATGATGTGGACCAGAAAATAACTGCAGCCAAGGAGGAAACGGCGCGGCTTCAGAAAGAGCTCGATGGGAGCAGGGAGGTGGAGAAATCCCTGCGGAAAAATCAGGCGGATACGGGAGCGGACCTGACGGAATTGCGGGAGCAGGTCAAGAAGCTGCAGGGCACGGCCGAAGAGCTCAGACGGGATCTCGATAACCTGAGGGCGGAGCGCAGAGAGAAGGACGCGAAGCTGAAAGACATCGGCCTCAGAATCGGATTCATCGAAAACTTCATCGGGGTCGGAAAGAAGTCTGAACCGGGAGAAAACGCCGTCAGAAAAGAAGACAAAAAGGGCAACTCCAATCGGGCCGCCAGGAACGGCAACAATGGGAAGTCTAACGGTTATTCGCTGGCCTATAAGGACTTCAAGAACGCCAAATATGAGGATGCCCGGAGGGGTTTCCAGAAATACCTGGAGCAGAATCCCAATAAGGATCTGTCGGACAACGCGCAGTTCTGGATCGGGGAGACCTATTATCTGGAAAACAACTACGAAAAGGCCATCCTCGAATACGAAAAAGTGATCAAGAATTTTCCAGACGGGGACAGGGTGCCCCACGCGCTGCTCAAGCAGGGGCTCTCCTTTCTGAAGCTCGGGGACGAAGACAGCGGGAAACTGCTTCTCCAGCAGGTGGTCAAGGATTACCCGGCCACCAATCAGGCGAAGATCGCCAAAGCGAAGCTGAAAGAATTAAAAGAGTAAAAGGCTGTTTTTCATCGGGCTGCTGAGGGGTGTCGCGTCTTAAAAGTAAATTGTCATTTCGACCCCTTCGATTCACTCGGGGTGTTCAAAAACGTTTAGATGCAAGGCCCCCCCTTCGACTGGCTCAGGACAGGCTCTAAAAATCTGTCATGGTGAGCTTGTCGAACCACGAGGGAAGCATGCAGACGCCGTCCCCGCGAAAGCGGGGATGAGCGTTTTTCAACAGCCCGGTAAGGTTAGTCAAGAAGAACAGGCTTAATACCGGGGGGGATTTCAAGGTCGAAGAGGTCCTTGTCCTCCTCTCCGGAGGAAAGCTGAAGATCAGAATAGCGGATGCGAATGATGGATGCATCCCTTCCCTCGTCCCCTCCTGCCAGGATCTCGACCCTTTCAGGAACAGCAATCTTTTGAACGGTCCTGTAATCTTTGAAGGTTACGGCATAGAGGATGCTTCCGTCGGACCCAAAAGCCTCGAATCGCGCCATCTCTATTTTTGCAGGCTCCAGCCAGATCGAACGGAGCCTCTTTTTTTCACCTGAGAAGGTGTCAATCCGGTAAAGAAGGTCTTCTTTCTCACCTCTCAGGGCAGTCCTGTTTGCCAGAGTGCCGGGCGGCAGCATTCCAGCGAGAAGAGGAATGATCTCCTTGACGTTGAGACTGAAAGGAATAAAGCGGGGGAAGCTCCTTTCCGCATCCCGGCTGATGTAAAACTCTCCTTTACGGGGCAGAAATGCTTTCAGTGAATTCCCGCGAAGAGAAAGGTAGAGGTCCGGCGGACCTAGGGGAGGCATGGTTTCCAGTCGAAGGGACGAGGGATACCTGACGGCGATGGCGCAGTTCGCGGAAAAAAACCCCTCCGGTGATTCAACGGTCATGTGGGCGGTACCCGTCAGGGTCTTGTCCCGGAGATCCGCGCGGGATAATTTTTCGACGACATCGGGGGGAGGCGGAAGAAAAGGTTTTATGGGCGCTGCCCTTCCCGGTGCGCATCCCGAGACGAGAAGGAGAAGGCACAGGAGCAGGGAAAAGATCGAAGATGCGAAGATGCGAAGATGGGAAGATGGGAAAAAACATGCGTTCCTTCCACATTCAAGGGTAGGGGCGTCTTCAGGCGCCCAGTGGAGGCTCCTGCGGGATTTACCACGACATAAAATTTTGTCACCCTGAGCCAGTCGAAGGGTGGGAATGACAGAAAAGAACACGGCCGATAATCCGTTCATTTTCCTTTCAGAAGTTTCTCAATCTTCGCCGATATGCCGGCCAGTTTCGGGTTCAGTTTGAGCGCCCGCCGATAAGCCTCGATAGCGTCTTCGATCAACCCTTTTTTTGCAAAGGCGTCGCCAAGATGTTCCGCGATGAGGGGGTCGTCCGGCATGATCGCCGAGGCTTCTTTCAGGTATTTGATCGCGAGATCGTTCTTGTTCTGTTTGAAGTAAACCCACCCAAGGCTGTCGGTGATATAGCCGTTCCCGGGCTTCAGCCGGAGAGCCTTTTTGATCATCTCCTCGGCCTTGAGGAGATGGATTCCCCTGTCCGCGTAACTGTACCCGATAAAGTTGAGGGCATCGGCATGTTCCGGATCGATCTTCAGCACTTCCTCCATTGACCGGACGCTGTCATCCAACCGGTTCGCCGATTCGTAAACGACACCGAGCCGATAGTGAAGCTCCTCGCTTCGGGGGGAAAAGAGGAGCCCTTCCTTCAGGATGCCTTCCGCATCGGCGATTTTTTTTTCATCCTGGTAGAGGGACGCGAGAAAGCTGTAAAGCCCCGCATCGCCTTTTTTCTTTTCAATGGCCTCCCGAAGGATTTTGATGGCCTGATCCGGCTTCCCTTCTTGTTTCAGTATAGCTCCCATGTGGATCCGGGCATCCCTGAAGAGGTCGGAGGCCTCCGGAATTTTGCTGAACTCGGCCAGCGCGTCACTGTAACGTTTCTTTTCCTCGTAGGATGCACCCAGAAAATACCTCGCCCGATGCTCAAAGGGATCCGCCTTGAGCACATTGAGAAATTCCAGGATGGCCCGGTCGTGGCCCGCGGGTCCGGAAAAGTAATAGGCGATCGCCATCGTCAGGCGCACTTCCCGATTGCGAGGATCTATCTTCAGGATATTCTCCATGATCTGTGCGGCCTCGAGGTATTTCTTATGCCTCAGATATGCCTTCCCCAGCCTGAGTTTCATGTCGGACCGGTTGGGATAACGTTCCAGGAACGCTTTGTAGACCCCCGTCTCCTCGTCGAACTTGCCCTGCGCCTCGTAAAGGGCCGCCAGATCAACAACGGCGGACTCGAAATTCGGTTTGATGGCAATGGCTTTTTTGAACCATTGTTCAGACTCTCCGTACATCTTCATGTCCGCGTATCTCTTGGCCAGATAGTAGTGACCGATGAGATTGTCGGGATCAATCTTGAGAAGATCTTTCAGGATGATGACCGATTCCGAATATTTTTTCTGTTCCGCGTAGATCACGCTGAGGTAGAGGTAGGATTCCAGCGCCTTGGGGTCGATTTTCACAGCACGGCGGAACGCCCTGTCGGCTTTTTGATACTCTTTCCTCTCAAAATAAATACTTCCCAGAACAAGATGAAGATCGACGTAATCAGGGTTATGAACGAGAGAAGCCTCGCAGAGAGACAGGGCTTCGTTTTGCCGACCGCTTCGCAGGTAAAGCGAGGAGAGTTCCACGGCAAGGAGGGGAGACTTGGGGTCGGAAGCATGAGCGGCCTCATACTCTTCTATCGCTCCGCGGAGATTCCCGTTCAGGGCGTGCAGGACGCCGAGGGAGTAATGATAGGTCGCCTCAACGGTGGCGCTGTCCATCTCTGCCGCCCCATATTGATTCCTTTCCGGTTCAAGGAGCGCGGCGCAGGCCGTGAGAGGCAGCAAAAGGATCAGTATCAAAATCCATCTTTTCATCATGACAGTTTTATTTTTCCGTTTACTGTCTTTATTACCACTCACTGTTTACCATTTACTTTCTTTAATGCTGTTCCCCTTTTGTCATTTCGACCGCAGGGAGAAATCTTATGTTTTTTCGCTCAAGTCCCGCCACGCTGGATTAACCCGGTTTACCAGCTGATCCTTTTTCTCTCTTCGCCATTTCTTAATCTCTTTTTCTCGGGTAATGGCGGAATAGACATCCCGTGTCTCCTCAAAATAGACCAGCTTAGCACTAGAACGCCGGTTACTATGGTTCATGTATGATAATTCTTCAGCCATTTTTTCTTATAAGAGTTGCC
>DFZO01000032.1 GCA_002383495.1 Syntrophaceae bacterium UBA4054 | reverse complement strand
CTCACTATGACATGCTACTGTCACCCTGAGCTTGTCGAAGGGCGCAACAATCGAAGGATCGGTAATGAAAAGAAACACCGCCGTCTTCATGGACAGAGACGGAACGATAAACGAAGAAGTGGGGTACCTGAGCAGGGTCGAAGAACTGAAGCTCATCCCCGGCGCGGCGGAGGCCGTGAGGCTGATCAACCATGAAGGAATGAAAACCGTCGTGGTCACCAATCAATCCGGCGTGGCCCGAGGATTCTTCACCGAGGAGTGCGTCAGGATCATTCACGCGAGTCTCAACGAAATGCTTCGCAATGAAGGGGCGTTCATCGACCGCTTCTATTACTGTCCTCATCACCCCACAGCGGGAAACGAACCCTACCGGCGGGTCTGCGACTGCCGGAAACCGGAACCGGGAATGCTTCTGCAGGCCGCTCAGGAACTGGACATCGACCTCGCCTCCTCCTATGTGGTGGGGGACATGCTCAAAGACCTGGACGCGGGCAAGAGAGTCGGGGCGAAGGGGATCCTGGTCAGAACCGGTTACGGGAATAACATTGTCGTCACGGATAAACCGGTCTACATCGCCAAGGACCTTCTCGATGCCGTGAAATGGATCATGGAAGACAGAAAGAAATGAAAATCCTTCGACAGGCTCAGGATGACAACGTTTTAAGATTAACAGAAAAGAATTAAGATGTCACCCTGAGCCTGTCGAAGGGTGAATCAGCCGAAAGAGACTGCAAACCATAACAACCTGACAATAGAGAGCCCATGAACATCCTCATCGTAAAACTGAGCGCCATCGGCGACGTCATCCATACCCTGCCCTCCCTTGCGGCGCTGAGGAAGCTCTATCCGGAGGCCCACATCACCTGGGTCATCGAGGAAGCCTCCGCCGACCTGATCACCGGGCATCCCCACCTGGACCGGGTCATCGTCTCCCGTCGGAAGCGCTGGCTCCGGGAACTCAGAGATCCCCAAAAAGCCGGACAGGCGCTTAAAGAAATCAAGGAATTCCTCAAGTCGCTTCGGGATCGGCCCTACGACCTGGTCATCGATTTCCACGGTCTTTTCAAGAGCGCTCTGATTGTCCTCATCAGCGGAGGACGGAGAAAACTGGGCTACGACAGCATGCAGGAGTTGAGTGGCCTCTTTCTGAACGAGAGGATCCCCGAAGATATGGGGAAGCACGCCGTCGACCGGTACCTCGATCTTCTCCGCTACCTTAAGGCCCCCGAGACCCTGCCCGAATTTTTCATCCCCATCAGCGAGGAAAACAAAAAAAGAGCTGAAGAACTCCTGGAGAAGTCCGGCCTTGACAGGGGTGAGCGTTTTGTGGCAGTAAGCCCCATCGCCCTCTGGGAGACAAAGCTCTGGGAGGATGAGAAATTTGCCAGGCTCTGTGACAGAATAACCGGCGAGCTGGGGGTGAAAGTCGTTTTCACGGGAAGCGAAAAAGAGGGGATGAACAAGCTGATCCAATCCCTCATGACAAAGCCTTCCATCAATCTCGGCGGAATGACCACCCTGCGCGACCTGGCCTGCATCTATCGATTGTCGTCGCTGCTCATAACCACGGACTCCGGTCCCATGCACATCGCGACAGCCGTTGGCACGCCCGTCATCGCCCTTTTCGGTCCCACCTCCCCTTTGCGGACGGGGCCGTACGGGGAAGGAAACGTCGTCATCCGCAAAGAGATGGACTGCAGTCCCTGCTTCCTGAAAAAGTGCGAATCGCGCCGGTGCATGAAAGACATATCCGTGGATGATGTGTTCGAGGCTGTAAAAGCAATGCTGGACAGAAAGACTTAACTCAAGGCCGGGTGGGAAAACCCTGATCTGATAGAAGGGCTCTGGACGGGCTCTGTCAAAGGTCAGAATTTGTCATGGTGAGCCTGTCGAACCATGAACTGCAAAGCCATGACCCTTCGACTGGCTCATAGAAGGGTGACAATAAAACAACACAAAAAAGAACCAAAAACAACCGGTATTAACAACTAAAGAAGGAAATCCAAAATGAAACATCACTTCAAAATCTCTTTGAAAATCTTTTTCGCCCTGCTCCTGTCCATCATGATCCTCAGCAGCACTTCCTTCGCGGAGCCCCCGGGAAAGGACACCCAAACGGGCGCCTATGATAAATATTCCTTCATAACAGAATCCGGCGCCATCATCGGTGCCGGAACGGGAAGCCTGCCGGAGGGCAACTATGAGCCCATCCTGCTCATCTGGCATCTGGCCTCCGATCTCAAAAATTATGTCGCACCGCTCAAGAATCACAGGGGAACTCTCTCCGTCATTTGTGAGCCCCAGATCAACCCGGTAGTCAATCCCAAAACAGACATTGAATTCGGCGTGGGCATCGGCCTCAAATACATGTACCCGGTGACGGACAAGATCTCCCCTTACATCATGGGCTCCGTCGGACCTCATTACATCTCCGTGCAGACGGAAAAGCAGGCAAGCGGTTTCATCTTCGCCGATACCATCGGAGCCGGGATCTACTACTTCCTTGATAAAAAATCGGCGCTGAACATCGGATACCGCTTCCGGCACGTTTCAAACGCAGACCTGAAATCGCCGAACGGCGGAATCGACACCCAGATCGGCACAATCGGGTATTCCGTATTCTTCTAGTGGTGCTATCAGCAGGGGGTAGGGGCGCCTTCAGGCGCCCGCTCTTGGGAGGCTGAAGCCTCCCCTACCCGTCTTTAGTGATAAAAAAGGAGAAAAAACATGGCCATCAGCAAAGAACTTCTTGACATCCTCGCCTGCCCCAAATGCAAGGGTGACATCCATCTCAATGAAAGGGAAGACGGCCTGATCTGCGACAACTGCAAACTCCTTTACGAAATCAAGGACGACATCCCCATCATGCTCATCGACGAAGCCAAAAAATTGGATTAGTCTCTTCCTGTCTCATCCTCCTGCATGACAAGTAAATATTTCTTGACTTTATGAGTCTGTTTGAAATAGATTTTCATCGTTCACGCCCTGAACAAAATTGATTTCATTACTACAATGCAACAACTCTATGAACGCGATGACGCAATAGACTCAATGGACGCTACAGACGCAAAAAAGAATCTTTCCAAAACGCTCGAACTGATCGATCTATGTTTTAAGCTTAAGGAATCCTATTTTAGAAAACAGCACCCACAGGCAACGCCTAGAAAGCTCAGAGAATTGATTTATCAGGACATCCTCAAGCGGAAAGAAAGACAGTGGACATCGCCCAGGACATTTTAAAGACATTAAAATCCTTATGCATTCTTCTGAGTGAGGCCAGCGTCGATTACTGTCTCATCGGGGGTCTCGCCGTCGCCATCCTCGCAAAGCCGCGAGCGACAGAGGATATCGATCTTTTGATCCTCATCGAGGAACAAAATCGATCGTCTATAGCCGACCACATCAAAAAGAAATTTGAAATTATTCAGGATGACCAAGTCATTCACTTTAAAAACGCGACGATCTGGAGAACCGTCTTAGCATCACCTTCCAGTGATGCGGCCAGTTTCGTCATTGTGGATTTCCTGCTGGCGGACAACGAAGCTTATAAGGAGGCTGTCCTCAACCCTGTCGAGCTGATCATTGACAACGTAAAGATTCCCGTGGCGAGTCCGGAGAATCTGATCAATATCAAAAAGCTTGCAGGCCGACCCCAGGATCTGCTTGACATCGAATCGCTCAGAGAAGCACTAAAGCAACAGACGCCGTAAGGCGTCAGGCGTAAATTGTTAGGTGTAAGTCTTGACACTTTACGCCTCACGCTTTACGCTTCACGGTATTTATGAACGCCTCACGGTATCTTAAATGGACGCGATAACGTCAGGAGAATGATTTATGGACATAATAGAGCTAAAGAAAAAATTGGAGGCGAAAGCACCTTTCCTAAGAGAAACATTCCACGTGACGAATATTGGAATATTCGGCTCTTATGTGAAAGGAAAAGAAACGGCTTCAAGTGACATTGATATTCTGGTCAGCTTCGAAAGGGGATATAAAGATTTTTTCAATTATATGAGATTGAAATACTACTTGGAGGAGATTGTCGAACGGAAGGTAGATCTAGTGATAAAAGAGGCTGTAAAGCCAATGTTAAGGGAAAAGATACTGGGTGAGGTAGAATATGTCAGGTAATAGAAGAGATTATATCCTCTTTCTAGAAGATATTCTGACTGCGGTTTCAAAGATAGAGAAATATACAGAAGGTCTATCATTTGAAGAGTTTTGCAACTATGAGATGGCGGTTGACGCGGTGCTGAGGAACCTTGAGGTTATTGGCGAGGCGGTGAAAAGTATTCCTGAAGAAGTAAGAAATCGACATCAGGAGGTCGAATGGAGGGAAGCGGTAGGGTTCAGAAATGTTTTGGCCCACAATTATTTCGGAATCGATTTGGAATCGGTATGGGATACACTCAAAAAAAATGTTCCGATCTTTAAGGAACACGTAACAAAAGTTTTGAAATTTGAAAAGTCTGAGGATGAAGCTGATGAGAAAAAGTAGCTTAGCCCCTGATTGTTTCCTTCCCGCAACAGACACTTCAGACGATTTACGCTTCACGACTTACGCTTTACGGTATTCTATATGAATGAAATAGACAAACGCGATTCAAGCGAAGACGTCCTGCGTGTCCTTCAGGTTTTAAAAAACAATCCTGAGATGACACAGCGCGACCTGGCGCGAATGATCGGCATCAGCCTGGGCAAAGCCAATTTCATTCTGAAAGCCCTGATCCATAAAGGTCTCGTCAAAACCCACAACTTCAAGAACTCCAGCAATAAAAAAGCTTACTTATACATCCTGACTCCTTCGGGAATTGAAGAGAAGGCGCGAATCACTTACCGCTTCCTGAAAAGAAAAATGCAAGAATATGAAAATCTTGAAGAACAGATCCGTTTGTTGAGAAAAGAAGTCGGCGAAATCGAACCGGTTTCCAAAACGGAAACCGGCAGCAGTTAAAATTTATAATAATATCAAATATTATTTATGGTTCCCACCAGGCTCGAAAGCCCCCTGGATGTAATCCAGAGGGCGGAGCTGTCTACAAAAACCAGGCACAAAAAACGCGATGACTCTACGAACGCAATCTTTTCCCGCTCGTCTCGCATTTCGCGCCTTTCCCGCTTGTTTTTTAACGCGACAGACGATACTTTCGACCATAATCGAAACTTTTTGACAAATATTTCGATTTAGATTATAAAAAACCCATGGAAACCATCTATTACACCCTCAACCCCTGGTGGGAAGGAGAATCTTTTGAAACGGGTATTGACCGAGAATCCTGGCTTGAAAAAGTCCCCTCCTACCTTCAGCGAAAGCAGGTTGAAGTTTTTGTCGGCAGCCGGCGGGTCGGCAAAACCACCATCCTGAAACAATTTATCAAAGCCCTTTTGAGAAAAGGAATTCCGGGAAAAGACATCTTTTATTTAGCCCTTGATCACCCTGCGCTGGCCGGCATATCTCTTTCTGATCATCTGAAAAGCATGAGAAAGCAGTTCATGCACGGCCGAGAAAAGATGCTGTATCTCTTCTTCGACGAGATACAGGAAATCCCCGACTGGGAGGCGCACCTCAAAGCCCTTTACGACAACGAGCGACTCAAAATATTTTGCACCGGTTCAGCATCCGCTCTGATTGCCAAACAAGGAGGTAAATTAACAGGACGCCAAATCATATCTGTCGTCTATCCCTTGAGCTTTCAAGAGTTCATCCGGTTCCGGGGGCCGGTACCCAAGCTTTCCGAGGACTACAAATTCGAAAAGCTTGTTGAAGAATACCTGTCCATTGGGGGCTATCCGGAACAGGTACTGAAACCATCCACGGAATATATGAGCAACCTTCTTGATGATATTCTCGCACGAGATCTTATAAGGCTCTACCCTATCAAGAAGGCTTACGTGCTCAAAGACCTGCTCAGATTGATCAGCTCAACGACCGGTTCAAGAACCAGTTTTAACAAGATGGCCAAGGTTCTCGGACTTTCCCTCGATACGGTGAAAGAATACATCGGCTATCTGGAAGCCGCATTTCTCATCATGCCGCTTGAAAAATGGGCCACGTCATATTCTGAGAAAGTCTACTCGCAGAAAAAGTTCTATTTCTGGGATATGGGTGTAAAAACCCTGCTGACCGGCCCGGACGATCAGGGAAACAAGGCAGAAAATGCCGTATATACAGAATTGAAAAGAAACAATATCGCCTGCGGCTATTACGCAGAAAGCGAACTGGAGGTCGATTTCGTAACAGGGTCTGTAAAAAAACCTGCACCGATAGAAGTCAAATACGTGACGTCTTTTGACTGGAAAGATAAGAGATTTTCAGGCATCAGGCTCTTCCAGCGACGTTACCCCTCTACCCGAAAAGTCCTTATTGTCTCCAAGAACGTAGAAACACACGTGACAGCCGACACGCTCTCTATAAGTGTAACGCCCTTATGGAAGTTTTTATCGAATCTCAACTCTGTTATGCGATCTGATACGTAATGCATATCGTCTTTATTTTAAATGGACGCAAAAGACGCTTTTCCCGCTCGTCTCGCATTTCGCGCCTTTCCCGCTTTTTTTGACGCAACAGGCACAAATGTTTTTTATTGTCCTTGACAAAAGGATTAATAATAAGTAAATAGTCCTTATAATAAGGATATGAATGATATCAAGGGGCGCCTTAAAAGAGATTATCCTTTCGAATAAAGCCTTTATCCTTGATTCCGTTTTGAGGATCGTCCGGAGACCGGAGGCGGATGTGGTCACGCCCGGGAAGACGGTGATCCTCTATGGAATCCGGAGGAGCGGGAAAACCTTCATTCTTTACGACATCTTCCGACGGAACGCCGAATCCGCCCTCTACCTGGATTTCGAGGACGACCGGCTGACGGGATTCACAGCAGAGGATTTTCCGACCGCCCAGGAGGTCTTCCGGGAAATCAGGCCGAATCCGGCGGACGGTCAGGTCGTGTATCTATTCGATGAAATTCAGCACGTGGAGGGTTGGGAGCGTTTCTGCCGACGGATCACGGAGCGCGAAAATGCTGCGGTCTACGTGACTGGTTCGTCGTCGAAGCTGATGCCCCTCGAGGTCGACACGGCCATTCGGGGGCGGGCTTGGAGCGTGGCGGTCTACCCTTTTTCCTTTCAAGAATATCTTGAGGCGCGAGGACTGGATCCCGCCGGCCCGGAGACCCTTTACGGAAAGGCGATGGGCGAGGCGAAGCGGCTTTTTTCGGAATACGCACAGTGGGGCGGATTCCCCGAGGCGGCGCTGGCCGCCGGCCCGCTGGATCGGACAAAGCTTCTGAAGGAATACCTGCGGGCGATGTTTTTCCGGGATCTCGTCGAGCGATACAAAATGACGAACATCGCTCTCTTCGACGCCCTGGCGGACAAGCTGTTCTCTTCCTTCTCCACCCGGCTATCCCTGACTGCTTTCTATAAGCAATACAAAGATTTGTTTCCGTTCTCGAAGGATCTTCTCTTTCAATACTTCCGAAATTTCGAGGACAGCCTGCTGGTCTTTGCGGTGAGGAAGTTCTCCGAGTCTTCTTATGCACGGAACAGGAACCCGATGAAGCTCTACCTCGCCGACACGGGTCTATGCCGCCGCGTAACATCGCAGGACGCAGGACGCACCCTCGAAAACGTCGTTTTCCTCGAACTCCTGCGCCGCGGTTACAGCATTCACTACTTCGCGGAAGACAGGGAATGCGACTTTGTCGTGAAGGACTCGCACGGGGGCGTTTTCCCCGTCCAGGTCTCCTTTGAGTTGACGGACGAAAACAGGCCGCGCGAGACGGATGGTTTGCTGGCGGCTTGCCGGCGCGTTGGAGCGGCCGAAGGCCTGATGCTGACGGATGGCCAGGAATGGGATGAAACGGTGGATGGCATCGGCATCCATGTCCGCCCTGCGTGGCGCTGGCTCTTGGCCTCGACGCTATGAAGACTCATTGGACTACATTTATGGCATGATAATTGAGAATAAGATTGACAAATAACATAAATCAAGCTATTGATCCCTCATGATCCCGCGCGCGGCAGAAAAGACGATTCATTCCCTTTTAAAGGGATTTCCTATCGTTACCATAAGCGGACCGCGCCAGTCCGGCAAGACGACGCTCGCGAAAGTCGTTTTCCCCGACAAGCCTTACGCATCCCTGGAGGATCCTGATGTGCGTCTTGCCGCTTGGGACGACCCCCGGTCCTTTCTGGAGCGCTTTCCCGACGGCGCCGTTCTCGACGAGGTCCAGCGCTGCCCAGACATTCTCTCCTATCTCCAGTCCAAGGTCGACGCCGACGGGCGCATGGGGCTCTTCATTTTAACTGGCTCACAGAAGTTTGGGCTCTTGTCCGGCATTACCCAATCCCTGGCCGGAAGAACCGCTTTCATCGAACTGCTGCCCTTTTCGTTGGGTGAACTAGCCTGGGCAGGCAAACAGCCTAGAACGATCGACCGGATGCTATTCAGCGGCGGTTACCCACCGCTTTACGATCGTGACGTGGCGGTTCGGGCGTGGTTTGGCGCCTATGTGACGGCGTACCTGGAGCGCGACGTCCGGCAGGTTCTTCGGGTGCAGGAACTGGAGACCTTTCAGCGATTCGTGCGTCTCTGCGCAGGACGCACCGGGCAACTCCTTAATTACTCAGCTGTCGCCGCGGAGTGCGGCATTACCCACAATACCGCGAAAGCCTGGATATCCGTGCTGGAGGCCAGTTACATAGTGTTCCAGCTCCGTCCGCATCACGCGAACTTCAACAAACGGCTGATCAAAGCGTCCAAGCTCTACTTCTACGATGTCGGTCTCGCATCCTGGCTGCTCGGCATCCAAACACCTGAGCAGATGGAGACGCACCCGCTGAGAGGCAACCTCTTCGAGACATTTGTAATGGCCGAGATCGTGAAATCGATTTTCAATAGCGGAGAGCGCCCGGGCCTCTATTTCTGGCGCGACAGCAATGGCGTTGAGGTGGATGTTCTGATCGAGCGGGAAGGGAGAATCCTTCCGATCGAGATCAAGGCCGGCAAGACCGTGGCGCGCGACTTCTTCGCCGGTCTGGAAAAATGGATGGCCCTGGCGGGAGACATGGCAATACAACCGACCCTGGTATACGGTGGAACGGAAAATTACAGTCACAAGGGAATCCGCGTCGTAGGCTGGCGTGACGCCGGTCAGATCGGGCGAAAAAAATAGCTTACTTCCCTTAACGTGATGTTTACTATCTTTTAAACGCGCTTTACGCCTCGAGACCTTTGCATAATTGTATAAAATCGGCAATTTTGTCATTCCGGCGAAAGCCGGAATCCAGTATTATCA
>DFZO01000058.1 GCA_002383495.1 Syntrophaceae bacterium UBA4054 | reverse complement strand
GCGATGAACCCCTGCTGAAAGACTTCGTCTACTCCCTCTCCGATCAGAGCCTCTACCGCAGATTCCTTTCCGCGCGCTACCACTTGCCCCATGAACGACTTCAGGAGCTCGTAATCATCGACTATACGCGTGAGATGGCCATCTTTGCCGTCATGGGTGAGGAGGGAAAGGAGAAAATTGTCGGCGTCGGGCGATATTTTACGGATCCGGACACCCATACGGCGGAAATCGCCTTCGCTGTCCGGGACGACTTTCACGACCAGGGAGTCGGGACGGAACTTCTATCCTATCTCACCTACCTGGCCAAGAGGCAGGGGCTCCTGGGCTTCACGGCGGAGGTGTTTTTCGATAACGCCCCCATGCTCCACGTCTTTGAGAAAGGCGGTTTCGACATCGAAAAAAGAAACATCGCCGGACTCAGTGAATTGAAAATGACGTTCAGACCATGAAAAGATGGAAGTTGCGAAGATAAGAAGTTATGAAGTTGCGACAAAAATGTAAAAAGCCATTACAAAAAGGGCCGCTTCGATTGACACCCGAAACGGCCCTTCTACTTTACTATATCATTTTTCTTTCTTATTTTTTTATTCGCATCTTCTCAGCTTCTCATCCTCGCAACTTCTCGAATCACTTTCTCACGTTGTAATTATACCACTCCCGTGAATTGAAGGCCTCCTCTACGATCTTGACGGCCGCGTCAATGCTCAGATTCTTCGTGTTGATGACCAGATCATAATTCAGGGGGTCCGTCATGTCGGCATTGAAATATTTGCGAACGAAAGCCCTGCGGTCCGATTCCGTGCGAAGGACGCGACGTTTCGCCTCACTGGCGGAAGCGCCGTAACCTCTCATGACATTGTCGATCCGCGTCTGCAGCGGCGCCAGAACGAGAACGCGAAGGGATACTTCCTGCGGCAGGATGAAACTCGCTCCCCGGCCGAGGATCAAGGCATGACCGTGTGCGCCGATGGTGCCCACGACCTTCGTGAGATGTTTTAAATACTCATAAGACCACAGGTATCCCTCGCCCAGCATCCGGATCCAGTCATCCAGAATGGAGCGGTCCTGCTCGTCGAGGGTCTGAACGACTTTTTCGCTCACTTTGGAGCTCTTGGCTATTTCCTCAACTATTTTTTGGTCGAACAGATCGATCTTGAGATCCTGCGCAAGCCGCTGGGATAAAACGCTTCCGCCCGCTCCGGGCACCCTCGACAGGGTAATGACGGGGCGAATCGGTTTCTTGTATTTCTTTTTCTGATCCACCTGCCATCTCACAATCTGCTCTTCAATGATTTTATCAAGCGAACGCTTGGGTTGAGATGTCACTTCCATGATTCCTCCTTCTATGTCAATTTCATCGATCCCTTATCAAAACGGCATTTTGCCGGATAGCTCTGACAGGACGTCGAATACTATGAAATTTGCCTTTTTTTTGCAACAAAAATTACGGACGGTTCCGCGCTATCTTCTTCCATGACCCACAGGAATGAGATAGAGGGGCTTGTGATCATCAGGTATGGCCATGATCCGGCGCACTTTCTCGTCATGGAAGGCTCCCACGGGCACGGCGCTGAGTCCCAGAGAAACCGCCTGGAGGAGAATATTCTGCGCGGCGTGGCCGACTTCGATCTTGACGTAGCGTTCTCCGCGGCTGCCGTATTTTCCTTCAATCCGCTTATAGACCGCCGTGATGATCACGACGGCCGGCGCTTCCCTTATGCATCCCTGGCCCAGCGCTGCATCTGAAAGAGACACCATAAGATTCCTTTTGGAAACCTGAAGCATTTGATGCAGACTTGGAACGTATTTGTAAAGCCCCTCCGGAAGGGCCATGTAGACTTCCAGGGGATAAAGGGCGCCCGCTGAGGGCGATGTCCTGCCGCCCCAGTGGCGGGTCGTGCCCTGGGCCGCCCAGAGAATCTGGGAGATCTCTTTCATCGTCAGGGGCTCCGGCGAAAAGCTGCGGACCGATTCCCGCTTGTAAAGGGCTTCCTCCAGAGACAGGGAGCCCCGCTTCTCCGGGGCCGGCAGTACGATAACTTCCTCTTTATTCTCTTGAATCGATTTCATGGGTCTTCCAGAATCCATCCCCCGGGTCTGATTCGCAGGAGCCAGGAACGTGATTAAAAAGATGACATAAGCCGACAGCTTAAGAGATTTCCCTTTCATGGCCCGGTTTCCATGGATGGCCCCGCGACTTGACAATCCACAAGCGTATGTTCCATAATAATATCTGGCTTATTATGAAGTCAACAGAGAATCATAAGAAGTGAACTGAAAACAATGAATAGTTCCATTGAATCCATGGCGGAGGGTCATTTCAAACCCCAGCCCTGGGCAAAAAATCCGCACTTACAGACTATTTTCGGAAGCCTCAAAATCAGGGCCCTGGGTGAAAACCCCATGCTGGAGTCAGCCCGGGAAGTCGTTCTGGACGCGGGAAAAGGGGTCCGCCTTCTGGGTTATCACTCTCAACAGACCGGGAAAGAAGGTTGTCCTCTTGTGCTTCTGATACACGGCTGGGAGGGAAGTTCCGAGTCCACGTACATGCTTTCGACGGGGCGCTATCTCTTCTCAAAGGGCTGCGACGTCTTCAGGCTCAATCTGAGAGACCACGGAAAAAGTCATCATCTCAATGCGGGACTTTTTCACGGCGCGCGGATCGAAGAGGTGTTTCATGCGGCATGCCGGGTTTCGAGCCTCGCAAGAGGCCCTTTTTTCGTCGCGGGGTTTTCCCTGGGTGGTAATTTCGCCCTTCGCATCGCCCTGAGGGCATCTCGTTCAATGATTCCGAACCTGCGAGAGGTCATCTGCATCAGCCCATCCATGGACCCCCACAAGGCAACCGTCGCCATTGATGAAAGCTTTTACCGCCATTATTTTCTGAGAAAGTGGAAACGGTCCCTTTTGAAAAAACAGGCCCTCTTCCCCCATCAATACGACTTCGCCGGCACCCTGAAACTCCGGACCTGCATGGAAATGACGGAATCGGTTATGAAATACTACCCGGAATTCCCCACATACAGGGACTACTTCCGACAGTATACCCTTGCGGGGGAAGCCCTGGCGGGCCTTTCCGTCCCCGTGACCACCATCTCCGCCGATGACGACCCCATCATTTCCGCCGATGATATCCGTGGTCTGAAGCACAATGGATATCTGAAACCCCTGATGCAGAGCAACGGCGGCCACTGCGGTTTTCTGGAACCCTTTCCCTTCGGATGCTGGTATGAAAGAAAAATCAGGAGCCTCATTGGAAAATACGAGGTTTATCCGTCATGACGAATCTCGAAATCCTTTCACAGCGCGAAAAATTTCTCCGACTTGCCGTGGAAAAACTTGGAAACGCCCGCATTGACTTTTGTGAAACCATGAACTTCATCGCCGCGCCGAATGAAAGCAGAGAGTCCTGGAGACCGGCAGGCGTTCTTCTTCCTCTCTTCTTCAGGGAAGGAAAGAACCCGTCGGAGGGACAGGGCGATTTTGTCTTCAAGCTCATGAAACGTTCCTCCGGGGTGGTGCAGAGCGGCGATATCAGCTGTCCCGGCGGGATGTTCCATCACGTCGCCGACCCGATTCTGAGCCGTTTCGTCGCAGCCGGATTTCCGCCGGTTTTGCGGGGGGATGCAATGGCCTATGCCAGAAAACGGGGAAAGGCCGACTTCCAGACCATTCTTCTCTTTCTGACCAATGCCGTCCGCGAGGCCTGGGAAGAGCTGGGCATCAGCCCGTTCAACGTGCAATGCCTGGGTCCCCTCCCCTGCCGTCCGTTGATTGCCTTTACCAGAGTGATTTTTCCCCTGGTTGGATATGTGAAGCGCGACTGGAAGCCCAGGCCGAATTTCGAGGTGGAAAAAATCCTTGAACTGCCCCTGAAGGATTTTTTTGATGCAAACAATTATGGGCTTTACACGATCGAGACCGATTATAAGCTGAGGGACAATATCAGCGGGATCCGGCATTTCCCCTGTTTCATCGCAAAGGATGAGAGGGGTGAGGAAGAAATTCTCTGGGGCGCCACCTTCAGCATCGTCATGAGTTTTTTCAAAATCGTTTTTGACTTTGAGATCCCCGACCTGAACGGAAACAGAACGTTCAAGAAAGTCCTGGCGGCAGAATACCTGACGGGGAACCAGAAAAAATAGTTCAGAGTTAAAAAAAGGGTTCAAGGCTCTTCGACAGGCTCAGAGTGACAGCAGGATTCAAGGGTTCAAGAGAAACATTGTTTTATATCCTTCCCGTGCAGGCGCGAACCCGCATAAAGCCTGGCTGAACCGCTTAACAAGGAATTTTACCGATGCATTCAATTCGAGACTCTAAACTCAAGACTCTGAACTGCGACGCAGTCGTTTTCGATTTCGATGGCACGCTTGCCAAGCTCAACATCGACTTTTCCATGATGCGGAACTCGGTCATGGAGCTTCTCCTTTCCTATGGGGTCCACATGGACGGCCTGCGCAGCCTTTTTGTTCTGGAAATGATCGAGGAGGGAAAAGTGATCCTCGATAAAAACCAACCTGCGAAGGGCGAGGAATTTTTCCGGAGGGCCTGCAATCTCATCCGCGATATCGAAATTGAAGGCGCCAGACGGGGAGAACTCATAAAGGGCATCAAAGAGATGCTTTTTGAACTGAAGGCCCGCCGGGTCAAGATCGGCATCGCCACCCGGAATTGCAGCGAGGCTGTGATGGAAGTCTTCCCTGATATCTCCTCTTTCTGTCACACGGTCGTTACCCGGGAATCAACGCGGAGCGTGAAGCCTCACCCCGAGCATCTTCTGACTGTTCTGAGAAACCTGGGAGTAAAAGCCGGGACCTCCGCAATGGTTGGAGACCATCCCATGGACATCCGGATCGGGAAAGAAGCCGGGACATTAACTGTGGGGGTCCTCACGGGTTATTCCGGAGCAGATGCTCTCGCTGAAGCCGGCGCGGACCTCATTATCAAAAGCGCAGCCGATATTATTCATCATCTTCCCTAAAGCCCTTTTCTGGTGTATAAGGAGTATAAGTTTTTTCGCTTGGACCCTGGACCCCTTGGATCCTTGAACCCTTTTTCAGGACTTTTTCTATGCCCCTCGATCACTGGCGCGGGATTTACCCTGAGAAGTTTGCCGCGGAAGACGTGATCTTCGGCCGCATTCACCGGGGGGACACCATTTTCATCGGATCGGCCTGTGCCGAGCCCCAGCACCTGGTTCAGGGGATGATCCGGTACGTGAAGTCGAACCCCAAGGCCTTTTTTGACGCCGAGGTGCTCCACGTCCGGAGCCTGGGGGTAGCCCCCTATGCCACGGAGAAGTTCAAGCAGAACTTCCGCCACAACTCCTTCTTCATCGGCGACAGCACCCGGGACGCCGTCAACACGGGAGCGGCCGACTACACCCCCATCTTCCTCTACCAGGTCCCCGATCTCTTCCGGCGCGGACTGGCAAGAGTGGACGTGGCCCTCATTCAGACCTCGCCCCCCGACTTCCACGGCTACATGAGCCTGGGGGTGAGCGTGGACATCGTCAAGGCTGCCGTGGAGAAGGCCTCGGTCGTGGTGGCCCAGGTCAACGTTCAGATGCCCCGGATTCACGGGGACACCTTCCTTCACATCGATGACATCGACTTCATTGTGCCCCGTGACGAAACCCTTCTGGAATACAGCCCCGAGGCCGATACCGAGATCGCCCCGCGGATCGGAAAATACGTGGCGCGTCTGATCGAGGACGGCGACACCATCCAGGTGGGCTACGGGACGATCCCCAACGCCATTCTCGCCAATCTCTCGGAGAAAAAGCACCTGGGAATCCACACCGAACTCATCAGCGACGGGATCGTCGAGCTCATGAAGAAGGGCGTCATCGACAACACCCGCAAGAACGTGAACCGCGGCAAGACCGTGGCCACCTTCTGCATGGGCCATCGCGCCACCTACGAGTACCTCCACGACAATCCCTCCATCGAGTTTCGCACCATCGACTATACCAATAACCCCCTGGTCATCGCCCAGCACGATAACATGGTCGCCATCAACAGCGCCCTCGAGATCGATCTCACGGGCCAGGCCACGGCGGAATCCATCGGCCGGACCTTTCACAGCGGCGTGGGCGGCCAGGCCGACTTCATGAGGGGGGCCGTCCTCTCCCGGGGCGGAAAGACCATTCTCGCCATGCAGTCCACCGCGGCCTCCGATGTCGTCTCCCGCATCGTTCCGTCCCTCAAAGAGGGGGCCGGGGCCACCCTCATCCGGGGCGACATTCATTACGTGGTCACCGAATACGGCATCGCCTACCTCCACGGCAAGACCATCCGGGAGCGGGCCATGGAGCTCATTGCCATCGCCCATCCGAAGTTCCGCCCCTCCCTCATCTCCGAGGCCAAAAAGGCCGGCCTCATCTACCAGGACCAGGCCTTCATCCCCGGCGAGAGGGGCATCTATCCCGAAGAACTCGAATCCTGGCGAACCACCAAAACAGGACTCACCATCTTCTTCAGACCCGTCAAAATCAGCGATGAACCCCTGCTGAAAGACTTTTTCTATTCCCTGTCGGATGACGCCATGTACCGGCGTTTCATATCCTACCGGAAAGACATGCCCCACGAGAGACTCCAGGATTTTGTCGTCATCGATTACACGACACAGGTGGAGCTTCTCGCCGTGATGGGCGAAGAGGGAAAAGAAGAGATCATCGGCGCAGGTCAGTACGCCATAGACGAGGCAGCGCATGCGGCGGAGGTCGCCTTTGCCGTGCGCGATGATCATCACAACCAGGGAATCGCAACGGAACTGCTTTCCTATCTCACCTACCTGGCCAGGCGGCAGGGGCTTCTCGGCTTCACGGCGGAGGTTCTGGTGGAGAACAGGCCCATGCTTCACGTCTTTGAAAAGATGGGATTTGATATGGAAAAAAGAATTGAATCCGGAGTATACGAACTCAAAATGGCTTTCAATAAGTGACCTGTATGAAGCAAAATATCAAATATCTTTTCGAACCGAAATCCATAGCCGTCATCGGCGCGTCGAACGATGCAAAAAAAATCGGCTACAGTCTCGTCAGGAATATTCTGGCCGGAGGCTTTCCGGGGAAGATTTACCCGGTCAACCCGCTGGGAGGCGAGATACAGGGACTCAGGGCTTACCGGGACATCGGGGAGATTGAGGATGAGATCGATGTGGCCTGCATTTCCATTCCGGCTCCAAAGGTTCTCGACGCCGTCAAGCGCTGTTCCCGCAAGGGTATCAAGTTCTCCGTGATCATCACCTCCGGCTTCTCGGAAGTCGGAAATACGGATGAAGAAAAGGCCATCGTCTCGTATGCCCGGGGGCACGGCATGGGCATCCTGGGACCGAACATATTCGGCCTCTATTCGTCCGCGGCATCCCTCAACTGCACCTTCGGTTCCGAATACGTCTCCAGGGGAAGCGTGGGCATCATCACCCAGAGCGGCGCCATCGGGCTCGCCATGATCGGGAAAACGGCCGCCGAGAATATCGGCCTCTCCGCCATGGTGTCCGTGGGAAACAAATCCGATATCGACGAGGCGGACCTTCTGGAATATCTGGTTCCCCAGAATCAGACGAAAATTATCCTCATGTACATAGAGGGCGTGAAAGACGGTGAAAAACTGGCCCGTCAATTGAAAAAGGCCGCGGCCGTAAAACCCGTCATCGTGATCAAATCGGGCCGCTCCGAAAAAGGGGCTCTGGCGGCAGCTTCACACACGGGTTCGCTGGCCGGCTCGGATGAGGTCTTTGATCACGTGATGAGACAGTGCGGGATCCTGAGGGCGGAGAGCATCAAAGACGCTTTCGACTGGTGTGATTTTTTCTCCAACAACCCGCTGCCGCGAGGGGAGAACACGCTGATCATTACCAATGGCGGAGGCATCGGAGTCCTCGCCGCCGATGCCTGCGAAAAATACGGCATCCAGCTTTACGACGACACGGGGAAACTCAAGGACGTTTTCTCCCCCGCGGTCCCAGCCTACGGCTCGGCGAAAAACCCCGTGGACATGACCGCGGAGGCGAAGACGCGGGATTACAACGCCGCCTTTGAAGCGGCGCTCAAGCTCGATAAAGTCCATTCCGTTCTCGGCCTCTACTGCGAAACGGCGGTCTTCGACAAAGAAAATCTCTCCGATATGATCGCTACGAACAGCGCCAGGTTCAAGCTCCAGGGAAAACCGGCCGCCTTCTCCCTCCTGGGAGGCGAGAGCACGACACGGGACATCCAGTCTCTTGAAAAGCGCGGTGTGTCCGTCTTCGATGATGTTTACGAAGCCGTCTCCCCCCTGGGAGCCATGTATTTCTACTACCGTCACCTTGCCGATCAACCCGGTCCAATCGAAGATGCCCCGGTGGATGTTGATGCCATAGATGCGATTACTTTGCAGGCGCTGAAAAAGGGCCGGGCATTCCTTTTTTCCCATGAGGCCCAGAGTGTTATGACAAGCGCCGGTATCCGCGTTCCCCGAAGCGCCATTGCGCGAAGCATACATGATGCCGTAAAACTTGCGGAAGACATAGGTTACCCTGTCGTTCTGAAGGTCGTTTCAAAAGACATCCTGCACAAGAGTGACGCGGGCGGAGTGGTTCTGGACCTGCTGAACAGGGATGAAGTGATCGACGGCTACGAGGCCATCATGCGGAACTGCCGGACAGCCGTTCCGCAGGCGGTCATCGAAGGCGTGGAAGTGACGGAAATGGCTCAGCACGGAACGGAAATCATCGCCGGCGCCCGGAAAGACAATATCTTCGGCCCCATCGTGATGGTGGGTCTCGGGGGAATCTATGTGGAGGTCATGAAAGATGTGACCTTCAGGGCGCTTCCGCTGGACCGAAAGGAAATCCTCCGGATGATCAAGGAGATCAAATCCTATCCTCTGCTCCTGGGTGTCCGGGGTGAAAAAATGAAGGACACGGACGGCCTGGTCGACGCGATTATAAAGCTGGGATCCGTCATACAGAAATGCCGCCATATTTCCGATATAGAAATAAATCCGCTTTTGATATATGAACAAGGGACGGGGGTAAAGGCGGTGGACGTCCGAATCCTCCTTACAAAGCAGGCGAAGGACGAATGGCAAAGGGCGTAAGGGATAAACAATTTGAGAATGCTTAATGCTTCAAAGGTGTCTTGCTGCCTTTAGCCTTTAGCCTTTAGCCTTAAACTTTTAACCCGGTAAAGAGGTAACAAGAAATGGACAAACTCATCATAGGATCCATATGCCGGAGCACGGGGAAAACCAGTCTCATTGTGGGTCTAGCAAAGGTGCTGAAGAAAAAAATAGGCTACGCAAAACCTCTTGGGGACCGCATGCTCTACCGGAAAAAGAGATTGTGGGACTACGACTCCGCTCTTATCACGAACATCTTCGGTCTCGAGGAGATCCCTGATGATATCTCCATCGGCTTCGATCACTCCAAGCTGCGGTTCATGTATAACGAAAAAACGCTCCGGGAAAAACTCGACAGCATTCTTTCCGACGTTGGAAAGGACAAGGACATTGTCTTCATCGAAGGGGGAAAAGAGATCCACTACGGCATCTCCGTCCATCTGGATGTCCTTTCCATCGCATCGTACACGGGAAGCAAGCTTGTTCTCGTCGCAAGCGGAGATGAGAACGCCATCCTGGATGATCTGACCTTCCTGAAAAAACGCATTGATATGGCGAGCATCAACTTCGGCGGCGTCATCCTGAACAAGATCCCCAACCTTGAAGAGTTCAAAGACAGCCACCTTGCCTCCCTTGCTGCGTCGGGATTGAACATCCTCGGGATGATCCCTTTTCAGAAGGAGCTGACGACGTTCAGCGTCGGATATCTCGCTGAACGGCTTTTCGCGAAGGTGGTCAGCGGCGAGGATCAGCTGCACAAGGTCATTGAGAATGTCTTTATCGGGACGATGCACGTTCACGCCGCCCAGGAAAATCCCCTTTTCAAAGAAGAAAATAAGGTGGTCATAACAAGCGGCGACAGAACCGACATGATCCTTGCCTCTCTGGACAGCGACGCGGCCTGCGTGGTCCTCACGGGCAACATATTCCCCTCCGCAAAAATCATTGCGGCGGCGAAGGAAAAGAACATCCCCCTGCTTCTTGTGCCCGCCGATACATTTCAGATTGCCCGGCAGATGGACGTCATGGAGCCGCTGTTGACGAAGGACGATCACGAAAAAATCGATCAGCTTGAAAGGCTGGTTCGAACACATGTGAACGTCGAAGAGCTCCTGGCGGGCTGAGGAACCTCCGCTTCCCGGTTGCAGTCATGAAATGGCATAGGGTGTCTTTGTGGATACCGAGTTTCACTACTACATGACGTACCTGATTGCCGTGAAAGCGGGGTTCCGGCCGAAAGACGCACGAATCATCGCGTACGCCTCCCAGTATGTGGATGACAATACCATCGCCTATGAAGTGAACCGGGGGGAGTCCGAATATTATACCAACTACATCAGCCAGACGGCCGCCATTACCAAGCCCCGGAACGAACTCCTGAGGGTCTATCTCGTTTTTCATTTCATCCCCGGAGACCCGATGCATCCCTGTGCCTCGCGCCGCGACGGCAAGATGCACATCCTCAATACCACACCCGGAAGCGTGAACGCCGCCGACATCATGGACGCGGCCATCCGGAGCGAAGACGTTTACCGGATCGGCATCGCCTGTCACAGCTATGCGGACACCTGGTCCCACCAGAATTTCACCGGATTTTACGACAGCTTCAACGCCTTCAAAGGTCTCTTCGAACAGGCGCTCCCCAATATCGGTCACGTGGACGCGCAGATCGTCCCCGACCTGCCCGCCTGCAAGTGGAAGGATCGGAGACTCACCGCGGAGAACTGCGAGGTGGATAACATATCGAGGTTTCTCGATGCAGCACGATGCCTCTTCGAAAAACTTCGCAGAGCCGCGGATCCCTCCTGCCCGCAGCAGTCTGTCGAGCGTGACAGCCATGCCCTTATCCGTGACTTGAGAGACGATATGGGAGATGACGATCCCGAAAACCGCGCATCACAGGGCAGAATCGATCGATACGTGAGCCGCAGCACTTCGGAGGACTACGGGAAAGAACCTCTCGACGAATACAATCGGGAGGCCTGGCTGACGGATGCTGCACAAGCGGCGATTCCTTTTGTCAGGTATCTGACACGATGGGACATTCAGAAAGGGGCCTATCACTGGAGGGATATCCTGCATTATAAAGAGAGTCACTGGTATCGGTTCCAGGAGGCTGTAAAGGAACATCAGTCGACGGCCTTGGATCTCCTGGAAGAGCGTGTCCTCAGCAGGATGATGTCCAAAGAAGAAATCGGAGATTTGAAGAGGATGCGGATTCTATAAGAATGTTGAAAAACACGCTTTTCATCAGGCTGCTATAGTTTTCTCGCGAGCTCCGGTTCAAGTTCCATCACCCGGACGCCCCGGACGAAACGCTTGCTGTAATAGTCAGACTCCAGACTGTCGAGCTTGGTCCCCCGGTTTTTCCCCGACGCGTGGATGAATTCATTGTTTCCAATATAAATCCCCACGTGCCCCGTCACGCGGCGCGAGCGTGTCTTGAAGAACACAAGATCGCCCTCTTCCAGTTGATCCTTCGCGACGCGCTTTCCGACCTTGGCCTGCTCTCTCGCCGTCCTGGGAAGCTGGATGTCAAAAATCTCGTAAAGACGTTTGACGAAGGCCGAACAATCAATTCCCTTCATGGTCGTACCGCCCAGACGATAGGGAACGCCGAGGAAGGTCCGGGTCATCCTGACGAAAAGTTTCCGCTCATCAGGGCTCTTCCATTTTCCCAGGGCCCTGGCATTCGCCTCTTTATCCTCATCGTTCGCGGCCGTCTCTACCGACGCCGCATCGTCTGCGTCTCCAAGTTCATCCACCTCATTCAGTGTCTCGCGCTTCGGGACAACGATTCGCTGCCCCCGCTTGAGCCTTTTGGAACTGAGACGGTTCATTTTTCTCAACGCTTTAACGGAAATACCGGCATCCTCAGCCACGCTGTAAACAGTATCGCCCTTTTTCACGACATAGATTTCGCGGTCCGCCGGCAGCTTCTTTCTTTCTTTTGAAGCCTTTTTGATCTTGCCTTTATGTCCGGGGATGACAAGGACCTGCCTGACTTTGAGCGTGTCGCTTTTAAGATGATTGGCATTGCGCAGCGCCTGGGGGGTGACGCCGTGTTTTTTCGCGATTTTGGATAGATTGTCTCCGGATCTGACCTTGTATCTCACATCGGCAAACCCGGTCCCTTTGATAACAATGAGCAGGAACAGGGCGATCAGGCCCAGCGTCATAATGGTGCGTCGTCCTACCATAACGTTCCTCCTTTTTGTTAAATCATGACAGGGCGATTTTCCGCTTCGATGCTTAAAGGGAAATCTGTTGAGAGTGAATCAAGAATGACGTTGAGTCGACTCTTTCTTACCGGACTTGACCCGCCTTGTCAACCTTTTTGAGCAGAAAACATTCGCATGAAAAAATTGACAAACCTGCCCCTTCATACTAAAAGTCACTTATTATGAATGAAACATTTGTGGAATGAGCAATGACCGGAGATCAAAATAAAACAAAGGTGCAGCTAATCACGGAAAACGCGGCGCTGAAACGCCGTCTCGAACGGATTGATAAACCGGAGATGGATTGCCTCTTTGAGGAGGATCTTTACAGGACGCTGGAGAACAGCTCTCAGGCCGGGATTTATGTGCTTCAGGACGGAAAATTTCAATTCGTCAATCATCACGCGGCGAGATACTGGGGTTTCAACAGGGCTGAACTTCTGGGAATGAACTCCATGAGCCTCGTCCATCCTGAAGACCGGGATCGCGTGAGAGATAACGCGATCCGCATGCTCAAAGGAGAAATTTCATCGTCCTACGAATTTCGCACCCTTACCAAAGACGGCGGCATCCGCTGGATCATGGAAACGGTCACCTTCATACATTACAGGGGCGAACGGGCCGTCCTGGGAAACTCCATGGACATCACGGAGCAGATCGAAGCCCGCAACAAGCTGGCCGAACTCGAGATTCTCGAGGCCTCCATTCTCGAATCCATCCCTCATGCCGTCATCGGCCTGCGTGACCGTCGCATCATTTTCGCGAACGACGGCGTGGAAACAGTCTTCGGGTGGAAGAAGGAAGAGTTGACGGGAAAGAGCACACGCGTGCTCTACCGGACGGAAGCGGGATACGAAGAAATCGCCCGGAAGCTCTATTCAACCCTGGAGCGAAAAAAAACATTCATCACCGAGTTTCCCTGCCGGCGTCGGGACGGCGGTGATATCGACTGCATGATCAGCGCGTCGCGGATCGGCGAAAGCCTCAAAAAAAGACAGATTGTCATCACCTATAAGGACATCTCCGATCGGAAAAAGGCCGAAGAGGCCTATGAAACCATGGCCAGCAGTTCCCAGGCGGGAGTTTATGTAGTCCAGAACGGCAGGTTTCAGTTTGTCAATCACAATGCCGCAAAGTATGCAGCTTACAGTGAGCAGGAACTGGTGGGCATGAATTCCATGAGCCTCGTTCATCCTGAAGACCGGAAGATGGTTAGAAAGAATGCCATGGAAATGCTTAAGGGGCGGCGAAGTTCTCCGCACGAATTCCGGATCATCACGAAGGACGGCGGCATCCGCTGGATCATGGAAACGGTCACCTTCATACATTACAGGGGCGAACGGGCCGTCCTGGGAAACTCCATGGACATCACGGAGCAGATCGAAGCCCGCAACAAGCTGGCCGAACTCGAGATTCTCGAGGCCTCCATTCTCGAATCCATCCCTCATGCCGTCATCGGCCTGCGTGACCGTCGCATCATTTTCGCGAACGACGGCGTGGAAACAGTCTTCGGGTGGAAGAAGGAAGAGTTGACGGGAAAGAGCACACGCGTGCTCTACCGGACGGAAGCGGGATACGAAGAAATCGCCCGGAAGCTCTATTCAACCCTGGAGCGAAAAAAAACATTCATCACCGAGTTTCCCTGCCAGCATCGGGACGGCGGTGATATCGACTGCATGATCAGCGCGTCGCGGATCGGCGAAAGCCTCAAAGAAAGACAGATTGTCATCACCTATGAGGACATCACCGATCGCAAGAAGGCGAAAGACGAACTGGAGCGTTCCCGCGAGCAGATGCGCAACCTCTCCGCACATCTCCAGTCCGTGCGCGAGAAGGAACGAACGCGCATCGCCCGAGAGCTCCATGATGAACTGGGTCAGTTGCTGACCGCCCTGAACACGGACCTGATCCTACTCCGAAAGGAAATTCCGCAACAGCAATCGTCCCTGCTCGATCAGACAGAATCCATGTCCCGTCTGATCGACATGACCATGACGACCGTCAAGAGGATTTACATGGACCTCCGGCCCGGGATGCTCGACCACCTTGGTCTTGCGGTGGCCATCGGTTGGCAGGCCGGAGAGTTTCAGAAAAGAACGGGCATCACGTGCCGGGTGACCGTCGATCCCGACGACCTGGTTCTGGACCCGGACCTTTCCACGACCATTTTCCGTATCTTCCAGGAGACCCTCACCAACATCTCCCGCCACGCCGAGGCGACAAGGGCGTCCGTCCGTTTGAAAGCCACGAAATCCACCGTGAAACTCGAGGTTTCGGATAACGGGAAAGGCATCACGGATGATCAGATATCAAAACCAAACTCCTTCGGCCTGCTCGGCATCCGGGAGCGCGCCCGTTACTGGGGAGGCGAAGTCCGTATTTGCGGCAAAAAAAAACGTGGCACAACCGTCCGTATCCATATCCCCCTCCAGATGAAAGGAGACGCACCATGAACAAAATCAGAATACTCATCGCAGACGATCATCCCATCGTCCGCGAGGGATATAAAAAAATCCTTTCCGACACGCCCGACATGATCGTCGCGGATGAAGCGGAAAACGGCCAGGAGGTGCTGAATTATATCCGGAAAAAGAACTACGACCTTATTCTCCTCGACATATCCATGCCGGGACGCAGCGGCCTTGAGATTTTGAAGGAACTGAAGAACGAAAGACCCCGGCTTCCCGTTCTCATCCTCAGCATCTACCCGGAGGAACAGTACGCCGTCCGGGCTTTCCGGGCCGGCGCTTCGGGCTACCTGACAAAAGCAAGCGCTCCGAATGAATTGATGTCGGCGATACGCAAGATCTCTCAAGGCGGCCGTTACATCAGCTCCTCTCTCGCCGAACAACTGACCTATTATCTGGACGCCGATGCGGATAAGCCTCTCCATGAGACTCTTTCCGACCGCGAATACCAGGTCATGCTCATGATCGCCTCTGGGAAAACGGTCTCCGAGATCGCGGGCGAGCTTTTCCTCAGCGTCAAGACCATCAGCACGTACCGAAGTCATATTCTTGAAAAGACGAAGATGAAAAACAACGCGGAGATCACTCTCTACGCCGTCCGCAACAAGCTCGTCGGCTGACGCCATCTTTCATTTGACACGATTGTTTCATTTGATATAAATGATGCTTAAATATCAGGCACTAAACTCTAAATCCTAAGCATACTTCCGATACCCAAATCGGAACCATCAAAAGACTTGAATCTGAATATTTGGAATTGTTTAGAATTTAGAAATTCGAATTTAGGATTTGCAGTTCAAAATGGTTGACGTTCAGAATCTGGCGGACGAAAGAAATATCAACATCAAGAAGGTCGGCGTGAAGGGCATCAAGTACCCCATCCTGGTGCTCGACCGCGCCAACGGCGTTCAGCATGTCAACGCGACGATCAACATGTATGTGAATCTCCCCCATCATTTCAAGGGAACCCACATGAGCCGTTTCATCGAGATCCTGAATGAGTACCGGGGAAAAATCAATATCAAGACATTCAAAACCATCCTGGAAAAAGTAAAAGAAAAACTCGACGCCGAATCGGCGCACATGGAGATCGAATTTCCCTATTTCATCGAAAAGACCGCTCCTGCCTCAGGGGCAAAAAGCCTCATGGAATATGTCTGCCGCTTCAGCGGTGAGAACAGGGGCGAGAAAACGGATTTCATGGTCGGCGTGACGGTACCCGTAACAACCGTATGTCCCTGTTCCAAGGAAATCAGCAATCTGGGCGCTCACAACCAGCGGAGCATCGTCAAGGTGAACCTGAACTTCAAAAGATTCTTCTGGATCGAGGATATCATCAAACTCGTGGAGGATTCGGCCAGCGGCGAGGTCTACTCCCTGCTCAAGCGTGTCGACGAGAAATTCGTCACGGAGAAGGCTTATGAAAATCCCATGTTTGCCGAGGACGTGGTGAGAAGCGTCGCGGAGAAATTGAATCAGGATGATAATTTCACCTGGTACAGCGTGGAAGCGGAGAACCTGGAAAGCATTCACAACCACAGCGCCTATGCGTATGTGGAAAAAGAATAGTTCGGAAGGGAGGAGAAATGCCGACGTACGAATATCGATGTGAGGTCTGCAAGCATACCTTTTCCCTGGTGCAAACCCTCGCAGAGCACGACAGGGGAAAGGTCATCTGTCCCAAATGCAAGAAAAAGGAAGTGAAGCAGACCGTTTCCACGTTTCTCACCCAAACGAGCAGGAAAAGCTGACGCAAAACAAGCTTCAGGCTGTTCAAAAACGCTTAGATGCAAATTGTCATGGTTCGACAAGCTCACCATGACAATTTGCAAGCCTGTCCTGAGCCTGTCGAAGGGAGAGGCGCCGCGCAGCATGCAGACGCCGTCCCCGCGAAAGCGGGGATGAGCGTTTTTCAAGAGCCTGTCAGACCGTTTCGTCCATGGGCAAACAGAACCCCTTGACACCGGCCCGGGGATGTTCCTTCCTCAATTGCCGGATGAGGTCCGTGACAGCAGGTACGTCCTGGTCCTGAAGTGCGAGGATCAGAATATTGTTCCTGCCGGGCCAGATATGCGTCCCAAGCTTGGGTTCCGTCTCGGTCCCTTCCCCATGGCATTCCTTCATCTTCGTATAGCTCCGGACGCCTGCCTTCTTGAATGCGGCAATGACATACTCGTCCGCTGCCTCGTGATAAACGACCATAAACATCTTCATGGATGCTCCTCTCCTTTCGTTGCCTCTTTCTTTCTTCGCAAGAAAAGTCTGAAGGTACCTTTCCACTTCATCCTGCCCTGCCAGTCGTCAAAGAAGTCATAGGCTGCAGGAACGACGACAAGGGTTAGGAAGAGAGATGTCAGTAGACCGCCGATGACGGCAATTCCCATGGGCGAACGGGTTTCGGCCCCTTCCCCCAGACCGAGGGCCACCGGGAGCATTCCGAAGACCATGGCAAAAGTGGTCATGAGAATCGGCCGGAGTCTGACCGGCCCGGCATGCAGAATGGCTTCCCTCCGGGACATCCCGCGCTCGCGAAGCGTGTTGGTGTAATCCACAAGGAGAATGGCGTTCTTTTTCACGAGCCCCATGAGCAGTATCAGACCGATGAGGCTGAAAATGCTGATGGTCTTCCCGAAGAGCAGCAGAGCCCCGAAGGCCCCCACAAATGAAAGGGGCATGGAGAGCAGCACCGTGAATGGATGAATAAAGCTCTCAAACTGGGACGCGAGAACCATGTACGCCATCATCACGCCGAGAATCAGGGCGAACATGAGGTACTGAAAAGATTCACCCATCGTTTCGGCCGCCCCCTTGTACTTGGGGATGAAGTCCATGGGAAGGACTTTGGCCGCGATGGTATCGAGCTCCTGCATGGCCTGCCCCAGTGGCTTTCCTTCGAGGCTCGCATAGACAGTGATGGCCCTCTGCCGGTCCACGCGGTTGATGACACTGGGGCCTCCCCCTTCCCTGATCCGGACAACATTGGCAAGCTCCACGAGCCTTCCGTCTTTTGCCCGCACATAAATTTTTCCCAGATCGGACGGATTGGTCCGGTCCGCGGCATTGAGCCTTACCCGCACATCATAGCGCCTCCCCCTCTCCTCGTCCTTGTATTTGGTCACATCCAGTTCACCGCTGACCAGAAGGTTCACCGCCTCAGCGATGGTCGCCACACTCACACCCAGGTCGGCGGCCTTGTCGCGGTCGATGAAGACCTTGAGCTCCGGCTGTCCGGCCTCCAGAGAGGTGTCCACATCCACGATGCCCGGCAGTTTGGAGAATTCCCCCACGATCTGCTGGGTATAAGACTGAAGAGCCGAAAGATCGCTGCCCCGGATGCTGTACTGGATCGGAACATTTCTGACGCCGCCGCCGATCAGTGAAATGTCCTCCGCCGTTCCTTTCAGACCGGGAATTTCAAGGAACTTCTTTCTCAGTTCCTTTTTGATCTGCTCCTGACTCTTCTTTCTTTCCGATTTTTTAAGCAGGTTGACAAAGAAAATAGCCTTGTTGATCTGAACCGTGCGGCCGTATCCCTGGATATAAAAAACCGACCTCACTTCCGGCGTTTCCTTTACAATCTTCTCCGCCCGCTTGAACATGTCATCGGCCTTGTCGACGGAGTAATCCACGGGAGCCTCCATTCTCACGAGGAATACGCTCTGATCCTCCGGGGGGACAAACTCCTTCCCCATGAATTTCGTAATATAGAGGCTTGCGATAAAGATCAAAAAGGCCAGGATCAGAACCGTCTTTCTGTAGTTCAGCGATACCCCGAGGAGACTCCGGTAAGCCGTTTCCGTTTTCTTATACAATCTCTCCCACCTCTCGCCGATTTGCAGGATCGCCTGGAACCGCGAAGGTGAGCCTGAAGACGCTTCCTCGTGCTTGTCGTGCGGTTTCAGGAAAATCGACGCCATCATGGGCGTCAGCGTAAAAGAGACGAGAAGTGAAACCAATACGGAAAAAACGACGGTGAGAGCGAACTGGAGAAAAAAGCGCCCGATGATGCCTTTCATGAATGCCACGGGGAGGAAGATGGCCACGATGGCCAGGGTCGTGGCCATGACGGCGAGACCGATCTCCGAAGTGGCAAAGGACGCGGCCTCCCGGGGTGCCATGCCGTCCTCAATATGGCGGTGGATATTTTCGATGACAATGATGGCATCGTCGATGAGGAGGCCCACGGAGAGCGAGAGAGCCAGCATGGTCATGTTGTTGAAGGTGAAGTTGAAGGCCCTGATCAGCGCGAACGTGGCGATGACAGAGACAGGAATAGCCAGAGCGCTGATGATCGTGATCCGCCATTCCCTCAGAAAGATGAAGACCGCCAGAACAGCGAGAAAGCCTCCGATGATGAGATGGTGCTGAACTTCATTGATGGAGCGTATGATGAATGTCGACTGATCGATGGCAATCCCGATATCCATTCCGGGCGGGAGGTTTTTCTTGATCGTGATCAGTTCCTTTTTGACGCGGTCCACCACCTCCACCGTGTTCGTTCCCGATTGTTTCTGCACACCCAGACCCACGGCAGGACGCCCATTGAACCTCGCAATGGTACGCTTTTCTTCCATGCCGTCTTCGACCTTGCCGATATCCCGGAGCCTCACGGGCGCCCCGTTGTAATAGGCGACGATGAGATCATTGAACTCAGGAACCTTGGCAAATTCGCCCTTTATTTTTACGACGTATTCCTTGGAAATGCTTTCGATACGCCCCCCCGGAAGTTCCACGTTCTCCCGTTTCAGAGCCTGCAGGATGTCGCCCGATGCGATCCCGTAAGCCCTCATCCGGTCCGAATCGATCCAGACTCTCGCCTGCCGGAGCCGCAATCCATACATCCGGATAGCGCCCACTTCATTAATCCGCTGAAGTTTTTCCTTCAGAACCTCGTCGGCATAGGTCGAAAGTTCCCGAACGGGCTTGTTCCCCGTGAGATTGAGCCAGATCACGGGATTGGCGTCTGGGTCCACCTTTTGAATAATGGGTTCATCGATATCCGTGGGGAGTTTCGACCGGATGACGGAGACCTTCTCTCTCACGTCCTGAACGGCAAGATCGATATCCCGCTCGAGAACAAATTCCACCGTAACGACGGAAGCACCTTCCACGCTCATGGAAGTGATGCTCTTGACGCCGTTGATGGTATTGACCGATTCCTCGATCTTGTCGGTCACATCGATATCCATGATTTCGGGGCTCGCGCCCTTGAGTTTCGTGGTGATATTGATGATGGGAAAGTCGACCTTCGGAAAGAGGTCTACCCCGATGTCCGGATAGCTCACAATCCCGAGAACCACCATGGCCATGATGAGCATGGTGGCAAAGACCGGCCGTTTGATCGAGGTGTCAGCGAGCCACATGGACTTTCACTCCTTCTGCAAGGTTATTCTGCCCTACGACGACCACGGTCTCGCCCGCCTTCAACCCTTCGACAACCTCAATCCATTCTCCGTATTTGCCGCCCAGCTTCACCTTCCTCTCCTTGGCACGATCGCCCTCGACGATAAAAATCTTGGTGGACTCTGAATCATAGAGAATAGATGTAATGGGCACCACCATCATCATCCGTGCCTCTTCGGTGTAAAGGATGACCCTTGAAAAAAGACCCGGCTTCAACTGCCCGCCGCGGTTCGAAGCCTGGGCTTCCACCTGGAGCGTTCGCGTTCGTTCCTCCAGGCTCGGATAGACAATGCTCACCCTGGCCGTGAATTCTTTCCCCGGCATGGAATCCACTTTGAACTGTACCTGTTGTCCGACTTTCAGTTTTCCCACATCCTTCTCTGTCACGGTGAAAAGGAGTTTGATCGGATCCACTTTGATCAGCGAGAAAAGGGGGGTCCCGTTGCGGACGTAATCGCCCGCCGAGACTTTCTTTTCCTTTACGTAGCCCTGCAGGGGAGAATAAATTTTAGTTTTTGCAAACCTTTCCTTCGCCAAGTCGAGGGCGGCCTTCGCCCTGTCCACCTCGGCATCGGCAAGGGCCATCCGGGTCGTCACGTCGTCATACTGCTGCTGGGTGACCAGCTGTTCCTTGAAGAGCTCGTTTTTTCTCTGGTACTCGACCTTTGTGTTGGCCAGCGTGGCTTCCGTCTGCTTCAGGGCCGCCTCGGCCCTGCGCACCTCCAGGCGGTAGTCCGTATCGTCGACGGAGGCAAGAACCATCCCCCTGGACACGGGCGTTCCTTCGTCCACCCGGACCTGTTTGAGCAACCCTTCCACCTGGCTGCTTGCAATGACCTCCTGATCGGGTTTCAGAGTCCCGACCGCCTCCACCAGGGGCCGGAAGGACTTCTGCTCAGCGGCCAGGGTCTGAACATTGATAACCCGCTCCGCAGACGGGGCCTCCTTCTTCTTGCATCCGGCCGTCATCAGGACCAGTGCCGCAGCAAACCATACCAGGACCTTCACGCCTGTCGATCTCTTTCCCATGTCACCCATGACCCTTTCCAAAGTATTTCGTTTTTCGTTTCTGGTTTCCAGTTTCTAGTTAAAAACATCTTCTTGCATCCTGTATCCTGCGTACTTTTTAGGATTTAGGATTTGTTCTCTGCATCCTGCCGCTTGTATCAGGACATTAACGCCTTACGCCTTACGCTTCACGTTTTACGCTTCACGACGTCCGACCCGCCGTCTCAAGACGTTTTCCCGTCGCCCGTTTCAATTTTAATATGGACACATGATAATTGTAGGTCGCATCCGCCAGCTGCCTCTGCGCGGAGAGGAGGAGATTGTTCGCGTCGATCACATCAATGCTGTGAGCCAGCCCGAAGTCAAACTGCTTCGATACGGCATTAAAATTATCTCTGGCAAAGACGAGCTGGTCTTGAAGGAATTTCACGATACCCTTCTGGGTCGCAAGATCCAGGTACGCGTTCTGGACATCGATCTGGACGCTTTTAAGGACATCGCGGTAAGCGAGCTCTGCCTGCCTTTGCTTTGTCTTTGCTTCATTCACTTCCGCCCGCCTCAGGCCTCCCTCAAAGAACGGATAGTTCAGAGACACGCCGCCGTACGTGCTGTCCCGGACAAGCGTCGCCGGCGAAGGGCTTTGATCCTGCCCGGTGTAGCCCGCCGTGACGGTCACGGTCGGCCAGAAACCGCTCTTCGCGGAGCGCACCTGATCTTCCGTGATTTTTTTCTGAAGCTCAAGGCTCTTGAGCTCCGATCGGCTTGCTGCCGCCGTCTCCTGCAATTCTTTCAGGGAAACCGTCTTGATATCTTCCTGATAGGGCTCCTTCAGACTGTAGTCTCCATTGATCCCCGCAACCCTCGCCAGGACGGCCTTGGCCAGGGCCAGCGCGTTGCCGGCCCTGATCTGTTCCGACAGCGCCCCCGAAAGCTCGCCCTCCGCCCTGAGAAGCACCGTCTTCGTGACTTCCCCGATGCGGAGCCTCGTGGCGGCGGCGTCCCGGTATTTTCTGAGCCGTTCCAGATTCGCATCGGCGATCTCAAGGGCCTTTTTCGCCTTCAGCACATCATAGAAAGCGAACGAAACGCTGAGAAGATAATCCTCCCGCACCGAATCCAGGTCATAACGGCTCTTCTGAAGATTTTCTTTTGAAATGGCAAGATTCGTGAATTCCCTTCCGTTCATATAAAGCGTCTGGTCCAGCTTCACCCCCCAGGATTTCGCTCCGTCGGGCTGGGTGACCGTGGGTCCCGAAGTGGTCATGGCGTATTTATCATCCGTATAGGCGATATATCCTCCAAATGCGGAAAGCCTGGGCAGGAGACCCGCCACGGCCTTGTCCTTGCCGGCTTCGGCGATCCGGATGTTCTCCTCTGTGATCTTGACCCTTTCGGAATTCTTTAAGGCTATCTGATAAAGATCGTCGAGGGAATAGATGTCCTCGCACCTCCCCCCTGAGGGACTCCAAACAAGAAGACATATCGCCGCAACGGCAAGAAAAAGATGCTTCACGCTGCTCATGAGACCTCCATAAAAGAATGGGCAAAAGGCTAAAGACGCAAGGCAAAAGGAAAAACCATCCCTATTTCTCCTTTAGCCCTTAGCCCTTCGCCCTTTGCCTTTAGCCCTTCGCCCTTTGCCTTTAGCCCTTCGCCCTTTGCCTTTAGCCCTTCGCCCTTGGCCCTTAGCCCTTTGCCTTTAGCCTATTTGTTTAGATTCCCCATCGACCGCTCCAGCCTCGTCAGTGCGATATGGTAGTCGCTCAGCGCGTTGAAATAATCCGACTTTGCCCGGGTGAGCAGGGTCTGGGCATCCAGGACGTCTGTGGAAGTGGCCACCTGTTCCTTGTAGCGTTCCTCGTTCAATCTGAAATTTTCCTCCGCCTGTTCGATCGCTTTCTTGGCCACGAAGACTCTCTTTTCCGCTTCCCGCATCAGAAGATAAGCGCTCTTCACTTCGAGAGAGACCTGATCCTTCGCGTTCGTCAGGGCATCCAGGGCCTGGTTCTCCCGGCTCCGGCCGGCATCCACCTTGTGTCTGGTCCTGCCCCATTCCCAGAACTTCCAGTCCGCCCTGGCCATGACACTCCAGTTCTCCTGATCCTGATACCTGCTTCCCTGCACGTCGGCGGTATCTCCGAACCGCCCGTAGCTGCCCACCAGATTCACGGATGGATAATAGTCGCTCTTGTCCAGATCAACGGCTTTCCGGGCCTGTTCCACCCGGAGCGCAGAGGCCTTGATCTCCGGTCTCTGATCCAGGGCCGTTTTCAGACATTCCTGGAGACCCGCCGTATAGGCCGCGTACTGAAGAATATCCTCCACCCTCGTGGGCGTATTCAGGTCCCGCCGCAGCACTGTGTTGAACTGCGATTTTGCAAGCTCGAGATTGTTTTCCGCACTGACAAGAAACTGCTGGCCGTTGGCGAGTTGAACCTCGGACTGAAGCAGGTCGTTTTTTGGAATGACCCCCGCGTTGTAAAACTGCTGTGCCACGTTCCGATGCGCCTCCAGCTGTTCCAGCGACTGCTTCGCGACACCGAGCATCCTCTCTGTTTTGAGAATATTGAAGTAGGTCACGCCCACATCCCGGACAATATCCTGGATCGTTGCCGCCTGATCCATGCGGGAAACATCTTCTCCGATCCGGCTGATATCGTAGTTGGCCTTGATACCGCCTCCGGCAAAGACCGGCTGCCTCATCTCCACGGCCCAGTTGTAATTGTCCGCGGTGCCGACCTGAACGGGAGAATAGGCGGGGGTTGTGACGGCGGATTTGCTCTGCGGCGGTTCGTTATACCTCGTGTAGCTGTAATAGGTGCTGAGCCTGGGGAGGAATCCCGTGAAGGCCTCCTTCTTTTTCGACTCCGACGCCTTGACGCCTTCCCGGGCGGAATGAATCACCACGCTCTGCTTGAGGGCCAGATCGATGCTCTCGCGCAGCGTCAGAACCGGAATCTCTTTCCCGGACTGCACCGGGCCGCACAAAAATACCATCCACAGAACGGACATCAAAACAATGCTCACGGAACCTCTAAACCGCATTCTTCTTCACCCCCTTCAGAAAAATGTCGAGAACACCGGGAACCCTGCCTTTCAAGGATCCCGGTCTCGGTTTCATGATGTAAATGAATTTGAAGGAACTCATGATCCCGTGCAGGGCACAGGCCATGCTGAAAGGATCGATCGTTTTAAAAAAGTTCGTTCGGATTCCCTCTTTGATGATTTTCTCCACGAAATGAATGTGACTGAGATAACAGCTGATGATCTTCTCTTTCAAAGAGGCATCCTCATCCGACAGGGTGATGCTCTCCGCCCGGATAAGGATCTTCCAGTAATCCAGGTTGTTCTCCACATAGTTGAAATGAGAACTCACCAGAGCTTCCAGTTTCTCCATGACCGTCTTTCTGCCGGCAACGGCCTCCCGTATTTCGGCATACATCCGGTCCAGCTTTTCGCTGACCATCGTTCCGTACAGGTGTTCCTTTCCATTGAAAAACTGATAAAGCGATCCGATGGCAAAACCCGAGGTGCGGGCGATTTCGGCCATGGTGGTGCTGTGAAAACCCTTGGCGGCGAATATCTTTTCCGCCTCATCCAGAATGTCGGCCCTCCGAAGTTGATATTCTTTTTCCTTTCGCTTTGTTTTTTCCATGATGGAACCTCCATTCATAATGTGACTGGGAATTCATATAATGAATGCGAGTTCACATTGATGGTTTGTCAGCGGGTTGTCAAGAAAATATTTAATGATCCACGAACCGATTGGCAAGATGATTCTCCAGGGTACGGCAGTTCAAGCACAGGATCCGGCCGTCCCTGTCGATCAGCGTTTTGGAAGGAACACCTCGGACGCCATACTGCTGCATCACATCTCCCTGGCTGTCCAAAAGCGTGTTGTACGGAAGGTCATACTTCCCGGCGTAGGCGGCGGCCTTTTCCCGGGACTCCTGTATGTCAATATTGAGAATGACCAGTCCCTTTGAACCATAACGGGCGTGAAGGTCTTTCAGGTACGGGATCTCCGCCCGGCAGTAGCTGCACCACGTGGTCATGAAAACGAGGAGGACGACCTGATTTCTGTATTGGCTCAGGCTGACGTTCTTCCCTCTCACATCTTTCAGAACGAAATCGGGGGCAACGCTCCCGCTTCCCGCTGCACCCCCGGCTGATTTTTCAACCGCCGGCCTGGGAACAAAAGCCACATACAACAGTCCGATCAGGGCCCCTGCCAGCAGGAGACCCGCCGCCCATTTCATGCGAACAGACATCGTCTCATCCTCAGAACCACAATTGACCCGCCGAGATCAGAAAATATTCTCCGATTCCGATGAAAATCCAGCCGATGATTTTCTTGATTTTCACCATCCACTCTCCGCTTTTCGGAAGTCCTGTGAGAAGCCCGGCGAATATTCCGACAAGCACCGGAAGCGTTCCCATGCCCAGAGAAAAAACGAACAAAAGACTCATTCCGAGAAACAGGCTCTGCCCCGCGGCGACGTAGGCCAGCAGCACGGCAAAAACGGGCGCCGTGCAGGGTCCCATGATAAATCCCGAGGCCGCACCCACGAGGAAGCTTCCCGCCATTCCTTTTTTGCCGGCTCCGGTCATCCATTTTGCCGCAAAAGAAGACTCAAAGGAAAGGGAAAACACATCCAGCATGGACAGTCCCATGAGAATAAAGAGATTGGCCACTAAAAAATAGGTCCAGGGGTTCGACTGGATTTCTCCAAAGAGCCGTCCTGTCATGGCGGCCATTCCCCCGAGCATCGTGTACGTGATGGCCATTCCGAGAACATAGAAGAAAGAGAGCATCAGGCCCATTCTTTTTGAGACGCCGCCGTACGCTCCGCTGTATGCGGCGATCACGGGGATGACGGGATACGTGCATGGCGTGAAACTGACAAGAACCCCTCCAAGGTAAACTGCAAGATAGGCCAAAATGTAGGAACCCTGAAGATGCGCATTCAGATTGTTGACGAATTCCTGAATCATTCCCGGTGCTCACTCTCCAACTCGAGCGGCGTCATGCCGATCCTGCCGCTCTTTTATATAGAAGTCCCATCGAAAACAGGACAAAATTCACAATCACGATGGAAGCCCCCGTGGGAAGATCGAGCGAGAAGGAAATCAGGGTGCCCGAAATCACGGAGACAACGGAAACCAGCGCGGCAATGGCGATGGTCGAGCGGAAACTTTTCGAAACCTGAAGGGCGGTTACCGCCGGAAGAATGAGGAGTGCCGATATGAGCATGATCCCCACGACCTTCATGGACAGAACCACGGTCAAAGCCGTGAGAAGGACAAAGAGGGTATTCATCCATTCCGTTTTGACGCCCGAGACTTTCGAGGCCTCCTCATCGAAGGTGATGGAAAGCAGGTCGTGGTAAAAAAAAGACAGGACGAAAAGGACCACCGCGGACAGGCCGACGGAAATGTATACCTCGGTCAAACTGATGGAGAGAATGCTGCCGAAAAGGTAACTGAAAAGATCCACATTGAACCCGCCCGCGACGCTGGAAATCATCACGCCGGCGGCGATACCCAGGGATGAAACGACGCCGATCGCCGCATCTCCATATACGCGAAACTTTTCGGTGAGCCTCAGGATGCCGACGGCACAGATCATGACAATGGGGATCGAGACGTAAAGCGGAGACATCTTGAAGAGCATGGCCACGGCCACGCTCCCGAAGGTGGCATGGGCCAGGCCGTCCCCGATGAGAGACAACCGGCGCAGCACGAGAAAAACACCGAGCGTGGAGCAGAGCAGGGCGATAAAGGAGCCGGCAATCAGAGCCCTCTGAACAAATCCGTATTTGAGGAATTCCGTGATGTCCATGTCTCTCAATCTTAATCGTGGCGGTGGCAGATGACATGCTGCGAGAACTCGCCAAAGAGCCGGGTGATCTCCGTTGAGCCGCAGAAATCTTCAAAGCTCCCGAAAAAAAGAAGCTTTTTATCCAGGTAAAGAAGCTTCGATGCGAACCGGCCGATATTGCCTGTGTCATGGGTCACGATGATGATCGCCATGTTTTTTTCTTTGTTCAGACTTCCCATGAGAGCAAAAAAGCGCTCCCGCGTTTCGGGGTCGAGCGCCGTGGACGGTTCATCGAGAATCAGGAGATCCGGATCGTTCACGATGGCTCTGGCAAGAAATACCCTCTGCTGCTGACCGCCGGAAAGCTCGCCGATGAGACGGTCCCGGATGTCTCGGATGTCCAGCAGATCCAGAACACTGCTTATCGCCGCTTCGTCCGACCGGTTCATGTGTCTGGGATATTTTTTTCTTGAAAGCAGACCGAGGGCGATAATCTCTCCCACCGTCACGGGAAAATGGGGATTCAGAGCTGCGGGTTTCTGGGGAAGATACCCGATCTTCTGCCACTGGGTAAAATCTGTCGAGTTTTGACCGAAAAGGCGCACCTCTCCCTCATCGGGCCTGACCAGACCGAGGATCACCTTCAGGAGGGTTGTCTTTCCTGAACCGTTCGGTCCAACGAGTCCGATATAATCCCCTGTCTTTAATGAAAAGGATATCTCGCTGAGAACATCGAGACTGTTGTATCGGAAGCGAAGGTTTTTGACGGAAATAACTTCTATGGACATTTGAGTCCCGCTCTGAGGTTCTCCAGATTCTTTTCCATGATAAACAGGAAGGTCACGCCCCCTTCCATCTCTTCTTTCGTGACATTGTGAGAAGCATGAAGCATCAGGAGGCTCGCTCCTGTCTCGCCGGAAATGGCTTCCGCGACCCTCGGTGTGATCATTTCCTCATAAAAGATGTACCGGAGGCCGTACCGCCTGACTCTGTCGGTGATCTCGATCAGCCTTCGGGGCGTCGGCTCCTGATCCAGTGAAACGCCTGAATACGCAGAAACATATCTCAGCCCGTATCTTTTTGCAAGGTACCCGAAGGCAAAATGACCGGCGTGGACAATGACCTTTCCCTGACAATGGGAGAGGGATTCCCGGTATTTCTTATCCATCTCCCGGAGTTTTTCCTTGTAGGCATCCGCGTTCCCGGCATAGAAATCCTTTCCTTCGGGATCTTTCGCGACAAATCCACTGGTGATGTTATCGACCATTTGAGCCGCATTTGAAAAATCAAGCCATATGTGCGGATCTATCCGCCCCGCCCTTTCTCCTCCCTTTCCGCGCCCGTGTCCGTGCGCTTCTTCATCAGCGGAAAGATCGTCCAGCCTCAGCAGTTGAACACCGGCGCCGGCATCGACCACCACGAATTTTGAGCGGTTGATTCCCTTCAGCAGCCGGTCGACCCATGGTTCCATGTAGGATCCCGTATAGATGAAGATGTCGGCATTCTCTATCCTCGCGATATCGGCCGGCCTCGGCTCGAAATGATGGGGTTCGACTCCCGGAGGAAGAATCAGGCTCACCTCCGATTTCTCTCCACCTACGCTCCTGGCAAAATCATACAGAGGGAACAGGGTCGTCACCACAATGAGCTTCTTCTTTCCGACCGAAAGCCCCTCATTTTTCTGGCAGGCGGAAACCGTGAAAGCAATCAGAAGCAGGAGGCAGAGTCCGAAGACTCTGAATGGAAAATTCGAAACACCGAACATCAATAATCCCTTTCGCCTTTCGCCCTTCGCCTTTCGCCTTTAGCCTTTAGCCTTTTTTCACATCAGAACGGAACCGGCGTGAATGTTGCCGCGAAAAGAGCAAGGGCGCTCCAGCCGATCATTCTCCTTCTCCTATCCAAAGGAACCCACTCGTAGACCACGGGAGGATGGTCGATGCCGAGGAAAAAAAGGAGGACGACCCAGACAAGCCATCCGCTCCAGCCGAAAATACCCAGCAGGAGAAGAACGCCGATGATGACTCGGGCGACCACGCGCTGCCTGGGACCGAGGATTGCGTAAGCCACGTGGCCGCCGTCGAGCTGTCCCACGGGCAGCAGGTTCAGAGACGTGACCAGAAGTCCGATCCAGCCGGAAAAAGCCACGGGGTGTAAAAGGAGGTTGATTTCATCAGGGAGAGACCCGTGGACGACCCAGTTGAGAAAGGAAAAAAGGAGGGACGTTCCGAGAGCGATCCCTGTTCCCTCTCCCGTCGCCGTTCCGACTTCGGAAAGAACGAGCCCGATCAGTATGACCGGGACCGCGACCACCATCCCGGCCAGCGGTCCTGCCACGCCGATATCAAGCAGAATTCTTCTGTCCATGATGGGTGATTTCATCTTGATGAAAGCGCCGAATGTTCCGATGAATGAAGGAGCGGGGATGAAGTACGGAAGAGTGACTTCGACCCGGTGCCATCGCGAAACAAAATAATGGCCGAATTCATGAGCCCCCAGAATGAGAAGGAGCGTGATGGAAAAGGGAAGGCCGAGCCATATCCTGCCCGGTTCGTCAATGGGATTGACGCCCCGCTGAAGGGCGCCGGCGAGCAGGGTGGTCGCAAAAGTCAGAATGAAAAGAAGGACGTGGATGTATGAAACAGCGGAGGACTTTTGATCTCTGTAAACGTCGTCCATGGATCCTGTCATGAAATGAAAAAAGGGATCATCCGGTCATGATCCCCTTTCCGGTTATTCATACGGAACATTCAGAAGGTTGTCTTCTGTACGTTCACCTTGGAGAGCGGCAACGGTCTACGTATTGATCTTTTCCTTGAGCTCTTTGCCGACCTTGAAAAAGGGCAGTCTCTTCGGGGCTACACTGATATTGTTTCCCGTCTTCGGGTTTCTCCCCGTGTACGATTCGTAGGCCCTGACAACAAAACTGCCGAAGCCCCTAATCTCAATCCGTCCGCCCTTCTTGAGTTCATCGGTGAAACCGTCGAAAACAAGACTGACGATATCCATGGCCTTTTTCTCGGTCAGGTTTTCCTTCTTGCTCAGGGCTTCGATCAATTCAGACTTATTCATGACATCTCTCCTTTTCATTGTTGAATCTCATTCCGCTCTGGATGACATCATCGCTCCATTGCCACGCCTGCATCCAGCGGTGAGCGGTCCATGATAAATTCGAGCGTATATCCACAATGTTAGTTCAACAGTGGGACTGACTATTATTCATTTTGCCACTCAAAGTCAAGTGAATTTTTGCTTGGTTTATGTAAAACTTATAATTATCCTGTGCATATAGCATAACCTTCGCCCGCCTTTTCTCCCCTGCCGGAGCCGCCATAAACATTATTCTTTCATATCAGCCAGTTACGGATTACTCCCGCTTGCCCGAAGAAGAAAGAAGTTGTTCTATCTCGCGTTTTTTCAGGGCTCTGAATTCCCCTTCCTTGAGCTTGCCCAGATGGAGTTCCCCAAGGGAAATCCGGATAAGCCGCGCCACGGGATGTTCGATCGCATCAAAAAGCCTTCGGATCACCCTGTTGCGCCCCTCCTGGATCGTCATGACAACCCAGGAGCTTTTGGGGTTCATCCTCTCCATGTGCATGGCGACAGGCTTGAAGAGGCCGTCTTCCAGCTTAATTCCATCCTCTATTTCCTTCAGTTCGCGCCGCGTGAGGATTCCCCGGACCTTCACACAATAGGTCCTCGGAATCCTGTAACGGGGATGCTGCATTTTCTGGGCGAAATCACCGTCGTTGGTCATGAGGAGAAGACCCTCGGAATCATAATCAAGCCTTCCCACGGGAAAAACCCTTTCCTCAATGCCGTGGAGCAGCTCCGTGACAATTGAACGTCCCTCGGGGTCTTTAAGGGTCGTCACGTACCCTCGGGGCTTGTTCAGCATGAGATATACTTTCGAAACATCCGTCGATATGAGTTTCCCGTCGACCCTGATGTCGTCGCTGCCGGCGTCCGCTTTGGTGCCAAGCTCGGTGACGACCGCGCCGTTCACGGAAACCCTTCCCTGCAGGATCAGTGTTTCGGCGGCCCTCCGTGACGCAATGCCCGCCCCGGCCAATATTTTCTGCAGACGCTCCTGCAAGGCTCCCCCTCCCCCTCTACTCCTGCAGTTCCTTCAATTCACGCAGCGTGGGAAGTTCCGACAGATCCTTGAGATTGAAAACTTCCAGGAACTTCTTTGACGTTCCGTACACGATGGGCTTCCCCGGGACGTCCTTGCGCCCCAGCATCCTGACCAGCTTTTTCTCCAGAAGGCCCTTCAGCGTGCCGCTCACGTCCACCCCCCGGACCCTGTCGATATCGGCCTTCACGACGGGCTGCCGGTAGGCAATGACCGCAAGCGTTTCCAGCGCAGCCGGAGAAAGCATGGAGGGCTTCAGGCCCCTCATCTTCTTGATCCACAGCGCCAGATCCGGTCTCGTCCGGAACTGATAACCGGATGCCACTTCGCAAAGCTGGAAACCGCCCTTTCTCTCATCATGCTCGCGTTTGAGATCGGCAATGATCTGCGCGATTTCCGTCCGCTCCGCTTCACCCAGGATATCCTTTATCCTGTCCACCCCGAGCGGCGTATCCGAAGCAAAAAGAAGCGTCTCAATGATCGCCCTGAGGTCTTCCATTCCATTCCTCCACGGCAGGAAAAATCCTGATCGGTCCGAAGGGACCGGCTTGAAAGGCCCGGATAAGCCGGATTTTCATCAGTTCCAGCAAGGCAAGCAGCGTATAGATGACCCGCTTCCTTGTCGGTGATTCCCCGAGCAAGTCCGTAAAGCTCACATCCTTTTCCTCCCCCAGCCTTTCCATGATCTCATGGATCATGTCGGAGAGAGACATTTTTTCCGTTTCGATCTCCATAACGTCCTCCTTGCGGAGGTTGACGGCCATTCTCTGAAAGGCCGCGACAAGCTCGAAGACATTCAGTTCGACGAGATCTTCTTCATCCTCTCCCGATTTCTCAAGCTCCGGCCAGGCCTCGCGTTTGAAAACATCCCGCCCGAGCAGCAGACGGCGGTCGAGAGTCAGAGCCGCCTCCTTGAATGCCTGATACTCCAGAAGCTGTTTCACCAGATCCGCCCGGGGGTCCTCCTCCCCATTCTCGTCGGCGTCGGCCTCCACGGGAAGAAGCATTCTGGACTTGATGTGAATCAGAGTGGACGCCATGACAAGATATTCGCCGGCCAGATCAAGATTGAGGGACTTGAGAACTTCAAGATGCTGCAGATACTGTTCGGTGACGACCGCCATGGGAATATTGTAGATATCGATCTCGTTCTTTCTGATGAGATAGAGCAGCAGATCCAGGGGACCTTCGAAGATGTCCAGTTTGATCTCATATCCCATTGGCGATTCTCAATAAAACAGTCGCGAGGCCTCAGACATGGGCGTCAGGAAAAAATGCCGTTTCGGCTCCACCGCGTTTCGGCACGGTCATAGTTTGATGGCATCCATGACCTCTTTCATCGTCGCGCCGGCCACACGGGACGCCCTGAGGTTCCCATCGGCCATGATGTCTCGAACCTCATCCATGTGCCTGTCGTAGTAGTCCTGGCGCTCATGAATCGTCCTCATCCCCTCCAGAATGTCCTGCATGAGGCGCTTCTTGCATTCCACACAGCCGATGCCCGCCCGCCGGCATTCCGTTTCTATTTCACGCACGTTCTCGGGGGATGTGTAGATTGCGTGGAAGGAGAAAACGTTGCATACCTCGGGTCTCCCCGGGTCCTTTCGCCTCATCCGCTGGGGGTCGGTGAACATGCTTTCGACTTTTTCTTTCAGAACCTTGCCGCGGTCCCGGAGGTAAATGGAATTCTCGTAGGACTTGCTCATCTTCCTTCCGTCGATGCCGAGCATCTTTGGGACCGTTGTCAAAAGAGGTTCCGGCACGGGAAAAATCTCCCGGTACAGAAAATTGAATCGCCTCGCGATCTCACGCGTGAGCTCGATGTGCGGAAGCTGATCCACACCCACGGGGACCCCGTAGGCCTTGTACATGATGATATCGGCCGCCTGGAGCACCGGGTAGCCCAGGAATCCGAAGGTCGAGAGATCCTTGTCGGCCAGCTCCGCCTTCATCTCCTTGTAAGTCGGATTCCTCTCAAGCCAGGCGAGGGGCGTGATCATGGAAAGAATGACAAATAGTTCGGCGTGTTCCTTGATCCTCGATTGAATGAACAGGGTGCTCTTCACCGGATCGAGTCCGACGCTCAGCCAGTCGACGATCATGTCCAGCGAGTACTCCCTGATCCGGTCCGTGTCGCTGTAATCGCTCGTCAACGCGTGCCAGTCAGCGACAAAATAAAAACAATCATACGTTCCCTCGTTCTGAAGCTCGACCCAGTTTGTAAGGGCTCCATGGAGATTGCCCAGATGCAGTCTTCCCGTGGGACGCATTCCGCTTAAGATCCGCTTTTTCGAAACCATGACTCCGCTTCCCGTCATCCTTTCTATAAGAACAGTAAACCGCAGGGTTCCGCGGATGTATAACAGAATAACCTTTCACTGTCAATCCGACGGCGCCGCGCCGCGCCCGTGCAAATGGAGCGAAGGAAGCTGGCGACGCTTTTCATTGGTCCCGATTCGCGATCGGGGACAAATACAAAAAAAGACCCCCGGGCTCAATGAATCCGGGGGTCTTCGCGGGCAGCGACGTGTTATTTTACTTTGTCGGAAAGCGCCTTGCCGGCCTTGAACTTCACAACCTTCTTGGCAGCAATCTTGATCTTGTCGCCCGTCTGGGGATTCCTGCCGCTTCTCGCTTTTCTCTTGGCTACGGTGAAGGTGCCGAATCCAACCAGACCCAGCTTGCCGCTCTTCCGGAGCTCCTTGGCAACATTTGCTATGTATGATTCCAGTGCCTTCCCGGCTGCCGCCTTGGTAATACCCGCGTCGTTCGCCATTGCCGCAATCAATTCCGCCTTTGTCATTCTTCCTGTTCCCCCTTTCTCATGCAATGAATTTAAACCATCATGATGATGGATCCTCTCCGATCCCGTTGCGTGTCTCTTGATTTTCCGGATAGACGACAGCTCAATTCATCCCAACTATCTTGAGTTCACGTTGACATAACCAATGATGCTGCCCGATGACCTGAGCCGTTAGCATTACGTTCTTCACTAACACAAAGAAAACCATGATGCAAGAAAAATTCAAAAAATATTTTCGGCAGGACAGGAACAGACAACCCTCCGGACTGGCTGGTATTCCGCCTTTCGCAGGCGAACGGTTTGACAAAGCGGCTCTTTTGTGTTAGTAGAGTGCCCCCGATACGAACAACAAAAAGCAGGACGTCGCCGTCCTTTCAGCGAGGTTCAAGTTTCATGGCAAACAGTACAACGGTCAAAAAGATCCTGGCATGGATCAAGCTGTCAAGACCCCCCTTTCTCAGCGTGGGAGCGTTCCCCTTTATCCTTGGAACCCTTCTGGCCTGGAAACTCGAAGGCGTTTTCAACGCGCCCGTATTTATCGCCGGCATGACCGCCGTGATCCTGATCATGCTGTCCACCTATCACTCCGGTGAATATTTTGACTACGAAGGAGACACCCTTTCCCATCAGATGCACAAGAACCGATTTGCCGGGGGATCCCGCGTGCTTCAGTCAGGCGCCCTGTCTCCGCGAACAGCCCTCTGGACCAGTATCATTGCCTTCGCGATGGCCGCTGCGATCGGCATTTACATCCAGTTCGGGCTGCAGACGGGTCCCTACACGATTCTCCTGGGTTCCCTCGGAATATTTCCGGGGTTCTTTTATTCCACCCGGCCCATACGGCTCGTGGACAGAGGCGTGGGCGAAATCTTCATCGGTTTCTGCTACGGCTGGCTCCCGGTGGCATCCGCCTTCTACATTCAGGCCGGGCACATTGCTCCCGTGATTCACTGGATCGGGATTCCCATCGGCTTCACCATCTTCAACGTCATATTCCTGAATGAGTTTCCCGACTACGCGGCAGACAAGACCGTGGGAAAGAAAAACCTGCTGGTGCGCCTCGGAATAGAACGCGGGGCGCTGATCTATTCGACCGCTGCCGTCCTCACCTGGGTATCCGTGCTTTTCACGCTGAAGCTGGGAGTCTCCCTGAAAGCCCTTTATCTCTTTCTGCCCGTGATGGCCCTCTCGGCCGTTCTTATTCTTATGGTCATGAACAGAAAATACGAAAACAAAAGAACCCTGGAAGTGCTCTGCGGGCTGAACATCGCCATCAATATCGGCACGACCTTCTCCTATATCGTGGCCTACGTGTGATGTCCTTTGCAGACGCGAACATGAATCATCGTTCTAACGGCAACCGGGTCAAGCCTTTTTTCTGGCCGCCCTCCCTCTTATTCAGACAACTGGGAAGCGCGCTTCTCATGGGATATCTCAACGGCTGGCGTAAAATCCCCCACTGGATTTTCAAGAACAGCCTGCAAACGATTCCCGTTTCCAACGGCGCTCTCGGCATGGGCTGCATCGGCTATCCGGGTCACCCCGTCTGGGAGGTCACCTCTTCCTGCAACCTGAACTGCATCCACTGCCACGCCTCGGGCAGCACGGCCGATCCGGAAGAACTGACCACGGATGAAGGCAAGCGGCTGATCGATCAGATCGCCGGGGTGGATGCCTTCCGAACCCTTGTTTTCACGGGCGGGGAACCTCTTGTCCGGCCGGATATTTTCGAACTTCTCCGGCACTCCAAGAGCGTCGGGCTCGCCAACATCATCGCTACAAATGGATGCCTCATCGATGAGGAAATGGCCTGGAAGCTGAAGAACCATGGCGTCGTATGCAACGCGATCAGTCTCGATTCAGCGGATCCACGGACCCACAACAGGATCCGTCAGAACCCCAAGGCCCATGAACTCGCCATGCGGGGCATAGAAGCAACAAAGAAAGCGGGTATCCTGCTGCAAATCAACACGACGGCCATGGAGTACAACATGCCCTTCCTTTCCGATCTCATGGACTACGTGGACCGGAAAGACGCGGGTATTATGCTCATGTACCAGCTTGTCGCCGTCGGCAAAGGAGAAAAAATCGAGAAGGCCACCCTTAAGAAAACCGCCAACCAGTCCCTGAGCGAACTCATCGCCCGCAAGCAGCGGGACATGAAGACAATCATCGAACCGGTAGCCGGACCCCAGTACTGGCCTTTCCTCCTGGAAAAAAAGGGGATGAAAAACGGCTTGAGGCTGAAGTTCGCGGAACAGGTCTTCCACGGCTGCGCGGCCGGTAGGGGTTTTGTTTATATCAAATCAAACGGGGACGTCTGGCCCTGCCCCTTCGTTGAGTTGAGTGCCGGCAACGTGAAGGAACGGCCCTTCGGAGAAATCTACGAAAAATCCGAGGTCTTTGAAAACCTCAGAAGGCGGGAAGAAACCCTCAAGGGGGCCTGCGGGGAATGCCGCTATAACCGGATCTGCGGCGGATGCAGAGGAAGGGCCCTGGCCTACTCCGGCGACTATCTCGCGGAAGATCCCCGCTGCTTTATTTTAAATTCCGGCCGGAGCGTGACCAGGGCATCGGCGGCGGCGGCGCCTCCCGGATAAACCAGAAGCGGATTTATATCGATCTCGCCGATGCAGTCCCGGAGATCATGAACCAGAGCGGAGAGAGACATGAGGGCCGCGAGAATAGCCTTTTTATCCGCCGGCGGTTTTCCCCTGAATCCTTCCAGAATTTTTCGGCCCCGTATTTCACCGATCATCTCTTCAGCGTCCTCTTTCGTCAGCGGCCCCAGCCGAACGCTCACATCTTTCATCGCCTCGACCCAGATTCCTCCCAGTCCGAAAAGAATCTTCTGAAAAATGGGGGCCTCAAAGGTGCTCCCAATGATCACCTCTGCCACCGGTTCAGGGAGCATTTCCTCAACGAGAACGCCCCGGAAGGAATCACCCCCGGCCTTTGATTTGACGGCCTGAGAGACGCGGTCAAATGCCGGCGCGAGCTCTTTGACGTTTCGGATCCCGATCGCCACGGCCCCGGCTTCGGTCTTGTGGAGAACATCGGGAGAGATGCCTTTCAGGACCAGGGGGAACCCCAATTCCCGGGCCGTTTTCCGGGCCTCAGCCTGGGTCAGGACAAGCCGTCCCCTGGGAACGGGAATTCCGTAAAGGGCAAGGATCTCTTTGGATGTAACCTCGTCGAGACGACCGCCGCAGCCTTCGATGATCGCAAGGGCGCGCGTCCGCGCGCCGTCCGGCGGCTTTTTGAATATCACACCCTTCTCCAGCCGAAGCCGGTGACGTCCCAGGACCATCAGCGCCCGCGCCGCGTCCAGACAGGAATCCACATCCTGATAGGTAATGATGCCGCCTTCCCTCATCTCGCGGCTCGGGGGAGCAACGGTTTTATCGCCCAGCCAGCAGCACAGAACCGGCTTCTCCGGCCTGCCCTTGAGCCCCTCCAGCATGAGTTTTGGCGCGATTTTCTGAAGGTACATGGTGGTCATGAGAATGATGACCTGATCAAAGACCTCCTCCCGGACAAACCGTTCCATTGCCCGCGTGATGATATCAAAGGACTGGAGAGGACCTTTGATGATGTCGAGCGGATTATGGGGAGGGGTGAAATTCGTGATCTCCGTCATATCCCGCTCGAAGGCCGGGCCGACCGGGGCGACGGTGAGACCTTTGTTCCTCATCTGGTCGGCAATGAGTCCCGCCGCTCCCCCTGAACAGCAGAAGATGCCGAGCCGGCCTCCGCGGGCGGGCGGCTCGGAACGGAGTGCCTGCGCCGTCGTATTCATGGCTTCGAGGCTGTCCACCCGGACGATGCCGTGGGCACGGCAGAGGGCATCGAAGGTCTCGTCCGAGCCCGTCATGGAGCCCGTGTGCGAGGCCGCTGTCCGGGACGCCGCTGCGGTACGGCCTACCTTGTAAAGGACAACCGATTTCCCCTTCTCATGGGCCAGATCGACGGCCCGCAGAAACCTTTCGGGATCTCTGAGGGCCTCCATGAATCCCGTGATGACCCGGGTGTGCTCATCCTCGGCGAAATATTCCATAAAATCAGCCGTCCCGAGGTCCGCCTCGTTCCCCGAGGACAGCAGATGGGAGTAGCCCAACCCGAGAGCCATCGCCTTGTCCCATATGGAACCCAACATGGCCCCGCTCTGCGATATCATGGCCACGTCTCCGCGGATCAGTTCTCGAGGTTCTCTTTCCAGAGTCGCGCACCAACTCAGGATCACAGGCGAGATGAGATTGACGATCCCGAGGCAGTTCGGACCCAGGATCCGCATGCCGTACCCGCGGGCCATCTTTACGAGGTCCTCCTGCTGCCGTCTCCCTTCCGGCCCCGTTTCCGCGTAGCCGGAGGTGTTGACAATGGCGAAGGGGCAGCCTCTCCGTCCCAGTTCCTCGATCGCTTCATGCACGAGTTTCCTGCCCACCACGATGACAGCCACATCGGGAACCTCCGGAAGATCGGTTATCCGGCGGAAACAGGGTATTCCCTGTACCACATCGCGGTTAGGATTCACGGGCAATATTCTCGTTCTGCTCCCGTGGCGAAGCATGAACATGAGGCTCCGCCCGTTGACCAGCAAAGGATTGTCTCCCGCCCCCACCACGGCGATGGAGCGCGGATAAAAAAGGCGCTCAAGAAAATGTTTTTCTCTCTTCATTTATTGAAACTCCGTAAATTCAATGGCTGATCTGTATCTTGTAACATCACAGGGGCGCCTGAAAGCGCCCCTATCCGCAAAACCCCTCAGCATTTCAAAACCGGATTCACTGAGATGGTTTGACGATGACCGTCAGTTCGTACGTTTTCAGAGGCGGAACGTCTTTTTCAAAAGCCCGGTTATACGTCATCTTCAGGGTCGTCTGTCCCGGCGCTGCCGCCTCGAAAGAAAGCGTGATCTCTCCCCCCGAGCCGATGAGGTCGCTGTCCCGCCGGAAGGACGGTTCACCGGCTTCCTTGAGAACAGCGCTGTCTACAGATGAAACATGCCAGTTGAAACCCGTCGTCGGGTTGCCGGCCAGAACGACATCCAGTCTGTCGCCGGATACAAGTTCCACTGTGGAACCCGCATCTTTTTCCGTCACCACCATGTCTGCTGCCGCAGCGATACCGCCTGTCCCTGACACAATGAGAATCAGCAGGACGGCCAGGCAGGCTCTTTTCGTTCCTATCCATGACTTCTCTCTCATCTTTATCATGGCGTCGCTTTTCCCCCTTTCTTTTGTACCAGGAAAAAAAGTTCTCCCTCTTCTTTCAGGCTTCCCGCCGAGCGTTCCGCCTTTGTTCCCCGCCCGCAGAACAGATCCACCCTGGCGGGTCCCTTGATCACCCCTCCTGTATCCTGATTGAGAGCGAATCGGGAAAAACCGGTCCAGGACGTGATCTCTCCCTCGGGGTCAAAAAGGGGTTTCCTCAGGCGAATAAAGGAAAGAGCGCCCCGCGGAAAGATATCCAGGTCTGTCGCGATGGAACGGCCCCCGGTGAGGGGAACGCCGATACTTCCAACGGGTCCTTCCTCAACAATGCGGAAAAAAACATAGCTCTCGTTGTAGCTCAGGATATCCGTCATCTCATCAGGATGCTCCCGCAGATATTTTTTGATGCTGCGCAGCGACATCTCTTTTTCCGTTATTTTTCCCGAATCGACCATCATCCTCCCCAGCCCGCGGTAGGGTCTTCCGTTGGATCCGGCAAAGCTGATCTGCATGAAGCCGCCTTCGGGAAACCGGATCATCCCGGAACCCTGGATGTGAAGAAAGAAAACATCCACGGGGTCGGGAAGCCAGGCGATCTCGTGGCCTTTTTTTTCAAGCGCGCCTTCCGCGTCAATGTCCCTGCGATTGTAATAGGGAATAACTTCGCCGTTCGCCACCCTTCCGACAATTCTCTCACCCCTGAACTTGCTCCTGAACTTCCCCAGGTGAACGGTGACCATGTCATCAGGAATCCCATAAACAGGATACCTGAATATTTCCGTCTCTTCGAAAGACCCTTCCAGGACAGGTTCGTAGTAACCGGTAAAGATAACCTTGCCTCCCTCTTTTCGTCCGGACGCTTTATAAAAATCAAAGGATTCCCTGATCCGTTTTTCCTTCACGCCAGGCGGATCATCGCTCTTCATAATGCGGAGAAAGAGAACGAGAGAATCCTTCATCTCCTTCACGGTATAGCGCTTGTCTCCGAAACGGTACGTTCGTTTCCCGGAAAGACGTTCAAAATACTGAAGGCTCCTGAAAACGGCCTGCTCCAGAGAAACCTGATCCAGGTCGTCTTTCAAAGGCGGAATGTCCTGCGGGGAGACCGGAACAAGCGCCTGAGGCGGCCTCACCGGTGGTTTGGGGGCGAGGGGCTTCTCAAGCAGAGGAGCACAACCGAATAAAAGCAGAAGGCAAAAGGCGAAGGGCAAAGGGCGAAGGGCAGAAAATATTTTTAATCTTAATGCCACTTTTTTCACGTTTTCCCTTTCGCCTTTTGCCCTGTGCCTTTCGGTAGAGTAGAGAGCTGGCGTAGGGGCTGATTGCTCTATCTCCAGCTCCCCCTCGTCAATTCCGTACGTTCGGTTTTCCCGAATACGGCTTACCGATTATCTTCATCCGGATGCCTTCACACTTTGTACCCAAGGAGCCTTGGTTGGAACTTCGTATAGGCCTAAGGAATGATAATAGTACCTGTCCGGATACGCCTTATACCCAAAACTGCGGTAGTGGTGTTTCCGGCGCAAATATATTCTCATCCTGTAGACCAGGTATCTTTTGACAGTAGACAGGGCTTTTGTGCAATTGCCAAATCGAAAGTAACCCACCCATCCTCTGGCGACTTCAT
>DFZO01000051.1 GCA_002383495.1 Syntrophaceae bacterium UBA4054 | reverse complement strand
TGCCTACCACTGTCGAAGGGGGGTTAAGGGATGAGTTATTAAGAGGAGCAGTAAATAGTGCACATTAGAAAGAAGGAAGAAAATCAGTTTAGATGGATTTGTTATTGCAGGTCGGACAATCGGGAAAACAGGTCTGGCAAAGGATATGGAGGGCATCGCACAGGTGAAAGTTCAAAACCGGTCTCCGGCATTTCTCGCAGACAAGTGATTCCAGGCGGCGGGTGATAGGATTTACAGGGATAAAAACATAACGCGATGCTTTGCGCCGTTGCAGGGAAACCTCCATAATCGTGACCGGCAGCTCGACGCGCAGGGCGCTTACCGGCTCGATGACGATCTCCAGGGCATACTTGTCCCGGGCGTCCTGGATTTTCTTGAAATAATCAGTTTGGGTCGCCTCAAAACGGGACATTGCCCGCTCTCGCTCCTCCGGGTCCCGGGCCTTTTTTTGAAGCCGCTTTTCAATCTCTCCGGCCAGGGTCAGATAGTATTGCTGGAGTCGCGCCAGATCGCGCTCCAACCGCCTGTTGAGGTTGTTGATAAAGTCATGGAAGGTCTCCCGGGCGGCGATCTGCGCCTGTTCCCGGGCATCTGGAAGTGTCCGGTGCAGATCGGACACAGCCTCAGGATTTCCTGAAAACCCCCGATTACCAGATGAAGCCGTCAAATCACAGGTCGTCTTTAAGCTTCCCGCACCTGCCTGTTCCTTTGTTCCCCGCTGATCCAAAAGATAGGAAAGTTGCGCCTCCATACCCACCGGTATCGTCCGAGTCTTTTCATTAACCGCCACGGCAATCATGCGTTCGGAACGTGTGTCCGCCGTGGCCACAATACGAAAATGGACCATCAGATAGCTGCACGTCCCCGGCCGCGCGTCTTTGAGCCGAAATACACCATTCTGAATAGTCAGGTGCGAGGCCAGGAGCCCCGCCGGTTCCTTCACTGGAAAGGTCAGGTGAGGAAAAGCAATTGCGCTGAACAGGCCGGACGATAAAGCCAGCGGTTCCAGTGTCTCGATGAAATCGCGCCCGCCGTGAACAAGCGACAGGGACTTGCCGTCTCCCCTGGGCATGTTGAAGATCTCCAACTCGCCGACATGCAGGCTTTCCTGAATAGGACTCGGGAAAAGGACCCGCAATTCTGCGTCCCCTGCCTCTTCCACCAGGCAGTCATGACGGCTCAACAGTTGGATGAGAAAAGACCGGAGTTCCATCAGAGATCATACCTCATAATCATCGCCAAAGATCGCCTCATCTAGGGTCTTTGTCTTCTCATAAGCCTTCTTCGCCGCCAAAATTTCGTCTCCGAGGCGGGCAAAGTTTGCGCGGCGTTCCTCAGCGGTCCCGGAACTGAGCCAGACATCAAGGATCAGTCTGCTGAAGTCGCGATCCGTCTCCAGGTTCCCCAGGATTGTATCAATCTCGCCGATGACCAGCTCGAACATGTTTATCTTGTCGTCAAGAATCCGCATCATATAATCCTCAATGCTCCCTTGGAGGCAGAGGTTGAAGATAAATACGTCCCGTTCCTGACCGATCCGGTGAATCCGCCCGATCCGCTGTTCCAGGCGCATGGGGTTCCATGGGAGGTCGTAATTGATCAGGGTATTGCAGAACTGGATGTTCCGTCCTTCACCGCCCGTGTCGGTGCTGAGGAGAATGGGAACGTCCCCCCTGAAGGCTTCCACGGCAGCGTCTTTCTCCTTAGCCGTCATGGCTCCACTGAAGACGGCAAAGGGATAGCCGCTATCCCTCAGGAGTCCGGCAAGATATTCAAGGGTCTGCAAAGAACGGACAAAAACAAGTTTCTTCTCCTGATTCTGCTGCAACAGGGAAAGCAGCTGACGTCCTTTGGACGTTGTCTTCACATCGGAAAGCTTTCTTTCGATCTCTGCAAACATCTCCCGGACGGGGCCGTTGATCCCGCCTGTGGACAGGCGCGTGAGGAGATGATTGATGGACTCCTTCAGAGCGAAGGGAGAACTGCCCGCCGCCATCTGCAGATTCCGGACGGTGAACAGCTCCGGGGCCGTCGTCGCTTCGTGGAGGAGCCGAATGCAAACACTCAGGTCCTCATATGTTTCTTTTTCCTCCTCCATCGGGGGGACGTAGAAGGTTGTTGCAAAGCGTTTGGGGAGCTTGACATCCACCATGGAGCGGGTATTCCGAATCATCACCTCCCGCAACAGTCGCCGCAGCTTTTCCGGGTTATTGGGCTGGCGGAGGTTACCTCGTTTTACGTATTCCTTTTTGAAGGCCGCTTCTGTGCTGAGAAGCCCCGGCTGGAGGAGGGTGATGAGGTTGTAAAGTTCCAGGAGATTGTTCTGGACGGGAGTGGCGCTCAGCAAAAAGATGAACCGTTTACGGATGGCGCCGACTAGGCGGTGGTTCAGTGTATGTTTGTTCCGCAAATAGTGCGCCTCATCGACGACAACTAGATCGTAATCAATAGCAGTGATCACATCGAAATGCCGCTGTGACTTGGCCGTGTTGATCGAGGCAATGACCAGATCCTGCTCCACCCAGAAACGCTCCCCATCCTCTCGGAAATCCTCATGCTCCGGAGTGACGAAAGGCAGATCGAACTTTTCCGTCATTTCCTCCTGCCACTGGGATACAAGGCTCGGCGGCGTCAGGACGAGAACCTTGCGGGCCAGGCCCCGGAGAAGATACTCCTTGATCAGCATCCCCGCCTCGATGGTCTTGCCCAGGCCTACCTCATCGGCCAGGAGGACACGACCCCGAAAGCGTTTGAGGACGTTGGACGCCGTCTCCACCTGATACCAGTAGTGTTTGACCCCTTTGAGATGCTCCAGGCAGAGGAGTTCCTCAAATTCCCGAACCAGACGCAGGCGGTGGAATTGAAGGCGAAGCAGATAATCGGCAGTGGCGGCGGGAGGGGTAGCGAATATCTTCGCACCAAAATCCATCCCGGCCTCTTTGATTTGCAGTGGCGCTTTGATTTGGAGGTTCCGGGGATCGGTAAAAGGAGACAGATCGAGGGCCGACATCGGAAGGGGCGATGGACGATTGGGCTCCTTTGCCGTCCCATTCGACGGGTCCAACTCTTTTTCTCCTATTGGGGACAGGGACAGCGTCGGCTTTCTCTCCTGGCCTGGAAGCGGTTGAGGGAGAGGTCGCAAAACGGAATTCCTATCACCGGTGAATTTCAAAGTTTCCTTGATCCAGGCCTTTGCCCGTTCCTTGTCCTCCCGCGCAAAGCGGTCATGGCGGTCCTTCACATGCTCCAGAAATTTCTCCAGCAGCCTGATCCCGTCGTCATGGCGGCGTTCCCTGAAATAACAATTGGCCAGGCTGAATATCGCGTTGGTGTCGTTTCTGTTTTTCCGGATGAGCTTCTCAATGCTGGAAATCGCCGCTGCATAATCCTGCTCGTGCTCCATGGCAATTCCCGCCCGCAAACGGAGCGCGCGCGGCCAGTCGGGCTTCAGATTAAGGGCCTTTTTCACATAGAGCAATGCTGATTTGTAGTCTTTTGCTTTATAGGCGTCTGCCGCCAGATCCATGTTCCACTCGGCATCGAACATTTGAGACTGTTTGACCCGCTCTGATTTTATCCGTTTTTCCCGTTCCTTCTTTCTTTGGAGCTTTTTATCCGCCATAGCGTTTCCGAATCACCACCTTATTTATGAACGGCAAATCCCACCACGGGACAGGAGAAAATCCCAACAGTTCATATTTACCAGATACGAAGGCAATGTCAATAGGGCATGAGTCGGTTGTCAGTAATGGATATCTTCACGGCAGCATACAGGGCAGCACAGAATATAAAGGGCTTAACCGTAATTGGCTAAGCCCTTAATATATTTGGTAGCGGGGGTAGGATTCGAACCTACGACCTTTGGGTTATGAGCACTAAGCCCTTCTCTTACCTCTATTTACCTCTACTTATTTAACTGTCACGAATTACACCGTTAAATCCCCATATTAGCGACCTGCTTTTTTTATTGACTTACCTCAAAATACCTGTATATTGATTTTGCAGGTTGGAAATACGGTTGGAATTTTACCTTTGGGTTGTGCACAACGGGTCAGATAAAGACAGGTTGGAAACGGGTTGGAAATCAAAAAGGAGGTCACATGAAAAGACACAAGACAGCATATCCCGGTGTCTTCTATCGAGAGGTTGACCGGATAGGTGGCAGGGGCAAGGAACGGATGTTCTATGTCCTGTTCAAAAAGGATGATCAGCTTTTTGAGGAAAAGGTAGGCCGTCAGCATGCCGATGATATGACCGCGGCAAGAGCTGCCCGAATCCGGGCTGAACGAATTGAGGGGAAACGTCCCTCAAGGAAAGAAATCCGGGAAAAGAAAAAAGCGACTAAAGATAAACCTACCCTCTCTTTTCTATGGGAGCAATATAAGAAAAATAATCCCGGTCTCAAAGGTCTCAAGTATGACGAGTCCCGCTTCAAAACACATATCAAAACCTCTCTTGGCAGCAAGATACCCGTGGAGATTGACCCTCTCAGCATTGAAAGGCTCAGAATCAATCTTCAGAAAAAACTGTCCATAGGAACGGTAAAAAATACCCTTGAACTTGTCAGGAGAATTATCAATTTCGGAGTGAAGAAAAAACTGTGTGCAGCTCCGTCTTTCAAGGTGTCTCTTCCGAGGGTGAATAATGTCGTGACAGAAGACCTCACTCCTAATCAAATGAAAAACCTGCTTACGGCTATCCATGAAGACCATGACCAGCAGGGTGCTGCCGTGATGCTGATTGCACTCAGCACAGGGATGAGAAAGCGGGAAATACTCTCTCTTGGATGGCAGGATATTAACTTTGAGAGGGGTTTCATAGCTATCAGGAATCCAAAAGGCGGGACGGATGCAACAATCCCATTGAACGACACGGCAAAAAGTGTATTTGACCGGATAGCCAAGACAGAAAACCCTCTTGTGTTTCCCGGCATACATGGGAACCAGCGTTCCGATATTAAGCGAACTGCAAACCGGATAAGGGAAAAGGCAGACCTGCCAAAAGATTTTCGTCCTCTGCATGGATTGCGCCACGTCTATGCCTCAATGCTTGCCTCAAGCGGTCAGGTTGACCTCTACACCTTGAGCAAGCTGCTTACTCACAAGGATGTGAAAATGACATCCAGATATGCACACCTGAGAGATGAGACCATGCGGAGAGCATCGAATCTGGCGGGAAGCATGATTGATAATGCTTTACAGGCAGAAAGCGAAACGGAGGTGTCCAATGGCTAAGAAAATGAATCCCAAAACTCAAACGAAAAAGTTGAGCACGGCCAAGTGGGACTTTTTGCAGAGAAACAAAACGGCCAAGAAAGAATATGAAGGTCATGAGATTATCCGGTCATTTCGTGAACGGTATGAAACGGAGCTAAAAAAAGAAGCCGACATATTGCAATCTCATCCTGAAATGAAAGCGGCTTACGATAAATTAGGAATTAAACCGATGCAGGATTGCGATGAGGTTCTAAAGACCAGTATGCAGAATCCGGCAGCGGTTGGCGACTATCAGTTTATTCAATTCATTCATGAATGTCCTGAGTATTTTTTTCCTGACAAGATAACGGATGAGGAAATCAATGAACGCTGGCTGGCTATGCTCAAAAGAAATGCAGAGTTTACCTTCCTGAACCTGACACAAGGGGAACCCGTGAAAAGGCTCCTTCTTGGAGTTGATCTGACCCGGTCAAAAGACGTGATCATGGCCGAGGTGGAGGACATTATTGACCCCTATCAGAAGTTTTACAGGGGCAAGGAAGCGACAAAACGCTTGAAATGGCTATCCGTGATTGATGAGCTTTTGACTATTTGGGATTTATGGGAAAGCTACGGTCAACGGCAATGTTCCAGGCTGATAGCGAAAAGGCTTGAACTTCCCGAACAAACCGTCAAGGGACGATGGAGGACGGCCTATAAGCTGATTTACGGGAAGGAATACACTAAGGAACATGCGAGCATTGAGGCCGATAAGCTGTGTGTAAAATGTAAAGACCAAGAGAGATGTTATCCGGTTGTCAACGGCATTATGAAACATGAACCCTGTGCTGCTTACCTAAAGTTGGCAGGTTCAAATTATTCGAGAGAAAGGCTTTTTGAAAATATCGAAGAAATCATGTCAAGGAAAGCCTATGATGATTATTGTGAAATAGACGATTAAATCCTACCAGATATTTCCTGCCATATTTTTCTGAGGAATAAGCCCCCCCCTTATTCGGTCTTTTCCATAGGTACGAAGGTAAAAAATTTTAGCTATGGAGGGACCAGTGAAACAGTATTTATCTGAGCGCGAAGTTTCCGCAATTACCGGATTCCGGCTCCCGACTCTGAGGAATCACCGCCACTTGCATAAAGGCATACCGTATATCAAAGCTGAGCGGTCGGTTCGCTACGACCCTGAGGACGTGGAGACCTACATGCAGGAGAGGAGGGTCGCCTTCCCGGCGGCTGACCGATGATGACGGGCGGATCGCGGATCCGCTCTGGGAGCTGAAAATGAAATGGTATGAGAAAGGAGGAGTAGCATGGCAAGCCTTCAGTTTGAAAGCGGTTATACGAGAATTTCTAACGAGATTTTGGAGGCTCTGGCAAAGGTGAATTTTTCTGCTTACGAGACGAGAGTGCTGTTTTTTCTCTTCAGAAAAACCTATGGGTGGGGAAAAGCCACTGATTGGATTTCATTGTCACAGTTTTCAAAATGCCTTGGTCTGGATAGGCGGTTGATTCACCGGGCAATCAAAGGGTTGGCCCTGAAGGGGATGCTTGTCATCGAACGGGATGACGGAATCAGGGTAAAGTATGGTTTTCAAAAGAATTATGAGAAATGGGATTTGTCATCGAAGGGGATGACACATCGGAAAAGGATTGCCGTCATCAGTGGGGATGATGGGGTGTCGGCAGTGGGGATGATAAGACTGTCATCTAAGGGGATACCCACCAAAGAAAAAGAAATAAATAAAAACACCAAAGAAACATCCCCTATAATCCCCTTACAGGAAAAAACTAGAAACCAACGACCTGACAGACCTGTTTTGAAAGAAGTGCCCTTAGCCGGAAGTCCCGGGAAGTTTTATAGGGTTGAAACCATCCGGGTCGCGGGCTTGGCGGATGTGCGGCGAAGGATTTACTGTAATTCTTTGGAAGAATGGCTCCTGGTGGGTAGACGGCTGGAGGAAGGGCAACGGAAATGGAGTGACCAGCGTTTGAATGGGGGGATTCGGTCATAACGGGTACGATGCTTTTGGAGGGACATGATGGACGAACTGCTGGAACTGGAATCTTTGAGTGGAGACTTTGAACGGGCTGACCAGTTCAATTCGGGAGCTATGAGGAATAGGCTCGTCAGATACTTTAGGACGAGCCTAACGAGCCTATTCCGTAAGCAACAGAATTTCATCCTAACTTGTTAGGACGGTTTGGAGGGACATCATGGACGAGTTGTTTGAGCTGGACTTTCTGAGCTGCACCG
>DFZO01000043.1 GCA_002383495.1 Syntrophaceae bacterium UBA4054 | reverse complement strand
GAAAATCCCCCGGCTACCCGATTAGCTTTTCTTTTAAGAACTGCTTTTCAAGTGATAGTAACCCCTTTTTCCGTTCTTTAATTCGCTTGCAGGGAATTCCAACATAAATTCCCCAGGGTAGTAAATCTTTTTGAACAAGTGTCATTGCTCCAATACTACATCCCTCTCCAATGTTGCACGGCCCCATAATTGTGCAACTACTACCAATAATAACATGTTTGCCAATAATAACCGGACCACCTATATGGGCTGTGTACTTTTGAGGAATAGCCTGAGCTGTCAGATAATCGCCACTATAGTCATCTGATGCACTATAAATTACAGTATTAGCAGCCATACTACTGAAATCATGCAACTCTATTCCAAAGAAACCACTCAAATGAGAATTTCGTGCGATAAAAATATAATTTCCTATATCAATAGAACCATTTACTGCTGAAAGTATACAGAAATCATCAATTCGCACATCATTCCCTATGGAGATATTTTCTTGACCATAGATTCTAACATCAGAAGATATTTGAACATTTCTACCAATTTTTTTAAAACCAAAATCTTTTAAATCAATTTCTGTAAAATATTTACTTTTTAGTTCTGTTCTGTTCTGTTCTGTTCTGTTCTGTTCTGTTCTGTTCTGTTGACATGATTTGTCTCCTTTTCGGGTTGTCAAGTGAAATTTTATGGGGAAAATATGGGACGCTGTTAACTTATTAATATTCTCTTCGAGAGAGTCGGGCAATCAGGCCAAGAGAACAATGTTACTAAACTAACTGATGTCCGTGATTCTGATCAATGATGAAAATACAAAACCCCGCACTCTTCTTGGGAGGCGGGGTTTTTCGTCATCCGTCCATCTTGCCCTCTGCTTCGATCCTTCGGCATGCTCAGGACAGGCTGAGCTCAGCATGACATACGGTTAAAGGGTCAGAGAACCTTGATGTTAAATATCCTACTGAAATGGTCGCAAAAAACTTACACAGGAAAAGGGAATAGTCAAGAAATTTTTAGCGTTCGTAGCGTTCATAGCGCCTATTGCGTCTATTGCGTTTGGTGATTTCCGTTTACGCTTTCTTCCCTCAATAACACCTGATTCCCGCCCGTAGTCACGCCGATATTATCCAGCATTGTCATTGGGGTTTTAAGGTGCCATAGGAGCGCATTATTAAAGTGTGGGTTATTGAGGCATCCGAAATGAAAAAAAAGACAAACTTCGATCGATATCTTGAAGAACAGCTCAAGGATAAGGATTTTGCGGAACGTTTCCGCAAAGCCGGCGAGGCCTGGGACGTTGCCCTGAAGCTATCGCTGAATCCCGCTCTCGATATCGAGCGAAATAAAATTCGCAGGTGAATAAAAGGAGCCTCCCTATTTCTATCTTGCGACAACAATTATCTCTTGCGTCAGCCGGACGCCTGCGCTATAATTTTACCAGTAAGAATAACTATTGGGAGCAAAACATGGCTGGTCTGGCTACGACAAAGATGTCCTCAAAAGGACAGGTGGTTATTCCGGAGGACATCCGGAAGCAGCTCAACTTAAAACCTGGGGTGCAGTTCGTGGTCGTGGGCGCAAAAGATGTCGTGATTCTGAAGACGATTTCCGCGCCTTCGATGGACGATTTCGATGCTTTGATCGCTGAAGCACGCATCAAGGGGAAAGAAGCCGGGCTGAAAAAATCCGATATCGCTGCTGCAGTTGCCAGAGCACGGGGCAGGAAGTGAAGATCGTCCTGGACACGAACGTCTTTGTTTCAGGTGTATTTTTCACGGGACCACCGTATCGCATTCTTGAGGCCTGGCGGGATGGTAAGATCCAGCTGGTGATATCAGAGGATATTCTTGAGGAGTACGGAAGAGTCGGTGAGACTTTGCCGAGGCAGTTCCCTTCTGTTGATTTGCAACCATTCCTTCATCTGGTGGCCGTTACGGCCGAAATGACTCCATCCAAACGTTTTGCATCTCCGCTCTGCGATGACCCTGATGATGACATGTTCATCGCATGCGCACTTGCCGGCAAATGCAAGGTGATTATAAGCGGGGACAAGCATCTTTTGAAAATGTCGGGTTTTCGGGGGATTAAGGTGCTCAGGCCGCGTGAATTTGTCGAGCGGTATCTTGGACCCGCCGCGCGACTCTAATCCATCTTTCTTATAGGTAAGTGAAAAATACAGGAACGGGGTTCCCGCCGGAGGCGGACCTTCGGCATATCAAGTCCGGAATGACAAATGTTGTTTTTCTTTTTCTTGAAACACCTTACTCCTCACGCTTTACGCTTAACGAGTCTTCATCGTTGACGAAGGCCCAAAATGGTCCCTATAACGTCCGGGTGTTATTTCGAGCGAGCGCAGGAAGGCCCGCCGCATCAGTTCGGCGCTCCCGAATCCGCAGGATGAGGCGATCTCCTCCAGGCTCTTTCCCGTCTGCTCGAGCTGCTGCCGGGCGGCTTCGAGACGTATCTGTTCGATGTAACGGGCCGGGGTTATGCCCAGCTCGCGCGTGAAGACGCGCGCGAAGTTGCGGGGGCTCATGGCGGCCTGGGCGGCCAGGGTTTCGATGGAAAGATTCCGGTGCAGATTCTCTTTTATCCAGACCTGGAGTTCAAGGAGAGGCTTCCTGCCTGATGCCTGCACGGACAGGGAGGCGCTGAACTGCGCCTGCCCTCCGGGTCTCCGCAGGAAGAGGACGAGTTCCTTCGCCACGGCAAGCGCGACGGCATTTCCATGATCCTCTTCCACGAACCAGAGGGCAAGGTCCATCCCCGCCGTGACACCCGCCGATGTATAGATATTCCCGTCCTGCACCCAGATCGGATTGGGGTCGACGATCACCTCCGGGTACCGCGAGGCGAGTTCGCGTGTAAGGGCCCAGTGCGTCGTGGCTCGCCTGCCGTTCAGAAGGCCGGCTTCCGCCAGGAGAAACGATCCTGAACAGATGGTCCCGAGGCGCCGTACCTTGGAGGCCATCACGCTGAGCCATCGGGACACCGAGGCATCGCGGACCGTCATGGGGCCTGTCCCACCTACCACCAGGAGCGTATCGACGTTTCCCCGGATCTCCCGATAGTGCCGGTGCGCCGGCAGCGAAAACCCCAGCAAGCCGGCAATCACCCGGTCCCGCTCCGAGGTGGCAAGTTCGATCTCGTAGCCCGGATGGAGAAGGTTCTTCATGTTATTCACTGCCGCGAATACCGACATGGGCCCGATGATGTCGAGCTCCATGGCTGGCGGCACGGAGAAGAGGACTATGCGCCGGCTGGTGCTGCCGGTTTTTTCAATGTTCTTTGAGACGGATCGTTTTGCCAAAGTCTTATCCCACTTTTGGATTGATGTGGCTGTATGAGCATAGCGGAAGCAGGGAGTGAACTCAAGGACAGAATGGCAGAAATCGTGGTGTCTTTGTCATTTCGGACAGAATCTTGGCATGTTAAAAAGAAGCCGTTTGCAGGCTGTTGCCCTTCGACAAGCTCAGGGTGACAAAATAGTTTTCACAGTGAGCGATGTCACAGTGAGCCCTTCGGCAAGCTCAGGACAGGCCTTGTCGAACTGCGAACCATCGGGGGCCTTACATCTGAACATCCCGTATCAAGTACGGGACAAGCTTTTGAACAGCCTGAGGAAAAGAGTTTTCAACAACCTTCTAAATCAAAGATAAAGCCAAGAAAGGGAGGAAGAGAGAGATGAAACGAGCGCTGTTGGTCATAGACGTGCAGAATGAGTATTTCACGGGGAAGCTGCCGATTGCGCATCCACCGGGGAGCCTGGATAACATCGTGAAGGCGATGGAGCAGGCCCGGAAAAGCGGAATCCCGGTGGTTGTCGTCCAGCACACGTCCCCGCAAAAGGACGCACCGGTTTTCAGAAAGGGGAGCGAAGGATGGAACCTTCACCCGCGGATCGCCGCGCAGGCATACGACCATCTGATCGAAAAGAATCTTCCGGGAAGTTTCACCGGCACGGACCTGGAATCCTGGTTGCGTGAAAGGAAGATCGATACGATCGTCATTGCCGGGTACATGACACAGATGTGCTGTGACACGACGGCCCGTCAGGCCTTTCACGTGGGCCTGGCCGTGGAGTTTCTGTCGGACGCCACCGGGACGCTTCCCGTTTCCAACAAGGCCGGGAGCGTGACCGCCGAGGAACTGCACCGGGCGATCCTGGTCACCCAGGCCATGAGGTTCAGCAAGGTCATGACCACCGACCAGTGGATCGAAAGCCTCAAGTAGAGCGTGAAGCATCTGTCGCGTTCTTTGCGTCATTGCGTTCAATGTCTTCGTTTGTCCTCTCTTCTGTCAATAACATCTGATTCCCGCCCGTAATCGCGCCGATATTATCCGGCATTGTCATTGGGGTTTTAAGGTGCCATAGGAGCGCATTATTGCGGTATGGGTTTAAGCACTTGCATGAAGGCATGCGTGGCGTTGTCCCGAGAGCATATTACACCAATATTGATGTTGACAGATGATGCAATTCTCTATAGAATTCTATGAAACGGTGTCGGGTCAATGCCCGGTTCGCGATTTTCTCGACAACCTCAAAGCTTCGGACCCGGATGACTTTGCTTCAGTTATCGCCGGGCTGACAAAACTGAAGAACAGGCAATATCACCGACCGCCGCTGTCAAAGCCGCTGGGCGACGATCTCTTTGAGTTGCGGCATGTCGGCAAGTTGAACACGCGGGTTCTCTATTTCTTCATGAAGGGTCGGCGAATTATTGCAGTTCACGGAATCCGCCATAAAGGGATGGAGATTCCGGCCAGAGACCGGGAAACAGCCCTGCACCGGAAGAAGGATTGGTTATTGAGGCATCCGAAATGAAAAGAAAGACAAACTTCGATCGATATCTTGAAGAACAGCTCAAGGATAAGGATTTTGCAGAACGTTTCCGCAGAGCCGGTGAGGCATGGGACGTTGCACTGAAGCTATCGGCATTGCGAAAGGAGTCCGGACTGTCTCAAAAAGAATTGGCCCGGCGCGCGGGTACGACCCAGCAGCAGATCAGCCGTCTGGAATCGCCTTCTTATGATGGTCATTCACTGAGCATGCTGAGACGGGTCGCGGCAGTCCTGGGCGCCACGGTGCATATTGAACTGCAGCAGGCGGGAAAACAGAAACACCTGGAAATCGCCGAATCCCGCCCTCGATATCGAGCAAAATAACATTCGTCGTTTAGCAATTCATTTTCCCCGGATGAGGAGGCGGTGGGTTTCCTGATAGATGATTCTTCGGGGGCCGACGGCGACAATCTCAACGGTCTTGCCGGCCATCCGGTAGATGATCCTGAATTTTCCGACCCGGAGGCTCCTGAGGCCCCCGAGTTCTTCTTTCAATGCCTTACCCGAGAGGGGGTCTGATACGATTGCCGACAGCCCTGCCTTGACTTTCTTTTTCAAAGCGGGGTGCATCCCGCGGATCAGCTCCGCGACGGCATCCGGAATTCTCAGTCGGTGCAGGGGCTGTTTCACAGTTCCTCGAGGGTGTAAAGCCGGGCCTTGTTTTTTCTCAGCAGAGCTATCCCTTTCCTTATCTCATTCATGAGCTCTTCGTCGGAGCGGATGGCCGCCGTCTCTTTCAGGCTTTCATACTCCTCGTGGCTGATCAAAAGGGCGGCGGGACGGCCGTTTTTCGTGATCGTAACCTCCTCGTCCGTGGAGGATACCTCATCGATCAGGCTGCTCAATTTCATCTTCGCCTCGGACACGGACATGATTTTCATCGTTACCCCCAAATAGTGGTTGACCATAATTAAGGTCAATATAGCATCCTCGTTTCACGGGGTCAATGCCTTTTCCACAAAAGCTTGAAAAAGAAGCCCAGGCATCAGGGAAAAGGATCACGCCCCGTCTTCTGCGACGGGGATGCGTGACTCGCAGGGGACGCGCGTCTGGCAGAGGCCGCAGCCGTAGCTCTCAATGCCGTAGCGGGATTTCGCGTAGGCGGCGGCAGTTTCAAAGAGATAGTCCCTGCACCGGGTCTTGTCGTGGCCCGCTTCGCTGATCGCTCCTGTGGGGCAGCGGGAGACGCACTTTTTGCATTTGCCCTGCGTGTAAAAGAGGCAATAGGCACGGTGATTTTCGTAGGGTCTGGGTGTGGGGGGGATGGCGACGCGGGCAATCACGGAGCCGCACCGCATCGCCTTTCCTTTCGGTGTGATCAGGCCGTCACAGAGGCTGAAGGTTCCGAGACCGGCTGCGTGCGCGGCATGTCGCTCCGACCAGTTGGAGGAAAATCCATACCGCTCCGATGTCTGCCATGCCCACTGCGGAGACTGTGCGGGAGCAACGGCATCGATTCCGCCCTCCCGCAGTGCCTCAACCACATACCCGGCCAGCTTCACGTTGAACGCCTCTCCGTAATTGCGGGACCGCACCCAGCGCTCCGCCGGCAGGTCTTTCTGTTCCCGGTTATCGGCCTTCGTCGCTTTGGTCTGGGGGAGGACCCAGCTGATCACGGTCAGCTCTTCCGGCGCAGGGTGCAGATCGGGAAACGTGAGGTAAAATATCTCCGGGGGCGTCCAGAAGAACGCCCCGATATCGCTTTTGTAAAACGAAAAGAGCGGATCGTCTCCCCGGGCGTATCCCACCAGCGGCTCCTCCCAGGCCTTTTCGTTCGCTTCGTTCCTCAGGGAATTGTCCGGCGAATTCCTGACGTACTCCTGAATCAGCCCTTCGATCCGGACGGCCGCGTCTTTCATCGCCACTCAATCCTTCCCTCACGCCGGGGAGGTGCCTTGGGGGTTTCATTGGGGTACCCGACGGGAACCAGGCATGCGAGCTTCCGTCCCTCCATCCCCATCAGGGCGTTGATTTCTTTTTCCCTGAAGAATACGGCCGCGTCCGCCCAGACCGCGCCGAGACCGGCATCGTGGGCCGCGAGAAGGAGGTTCTGAACGGCCAGCGCGACGCTGTAGGGGTCCTCTTTTCCGTTCGGGAATTTCCCCCCATAGGCCAGGATGACGACCGGGGCGCTTCCCATTGTTTCAAGAAACACCTTTGCCGCGTCGATGACCTTGGGCATGTCTTTGAAGTTGGCTTCCAGCATGGGTTTGAAATCTCCAAAGGCGCTTCCCGTGACCTTCAGGAGTTCTGCTTTCTGGGGACCCTGGAGAACGATGAAGCGCCAGTCCTGCCGGTTCATGGCCGACGGCGCCCATTGGGCGAGTTCCAGGAGCTTTTCGATAACCTCTTTGGGTACCGGATCTGGCTTGAATCTTCTGATGCTGCGTCTTCCTTTTATGGCGTCTGACAGTTCCATGGGCGACCTCCTCTTTTTTATTTTTTCGGTCCTTGACGGCCGATCTTCTCGGGTGACTTTTTTCGGTTCCTGTGCATCCTGATCTTTTCTCGATTGCCGCAGATGGACATGGCGCACCACCGACGACGGTTTGCGGGCGAATGGTCAATGAAGAGCATCTGACAACTGCCGCTGCCGCACATCTTCAGACGGTTCCGTTCGGCGCCGCCCATGAGCGTGATGGCGTCCCGGGCAATGACGGCGAGACCCGCCTTTATGGGATGCTTCGTTTCCCATTGGATGCGATCGGCGGCGGCATGAAGCTGCGGGACGGCTATCGGAAATTCCGCGGCCCGGTTGATATTCTCGATGTCGGTTTTCTTCGGTTTTGCATTCAATACAACAGATCGCACGGTATCGTGAATCGCTTCACGAAGCAGGAGAGCCTCTTTGTGGTCTTTCGCGGAAACGGCGGGGGCAGAGAGGCCGGCAAGGCGGAGCCACTCTTGAAGCGCATCGGGTGTGGGCAGGAGGTCCCTCGGCTGAGCGCCGCGATGCCGGACCGTGGCCGCAAAGTTGAGCGACAGACTACCGGTGTCAAATCTGAACTGATTATATTTGGGATGTGAGTTTCTGAGTGCCATATGATCACCAATTTATGTAACCACATATATGGTTACATTTTGCTTGTCAACAAGAATTTCTGACATTATCCCGTTGACACACAAGGTCATCCCGCCTATTCTCCGACAAGAAGTGCTGTTTTAAGATGAGGATCCGGTCGAAGGGACCAGGACGGACAATGAGGAGCAGCGTATGACGATTAAAGCCATTCAGGATTACTACCCCGATGAATTCGCGCACTGCTACGGTTGCGGACGGCTCAATCCGGACGGGCTGCACATCAAGAGCTACTGGGAGGGCGGGGAATGCGTCTGTCATTATACGCCCAAACCCTTTTATTCCGGCGGCATTCCCGGATATGCCTATGGGGGGTTCATCGCCTCCCTGATCGATTGCCACAGTTCGGCCACGGCATCGGCGGCGAAAATGAAGGAGGATGGATTTTCTCCGGGCGACCTGCCGCCGCCCCGGTTTGTGGCGGCGTCTTTAAAGGTTGATTATCTGAAGCCGACACCGATGGGAAAGGTCCTGGAGTTGAGGGGAAGGGTCAAGGAAATGAAAGGCCGGAAGGTCATCGTGAGCGTGACGCTGTCCGCGGAGGGCGAGGTCCGCGCGAAAGGAGAATCCGTGTTGGTGCTGCTTCCGGAAAAGAAGCAGTGAGAAAGGGAATCCGAAGTCAGGCTTGAAACTTGACATCTGAGGCAAGAAGAGTGCGAACAAGAGCCTGATCGCTATGCCTTTCGGATCCGGCAGGGCAGCTTTTTCATGTTAGGCGTCCCGAACTCTTTTCCCAGCTTCCCCATGGAGGTCAGCATGTTGAAGTTGGATTTCCGCCAATCGAACTGGGTCTCTGGGGAACCCTCGGGAAACCACCATCCAATAGCTGCGCTGACCACGCGGGGGTGGATGTTATCGGTGACACAGGCCCGCTGGGTGATGGCCCCGTATTTCGTTTCGATGACGACCTCGTCCCCGTCCGCGATTCCATACCGGGCGGCCGTATCGGGATGGATCTCCACCAGCGGGTGCGGCCGCTTCTCCCGGAGCTTCGTAACCCAGCGATAGGACGAATGCAGAAAGTACCGGCTCTTGGCGCTGATGATCAGCAGCGGATAGTCCGGATCGTCCTCTTCGGGAAAACCCGTGAATTCAGGGAGCGGCTTGAGCTTGAATTTCTCGGCCGTGCTCAGGCGCAGTTCCACCTTGCCGGTGGGCGTCTGGAAACCCTTCGTCTCATAGGTTCGAATACTGTCCGGGCCTTTCAGGTACCCTTTCTCGACGAACTCGCGGTACGTCAGTCCCGCCGGCCGGACGAGGTCTTCCAGGAATTCCTCGTGATTCTCATGCCACAGTTCGGGCGGGGACACCCGCTTGCCCAGCTCGTTCACGATCTTCATGTCGGGCCAGCACTCTTCAGGCGGATCGACAACCTTGGGCCGGGCGAGGATCATGCCGTGGCCGATGCCATAGTGGCCGATATCGTTCATCTCATACTGATGGGCCACGGGGAGAACGATGTCCGCCATGGCGGCCGTCGGCGTCATGAAGATTTCCGCGACGGCTGCGAAATCGAGGCTCTTGAAGGCCTCATAGGTGACCTTGCTGTCGGCCCAGGCGACCATCGGGTTCGTGCACATGCCGTAATACCCCCGCACGGGGTAGGGCGTGTCTTCCAGGACAGCCTTGCGGAAGAAGGAGGGGGCGGTGGTCATCAGTCTCGGGATGATGCCGTAATGGGCGCCGATCATGTCCTTGCGCTTGTCGGGGATGAGATCGGCGCGGACAAACTGCGCCAGCCCCAAAATTTTGGGGTCCCGGGCGTTGACATTGCCCCCGGGGACTTCGAGATTGCCGCTGATGGCCATCAGGCAGACAAGGACGCGAGTGGAGTCGAAAACGTTGATGTCATGTTCGATGGCGTTCCCCCACTGCAGGGCTGCGGGCTTCGCCCCGGCGTACATCCGGGCGGCCCGGCGGACCAGATCGGCGGGAACCCAGGTGATTTCCTCGACCTTCTCTGGAGTGTACGGCCTGGCCTGCTGCACCAGATCTTCGAAACCGTGGGTGTACTTTTCCACGAAGGCCTTATCATAAAGGGACTCCTCGTACATGACCTGGATGATCCCCAGGGCCAGCGCCTGGGCCGTGCCGGGACGCACTTGCAGCCAGATATCGGCCCTCTCGGCAAGCTCTGTTTTGCGGGGGTCTACGACGATCAGTTTGGCGCCTTTCTTCAACTGGGCACTCACCTGGCTGAAGATGTTCCCTTCCTCATTGGTGGAAGCAAGATTGCTGCCCCAGAAAAACATCAGTTCGGTCGGATGATGGAAGTCGGCAACGGGATAAAAACCGCAGGTGTGCAGGCCCGTGACTTCCCTTCCGGCATGGCAGACGTCCTGTATGGCGATAACGTTGGGCGACCCGAAGATGTTGGCAAGCCGGATCAGCACGAAGTGCTCCAGTCCTTTCGGCATGCCCACGCCGAATGCCACGGCGCGCGCCCCGTCCTTTTCCTTGATTCGCAGGAGGCTTTCCGCTATTTCGTCGAGCGCCTGGTTCCAGGATATGCGCTGCCACTTCCCTTCGCCCCGCTCACCCGCGCGTTTCAAGGGGTGCCGGAGGCGGTCCGGATGCGTCAGGCGATCCGCGGATACCCTTCCTTTGAAACAGGTATAGCCCTTGTTGAGATACCCGTCCGGGTCTCCCTTCACCTGCACAATCGAGTTGCCCTTGACCCCCACCAGCAGGCCGCAGCCGCCGTGGTCCATGCGGGCACAGTGTGTTTTTATCCAGCGGATATCTTCAGTCATCTCCGTTCTCCTTCCTGGAATAGCGGCGCTCACCTTAAAATATGTAACAGACGCTGAATTCTATGTCAATCAGGACGTATCACCTCATCGGCGACTTCCGCGTGGACAAAACAGAACAGCGGCGGGATTTTCCCCGCGGGTGATCCATCGCGGAGGCAAAGGTATTTCTTTCCCATTTCGTCTGCCGTGAGATGCAGGATGATCCTATACCCGCGGTCCAGAAGAAACGATTCCGTATTCCCTTTCCGTATTCCCTTTCCGTATCCCGAATTTCGTGGGTTCGGCGGAATGTCGGGACTTCATCAGTTCTCTTAACTTTTTGACGCTGTCGTCGTTCATCGCCTCAATCGAAAGAGAGGCGTAGTCGAAGCAGATGGAGCTTCCTGCGGGCGCGATGGCTTTCAGGGAACTCAGGACATCGTCGATGACGGCGGGCGGCAGGTAATAGGTCACCCCCTCCCACACAAAGAGTGTTTTCCTGGTCTTCATGAACCCCATCCCGGCAAGGGCGTCTCCGATGTTTTCCGTGTTGAAGTTGATGGGAACAAATGCGAGCTGCACGGGTATGGAAATGTTCGCCTGATGCAGCAGTTCCTTCTTTTTCCGCTGTGTCGTGTGAATGTCCAGTTCGAACAGCCAGGTGTCCCGGATCAGCTCTTTGAAACGATAGGGCCGGCTGTCGTATCCCGCTCCCAGGAAAACGATCTGGGGGATGTTTTCCCGCAGCGCGCTTTTTACAATGTGGTCGAAGAAGGCGGTGCGGGCAATCATGTAGTCATACATGCCGGGGGTGATCCTGTTTTGCATTACCCATTCCCGGGCGGCCGGATCTTTCAGGGCTCTCCGGATGTCTTCGGTCAGAAATATCTCGGCGAGGTAATCGGGCCCCCGGGTCTCTTCCCGGTCATCGAACGAAGCGAGGGCGCGCAGCAGGGCCGTGCTCATCGCCGTTTCCGAAGGCTGGTGCTCGACGGACTTCCCGCCCGCACCCGCTTTGTGCCTCCCTGACATTGTGGACCTCCAGACTTAGTTCAGAAAATAAATGAATCGCCGGAAGAAATCTTGCACAATTCCGAAGATTCGTCAATCAGAGGTTCAGGGGGTGTCGATGAATCAGGAAAAGATTACGCGAAGAGGGATTAAGACAGGGCCTTCCGCCCCTTTATTTGCTCACCACAATCCCGTAACTGTCCAGGACGTCGAGGTCTTCCGTCTTGTCAATCCACCGCCTTTCGAATTCCGAGAGGCTCATTTTCAACCTGCCGTTGATGGACTCAAAGAACATGATCTCATCCCCTTCGACATAGAGGGCCACATGGTAATGATCCCAGAAGGGGCAGATGACGAGACGGCCTTTGGCCAGATTGTTCCTGAGGCTTTTTATGCTCATTCCGCGTCTGGGCGTGACGGTGAGGCCGTACATGCGGAGACACTTCATCAGATTTCGGGGAAGGGTCGTGTAGCCGTTTTCCGTATTGGTCTTCATCTCCCGGACCAGACGAACCTCGGGGATATCCAGGTCCAGAAAATGCTTCAGGCAGAACCGGCCGGCGGCGGGACCGCAGGCGTATTTCTGACGCGTTCTTGGGAATGGTTTTCGTGTCATCTCTCCAATATCTCCCATTGCCCGGCATCACAATGGCATAAACGGCCCTTACATCATGGCCGACATCCTTCACGATGACCGCGCAATTTGCTTGTACGTTGCAATGTGGTGTTGTGAATTACCCGATAATAATACCGACAGCTAATAGATAACGAAAAAGACCGACATAAAAAATGATCTGGCAGAGAATCTGTGAATAGCTGAATCAAGGATTATTTGCTTAATAGTATAATGCCAATCCGCCGTGAAGTCAAGGACGGAAGAATAATTATATAACCTTAAATATCAATAAGTTGGGTGTTGATTTGGCTCAAGAAATACAGCGCAGGTCAGCCCCGTACACGACTTGAGACAGGACCTTCGGACACGAGTTGACGGATGGACTTCAGATTCTTCTGCAGCCCTGCCTGGATCTCATGGCTGCAGAAGTGAATGCCTGTTCATCTTGCCCTGGAGATAGGGACTTTCAGTTTGTCCTTGACGGTGAATTCGGACGGGAGCAGAACGGGCGTTTGATCCCGGTTCATCTCGAGTGACGCCGTTTCCGACACGTTTTTCTTTACAAACTCGTAGAGTCCGCCGAGTTCCACGGTTCCTTCCTTGTTCCTGGATGCTTCCCCGCGTATGCCGCGAAGGAGGTAATAGGTGAAGAGGCCGTGCCGGACTTTATCATAGTCGGAACTCACCTGGCTTCCCGATGAGGCCGCAAGAATCATGATCTTGCCGCCCGCCAGGACGGGGTTTTCGATGGAGATGCTGATGGGCCTTGTTCCCTCGCCGGTGATGCTCCGGCCCTTGGCGCCTGAGAAACAGCTGTCCAGCATGACGACGACTTCCCTTGCGGACAGTTTGTTCAGCGCGTCGTACATCTTCTGGAGGGGGTACAACTGGGACGGATAGTCGGGGCGCCCTTCATAGGGGACGACGAAGGCCTCCCTTCCCTGCGGGCCCGGCGTCCCGTGCCCGGCGTAATAAATGAACACCGTGGAATCTTCCGTTGTCCGCCTCGGGATCCAGTCGCTGATCTGGGCCTCAATGTCGCTCTTCGTGGCCTTGTCATCCGTCAGCACTTTGATATTGGCCCTGGGGATGCCTCCCACATTCTCAAGATACCTCGCCACGACCTCCGCGTCCCTTGCCGCGTATTTGACCTCCGGAATTGTCTTCTCCCTGTATTTGCTTATACCGATGACGAGTGCGACGTTATCCTTTTTTTCATAGTCCCTTACCTTCAGCGGGATATCGTCGACATTGACCTCCGAGATCATTTCCACGGTCTCCTTGATCTCGACAGACCTCATGGCCACTCTCAGGATCTTTGCCTCCGCCGGCGAAAAACCGCCGCCTTCGCTGACCAATATCCTGAGACTTGCCGTTTGCGTGGACATGCGCGCCGGCAGAACCGTCTTGAACTCGGCCGTCTTGCTCTCTCCCGCAGCCACGTCTCCTATGAGACGCTTCTCGCCGAAAAGGCTGACCAGCAGCGGGTTGCCGGAGAGAGTGACCTGAACATTCCGCGCCGCCCCCTCGCCCTTGTTCTCGACGGTGATCCGGAGTTTAACTTCTTCGCCGCTTTCCAGGATCCGGTTGTCGTTCTGGTCCTTCAACTGCGTCGAAAAAGTAAGCTGAGGCAACTGAGAGATGACCTCCACCGTTTCCTTCACGGCGGACTTGCCGGGCTTCATGGCAATTTTCAGCGTCTTTGTCTCGGATGCCGAAAAACCCCTGCCTTCCCCGACCTCAATTTTCAGGTCGGCGGTCTCCCGCCGCAGTTGAACGGGAAGCAGGGTCTTGAACTCGGCCGTTTTCTTTTCACCGGGCTGAATATCGCCGATGAGTTTCATGTCGCCGAGATGGCCGAGCAGGCCCGGATGGCCGGACAGAAGGACCTGCACATCTTTGGCTGTGCGGTTCCCCCTGTTTTCCACCTCCACTTTCAGCGATACGTCTTCGCCCCCTTCAATCACTCCGTCTCCGGAGCTCTCCGTGAAATGGACCTGGTAGACGAGGTTCGGATTAAGTATCTTTTGCGGCTCTTTGACCGCTGTGGTTACCGCTGTCTGACGTACGGGTTCCACGCCGCCGAGTACCATCTGGTAGCCCTTTCCGCCGCCGAGGTTCAGCAGACCGCCTCCGGCGACGGAGAAATTGCCGCCCAGAATTCCCCTGTCGAAATCGATGTAGTCGATCAGCCATTCATGCTTCCAGGCGCCGGCGGCTATCAGCCACGATGCGATATAGGTTGCTGAATACTGGATCTCGTTGGCGGACCGAATCGTGATCGTCCCTTCCGACTCGGCCATGAACACCGGTGTTCCGATCCACGTTGCATCGGGCTTCACTTTGAACTTGATTTCCAGGTTTTCTCGGTCCATGTAAAGAACGTCGGTGAATCTCACTGACTTGGCGACTGCGAGGCCCGGCATGGGTCCCCCCTGTACATACCATGAGATTCCCTTGGCATAGCCCCGGGGTCCTTTTTCCGGCCGGAACTCCTCCGCAGATCCTGTTTCGTAGAGGGCGATGTCACGGTTGAGGTTCGCCTTTAGAAACTGTGACATCTTTACCAGCAGCGCTTCCTTAGCTTCCTTGCCCTCGCTTAAATTTTCGCAGCGCGCATCCTGGCATAATTTGACGACTTGCGGTCTCACTGTGGCACATCCCGAAACCCACACCAGCAGATTCGCGAGAACAACGACAAGAATTATTCTTTTCATTTCAGCATCACTTCCTTACTTCGTAACCAATGACCGCATCCGCCCAGGAGGATTGTTCCACCAGGGACAGTTCTCCCATCAGGTCGGAGAGCGTCGCGTCTTTTTCCTTTGCTGAGAGAAAGTCTGCCTTCTCCTTCGTCCCGATGATGATGATCGTCTCGTATGCCTTGGAGAGGTTTTTCGGCACGTGAACCCGCAGTTTGAATCCCGCGTTTCGAAGGGCTTCATCGGGGAAAATGAAATTCTGCCGGGACGGAATCCTGTCCTGTTTCATATAAGCATTGGGCAGGAGACGGACGACCCTGCCGTCCTGGCTCACGCTGAAAATATTCATGTTCAGATCACCTTCGGCCGTTACCTGTACCCGTATTTCGTCGTTGTCCTGAAAAACAGGGTTGGACGAGGAAAAAGTCCGGTCCGCCCTCGATACCTCGGCCTTGATGATTTTGATGTCTTTCTGTGTTTCCTGCTTCACGGGTTTGACGCGGGCCTTGATCCGGGAAACGTAGACAGCCCGTCCGTCTTCCGTCTGGATGCCGTCGGACAGCAGCTCCTCTTGAACGATCAAGCCCTTCGAAAACGCCGATATGAGGTCGCTGATCAACTGGGAATTGTAGACCACGCTGGAGCCTCTTACCAGGACGCCCGCCGCCCTCTCGATGGCAATCCGTCTTGCGTTATTCAATGCCAGGGCCCTGGCCTGCGCGGGCGTCGTGTCTTCGCCGAGGAGCGCCCTCCCTTCGGCCACGACCTCGTGTATTTCCGTTTCAGTCGCTCCGGCAGCCGCACCGGGAAGGAGAAAACATAGAGAAATAATGAGGGTGCACGGAAGCAGACACACCCACTTCCGTACTGATATAGATTGCAAATCCATAAGAAACTATAACCGCCTTCGAACCTTTAAGAAAGGTGACTATTTCGCAGATACATTAACAGATTGCCGGTGAAAGGACAAACTATATCGGGGTTGATCGGCGCGGCTCAGGACAGGGCTTTTTGCCTCCAGAGCTGAAGGATACGGACCGCCTTGTCTTCGGGCAGGGGGCGCAGGGCCCGTTCGTAATGCGAGAGCGTCTGCCTGGTCACGCCCAGCGTTCGGGCGAGCTCGTCCTGGTGGAGGAGATGATCGGACCGGAACTGCCGGATGGCCTTGGGGTTTTTCTGCAGCTCTGCCGGGGTTTCTGGGATGCGGAAGGCAATGGTCTGCTGCGAGGATTTCTTTTTCCGGACCGCCTTCCGTTTCCACTGGGGGGATCGTCTCGCCCGCTCCCTCGTATCGCTGATGCGCCAGAGGCTCTCCGAGAGCTTGACGGTCAGGGCGGTCTCCAGCCAGTCCCTGAAGTACCCTCGGCTCCGCGTCGGCGGCTCCAGTACAGGCAGCGATTCCAGCACGCCGATCTCCTCGAGCCGCTCATGGGCCTCGATGAAACTGTCCACGGTCTGCCCCGGATTTCGCCAGTTGATGTATTCCCCGCAGAAATCGAGGATGGTCTTCGGCGTGGCGCGGGGCTGGGCGCCCTTCTTGCCCGCAGCGGTCCCCACCATGATCCAGTAGGTGCCCAGTTTCTTGGTGAAGCCTTCGTGATAGGGGCTGAGCTGGAGGAGGGACTTGCTGTAATAGCCGATCCACCGGAGCCCTTCAGGGTTAAGGAAATGGGCCAGGGCCTGGCCGGAGCGGAAGCGGAAGGCCCGCCAGGTGTCCCGGTCTTTCCGATGCTCCACGTCGAGGATGTCCAGGAGCCGGTCGGGGCGCTCCTTTCCGAAGGTGATGGTGCCGCCGCCCGTGTAATCCCGCCAGGTCATGAAGAGACGGAGGTCGGCCAGGCGCAGGACCTCCTGCTTGAAATCTTCGTAAAGGGTCTGGGTGCTGCCATGGCGGACGCGGACGTTCCGCAGCCGCGAGATTTCATCAAGGCTGATCCTGGCGATATCCCGTTCGGGGTCCCGGAGCTGGGCGATGCGCGCCATGAGGATCAGAAAGACGTCGGCTGTTTCCACGGATAGGTTCCGGATGGGGCCCCGGAGTCTTCCCGTATAAATGAAGCCGAGGCGCGGCTTGTAGTACATGGCGATCGACGGGTGGAACTGTCCGCCGAAGTCGGGGGCAGGGGCGAAGGAGAAGACGATAAATCCGTCCCGCGACTGGTAGCGGTAATGGGGGTGGCCATAGGCGTCGGACTCCCAACGATGCTTCGTGCCTCCCGCGTAGAGGGCGCGCAGGGCGGCGTGGATGACGGGGCTTGCGGGGATGGGCAATTCGTCCTGCTGGGTTGCGGGTCCCGCGGTATACTCAGCCGGGTCCTCGGTTCGGAAGAGGTCAGGTTCTTTCTTTCCGGCGTTCGATGTTTCGTTGTCGTTTTCCATCGGTGAGATTCCCGTGACCCTGTATGTTTCTCCCGCGCAGAGGCTGTGTCACAATTCTCTTTTTTGTCATTTCGAGTGAAACGAGAAATCCTTGTCCCGATCGCAGGGAGGGATCTTTAAGATTCCTCACATTCGTTCGGAATGACGTTTTTCATTATTGCGGCACAGTCTCGCAGTCGGGAATCCATGATTCCCTTTATTTTTTCGAAATCGTCTTCGGGGTCTTGCAATCCTTGCACCAGGGCGTGTAGCCGCACTGCCCTTTGCAGTTCTCCCAATCGTCATCAGGATCCGGCTTTGTTTTCTCGCTGTTGTTATCTTTTGGTTCCATCGCCATTTGATTTTTGTCTTATCAACTCTAAAGGGTGTTAAAAACCACGCTTTTCCTCAGGCTGTTCAAAAACGTTTAGATGCAAGGCCCCCGATGGTTCGACAGGCTCACCATGACAGGCCGCAGAGCCTGCCCTGAGCTTGCCGAAGGGAAGGACGAGGGAAGCATGCAGACGCCGTCCCCGCCCTTCGAGTAACTCAGGATAAACTCCAGCGGGGATAAGCGTTTTTCAACAGCCCGCTAAGCTGTTTAGTGCTCTGCGCTAACCTATCTGCTCCTCCGTCCAGAACTCGCAGGAATCTCCTTCGTCGTTGATCAGAATGGAAGAGACGTATCCGAATTTCAGACGAACCTTTTTTTCCTCATAGCGCCAGGCCCATCGGCACCAGTCCTTCTTGGCGTCGAGCTTCCATTTCTCGCCGTTTGCCCTCTCGATGACGACCACCCCTTCAGGCAAATCCTTCACGAGGATGGCCTCTTCAAATTCCTGTGTCATTTCAAGAAACTTTAACCCCAAACCCCCGACCCTTGTCAAGGAATTTGATGACAGGGCCTTATTTTTCGCTTTCGGCCGGTCTTTTTAATATTCCATTAAACGCCGTTGAACATTCCATTAAAAAAATCCTGCTTTTTTGATGCTGCCGTGTCTGAAGAGAACGGGGGTTTATTCGAGATAGCCCTTTATTAACAGTGACTTATAATTTTATGCGGCCGCGTCGCTGAACTGGCACGATAATTTCATTAGATAAAGTCAAGCCCGGCGATAAAAAAAGAGACCGGGTTGAAACGAGAAAGGAGGAACAGATACCATGAAAAAGACACTGACCACCATCATCCTGGCAGGATTCATAACGCTTCTGACAGCGACATTCGGCTTTGCGGAGTATGCGGCCACGGGCGCGGAAAACTTCCCCTACTTCCATCTCGGCGCTCTGATCATCGGCGGCCTGACCATCATCTCTCTCCGCAGAAAGTATCAGAAGATTTACATGACGGAAGCCATGGGTGCCTTCGCTCTTTACACGGTCATGGTAGCGATCTCCACGGCACCGGTCGTTGAAGTCATCAGAACCATCGTGGGCTAAGCAGGCGAACCGAATCGTTTAGAACGTAACCATCACAGGAAAGGAGGAAAGGGATCATGGCAATGACAAGAGAAAAAACAACGGAATACTCGAACCTGTTCGTGCTGAGCGCCTGGGGGTTCGCGATCGTGATCTCTTCCTTTGTCTTCCTCTACATAGGCTACTGGATCGACAAGATGCTCAATACAGCCCCATCCTTCATGTTCGGTCTCTTCCTTCTGGCGATCATGCTCTGCGTGGGGAGGCTCTACCGCGATGCGTGGCTGATGCGTGGAGGCAAACGTTAAAGGGAAACCTCTGAAACAAACCATTCTATAAAAAGCCCCCGTCATGAAAGTGGCGAGGGCTTTTTTGGGGTGTGCACTCATTTTAAGGATTGTTTGTCTTCCACGTCGCCGGGAAGGGGTTTGAGAGACAATTCATGGATGACGGCGAGGAGCCTGTCAAGCTGGTCGATATGGATGCCAAGCGTGATGTCGATGTCTCTTGTGAGGCGCGGTTCTCCATACATGAGCACCGCCTGTCCGCCGATAATCATATAGGGCAGGCCGTGTTTCGCGAGAGATGCGCCTATCCGGGAGAGGATTTTTTCGAACATGAATGGAGCACCTTCGCGATTCTGATATCCACCTCAATACCCTCCAGGGGGTCTTCCGTCGGGAGAACGCCAAGACTTACGGCCTCGTTCCACAGGGCGGTAAAAATCATCATGGACTGGTCAAACGACCGCTTTTCGCTCCTGTGAAAGTCATCTTCAAATTTTTTGAACGACTCAGGGTTCCTGATCATGTTTTTCCTGTATCGGCTGTTGCGAAAATTGATAAACTGGTTGAAATTTATATGGAAATCTCTTTCGAGTCAAGGACTTTATCTGTCGGCTGGCTTTGTCCTGAAAAAATCAAGAACGGTGCTGAGGAGCGTTCGTTTTTTCGGTTCGGGGAGGAACCGGCGGATGTCGGTCATGCTTTCTTTCGCGGATCGTTCACCTTCGTGGATCGTCTCGTCAACCCGGGAGAGATCAAACCACTTCATGCCCCCGACCTTCGGCCGGATGATGATATCCGCGTCCTTCAGCTGGAAGTTTGAAAGATGGAAGCTGCCGATCTCGGCGGCGCGGGTGTAAACATCGATGGCGTTCTGGAACTCGCGGGTGGCGCCGATGTCGCGATCCACATCCACGGCGATGACGATGTCGGCGCCCTCCTTTTTTAACACGCTGCCGGGAACGAGATTGACGATTCCGCCGTCAACGAGGAACCTGTTTCCGTCCTTCATGGGCGGCATGAATCCCGGCACGGAGCAGCTGGCGATCACGGCCCTGCGCAGGGACCCCGTGGAGAGAACCACCTGCTCGCCGCTCACAAGGTCGGCGGTCACGGCCCGGAACGGGATTTTTGTCTCCTCAATATTGATATCGGGAATAAAATGGTTGACGACGGCATGAAAGTCCTCCGCCTCCATCATACCGGGATTGAAGAGGGCCTGTGCGAAGAGCCATTGGCTTTTGAAAAAGAGGCCGATCTTGTCGGAGAGCCCCATCTCTTTTTTCTCAGGTTCATTCCCGATCGCGTTGAAAATGGAAATGTGGGCCAGGGGGCTCAGTACGATCTCATGGACCTTCCGGATCAGTTCGTCCGGCCCGATGCCGCTCGCGTAGGCGCCGCCCACGAGGGCACCGATGCTGGTTCCGGCCAGTACATCGATGGGGATGGAGTTTTCTTCAAGGACCTTCAGGACCCCGATATGGGCGAATCCCCGCGAACCTCCTCCGCCGAGCGCCAGCCCGACGCGCTTTCTTTTCATCTCCGCCATGGTCTTCTTTCCTTCCCGCAAAGGAATAACGGAAATCGGCAGAGCCGTCAAGTGATTAAGGGAGCCGAAAAATCTAAGAGGTCACCGGCTTGTCACCGTCGGATTTTTCCGCTGCCTCCGGCGGTTCTGCTGCCGCTTCCGGCGCGGGCGCATCCCCTGTCCTCGGTTCTTCGATAACCGTTTCCCGGACGGCCTCTCCGGCGGCCTCCGCGGGTCTTTGATCGGACGGCTCCATTTTTTCTTCTTTTTCCGGCTCCGGAGGAAGGTCTTTGACCAGCTCGTCATACCAGATGGAGTGACGGTGGCGGATGTAGTCAAGATCCGCTTTTCCGGTGAACATGGGTTTGATAAGCGGCCAGTTCACCTTGAGGGCCAGTGCCGCGAGGTGCGCGATGACGCCGAACAGAAAAAGAAATGTCGCCGCCGTGTGGGTCAGGGTTGCCCCGGTGATGAGCGCGGGCGGCAGATAGACGAAGGGGAGATTCTTGAGCACCTTTATGAGGCCCGTCAGGATGAGAATGAGCGATACCGCGGCGATATAGGCGTAGGCCAGGCGCTGCTCGGGCAGGTACTTGTCGGAGGGCGGCTCCTCGCCGATGCCGATGAAGCTCAAAACGGTCTTCACGGAGTCCTTTCCGTCGCCCTTCCGGGGCAGGAGACCCTGATGTCCGAGCATGCCGTGATAGGCGACGTGGAAGACGGCGGCGCCGGTGAAAACGATGGCGGCGATGTAGTGGATTTTGAGATTGATCCAGAAATCACCGGTCCAGGAGAATCCCGGGATCTGCGTCACCATGTAGCGCTTGTACATGGGGAACTCTCCGAAGCCGCTGAAAAGGAGGATCAATCCGGAAACGGCGATGACCCAGTGTTCGGCCCGTTCGACGGCGCTGTGGCGGAGGACGGCATTCTCTTCTTTCAAGATACGCTCTTTCATTTTTCGTCCTCCTTCCCCTCTTTGCCGTTTCCTTTTTTCCGGCGCTCATGGAAGATGAGACCCAGGGCGCCCAGGGCCATCACAAGGGGGCTGAGGACAAAACCCCCGGCCCAGGCGTTCACATCCTGCATGAGGCTTCGGGCCTTTCCCATGTGGGGGGCGGCCTTCTTCTCGCGCAGTTTCGCGTCGATTTTCTCAAAGGGAACGCGGCTCACGTAGAGCGTCGCCGTACCGCCGTTTTCCTTCTCTCCGTAAATCTCACCGCCGATTTCCTTTGCCCTGGCCCTGGCCGTTTTCAAAATCTCGTCGCGTCTGCCGAAGAAGAGGGACCGCTTCTCTCCCAGTCTTTTTTCGCAAGCCTCGACACAGGCGGGGATTTTCCCTGCCCCGATGCGGTCATGGCAGAGGTCGCACTTGTACATGACCCCGCCTCCCGCGGGAAGGGGCTGGATCTTGAGGTAGATGCCGACGCCGCTCTGACGCTGAGGGATATGCCACGGGCAGACCGCCTTGCACTTGGCTCCGCCCAAGCAGAGGTCGGGGTTGATCACCACGGCGCCGTCGTCGAATTTGTTCAGCGCGCCGAAGGGGCAGAGACTCGCGCAGGGAGCGCTGTCGCAGTGCATGCACCGCCGGGGGACGAAGACATCCTCCCCGTCCACGCTTACCCTCTGAACGGTCGTCCAGTTGTATGGCGTGAGGGCATGGAAGACGCCCTTCCTGTCCGACCAGTCGTCGTGGGTTTTTTGCGGCCAGAGGTCCTTGATGGGCTTTTCCGGAACGGGGAAACGCTTTTCGTTCAGGACCCGGCATGCCTCCACGCACTTCGGTATTTCCAGATCCCTGCACCCGTCGCACTTCGTGAGATCGATGAGCGTCGCGTACGTTCCGGCCCTGGCCCAGACATCCCCGGGGATGTCCAGCGCGCCCGCCGTTCCCAGGACCGTCACAGCTCCCGCTTTTTTAAGAAAGTTTCTCCGGGTCCATCCTTTTTCTGCCATGGGTTCACCTCTCTTTCAGGCGCGCTTTCACATGAACCGCTCGAACCGGTCCTTTTTCGCCTTGCAGATGGGGCAGACCTCCGGCGGATGCTCCCGGGCGCAGAGATAACCGCAGACCCTGCATCGCCAGACGGGATAGGCAAGGGAAGATGTTTCGACGGCGGGAACCCCGTCTTTTCTTTCCGATCCTGATTCGGGTGGGGGCCGCCGGTCGGGAATCGAGCCAATAGATTTTTCACCCTTGAGAGCCGCCTGCGAGATGTAGAGGGCGCAGTAGCAGGCGTCGTAATCCGTGAGATCGGGATCCCGGTAATCACAGGGGCAGATCAAATCAATGTCCTCTATTTTTACACCGGACGCGAGCCTGCAGGGACAGGCCGGGTAGCCGTAGCGCTTCTCATTGACGAGAAGGCCTTTCACGAGGGATTTTGCAAAGCCCGCGTCGGGATTGAGGTTGTAGCCGCCCGCCCCGGCTTCTTTCCTGAGTTTTGCGTGAAGCCGGTCCACTTCATCGGCGGTGACGATGATCTCGCCGGTCATAATTTCAGGGCCTCCCGGATCTGCTTCTCATCAAAACCCACGATGCATTTCTGATGATCAATGACAAGAGACGGAAAAGAACAGCGGGGATTCCACTTCTTGAGTTCGTCCATGACGTCCGTTCTTTCCTGGCCCGAAAGAAGATCGACGTCCGTGTAATAGAACTCCGCATTCAGGGTCTGCAGGAGTTCTTTTGTTTTTTTGCACCACCCGCAGGTGCTCAATGCGTACAGGAAAAGGTCAGCCTTCTTTTCGCCTTTCACATGATTCTTCGCCATATCAACCCTTTCGTTTTGAATTATGACATCTTGAAACCGATCGGCTGCATCATTCGAGCCCCGTGATTCTCAGATCTTTCGGATAACCGACACTGAATTTTATATTCAGGCTCTTTTTTTCGCCTTTGGCGAGTTTCAAATCCCAGGTCATGATCCCGTCTTCGGAGATCTTTGCATCCTCTTTCTTGGGAGACTCTATCTCCACCTTGATCTTTTCGTTCCGCGACACCGGCACGCTATCGTTCACCTTGAGGGCGATGTCCCTGTTCTTTCCGTTGATGATCTCAATGACATATTCATAATGAACTTTTGTTTCCTTCGTGAAGGCGCCTTCATACTCAGTGAATTTCTTGACCAGTTTTTTCTCCACCTTGATTCCCTCATCCACGCCGAGGGACAGATTCATGTCTTCGTCCGCGAGGATGGTTTTGTTCAACGATGCAGTGCCGACCAGTCTGTTATCCAGAAACACGCTCATGGGACCTTCGATGAGGGGAAACGGGAAGGGGTTCTTGAGGTCTGCCCTGAGGTATGAATATTTTGAAAGCTTCGGGACCGCGTAATAGCTCCATTTGGAGTCTTTGTCCGCGGACGCTATCAGGATTTTATGGGGCTGATTGTCCGAGGGCACATCCACTTTTCCCGGCAGCGCGAAGCTGAATGAACTGGTTTCCGCCTTGATCTGCGGCATTTCATAGCCGCTTTCGGGCTCTGCCTCTTTTTTCTTCTCCATCGCCATCATGGGCTGGAGATCGTTCATCTCTCTCCTGAGGGCGGATTTGAGCATCCTCGGCCTCGGCTGATAAATATCGACAAACCACGGCGTGAGTTCCGGCGGGGCGCCATAGACAAAGGGCTTTGCCGTTGATATCTCCATCTGAACTTTCTTCCAGTCTTCGCCGGTCGACTGCCGCAGGGTCGCGAAGCAGTCCAGGACGACGTGCGCGGCCGAGTCCGCCCGGAGGTCATATTGGGGAGACCAGCCGGCCCCGCTGACAAGGTATGAATAAGCCATCGTGACTTTTCTCAGGTCATCCCGGGCAAAGGCGGAGACGACGATGCTCTTGCTCTCGCCCGCGAGAGCGCTCAGATCTTTCAGCTCCCTTTCAACGGCTTTTTTTTCTTCCTCCAGCTTCTTCAATTTGCTTTCCGTCTTCGCAATCTTTTCATAATTTTCCGATAATGACCGGGCAAAGAACTTCACGTGCGCGTCCACTTCTTTCGGGGTTGTTTTCTGATTTTGGGGGAAAGGCACGACCTTTTTCAAATAATCTGTGGAGCTGTTCAAGACCGTTATCTCGTTCGTCCCGGCCTTGATAAGCCCTTCCAGGTTTTCCAGCCGGCTCTTCAATTTTTCGGTCTTTTCCTGGTGAGTCTCGGCCAGATACGTTTTTTCAACCTTCACATCGGCTATTTTGACGCTCGCGCCGCCCTGGATGTTTGTCTGCACCGAGGCGTCTGTCATATTGGACGTGATGCCGGAAATCCGGATGATGTTCTGCCCCTTTTTCACGGAAAAAACCGACTGTTTCTGGATCATCGCGCTGTCGGGATACACGACGATATTCAGGATGGACGACGCCGGTTCAATCTCCGCCGCAGCCGTGAAAGATTCTCCCGAAAAAACAGCTGTTATTATAAATAGCAGAAATATTATTCGTTTTTTCATAGTGCCTCCTTGTCATGATGGTATGGCAATGTTCTCTTCGTGGAAATCTCTTTCCCCCGTTTTCTTCGAGCCGCCGCATGATGAGCTGTTTCGCGGGCGATGTTGTAAATTGTATCAGCTTCAAACAGGTTCATGCAATGACTATCCTCCATGGGTACATGGGTACCGGATGCCTGTGACCGGTTCGAAATACTTTTCGATAAACCCTTTTTTGGTCCAGCACCAGGGTGATTTATGCATCACAGACCCGGTCTCGGCGAGGGCATCCAGGGGGCAGCCGCCGTGGCAGATGTCCCAGAAACGGCAGGCGCCGCACTCTCCGTCCCTCAGCAGGGCCGTTCTCTTTCTCAGCAGCTCCTTTTCGGGGTGGTTCATGATATCCGAGAGAGAATAATCCACGATCGAACCATAGCGCATCAACCCCCAGTCGGACGATCTTCCGCACTGCCAGATCATGCCGTCCGGACCGATGCTGAGATGCGTGTCGGCGCATTTTCCTGAATCCACGCAGATGAGAGAATCGCTTCCCTCGAGGATGTTCTCGACGAGCGACTTGAAGGGGTCCACGCCCGGATACCGGTCCCGATGGTGCCACCATTCAGGAAAAATCCCGCCGAGGAAATCCACAAACTCCTCCGGTGTTATGGCCACGTTCGCGGTTTTGTCTTTGTAAAAGGTGACGGGATTGAACATGACCGAGGCGGAGGGAACGAAGTTGGCGAGGGTGCGGAAAAACCGGAGCGGTTCTTTCAAGGCAGGCTTCGTGACGACATAAATGATTCCCCAGGAGAACCCTTCCTGCTCCAGCAGAGAAAGGGCTTCGATGAACTGCCGGTTGTAGCGGTCGGACCCTTCTTTCCCGCCGCCGCCCCGGATTCCGGGAAGCAATTCAAAGCTGGTCCCGAAGCTTTTGATGCCCATCTCCCTCAGAACATCGACGTATTCCCGCGAAAACAGGGTCAGGTTGCTCTGCATGTCGAAAGATATCCGCGAACCGGTGTCTTTGCAGTGCGTCTGTTTGAATTCCAGGGCCCTGCGAAAATAGTCCGGCCCGAGCATCAGCGGTTCTCCGCCGTGCCAGATGATCTTCAGCGTTTCCTCGGGCTGCTCCATCAAAAACGCGTTCGCTTTTGCGAAGAACTCTTCGAGAATGTCGAGCGGCATGGTCTTGATGGATTGATCCCCTTTACGGACTGCATGGCAGTAGATGCAATTGGAATTGCAGAGGTCGGTGGCTTTGAAAATGATTGTTTTCATGCGGTTTTTCCCTCTGGATTTTCCTCTTGCCGTTGGCTCTGGTATTGCTCGATTTCGGAAAGCATGTCAGCCGCGAAGCGTGAGCACCCCGCTTTGTGACTGCCGTTGAAACCGAATCTTCCCAGACAGATCTTCCAGCCCTCGCACAGGATGCAGGGGTGGTCATCGAGAAAAAGCCGTCTCCAGGCGTTCAACCCTTTCACGTATCCCTCGTTCTCGAGGGGATCGTTGATCGAGGAGATATGTTCCGCGATGAAGGAGCCGCTTAAAAGGTCGCGACGTGACAGGGCCGCCCGCCCTCTTGAATCAAGGTGCAGATATTCTTTGGGGTCATCGAAATAAACGGATCCCCAGTCCAGATAGGCGCCGGGGCTATAATGCTCGGCGATGTGATGGAAAGGCTCGACGGGGGCATGGGGGACGGGGCCGAAGACCGCGTAGGTCATCAGATCCGAAAGCGCCGCCCAACGGGGCTCTCTTTCATCAAAGACAAGACAGCATGTGACTCCCAGCGAAGCCAGGATGCGGCTGCTGACAAGATTTTCAGAATTCCCGGCCGGCAGACAAACGTGTATTTTGAGGTCGCGCAACTTTTGAATCTGACGGGAAAGGTCTCTGTAGGTTCCCAACCCGGGCGTGAACAGGGCGACCGGGATGCCAGCCCAGTCTTCCGGGATTGGAACGGTGCTCAGCGGCTGATCCGTTTCAAGGATGACGCGGGTCAGGACGCCGCCAGCGGAACGGACATCTTCGGCCGCCCGGGAGACATGTTCGAGACGATCGACCCGGACGGCGATATCATACCCGTTCATCTGCTCGAGCAGCGACGGAACATGAGGGCATACAAGGGCAGGGTGTCTCATGGGCAGGAGGCCTCAATGCTGTGACATACACCCCCGCCGGCGCATCGGCCTTCATTCCGGAAAATACAGGCGGCGCACTCCTCGAACACTCCGGGTGAATCCTGCCGGATCCGGTCATGAAGGGTGAGATAAAAAGCGACGACTTCCTGAATGGAGTTGAATTCAAAGAGAGACCTTTTATGAATGTTGGACAGCGGGAAGCAACTGTAAACGTCCATGTTCGGTTTGATATCGATGGCGGGTCCGCAGCCGAAATTCATCGGACCGGCCATGCGGTAAAACCATCCGAGCTGCTCGTCCGTGAAATAACAGAGCGGAAATCCGCAGTCAAGGCTTGGTCTGGCCCGGAGTTTCTCGAACCGATTTCTATAGCCGTACAGCCTGTCTATGACTTTTTTCATGTCTTCTTTTTTAATGTAGAGGTTGTCCTGATTGGCGATGGGGCTGGAAAGGCCGAGCCGTACCTGTCCCTGCAATCCAAAGCGGGCGATGTAATCGAAGATGAAATCGAGGCTGAAATCCGTTCGGTAGATATTGAATCCCGGCGTGGTCCACGGTCCCAGGGCGGTCAGAAACCGGAAGACCTTTTCCGTTTCGCCTTTCGGTGCCGGTGTCTGGTCGGGATTGTTGAGGTTGCAGACGAACTGGATTCGCTCCGGGGGAAACGTCGAGAGATAAGACCCCAGCTGCTCCAGCCTTTCATCCGACATGATGCCGCTTGTGAATACGGTGACATGAAATCCTCTTTCGAGCAGGTAGAGTGTCATGTCCACGAATTGCGGATGAAGTGTCGGCTCGCCGCCTAATAATGCGATGTGGTGATCATTGGAGCGGACAAGGAAATCCGCGACGTATATGACGTTTTCCCAGGACAGGATGTCTGAGGGGTCGGACTCTGCCATCTCGTTCTTGGCAAAGCAATACGGGCAGGAACGGACACATCTTGTTGTTAAGAGCAGATTCGCCAAGTTATTTGTGACTCATCATAGAGGAGGGGTTTCATGGTCGGGAAGTTATCTGCAGCTGTTCGTGTAGTTCGCGTAATTTCTGTAGTTCGTGTAGTTCGCGTAATCCCCGTAATTTCTATAATTGATGTAGTCGCGCCAGTTGGTGTAATTCCCGTAGTTCAAATAGCGCCCTGTACCCCGGTTCATGTAATTGGCGTAGTTCGCTACATTCTTATAGTTGCCGTAAGCCGTGTAGTTGCCGTAGGTCTGGTTGGCATAGTTGGTATAGGCGGCGTAGTTCGCGTAATTGCAATAGGCTGCCTGACCGAAAACCTCCGATGAAAGAATACCCGTGAAAGCCACCGCGCCCGACGCGATCAGCACCCTTGAGATTCTTTTTATCGCATCTCTTCTCGTAAGAGACAGGTCTTCGGTCTTTTCTTTCTGATCCCGATCCTTGATTTCGTCCATCGGTCGGTCTGCCATTTGTTTAATCCGAGATTTATTATCGATGGCAAATTTTATGACTACGGAGTCCCTGTGTCAAGATAATAAAACCGGCAGGACGTTCAGCTGCTGCGTTCGGATGCAATATGCTGAATTCACAGGTTTATGAGCTACGGCCGTTTCTTGATATGGGCGAGCTGCTTATCCCATTCCTTGTTCGCGCCGTTTATATAGAGGTCGTGGGGGATGATGGGCTTTTCAAGTTCTTCCATCGTCTGCTCCGAGAGCTGCATATGCTCCACCACTTCTCTTCCCGCTTTTTTCAGAAGCTTCCTGTATTTCCAGACGAGAAGCTTGAGAATGAGATGGTCCACCTGCAGGATTTCTCCGCCGCCGCGGTAAATTTCGGCGATCACTTCGGAGTGAAGATTCCGTGCAATCCTGCGGAACAGCAGGCGCAGGACCTGGAAATGATCCTGCTCCGGGAATCCGCAGTTTGAGATGACCACGATCTTCGGGGCCTTCCCCATGCCCTTGACATGGCGGTACTGGCCCTGTTCGTCCTTTTCGAAATGCGGGTCAGCCAGGGGCATGAAACGGTCCATGAAGTTCTTCATGATCCCCGAGACATTGTCCACGTAAAGAGGTGTCGCGAAAACAACGATGTCCGCGCCAGCGAATTTTCTGAGCAGCTCGGCCATGTCGTCCTGGATGACGCATTTGCCGGGTGTCTTCACCCAGCAGCTGAAGCAGCCGAGACAGGGCTTGATTTTCTGCCTGGCGAGAAAGATGTTTTCGGTGTCGGCGCCTGCCTCCTTCGCCCCCTTCAGAAATGCCTCTGCCATCACGTTCGTATTGCTTTTGTCCGCTCTCGGGCTGCTGTTAAAGACGGTTATTTTCATTTTGAATGTCCTTTCGCTGTATGGGAAGAAGACTAAAGCAGATTGTTTTCCCTCAGAAAATCGAGGACCGTCTTCTCAAAAGCCTGCGGGTTATCGGTGTGCACCGGATGAGCTGCCCTGGGGATCGCCTCAAATCTTCCGCCTGGAATCTCACGGCTCATTTCCCTGGCAACCGGTTCGCTCATGACCCTGCTTTCCTCTCCCCGGATCATGAGGGCGGGACAGCGGATGTCCTTCAAGCAGGGACGGAGGTCATAGAGGTCAAAGCGGGAAAGGACTTCCCGGTCAAACTGGTGGCGTAATTTTCCGTCCTCTCCCTTTGTCAGAGATTGGCGGGCGATGCTGTACAGAAGGTCTTCCTCGGCATAGGGGCTATTCTTCCTGGCCTCGCTGACGCACTCTTCCAGCGCATCATAGGAATGCGGAAGCTGCTCATAAAGGTTGCTGAGATATTTCTTATTCCATTCAGGCGGTCGGGCTTCGATATCCACGTGAATGAGTCCGGAGACCCTCTCCGGGTGCAGGGACGCGTACCGGGTCGCGTGGAGCGCGCCCATGGAGTGTCCGAGCAGGATCACGCGGTTCAGCTCGAGCCGATCGATGAATTCCTCGAGATCCGCCACATAGTCTTCGCAGGTGTAGGCGGGAGGTCTCGGCCAGTCACTCAGGCCGTGGCCTCTCTGATCCGGTGCGATGACCCGCAGAAACTCAGAGGCCCCGCGCGCGAAATGATCCCAGATATGCGCGTTGTCGCCGATTCCGTGCAGCAGGACCAGGGGCCCTTCTTTTCGGCTGTTCCAGTCCAGATAATGAAAGCGCAGGCGGCTGGTATTCAGATGGTTGTCTTCCGGTTGCCTGGGTATTGTCATTGCACCACGGTCCGCTGTTTTCAAGGTCGACGAATTTTACTGGAAAGCGGGATGAGTATCAAGTATGAATATGGCACAAAAAAAGAATAGAGGCGGGATTCATGGACATGATCCTTTTGCCGAAAATATGTTACGATAAATATTATTTTCATTGAACGGGACACCGATGGCCTTAAAGACAATCAAGAGAAGGATCAAGAAGATTTTGATCGCGAATCGGGGGGAGATCGCCCTGCGCGTCATGCGGACGGCCATGGAAATGGGCCTTGAGTCTGTCGTGGTTTACGAAGGGCCGGACAGAGAGGCATACTTTATCCGAATTGCCGACGAAGCGATCCGGATAGGCGACGGGCCGAGGGTCGATTACCTTGATATCGAGAAGATGATCTGGGCGGCGAAGAAAAGCGGCGCGGACGCCATTCATCCGGGTTACGGATTTCTGGCGGAAAATCCCGATTTCGCCGAAGCCTGCCATCGCGCGGGCATCATTTTCATCGGCCCTCCCCCCAAGGTGATCCGAAATCTTGGGAACAAGGTCAAAGCAAGGGAAATCATGAGAAACGCCAGCATACCCTTCATCCCCGGGACCTATAATCTCTCACCGGGCGAGGATGGGTTGAAGGAGGCGAGGGCGTTCGGCGAGAAGCACGGCTATCCCGTCATGCTGAAGGCGTCGGCGGGCGGAGGCGGCAGGGGAATCAGGAAAGTTGAGAGCGGGGAAGACCTGGCGGCTCAGCTGCGGCGGACCAGGGCCGAAGCGAGAAAATCCTTCAAGGACGACAATGTGTACGTGGAAAAATGCATCGAATCGCCGCGGCACGTGGAGGTGCAGATCCTGGCGGACTACTACGGGAACGTTGTCCATCTCGGGTCCCGCGACTGTTCCATTCAGCGCCGGCATCAGAAACTCCTTGAAATCGCGCCGGCTGATCTGCCGAAGGACGTCCTGGATGACATGTGCAGCACGGCGGTCCGGGCGGCCCGCGAGGTGGGTTACATCAACGCCGGGACAGTGGAATTTCTCGTTGACGCGAAGACAAACGAGTTCTGGTTCATGGAGATCAACACCCGCCTGCAGGTGGAGCACACCGTGACGGAGGAGTTGACGAACATCGACGTCATCAGGGAGCAGATCCGGATTGCCGAAGGAAGCCCGCTGGCGATTGCGCGGGACAGGATTCTGGTCATGGGCAAATCGATCCAGGTCAGGATCAATGCCGAGGATCCCATCAATAATTTCAGGCCTGAAGGCGGGAAAACGGTGGAATTATACCTGCCGCCCGGGGGGCCCGGCATACGGCTCGACGGCATCGTCTACCAGGGATACAGAATACCCACGGAATACGACTCCCTGATGGTCAAGATGACGGTCCGGGGGTATGACTGGGAACAGACCGTGGGAAGACTCAGGCGGGCGCTCAACGTCTTTCTTATTTCCGGGCTGAAAACCACGATTCCGTTTTACAGGGCCATCTGCGAGGAGCCTGATTTCAGGGCGGGCCGGTTTGATACGAGTTACATTGCCGCTCATCCCCAGGTCTTCAATTACCCGGAGCCCGTCCCGGAAGTGAAGAGCCTGGAAAAATTCATCGCCGACATCCACCCCACCGTCTTTTTCCCGTATATATACTGAAGGGTTCAAGGGGTCGAGGGTTCAAGGGTTCGAGTGCCGGGTACAAACTGCTGTCATTCCGCACCCCCGATCGGGTCGAGGGCATGCTTGATGCGGAATCCAGCGCCTTATGTCATGGTGAGCCTGTCGAACCATGAATTCCGCATAGCGGAATATTACCTCGCAGTACTTTTGTGCTGGAATCCGAATATCTCATGCGAGTATACTGTCATGGTGAATTGATCTGGCCATGAGCTTGCGGGAGGAAACCGAAACCATCGGTTTTCACCTGTCTTGGAAGCCGTGATTTTTGCGATGCCATTCGAGATAAATCCGCTCCGGCCATAACAAGGGATCACCCGGCAGAGTAATTCTTTGCCCCTCAAAATCTGCGAGACGTTGACCCTGCACCCCATCTTCGAGAAACTTTTTTTTGTTTATGAGAACTCTGTAATCATCGCTAATCGACCAAAGACCGCGATCAAACTGCCAATGAGCGTTCTTCGACAGTGCTATCCCATTGCGCGGATCATTGTTGCGGGAATCGCGGAACTCATGAATATGTGCCGCATCGACGATGCTCTCCATTTCAATGGTTGTCATCCGATAACCCGTAAGAGCGCAACTGAATCTGTAAGCAAGAACGACCACCTCGATGCGAAATCGAGCATTTCGTCCTGTTTGAATACTTGCCCTATAAAGTTCTTCGTTTTCTCGAATTCCTGATGCAGCGGGTTTGATTCTGAGCATGGAGTATAGGGATGTTCTTTCTTCAGGACGAAAATATGGTTCAGTATCAATCAATACCTTGCGCGCCAGATCGCGAAATCTCTGATCAGCAAGACAGTAAAAAAAGTCTGGGTCAAGCCGGATTATTGTCGTCAGTTTCTTGTCTGGAGAAGCTTTGCCGTCCGCCATCAAAGGTTGCCATACTCCCGATGAACCAAGGTGGTGAAATGGTAGTCGTACATCGGGGGGTTGTTTTCGACGGTGTACTACCGCAGACCAATATACGCTAAACCTGAACGCAAGGTCAGGAGTGAGGGTTATTTCACGGTTTGTAATTTCACCCCTGTCTGCCATCTCCAGGATGACCAACAAAAGAAGAGGTTTGTGGGGGGCTGGATTCCCACGCGCACGGTCTATCCGCAATGTTGCGAGTTTATGTAACCAGTACTTTTTGTCTCTGATCATGGTGCTTGAAGATACGGCAGATAGGGCCCCTCTGTTTTTGATAGATATTTTTAAAATTCTTTGCAGAATACCCCGCGGTTTGCTGTGGGAGATTTTCTTATCAATTCTTTATCTTGAAAAATGGCGTGCGTTTATTAAATGACATCATTCCGTTCACAAAAGGTTATAAGATAACCTGATTTGAATAAAGTACCTTGGAGAAAAATACTTATGTGTAAAGTAAAATCGATTTTACTTTACAAAAAGCAATCATTCGGCTCAAACAGGTCTTAACGCGTGGCGGTCATAACTCGCACTTCGCGTTCGAGGCGGTCGGCAATTTTATCTTCTTCCATGTCGAGATCATAATCCATCTGCAACCCAAGCCAGAACTGAGGTGATACCTTGAAATATCTGCCCAGGCGCAAGGCCGTATCTGCCGTAATTTTTCTCTTTCCAAGCACGATCTCGTTGATGCGGCGGGCCGGAACGCTGATATCCAGGGCAAGACGATTCTGGCTCAAACCCATCGGCTTCAGGAACTCTTCCGATAATACTTCCCCGGGATGCAGGGGCTTCATTTTTTTCAGCTTCATACGGTTATTCCTTTTTAATGATAATCTACAATTTCCACACCGTTCACGTTGCCATCCCGCCAGTAAAAACAGATCCTCCACTGATCATTGATACGAATACTGTACTGTCCTGTGCGCTTGCCGTGGAGAGGTTCAAGCCGATTGGCGGGCGGCACGCGCAAATCATTTAATATCATCGCTCTGTTCAACATGCGAAGTTTTCTGAAGGCAACGCGCTGAATATCCAGAGGCAGTTTTTTTGAAAATGAACGATGAAAGATCGCCTCTGTTTCCTTACACTTGAAGGATTTAATCATGATTATTTAATATAACGCCGCGCGTTAAATGTCAAGCGCTATAGACGTTACCTTATTGAATCCTCGAACCCTATTTTATGACATTCCCACTCCGGGGATGGAGTTCCCGCAATGGGGGCACTTCCCCTCTTTGAGGCTGTTTTCCGTGATTGAAAACCCTGAGCGTTCGATCAGGAGGCTGCCGCACCGCGGGCAATAGGTGTGGTTTCCTTCGCCCATGACGTTCCCCAGATAGACATATTCGAGACCGGCTTTCTTCCCTATCTCATAAGCCCGGTTCATCGTTCGCATCGGCGTGCTTCCCTGGTGGTCCATTTTGTACTGGGGGTGAAAGCGGCTGATGTGCCAGGGAATTTTCTTATCCAGTCCCGCGAGAAAGTGCGCGATCCCCTTCATCTCATCTTCGGTATCGTTGAGGCCGGGGACGATCAGTGTCGTCACCTCGATCCAGATGCCCAGTTTCTTCATCTTCTCGATGCTGTTGAGAACGGGATCGAGCTTTCCCCTGCAGATCCTGCGATAGAAATCGTTGCTGAAAGATTTGAGGTCCACGTTGGCGGCGTCCAGGAAGGGAGCCATCATATCGAGCATCTCTCCCGTCATGTAGCCGTTGGTCACGAAGACGTTGCAGAGGCCTTTTTCCTTTGCCGGCCTGGCGATATCGTAGGCGAACTCAAAAAATACGGTGGGTTCCGTGTAGGTATAGGAAATGCTCCTGGAACCTGAGAGAAGGGCCTCGCGGACCACATCCTCCGGTTCCGCTTTCCGTGAATGCACGCCCAGCTTTTCCGCTTCGCTCACCTGGGAAATCTGCCAGTTCTGACAGAAGTTGCACTGGAAATTGCAGCCCAGGGTGGCGATGGAATAGGAAAGAGTGCCGGGAAGAAAGTGGTAGAGAGGTTTTTTTTCGATGGGGTCGACATTCCGGGCGATGAGTTTGCCGTAGGAATGGGTGAAAAGCGTCCCGCCCCTGTTCTCGCGGACTTGGCAGATGCCCCATCGGTCCTCCGCGATCCGGCAAAGGTGGCTGCAGAGAAAGCAGGATACCTTCCCGTCTTCGAGTTTCTTATAGAGGAGCGCTTCTTTCAACGACACCCGCCTTTCGGTTTATAACCTGGAAATGAGCGGGGACCGGGGCCGTAAAGAGGGACGTGACGCCGTCTATGACCCTTCGGATTTCCTCTTGCGGAAGAAAGTCATGAGAAAATCCGAATCCTTGGGGGACAGGTCAAACTTGAACACCGCCTTTTCAACAAGGGGGAATATGGGCTGATTGGGATTGTCTTCGAGGTTTGAAGAGATCCACTTGATTGCCCTTTGCAGGTCTTCTCCTTCGGGCATGATGGTCGACATAGTTCAGACTCCTGTTGATCAAATTGAAATACAATCTGGGTCATTCTATATCGGAAAAGGCTTCCCGTTTCAAGCAAAAAGCCCTTCGCGCGCCCGTCCGATCATGACCGGATCATGACGAGGAGCATCTTGAACCGTTCCACGGCCTTCAGGGTATGGGGCCGGCCGGCGGGCATGATGATCATTTCTCCCGCCTTCAGGAGATGAGGCTCTCCCGCTATGATGATTTCGGCCTCCCCTTCAAGGAGGTGCACGAGGGCGTCAAAGGGCGCCGTGTGTTCGCTCAGTCCCTGTCCCCTGTCGAAGGCGAAGAGCGTGACGGTTCCCGTTTTCTGCCGGATGATTTCCCGGCTGACCACGGAGCCGGTCTGGTACTCCACGAGCCCCTGTACGTTCACGACTTTTCCTGTTTCCATATTCATTCAATCCTTTCTGGACAGGATGATTTCTTTCAGGAGGTCCCAGTCGACGTCATTGTCAATGCAGTCATATTTCGAGATCATGACTGCCTGGGGAATCACTCTTCTCCTGTTCAGATGGACGCCCCTCAGGCTGATTCTTGTTGTCTGAAATCCCCGCTCTATTTCGAAATCGCAGGTGGCGCCCAGGGCGGCTTTTATTCCTTTCCTTTCCGCCAGCCGCTTTGTGAACCCCACGCTGGGCGTGATGAAGAACCGCAGACCCTTTCCCTCGCTCAGGGCCTTGATTTCACCGCACCGGCAGAGCCCGCATCCGATGCAGAGTATGCCCTCGACTTTTGAAAATGTCGCCGGACAATCTTCATGGATCAGGCAGTGGGGAAGTATGACGGCGCAGTCCCGGGTTTCGGTCCTGTAAAAATCCTCCCGGTAAAAATCGTTTCCGATCTTCACCAGGTCATAATAAATGCCGATTTTTTCCAGGAGGGGCTTGATCGGGAACAGGGACAGGGCAAGCGTGAATTTAAGTTTTTTGAACCCGTTTTTCATTCAGGTGTGTCCTTATGACGTCGATTTTTTCATTACGAGAATACGCAGTCCTTTACATTGAAAGGCAAACGTAAGCATACATGAAACGGGTAGGGGAGGCTTCAGCCTCCCGGGGCGCCTGAAGGCACCCCTACCCTAAGTCAAATCACTCGGATTATTCAGAGTAACGTTATAAGAATGCGTGATTTTCTGTCAAGAAGATAGTGGAATCGAAAAAAACAGCTTTTTAAAAGAGGAAGGGATTTTCTTTACTCTTGACAAGACTTGGACTATAAGATTAAAGATTTTTCGTTGATTGTAAGACCTGTCAAAAAAACCCTTTCAGAATTTTGTCTCCCCCGGGGGGCAAATCGACCATTTAACAAGTGAGGAGGATACAAATATGAAAGATGTTGTTATTGTTTCTGCCTGTCGGACGGCAATCGGCAGCTTCGGAGGAACCCTGAGAGATTTCAATCCGGCCGTGCTCGGAAGCGTAGCGATGAAAGAAGCAGTCAAGCGCGCCGGGATTGAACCCGGAATGATCAATGACGTCCGTTTCGGCTGCTGCGTCGAGCCTTCGGACGCCCTGAACGTGACCCGCATCGCCGCGCTCCTGGCCGGGATTCCCGACACGGCCACGGCGGTAACGATGAACCGGGTCTGCATATCGGGCATGGAGGCCGTCATCTCGGGTGCCGCCATGATCAAGGCCGGTTTTGCCGATATCATCCTGGCGGGCGGGACTGAGCACATGTCCAGCGTGCCTTATGAAGTTCCGGGTGCCCGCTGGGGCTGCCGCCTTCAGGACCAGGTCTTTGTGGACCGGATGATTCACGCCCTTTTTGCCGGCTCGCGGATTATCCCGGGGACGGAAACGGCGCCGTCGAAGGGACCCATAACGGACATGTTCAAGGGAAAACCCTACATCATGGGCGTCACGGCGGAACTCATCGCCGAGATGTACAATATCACCCGGCAGGAGATGGACGAGGTGGCCCTCCGGAGCCACAACAACGTCGAGCGGGCCACGAAAGAGGGTGACTTCAAGGAAGAGATCGTTCCCATCGAGATCCCTCAGAAAAAGGGCAAACCGCCTATCATCTTTGACAAGGATGAACATTTCATTCCCGGGCTCACCATGGAGAAGCTTGCGGCCCTTCCGCCCGCCTTCGTGCCCAAGATAGGCAAGGTAACGGCGGGGAACGCGTCGGGAATTAACGACGGTGCGGCCGGCATGGTGATCATGTCGGCGGAGAAGGCGAAGGAACTGGGCCTGAAGCCCATTGCCAGGATCAAGGCCGTGGGTTACGGCGGCTGCCATCCAGCGGTCATGGGGCTCAGCCCCGCCCCGGCGGTCCGGGATCTTATCAAGAAGTCCGGGCTCAAGCTGACGGACTTTCAACTGATCGAGGTGAACGAGGCCTTCGCCGCCCAGTATATAGGGGTGGAAAGGGAACTCGGCTTGAACCGCGAGATTACCAATGTCAACGGTTCCGGCTGCGGCCTCGGGCATCCCGTGGGCTGCACGGGCTGCCGCATCATGGTGACCCTGATCCATGCCATGAAGAAGCGGGGAAATACCCTGGGACTCGCGACTCTCTGCGGCGGCGGCGGCGTTTCGATGGCGACGGCCATTGAGCTGCTTTAACATTTAACTGAGCAAGTCCCTTACGGCCGCCGGATGAAAAACCGGCGGCCGTTTTTTATTTGAAGCAGGCGGACAAAGGGGATAATGTCGTGTCTCAAAAATAAATTGTCATATCGACCCCTTCGATTCACTCAGGGTAAACTTCGGGAGATATCTTATACCTCTATAAAATCATTAAGATTTCTCGCTGTGCTCGAAATGACATTTATTAAATGAATTTACGAGACACAACACTTGAATAAAAGATATGGAAAACAGGACCATCCGGCTCATCGGAGTCCGGCACAATAACCTCAAGGGTTTCGACCTTGATATTCCCCTCAACAGGCTCACCGTCATCACGGGCGTGAGCGGAGCCGGGAAATCGTCTCTCGCATTCGATGTTCTTTATGCCGAAGGTCAGCGGCGCTACGTGGAGACCTTTTCGCCTTACGCCCGGCAGTTCATGGAGCGCATGGACCGCCCCCGGGTGGACAGGATCGAGGGCATCCCGGCCTCACTGGCCATCGAGCAGGGCGATCCCGTCAGGACCTCCCGCTCCACCGTGGGCACCATGACGGAGCTGACCGACTACGTGAAGCTCCTCTTCGCCCGGATGGCGGAGCTCAACTGCAGCGGGTGCTCGCGGCCCGTGAGGAAGGATACCCCCCAGACCGTCTTCCGGGAACTCACGAAACTTGAAGAACGGACGCCCCTCGTCATCACCTTCCCGTTTGCGGCGGGAGACCATCCGGCAGATACGGAAAAGGACCTCCGGCGGGCCGGGTTTTACCGGTTCTGGAGGGACGGCCGGGTCCTGCCCATCGAGACGATTCCCGACATGGGCGGCAACGCAGAGTGGAACATAGTCGCGGACCGTCTCCATTTCAAGGCAGCGGAGCGGAAACGGGTCCTGGACTCCCTGGAGATGGCCATGAGAATGGGAAGGGGCCGGGTGGACATCCGCCTGCCTTCAGGGGAATCCCTGCGCTTCAGTTCCTCTCTGCAGTGCTCTTATTGTGGACTTTCTTACCGGGAGCCGACGGCCAACTTCTTTTCCTTCAATTCACCGGTCGGGGCCTGTCCATCCTGCCGGGGGTTCGGCCGGATCATCGACGTGGACCTCGACCTTGTCGTCCCTGATCCCGGAAAGTCCATCCGGGAGGGGGCTGTCAAACCCTGGACGGGAATTGCCAGGATGGAGTTCGAGGATCTTCTGGATTTTTGCCGGAGGCGCCGGATCCCCGTGAATGTTCCCTTCCGGGACCTGACGGAAAAGCAGCAGCGGGGCATTATCGACGGGGACGAGACCTTTTACGGCGTGAGGGGTTTTTTTCAGTGGCTGGAGACGAAGCGCTACAAGCTTCACGTTCGCGTTTTTCTTTCCCGATACCGGAGCTATCTCACCTGCCCGGACTGCCGGGGAACCCGATTCCGTGACGATGTCCTCCTCTGGCGGATCGGCGGCCGGTGCATCGCGGACCTTTATTCCCTGAACATCGAGGAAGCGGCCCATTTCTTCGGGGACCTAGAGGAGGGCCCGCTCGACGAGGCGGAATCGATTCTCGTGGGGGAGATCAGGCGGCGCCTCCGTTATCTCCTCCAGGTGGGACTCGGCTACCTGACCCTGGATCGCCAGTCGCGCACCCTGTCGGGCGGTGAAGTGGAACGGGTCAGCCTGACAAAGGCGCTTGGTTCCTCGCTCGTCAATACCCTTTACGTTCTCGATGAACCCACGGTGGGCCTCCATCCGAGGGACAGCGGCCGTCTTCTCGGCACTCTGCATGCCCTCAGGGATCTGGGGAACACGGTGGTGGTAGTTGAGCATGACCCGGAGATCATGAGGGGCGCCGACCACATCGTGGACCTGGGGCCAGGCGCGGGTGAAGAGGGAGGAGAGCTGCTGTACAGCGGTCCGCTGGAGGGAATTGCGAGCGAGCCGCGGTCTCTCACGGGGAAGTACCTGGCCGGGGAATTGAGCATATCCCTTCCCGTGAAGAGGCGGAAGCCAAAAGGCTTTCTCCGGATCGCGGGAGCGTCAGAGCACAATCTGAAAGGGATCGATGTCCGGATTCCCCTGGGAGTTCTGGCGGCGATCACCGGGGTATCCGGTTCGGGAAAGAGCACCCTGGGAGTGGATATCCTTTACAGAGGTCTGAAGCGTTTGAAGGGTGAGCCTGAGGAGAAGCCCGGCAGCTTCGCCGCCATGGACGGGGCGGAGAGGATTCGTGATGTCATCCTCGTGGATCAGCGGCCCGTCGGCAGGACCTCCAGGGCCGCTCCGATCACCTATCTCAAGGCCTATGAGCCCATCCGGGCAATTTTCGCCTCCCAACCCCTGTCGGAGGCGAGGGGATACACGCCTGGAACCTTTTCTTTCAACTCGCCGGGCGGACGATGCGAGGAGTGCAAGGGAGAGGGGTTCGAAAAAGTGGAGATGCAATTCCTCTCCGACATTTATCTTCCCTGTCCGCGCTGCGGCGGAAGACGCTTCAACGAAGAAGTTCTGGAGGTTCAATACCTCGGCAAGAATATCCACGATGTCCTCATGATGACCGCCGACGAAGCCATTTCCTTTTTCCGGGACAGACCGAAGATCGTCCGCTCCCTGCGCCTCCTTTCGGACGTGGGACTCGGCTACCTGCGGCTTGGACAGCCGGTCAACACCCTTTCGGGCGGGGAGGCCCAGAGACTCAAGCTCGCCCAGCACATTGGTCTCAGAAAAACGAGGGATACCCTCTTCATCTTTGACGAACCCACCATCGGCCTTCATCATCACGACATATCGAAACTCCTGAATGCCTTCGGCCGTCTTGTCGAGGAAGGCAACAGCATCGTGGTCATCGAACACCATCCCGAGGTCATCAAATGCGCCGACCACGTAATCGATCTCGGACCCGAGGGAGGAGACGGCGGGGGCTTTGTGGTGGCGTCGGGAACGCCCGAGGATGTGGCGCGTTCCAGTTCCTCCCACACGGGACGTCATCTGCGGTCCTTTTTCGAAAGATCATTCCGGGATGCGGCGCCGCGGGTGGCCGCGGAGACAGGAGAACCCTATCCCGCGGGCGTGAACGACAACGCGATCGTCGTGCGGGGCGCGCGGGAGCATAACCTCAGAGATTTGAATCTTTCGATCCCCCGGGAGAAACTCGTGGTGATCACGGGTGTGAGCGGTTCGGGGAAATCGACGCTTGCTTTCGATATCTTGTTTGCCGAGGGGCAACGGCGTTACCTGGAATGCCTGCCGGCCTATATCCGGCAGTACCTCAAGATCATGGACCGGCCGGAGGTAAGCGACATCACCGGCATCCCGCCCACGGTGGCCATCGCACAGCGGGCGAGCCAGGGCGGGAAACGCTCCACCGTGGCGACCCTGACGGAAACGTACCATTACCTGAGGCTTCTTTACAGCAAGCTCGGGGTTCAGCACTGCCCCGGATGCGGAGAGGCCATCATGCCCCAGTCTCCCGAGGCGATCATCGCCGAGATCCGGAGGCGTTCACGGGGCAGGACCATCGCCCTCCTGGCTCCGCTGGTGCTGGGCCGAAAGGGTTTTCACAGGGATCTCCTCGCCAGGATGAAACGGATGAAGTTCCGCCAGGTCTTCATTGACGGCAACATCCGCGGCCTTGATCCCCTTCCCGCCCTCGACCGTTTCAGGGAGCACGATATCGATCTCGTCGTGGGAGAGGTGAGGAATGACGCGGCGTCGTCCGATGCCCTGGGCGCGATGGTGCGCCGGGCCCTTGAACTCGGCCGCGGAACCCTTAGGCTTCTGGACAGGGGTGAAGTGAGAACCCTGAGCTCGAAGCTGTACTGCGCGCGCTGCCGTAGGGGCTTTGATGAGCTTGACCCCAGATTGTTTTCCTTCAACAGCCGCCTCGGCGCCTGTCCTCGCTGCGAGGGGGTGGGGAGCCTGGAAAACGCCTCCGGCGAAATCGTCTGCCCGGCCTGCGGCGGAAAAAGGCTCCGGGAGGAGGCCCTGGCCGTCCGCGTGAAAGGCTGGGGAATAAGCGGCCTCGCCGCTCTTTCCTCGGAGGAGGCTGAGAAAACGCTCGGTTCTTTTTCCTTTGATGAAAAGGAGGCCCCCGTTGCCGCCGGAATCATGGAGGAGCTTCTTCCAAGGCTCCGGTTCCTAAGACAGGTCGGTCTTGGATACCTTTCCCTGGACAGGCGGGGTGATACCCTCTCGGGCGGCGAGGCCCAGCGAATCCGTCTGGCGGCCCAGCTCGGTTCGAACCTTCTGGGGGTATGCTACATCCTCGACGAGCCGACCATCGGCCTCCATCCCCGGGACAACGGTATTCTCCTCTCCACCCTCCGCGAGCTGAAGGAGCGCGGCAACACCATCGTCGTGGTGGAGCATGACGAGGAGACCATACGCAATGGAGACCACATCATTGATCTCGGGCCGGGCGCCGGCCCAGGTGGAGGCCGGCTGGTCGCCCAGGGAACGCTCCGGGACATCCGGGCCTGCGCGGAGTCCGTGACGGGCGCCTGGATGAACGGGCACCGCCGAGAGATCACGTCGCATCGCCGTTCTCCCCGTGACCGCGCATGGATCGAAGTGATCGGAGCGGCTAGGCATAATCTGAAAAATATTGATGCCGCTATCCCTTTGGGGACGCTGACCTGCGTCACGGGCGTCAGCGGTTCAGGAAAATCAACTCTCGTGAAGGACGTCCTCTACGAAGCCCTGAAATCGCGCCTCTCCGGCAGGGCAGGCGCTGCGACCGGGTTCAAGGAGATCCGGGGCTGGGAGCATCTCGCCAGGGTCACGGAGATCGACCATTCGCCCATCGGCCGGACACCCCGCTCCACCCCCGCCACGTACGTCGGCTTCTTTGACGAGATCCGCCGCCTCTTCGCCGGTGTCCCCGAGGCGCGGGCGCGGGGCTACGGGGCAGGACGCTTCTCCTTCAATGTGGCGGGGGGGCGCTGCGAGTCCTGCGCCGGACAGGGAAGGATCAAGGTCGAGATGTCCTTCCTCCCCGATGTCTACGTCGCCTGCGAGGAATGCGGTGGACGCCGTTTCAACGAAGAGACTCTGGCCGTCACCTATCACGGGAAGAATATCCACGACGTCCTTGAGATGAGTTTCAGGGAAGGGCTCGACGTTTTCGCCGCCATCCCCAGGATTCGCAGGGCGCTGCAGTTTATCGTGGATATCGGCCTCGACTACCTGACCTTCGGCCAGCCGAGCCCCACCCTGTCGGGCGGCGAGGCGCAGCGAATCAAGATCGCGAGTGAGCTCGCGTCATCTATCGAAGGGACAGGGCGCTCCCTCTATATCCTCGATGAGCCGACCACAGGCCTTCATCTGGCCGATACGGAGAGGCTCGTCGATATCCTCCGCCGGCTTGTGGATCGCGGCAATACCGTCGTCGTCATCGAGCACAACCTGGAGGTCATCCGGGCGGCCGACTACATCATCGACCTGGGCCCGGAGGGCGGCGCGGCCGGCGGTCGGATCATCGCCCGTGGAACACCTTTCGAACTCCTCCGCCAGACCCGCAAATCCCACACGGCCCGCTTCCTCAAGCGCTACCTCACCGGCCCGCCAACCTGACATCCCGCGGCCTGTCCCGGCTGATTTCACTTATTACTCCAACAATGAAATATGTTAAAAGCCGTCATGCCGGACTTGATCCGGCATCCAGTCTTTTTCTGGATTCCGGCTCCCCGATCGGGTCGAGGACAAGTTTCGCCGGAATGACATTTTTTCGCTAAATTATTGTCAGTGCGATGATACGAAAGCTTTGCACAATGTCGGCTTATGTCATTTCGACCGAAGGGAGNNTGACATAAAATGAAGATATGCAAAGTTTTCGATACCTGAATGGACCATGCATATGCTCCGTGCTTTTGTGATATTGCGTTCTTGAATGAGGTGCTGTACCGTTTTTTAGTGTCCCCTTCGGGGCTGGGGGAAACCCCTCGCCTTTAGGCGAAGCGAAG
>DFZO01000049.1 GCA_002383495.1 Syntrophaceae bacterium UBA4054 | reverse complement strand
CGCTGCCGCTCAAGGACTGCCGCGACGCGCTGGCCCTGGCCTTTGAGATTTCGCTCCTGCAGCCGGTGAGGGAGTCACAGTTCGGAAATTTTAAATTCTAAGGGAACGACGAGAATCCATTTACGGGTAAAAGATAGTTTATCAGGAGGACATAATGTCAAACGTCATTTTACAGCAAAAGACGGACGAAGGGATTTTGATCCTCACGCTGAACCGTCCGAAAGAGATGAATTGCATGAATTTCGACATGATAGAGACCCTGGGAAACATCATCAAGGAATCTAATTTTGATATGTCCCTTCGGGTCATCATCATCACCGGGGCCCCCCCTCCGGAGGGGAAGAAGGCGTCCTTTTCCGCCGGAGCGGATCTGGCGGAAAGGCGCACCCTCTCCGACGACCAGGTGCGGCGGTTTATCGCCACCGTCCGCGGGACCATGATCGCCGTGGAAAACGCCAGAGTTCCCGTGATTGCCGCTGTCAACGGGTTCGCTTTTGGCGGGGGAACGGAATTGGCTCTTGCCTGTGACCTGCGCGTTGCGTCAACCGACGTCCTGATGGGTCTCACCGAGACGAGCCTGGCCATAATTCCCGGCGGCGGCGGCACGCAGAGATTGCCCAGGATCGTGGGGATCGCGAAGGCAAAGGAACTGATATACACGGCGAGACGATTCGATGCCGGGACCGCCTTGGAGATCGGCCTGGTAAGCAAGGTGGTGGCACCGGATAAGCTCATAGATGCCGCCATGGAATTGGCGAAAGAGATCGCCAAGAACGGTCCTATCGGCGTCGCCCAGGCGAAGTTTGCCATCAATTACGGCAGCGAATGCAGTCTCGGGGTGGCCCTGCCGCTGGAATCCAAGGCCTATGAGATAACCATTCCGACAAAAGACCGTCTGGAAGCTCTGGCGGCCTTCGCGGAGAAGAGAAAACCCGTCTTCAAAGGTGAATAGTCCATGACCGTGCCGCATCCCGTAAAATCCATTGAGGAGGACGCAATATATGACAGAGTATGATTACTGGAAGATATTTCCAAGAATGCCCAGGAAAGTCATGATCGGAGACATCACGATCCGTGATGGTTTCCAGCACGAAGAGAAGTTCATTTCCACCGCGGCCAAGATCTTCTACGGCGAAGAAATCATTATGGCCGGTTGCAAGGAGATTGAGGTCACCAATTTGGGAAGCGCCCTGACCACACCGCAGTTCAGGGATGCCGATGAAGCCCTCGCCCATTTCCGGAGCGACCGTTTCAAGAAGCGCTGCGCCCAGAAAAAAATCAATTACGATGAACTCGTTTTCAGCGCGGTGACAATACGAGAAGGTGCAGTGGATCGCGCCATTGAATTGAAGAAGAAGGGCATCGGCCCTGACCGTGTCCTTATGATGGTCTCCACCGATCCTGAGCATCATTTTGCAAACTCGGGCACCACCCTTTCCCAGTACTGGCGGGAAGCCGAGCGGTGCATCAGGAAGTGCCGCGACGCGGGGATTAAAATGTGCGGGGTCGTGAGCACTATCTGGGGAAGTCCCCTCAGCGGCGCCACGAAACTCGAGGATGCCGTGGAGTTCACAAAACGCTGGTTCTCCATCGGCGCCAATGACATCGAGCATGCCGACCACGACGGTTCAGCCTCGGCGGCCGAAGTCTATCGGTACTTCTCCATGATCATGGACGCCATGCCCAACCCGGAAGCACACCTTTGCCACCTCCACGAGACAAAGCGCGTCGCCTCCGCATCGGTCCTGGCGGCCCTTCATGCGGGGATCACCAGGTTTGAGGGTACCTTGGGCGGTCTGGGCGGGCAGCCGGCCAATTTCCTCGATGACTGCCCCGTGAGGGGTACTGGTGAATACTACTACAAGGACCATCGATACGTGGGGCTCATTACGCTGGAAGACCTTCTCGTCATGATCGACGAACTCGGTATCGAACACGGCTACGACGTGGACCGTGTCCTGTGGCTTGGAAATAAAATGGAGAAGACCATCGGTCGCAGACTCCGATCCGAGGCCATCTATAACGGCAGGACGGCGAAAGGCGGAAATCCGCAGTTCCTCCGGCCCGGCCTGAAGAAGCTGGTCGAGAAAGAGGGAGAAAAACCGGGACAAAACGTACCGTCCGAGTGGCCCGCGAAGGCTGTGCTGCCGGAAAAATGGGGACCGGATGCATGGAAGTAGCCTGAGGCGCGTGATACGAGCGATTTCGGGTAAGCTGCGTTTGGGCAGACAGGTCCGGATTAACATTTTTGAAGAGAGGGAGAGGAGCTTATGGATTGGAAAGAAGATTACAGAAGGAAACTGGTTTCATTGGAGGGTATGGCCAAGCGGATCAAATCAGGCGATACCATAGGGACCGCCATGGCCATCAGCATGTGTTCGCCGAACGTGTATAACGCCATTCTGGACCGCGCCGGGGAATTGAGGGATGTAACCATCCTCGATGCGGTGCCGGTCCGCCCCTGTAAACTCTACGATCCGAAATTCATGGCGACCATCGACGGCCATATCAATTATTTGTCGGCCTTTTTCTCGCCGGGGGCGCGCGCGCAGGGACAGCCCAACAACGCCGATTTCCTCATCGTGATGAGCGCGGACATCGGGGATAAATACGCCGCTCGATCGGACGTGTACGCGACGATGGTTACGCCTCCCAATAAGCAGGGCTACGTGAATCTCGGGTTGACCCATTTTTACACGCACGATGCGATTCGCAAGGGGAGAAAGTCGGGAAAGCTGCGCTTGGCCATCGCCGAGATCAACGATCAGATGCCGACGGTGCTGGGCGATAACTGGATGCATGTGTCCGAATTCGACTTGTTCGTGGAAAATTCCACCAAGATCCCCGCGGTCACAAGAAAGCCGCCGGGAGAAGTGGAGGCCAAGATCGCCAAATATGTCCTGGAGCTGATCAACGACGGGGATACGATCCAGATGGGCATCGGCGGCATTCCCGAGGCGGTTATCGCGGGCCTTGAGGGAAAACACGACCTTGGAGTTCATACGGAGATGTTCCCCGTCGGGCTGCAGGACCTGGTGCCGAAGGGGGTTGTAACGAATGCAAGAAAGCCCTTCCACAGGGGCAAAACGATTGCCACGTTCTGCATGGGCGATCAGGCGTTGTATGATTTCATCAACGAGAACCCCAATTGCGAGTTGCATCCGGCCTCCTATACCAATAATCCCGCCTTTATCGCCCAGCATCCGAATATCGTGGCGATCAATATGGCCCTCCTGATCGACTTCAGCGGCAGCATTGCCTCCGAGGGGATGGGATACAGGATGATCAGCGGAACGGGCGGCCAGCTCGATTTCATGATCGGTTCGTATTATTCGCCGGGGGGAAGGGGGATTACCCTGCTTTCGTCGGCGAGAAAACTGAAGGACGGCACGCTCGCCTCCTCCATCGTTCCTGAGCTGCCTCAGTTTACTCCGGTGACCGTTCCCAGGACGTTTGCACAATATGTCGTAACGGAATACGGAATTGCCGATCTGAGATTCAAGACTGTGCGAGAGCGCGCCGAGGCATTGATTAATATCGCGCACCCTGATTTAAGGGGAGGGTTGCGCGACAGTCTCAAAAGGAAACTTTATATGAGCAAGTAATCGAGAAGAGCCGTCACGCAGCCGCGATGATTAATATCCTACGACTGAAGGTGGAAGGATTTAAGATTATCTCTCGGACTGACTTTGAGATGGCCGGACTAAAAACAGTTGGAAACGACAAACCATATAAAATGAAGGAGGCAGTTTATGAGTGTAAACATTGTAGCTCCCATGCCGGGGACCATATCTGAAATCTTGGTGGAGGTCGGCGATGTTGTAAAAGCCGATGAAGAGCTGGTCATCCTTGAAGCGATGAAGATGGAGAATCCCATTTGCGCGCCTCGGGGTGGTAAGATAAAGGAAATCAGCGTCAGCGAGGAAGACAAGGTAGACACGAACCAGGTACTGATCATTTTAGAATAACGATATGTCAGGGGCCGTTTCAAAGGGAATTAATCAATTTTCATGAAAAAAAAGGAGGGATCGCATGACGACGCCTGTTCAGCAGAAGATTCGCGACAAAAAAAGAACACCCCAGCAGATTCTCGACATGGTCAAATCCGGTGACCGGATTTAGTATGATTATATCCTGCTCGAAGTTAACTATTGAGCGATGTTTTCATTGAGATAAGGCCGTCTTGAGGTCCCGGGCGAAGGAGGAGACGGTTTCGACAAGATCGCTTTTCCCGCTGTTCTCTTCGATCAGCTTGACGAAGGCGCTTCCGACGACGATCCCGTCCGCGAGAGGGGCGATCTCGCGGGCCTGTTCGGGTGTGGAGATCCCGAATCCGACCGCGACGGGAAGAGAGCTGATCTCCCGGATCCTCTCCATATCCCGCCGGATGTGGCTCACCTCGGGTTTTGCCGTTCCCGTGACCCCGGTGAGAGAAATGTAGTAGAGGAATCCCGATGCCCTTTTCACGATCCCTTTGATCCTCTTGTCGCCGGTTGTCGGGGCGATGAGGGAAATAAAATCGATTCCTTCCCTGTCCGTGAATTGCCTCAGTTCCCCGCTCTCTTCGGGCGGAAGGTCCACCACGAGGACGCCGTCCACGCCGGCTTCCTTCGCCCTGACGGAGAATCTCTTATTTCCATAGGTGAAGACGGGATTGTAATAGCCGAAGAGCACGATGGGGATATCCGAGGTCTTTCTCACCCTCGCGATCATGTCGAGAATGCCCTCCAGGGTGGCGCCCTGCTTCAGGGCCCGCTGGGCGGCGGCCTGGATGATGGGGCCGTCGGCCGTGGGATCGGAGAAGGGCACACCGATCTCCAGGATATCGACGCCGGCCTTGTCAAGGGCGAGGATCATCTCTTCCGTCTTTGCCGGATTTGGGTCCCCCGCCGTGAGATAGACGACGAGAGCCTTCCTGTTTTTCTTTTTGAGAGAATTGAATTTCTTCTTGATCCGTCCCATGATCAGTTTTCCTCCATGTTTTCGGCGATCACCGCCGCGTCCTTGTCCCCGCGGCCGGATAGGTTGATGACGATGATTTTGTCCTTCCCGAGCGTGGGCGCCAGCTTCGCGGCATAGGCGACGGCGTGGGCGCTCTCCATGGCGGGAATGATTCCCTCCAGGCGGGAGAGATCCATGAAAGCGCGAACGGCTTCTTCATCGGTGACGTTGACATATCGCGCCCGGCCCGTCTCATGGAAATGGCCGTGCTCCGGCCCGACACCCGGGTAGTCGAGACCCGCCGCGATGGAATAAGCGTCGTGCACCTGCCCTTGATTATCCTGGAGCAGATAGGTCTTGTTTCCGTGAAGGACGCCCACTCGCCCCGCCGAGATGCTTGCCGCATGGAGTCCAGTGGCGATCCCTTTACCCGCGGCCTCCACGCCGATCATGGCCACCGCGGAATCGTTCCGGAAGGGATAGAATAGCCCCATGGCGTTGCTGCCGCCTCCCACGCAGGCGATGAGAAAATCGGGGAGCCTTCCCTCCTGCTTCAGGATCTGCCGCTTCGTTTCCGTTCCGATGACGCTCTGAAAATCACGGACCATCATGGGGTAGGGGTGCGGCCCGGCCGTTGAGCCGATCACGTAGAAGGTGTCCCTGACGCGGGTCACCCATTGGCGCATGGCCTCGTTCATGGCGTCCTTGAGCGTCGCGGTTCCCGAGTGGACGGGAACGACCTCGGCGCCCAGGATCTTCATCCGGAAGACGTTCGGCGCCTGCCGCCGGATGTCCTCCTCGCCCATGAAGACGCGGCACTCCATCCCGAAGAGGGCGGCGACGGTGGCCGTGGCCACCCCGTGCTGGCCCGCGCCGGTTTCCGCGATGACCCTCCGCTTTTCCATTCGCCTGGCGAGGAGGGCCTGGCCCAGGGTGTTGTTGATCTTGTGCGAGCCCGTGTGATTCAGGTCTTCCCGCTTGAGATAGATTTTGGCTCCTCCCAGTTTCTCCGTGAGGCGGCGGGCGTAATAGAGCGGCGTCTCGCGTCCCGCGTATTGAGTGAGGAACCGATGAAACTCATCTTTGAAGGTCCGGTCTTTTCTCGCTTTGAGGTAAGCCGCCTCCAGTTCGATGAGGGCAGGCATCAGCGTCTCCGAGGCGTAGCGCCCGCCGAAGGTGCCGAAGTGTCCTTTCTTGTCGGGTAGGGTTCTTGTGCCCATGGCATTTTCATCCTTCACTTGATCAGATAGATTTAAAATGGTGCGAATTCTTGAAAAGGGTTTCTTCGTCGCTCAGGAGATTTTTTCCGACCGTTCTAGAATGGTGTTGAAAAACACGCTCTCCATCAGGCTGTTCAAAAACGTCTAGATGCAAGGGGTGCAGCGCAACGCCGCAAATGGGCGTTTTTCAACAGTCTGACTAGATCTTGATCCGCTGCAAGTTCCAGACTCGCCGCCTCCGGCGTCTCAGACATTGAACTTGCGGGCGCGGATCTTCGATAAGAAACGGTTACCCGGAAAAAATCTATTCGCGCCTCAGAACCCTGTTTTCAGAATTCGCTCTGCCATAAATATTAACGTCCTCACAAAAAGTCACCAAACATGTCACCCCGGCGAAAGCCGGGGTCCAGAACATACTGATATTCCTAGATTCCGGCTTTCGCCGGAATGACAAAAAGCAGCGATTTCCTGCTTTTTACGAGGACATCAATATCATTTCCTGAATATACTCGTCCGGCTTTTCCGGTTCATCGCGCGGACGATGTCGATCAGCTCTCTTATCTTTTCATGGTCTTTCTTTCCGGGGCAGATTTCGACGCCGCTGGCGATGTCCACAGCATCGGGCGAGACGGTCTCAATCGCTTCGCGGATGTTGTCCGCGTTAAGTCCCCCGGCGAGGATGAGGGGCTTGATCTCCCCGATTTTTTTTGCAAGAGTCCAGTCCGATTTATTCCCCGTTCCTCCGTAGCGGCCGGGTTCGCGGGCATCCACCAGGAGGGCCTTCACCGGATATTCGCTCAACCGATGAAAATCGGCTTCTTTCCATTCGGAGATGGCTTTTATAAGAGAGTGTGGCGGGAAGAAACTGCAGTATTCGGGCGCCTCATCCCCATGGAGCTGGATGATGTCGAGACCGCAGTAGTCCGCCATCCCATTCACCACGTGAGACTCCTGGTTGACGAAGACCCCGACCTTTGTGATTTCAACGGGAAGGTCTTGAATGATCTCCCTCGCCGCGCGGGGTGTCAGATACCGGGGGCTCCCCGGATGAAAGACAAACCCCAGGGCGTCGGCCCCGCATTCGAAGGCGCGTCGCGCGTCTTTCAGATTCGTGATCCCGCAGATCTTGATTTCCGTCATTGTCCCATGAGCTCCCGGAGTTTTTCACCCATGTCGCCGGCCTTCATGAGGGCCTCCCCCACCAGGAAAGCACGGATGCCGGCTTCCATCAGCCGCTCGATATCGGCCCTCTTTTCAATGCCGCTCTCGCTCACCATGACCCGGCCGGCCGGTATCAGGGCTGCCAGCTCGATGCTTGTCCGGAGGTCGGTCCTGAAGGTCTTGAGGTCCCGGTTGTTGATGCCGATGATCCCGGCGCCCGCGGCGATGGCCCTTGCCGCTTCGTCGCTGGTGTGGACCTCCACGAGAACGGAGAGTCCGAGGGAATGGGAAAGGTCGATGAATTCCCTCAAATCCTTTTCGTCGAAGAGACCGGCGATGAGAAGCAGGGCGTCCCCTCCGAGGATTTTTGTTTCGTAAATCTGACATGGATCGATGATGAAATCTTTTCTCAAAATCGGAATTTCGGCGACTTTCTTGACGGCCGCGAGATACGCTCCGTCCCCTTCAAAATAATCCCTGTCCGTCAAAATGGAGATCGCTGCCGCGCCTCCCGCTTCGTATGTCCGGGCGATCTCTTCCGGATCGAAATCCTTGCGGAGCCTTCCCTTTGAGGGCGAGCGCTGCTTGATTTCGGCGATGATCGAGCAGTCCCTGCCGGCAAGCGCGCCCATGAAGTCCCTCGCCGGAGGCAGGTCCCTCGCCATCCGCTCGAGCTCCGGCAGCGGCCTCACTCTCTTCAGCCGGGCAACTTCTTTCTTCTTGGTTGCTATGATTTGATCCAGAATCATTTTGCTACTTTCTTAATCTGTCAGCCTGAGCTGTTTGTCCTGAGCTTGCCGAAGGATCGAAGGGTCATGATCCGTGGTTCGACAGGGGGGTAGGGGAGCCTTTAGGCTCCCAATCTTGGGGAGCGTGAATGCTCCCCTACCCGCCATATCTTTTTCCCAGGGTTCCTGGAGGTTGTTCTTCGCTTGAATCCTTGAATCCTGCTGTCATTCTGAGCCTGTCGAAGAGCCTTGAACCCTTTTTTTACCATCAACTGTTGCTCATCTCGATCAGGGCCTGGAGTTTTTTCACCGCCTTGCCGCTGTCGATGCACTCTTCCGCGACGGCGATGCCCTCCCGGATGTCCTTCGCTTTCTCACCAGCCACGATGGCAAGGGCCGCGTTCAAAAGAACGATCTTCCTGGGGGCGCCGTCCTTTCCCGTGAGCACGTCCCGGGTGATCTGGGCGTTTGCCGCGGCATCGCTCCCCAGAAGGGCATCGCCCTTGAATGTCTCACCGAAATAGGCCACGGGATCGATATTGTACGTCGTGACAAGACCGTCCTTGAGTTCCGATACGCGGGTTTCCCCCGTGACCGTGGCTTCGTCGAGCCCATCGGAGCCGTGGACGATGAAGGCGCGTTTGGTTCCGAGATTCTTCAGGACGCCGGCGAACATCTCCGTGAGCCTGGGGTCGTAGACGCCGATGAGCTGGGATGTGGCGCCGGCGGGGTTGGTCAGGGGCCCCAGCATGTTGAAAATTGTCCGGATCCCGATCTCCCTGCGCGGGCCGATGGCATACTTCATGGCCCCGTGGAGGCGGGGCGCGAAGAGGAATCCAATCCCTATCTGCTGGACACATTCCTCGACGATTTCCGGTGCGGCGCTGATATTGACGCCGAGCGCTTCAAGAACATCGGCGCTCCCGCAGCCGCTTGAGACGGCGCGGTTCCCGTGCTTCGCTACGGTGAGGCCCGCCGCGGCCACTACAAAAGCCGCTGTCGTGGAAATGTTGAAGGTGTTCCTTCCGTCTCCGCCGGTCCCGCAGGTATCCACGATGATGGGTGAACGGGCGTCGATCCGGGTCGCCTTCTGCCGCATGATTCTTGCCGCGCCGGTTACCTCATCGACCGTTTCGCCCTTGATCCTGAGGGCCGTGATGAACGCGGCGATCTGGGCGGGCGTCGCCTTTCCCTCCATCACCTCGTCCATGACCTCCATCATCTCCGCTTCTTTCAGATTTTCTCCGTTTACGACATGGGCTAGTGCTTCTCTGATCATTTCCTCCTCCTTTAAAATAGGCGTTGGGCGTTAAGCGTTAGGCATCGGGCATAAAGCGTCTATCGTGTCCATTGCGTTCATTAAAACCGTGAGGCGTGAGCGTAAAGCTATTTTTTTCACACCTTCTTAACTTCGCATCTTCCCATCTTCGTGTCTTTTTCCTGCCCCCTCCCTTGTGTTCCCTCCCTTCAGGGGAGGGAATGTTTTGGAGCCCTCTCCTTGTCGCAGATCCGCCTCCGGCGGGACGGTAGAGATAGTTAAATCTGTCACCTCCCTTGACGCTGGGTAGGGGAGCGTTTACGCTCCCCGGTTCAGGGAGCCTGAAGGCTCCCCTACCCAATCTTGAACTCTTGTTTTCACTTGAATCCTTGACCCCTGCTGTCATTCTGAGCCTGTCGAAGAGCCTCGAACCCTTTTTTCACTCTTTCCCGTTCATTCCCGCCACGTCCATGAAATTCCGGATGATCCGCTTTCCCTGAGGTGTGAGTATCGATTCCGGATGAAACTGCACCCCCTCCACCGGATAGTCCCGGTGCCGCACCGCCATGATTTCACCTTCCTCCGTTTCGGCGCTTACCGTGAGGCAGGAGGGCAGGGACGACTTTTCCAGAATGAGAGAATGGTAGCGGCCCGCAGTGAAGGGGCTGGGAAGGCCCTTGAAGATCGTCCGTCCGTCATTGATGATGGGCGAGGTCTTTCCGTGCATGACTCTCTCCGCTCTCACCACTTCGCCGCCGAAGGCGTAGCCGATGGCCTGATGCCCCAGGCAGATCCCCAGGAGAGGGGTCGTCTGGTGAAAATGCCGGATCACATCCACGGTGATTCCCGCCTCCTTCGGCGAGCATGGACCGGGCGAAAGAAAGATCGCCTCAGGCTTCAGATCCTCGATTTCCTCAAGGGACGTCTCGTCGTTGCGCCGGACGAGCACCTCGGCGCCGAGCTGACCCAGGTACTGGACAATGTTGTAGGTGAAGGAATCATAGTTATCGATCATCAGAATCATATCGTTTTCTCCATCGTGATTTTATTCTTTTCTTTCTGTTATTTTTTTACTGTTTACTGTTCACCGTTCACTATTCACTGTTTACTGCTTCTTTGTTATCTCGAATCCCGAAGAGGCGAGACGGATGGCCTGCAGCATTCCTTCGGCCTTGCTCACGGTTTCGCGGTATTCCGAGTCGGGGTCTGAATCGGCCACGATGCCCGCCCCGGCCTGGATGTAGATATTCCCGTTTTTGAGCATCATGGTCCGGATGGTGATGCAAAGGTCCATGTTCCCCGTGAAGCTGAAATATCCGACGGCTCCGCCGTAGGGACCTCTCCGGGCGGGTTCCAGTTCATCGATGATTTCCATGGCCCTCACCTTGGGCGCTCCCGTGAGGGTCCCCGCGGGGAAGGTCGCCCTGAGGACGTCGAAGCAGTCCTTTCCCGGGGCAAGCTGCGCCTGAATGTTGGAGACGAGATGCATGACGTGGGAGTAACGCTCCACCACCATCAGCTGGTTGACCTGGACGCTGCCGATCCGGGCGATCCTGCCCAGGTCGTTTCTGCCCAGATCCACGAGCATCACATGCTCCGCCCGCTCCTTGGGATCTTCGAGGAGCTCATCGGAGAGCACCCGGTCCTCCTGCTCGTTTTTTCCCCTTCGCCGTGTCCCTGCTATGGGTTTCAGTTCCACGAGGCCTTCCTCGAGGCGCACCATGACTTCCGGCGAGGAGCCGATGAGAATCAGGTCTTCAAGCTTCAGGAAGAAAAGATAAGGAGAGGGGTTCACGTACCGGAGCGCCCGGTAAAGGTCGACAGGGTCCATCCCGTTTTTGCTCTCGAACCGCTGGGAAAGGACGATCTGGATCGCGTCCCCGGCGAGGATGTAATCCCGGGCCTTCGCGACACCGGCCTTGAAGTGTTCCGGCGTCATGTTGGCTTTGAGCGGCCTGTTGTCCCTGTCGGAACGAACCATCTTTTTCTCCGCGGCGGGAGCGCCCAGCGCCTCGATCATCCCATCGATCCTGCGGATCGTCTCGTCATAAAGCGCTCGGAGGTCTTCCCTGCCGTCGGTCAGCGCGCAGGCCACCACCTTTATCGTGTGCCGGACATTATCGAAAATCAGGAGCGAATCGGTGATGAGGAAGGTTGCCTCGTCTGTCCCGAAATCGTCCCGGTTTCCCCGCGGAAGCTTCTCAAGGAAGTGCACCATCTCGTAACCGAGAAAGCCGACGGCGCCCCCGTAGAACCTGGGAAGGCCTTCCGTGGGAACAGGTCGGTAGCCGGCAAGGAGTTCCCTCAGAAACCTCAGGGGGTCTCCCTTGTGTTTGATTCGTTGAATGTCCCCGTTCTTTTTGATGATGACCTCTTCGCCCCGCACCCGGTATATGATCCGGGGGTCCGATCCCAGGAAGGTATAGCGCCCCCACTTTTCGCCCCCCTCCACGCTTTCGAGAAGAAAGACGTTGGGTTTGCCGCTGAGCTTCATGAGGGCCGAGACGGGGGTCTCCATGTCGGCCAGGATCTCGCGGTAGACAGGGATGAGATTTCCCGCGGAAACGAGTTTTTTGAAGTCTTTGAATGCCGGATAATACATTGGGTTCACCTTGCGTCTGAAAATAAAAAAGGCCGTGAAATCTGATCACGGCCTTCCTGGGTGCTCTGTTTAAAACAAAAAAGCCGTGAAGTCCTCGAGAGGTTCTCCACGGCTCATCGGTTGATTTCTTTTACGCGTTACCGGCGGACAAACCCCTTCTCTGGAATCTGCCACCACCACCAGTTATTTTTCATGAATATTGAAACGCGCATTTCCTGAGTCCTTCACAAAAGTGATGCACTCTATAGCAGGGATGAACCGGGCTGTCAACAAAAAACTTTTCCGATTCCATCAGACAAACACCGATGCCGGTTTGTCTTTCCGTCCTAAGAGGACCTGTTTCTGAAGCTGATGAACAATTCAGAACCCCGCCGATTGTTTCCGGTCGGCGTCTGTTGTAAATTCAGCACACCTTAAGAGACATAGTCCCGCTGACCGTGAATCAATCAGGCGGCGGGAAAATGAAAGAATCTTTACCTCCCACCGAGCCGGGTGGTTTTCGGGGAGGGGGGACGCCATACCCTCCTCCCCCCTCTCTCCAACCCTCGAACGGGAAAGGAAAAGGCGGCCAAATGATGAACATGACAGGAATGATGAAAGAGAAGACACGGATTCACCCGAATAGCGGTTCCCTTCCCGGGAGACTCTGCAGCCTTTGCGATGACCCTGCGGGGCGCATTCATTATGTGAAGAAAGTCGTTCTCTTTCGCTAAGGGATCCACGATCCCCGTATCAGAAATATAGATAACGAGTCGGTCAACTGAAAAGAGGTGCCGTAATGACTGCAGTAAAGAAAAATATCAAGGCCAAGAAGGCGGTCAAGGTAAAGGCTGAATACATCAGGGCATTGAAGGCGGAAACCCTGGAATGCCTGATCAACAATGAAGTTCCATGATAGGCGTCGTCTTACCTCCCTCGACCTATCTTTAGCAGAGAAGGCCCCCGGAATTTTCTCGGGGGCCTTCTCTTTTGCGCCGCCGTCAGGCTCAACCCTCGGACCAGATGACCTCAATTTTGTCGGGCTTCCCGACGGCCTTCACTTTTTTCTTTTTCGCTTCTTTCTTCATCGTTCACTCTCCTCTCAAAAAATGCGTGTTCACGGCGCTGACCGGAGTCACGCTTTCCCCTGTCAGGGCGTGTGCAGTCCCCGTGTGATGTCACAAGGCGTGATCACCGGATTCCCCCCGGTCTTCTCAGGTTTGCGGCGCTCCCTTACACTTTTATCTTCTTCTGTTTTTTTTATCACATGACCTCCTGTCTTCATCTGAACGGTTGCAATGGCCCTGCGTCAACCTCAGGGCTCATTTTGATTTGTTCACGGGCGTGGATTTCTCATCCCGGATCTTCATCTCGAACTCCAATGCGTCCCACCAATCGTAAAAATCAGCGGACGTTTCTTCTGTCTTTTTATTCGTCTTGAGCTTCATCGTCGTTTATTTCCTTTCATGGGGCTTCCCGCTGGTATCGTGTCTCGAAAATTCATTTAATAAATGTCATTTCGAGCGCAGTGAGAAATCTTTGTCCCGACCGCAGGGAGGGATCTTTAAAATTCCTCACATCCGTTCGGAATGACAAATAAATGAAGTACAAGATATCTCCCGGAGTTTACCCTGAGTGAATCGAAGGGGTTGTAATTAATGAGACACGACACCGGGAGGCCGATACTAAGAGAAAACGGCATTGGATTGAAATAGGCGTCCATCTGAATTAAGGATCGGGTTCAAAGCGGATATCCTGTCAGGGAATCGTCCGGGCCGTCATCCGTTCTTGTCTGATGGCGGGTCTTTTCGCGGTCGTCGGGAGAGTTTCCTCCAATATCGGGAACCTTCTCAAGAGTAGGGGAATTCCCCGGCCGAATAGGGGTTTCCCCCCATTGTTTTAACCCTCGAAATTTCATAAGTGCATAGTCAGTTCTTCTCCGTGTCATCCTCGCCCCCTTTCGTGTCATTCCCGCGGAGAGACTGTGTCACAATAGCAGTAAGCACCTTCAACGGTGTCATACCGGCGAAAGCCGGTATCCAGAAACGGATAAAAATACTGGATTCCGTGTCGCGCTTCGCTTGCACGGAATGACATTAAAGAAGAAGACGGATTCATCGAGGAAAAACAATATCAGGATCGGCTTCTTCCAGTACAGCGCCACGGGCGGGCAATCGGATTTTGCGCGCGGAGCGGCCCTGTCGAAAGGCGGAAAAAGCTTCCTCTGCCTGCCGTCCACGGTCGAGACGAAGGAGGGAAAGAGAAAGTCCACGATCACCTCGGTCCTTCCTCCGGGTGCGGTGGTGACGACCCAGAGATCCGACGTCATGTACATTGTGACGGAGTACGGCATCGCGGATCTGTACCTGAAGTCCATACCGGATCGCGTGAAGGCTCTCATAGCCGTGGCGCATCCGGACTTCCGGGACGAACTGAAAAAGCAGGCGATCGAAGCCGGCTTGATCAGAGGCTGAAGGCGGGCGCCGGGTCAAAGAAATTGCGGAGGCGCGGCGAACCTGATATTAGAAAAATGAAAGATCTGATTTTTGTCATTCCGGCGGAGAGACTGTGTCGCAATTACCTTTTTNNCCGGCTTTCGCCGGCATGACGGTGTTGATAGCACTTTCTGCTATTGCGACACAGTCTCGAAAGCCGGAATCCAGGACTGGTCGGGTTTCCCCGGATCAAGTATGGGAATGGCTCATCAAGCATGGAATGACAAAGAACTGGATTCCCGTTTTCACGGGAATGACGGGAAAAGAGAGGAGAATGAACCATGATTGAAGAAAAGTATAAACCCCTTGCCGCCTACATGGAATCGGCCATCGGCATTGTAAAAAAGATGGGGTTGAAAGTCCTTTCCATGAAGAGCGGCTATGTGAAGCTGCAGATGCCGTTCAAGGAGAACGTCAATCACGTGGGAACCATGTACGCGGGCTCCCTGTTCACCCTGGGCGAATTCATGGGGGCGCGATTTTCATATCGTCCTTTGACATGAACAAGTACTATCCCATCGTCAAGGAGGTCCAGATCCGCTATCGAAGGCCCGCCCTCACGGATATCACGCTGGAGCTGGCCATGAGCGAGGACCAGATCAAACAGATCACGGCAACGCCGGAGGAGAAGGGCAAGGTCGATTTTCCGCTGGAGCTTCAGCTCACCGATGCCGGCGGGGAAGTTGTCGCCATCGTCCAGGGGATCTGGCAGGGCCGCAAAAAATAGGCGGGATAGCGTCAGCTTGAGATTTTCTTCCGGATGAGGGCGAAGAGGTAATGGGTTTCCGCCTCTTCGAGACCCTGTGCGAATTCGACGACGGTCTTGTCGCTCCGGGCGGTGATGCCCCTGGAGCCCGCCAGTTTGATGAGCGACAGGAGAAAGCGGGGGACGGGCCGCCCGTCGGGCATCCGGGGGGTCCCCGTATCTTCGAGAAAGACCTTTTTCTTTCCGGGCACCTCAAGGGTGTCCATGACGGAACGCGTGGACGGCGTCGTGAGGTCCTCCAGTTCGTCAACGGGGACCTCGAAGCTGAAACGCTTTCCCTCTTTCAGCGTTTCCACGCGGAGAAACGCTTTCGTGACGGTGACGCGCTCGAACTGGTTCTTCAGGCGAAGCACGTGGAGAAGCGCCGAAAGGACGGGAACCGCTACAAAAACGAGACCGACAATCCCCAGAGCGAGATAGCGGACGATTTCGGGCATGGGGAGAGTGAGAATGGCCGGCAGAAAGAAGAAGGCCACCGACCCGGCAATGGCGAGAGAGATCGCTACGGGGATGTAATGGAACCATTTGAGGGGCGGTCCAGGAATGTTAAAGACATATCCCTCACCCGTATGTTCCACGCGGGTTCGCATCTCCGGGGGCTCGGGAGGCACGGGGGCGGATGCTTCTCCCGTCCGTCGGACGCGGTCCCGGTAGGATTCGTCGAGATGATCCGGGTCGCGGGTCACCCGCTCGCCCGTTGACGAATCCACGAGAGGCTTGTTCAGAAAACGCGCCAACTCCTCGGCGAACCGCCTCGCTTCGGTGTATTCCGTGGGCTGAGTGACGATAATGGGCTTGGGAATGCCTGCGCCCGAGATCGTCACGGGCCAGGTGTCGGCGGAATCGTTGTCGCCGCGGGAAAGGTCCAGGTCCACCTGCCGGATCACATCCAGCAGATACTCTCTGCGCTTCATCGGCACGAGGAGCCCCCACCACTGGACCATCCGCCCGCGCGTGCGGTCCAGGATCAGTCCATACCGACCGAACACGAGTCCTGCGCCCACGGCGGCGAAGATGCCGCCGAAGACGGGGAAAAAGAGACGCATCCAGGGTTCGCCTTCCTGCTCGACCGGGATGAGGCCCAGCGGGATCTGCATGATGAAAAGGCCCGCAAGAAGGAAGGGAATCCCGAAAAGGGACAGGCATCCCCCTCCGCTCGTCATCTCCAGCGTATCTGCCCCTTTTTTAAGTTTAAACGGTTTCAGGTTCATATAATAATAGGCAAAAGGCTAAGGGCTAAAGGCAAAAGGGGGGTAGGGGAGCGTTTACGCTCCCCGGTTCAGGGAGCCTGAAGGCTCCCCTACCCAATTCATCAGCTCTTGTCGTGCCTCCTCCCTTGTATTCCCTCCCGCGAGGGGAGGGAAATTAAAGATGTCATTCCGGACTTGGAGACTGTGTCGCAATTACCANNTTCTGGATGCCGGCTTTCGCCGGCATGACGGTGTTGATAGCACTTTCTACTATTGCGACACAGTCTCTTGATCCGGAATCCAGTCCTTATCGCATCTTCTCATCTTTGCATCTTCAATTAATCAGGCATTGGGCATCAGGCGTTAGGCATCAGGTCCTTTCACTTGAATCCGTGTCGAAGATCCGCCTCTGGAGGGACGGGAGAGGGTCGGGGTGAGGGTGAAGTTCTCATCTTCCCAACTTCTCATCTTCTTAACTTCTATCTCTTCTCGATCCCCAAGAGCTCGAGGTTTGCCGGGAGCCGTCCGGCCCGGAGGTTCAGGGCCAGGCGATAGGCTCCCTCCAGCGTAAACACACCGCTGATCATCGCCTGGCCGCCGCGAATTTCCTCCTGTATAACGGGAGCCGACAGGACTTCCCCGTTCAGGACGATGGCCAGTTGATTCCTGACGTTGTCACGGGTGAGCTCGCTGAATATTTTCGTTCCCTTCCGGTTGAATTCTATCTGGACAACAGGCTGCCCGGTGAAGTTATCCAAGGCAACCGAAGCGTTTTCAATATCGGATCCCGTGAGATCGGCTTCCTTTTTGACCAGGATGGGAGGTCTCTTCTCTTCCCCTTCCCGGTACTTCATCGGAATGAAACCCTCGGGTGCTTCCGTTTTCCCTTCTTCCGGGTACCCCACGAGGCGGAATTCAAGGACATCGTCGGTCATGAGCAGGCCCGACAGCCACAGGGCGTCGGTGATAATCGCCGCGTCGATCACGAGTTTTCCTGCCGGATCCAGGGTTATGGTTTTCACGAGGCCGCCCGAGTTTTCGATTTTTCTCCTCATGATTGACCGAAGGGTGTCCTGCTGCTGTGTGCTCAATCGCCCGTCTCTCTTTTCCTTCGGCCGGGCGAGAAAGGTTAGAACGTATTCTTCCGGCCTGCTCGCGATAATCTTTTCAAGGATCCCGACGGCCATTTCGGGAACCTGGCGGTTGAGGTCTGACTTCGTTTTCGCCCCGAAGCTTTCCGCGTAAATGATTTTCCCCGAGGCAACCTCGAGGAGGCGGACGTTGCTCAGCCATTCATTCTCGCCGCCGGCCAGCGTGCCGGTGATCACGAAGTCCGCGGCCATGAGCTTGCCCGCGCTGGAAACCCGGGACGTGTCGATCAGACCGGAGAGAATGAGCTTCTGCTCGTCCAGGATCCTGTGGATTTTTGAACGCTCCACCATCTGAACATATCCCGACTTGACCATGAGGTTTGTCAGGGAATCCGTTATTTTCCGGGCCAGGAGTTTGCCGCCCGTTTCCTCTCCCGCGATCTCGAAGTCTGTGACGGCGACCGTCCGAAGATCCCCGGCCGCAAATACGGCAGCCGGCGGAACAGGGAACGCCATGATGAGCAGCACGAGCATCCGAATCAAGAGCTTTGAGCGGACCCCATCGGTCACGAAAGCCGCAATCAAATCATTCGTGTCGGAGACAGCTTTCATGATACCGCCTTGAAAACATCGTCCTCGTTGATGACGCCGGCTGCCTTTGCCTTGGCGCGTAGCCGGGCCTGTGCCTTGCGGAACTTTGTTTCCCATAGAAAAGCGCCGAGGGACTCTTTCACGATATCGCTTTTGTTCCTTCCCGTCGCCTTGGCCAATGCATCCAGCTCTTTCGCCATTTTCTCGGGCAGACTGACTGATAAAACGGTTCTCATTGTCTTGACCTCCTGCACTGCAATACAATACAGCAGAACGGTTTTCAAGCGAAAATATATCAATCATTCCAGGCGCCGGCGCTTTTCAAAAGGGAGATAAAAACGGCGGAACTCGGAATGAAAATGTGGTGCAGAATGACAAAATCAGGGAAAAGGGGAGTTATGGAAAAAAGAGGGGAGGCATGGATGTTAATAAAACAGACCCGACCCCCATGTCAAACCGGCGGTCATGAGTGAATGGGGATCGAACATGGGAAAAATCCATGTTTAGATTCTTTCCAGTGCCGCGCTGATTTCCTCTTTCGCCTGCGCGCCGCTCTCGCGCGGCAGACTCGCCTCCAGGGCGCGCCGCGCTCCGGCCCCGCCCAGTTGTCCGAGCGCCCAGGCCGCGTGGGCCCGCACCAGTTCCTCCGGGTCCTCAATGGCCCGCGCCAGGTGCGGCACCATCCCCGGGTCGCCGCTGTTGCCCAGTGCTACCGCCGCGTTTCGCTGGAAGTACTTGCGCTCCCGCATGTAAGTGTAGAGAAGCGGCGCGACGGCCTTTGTCTCGATTTCCCTGTCCATCTTGAGGAGGCCCGTCAGGCTGAAATGCTTCGCCGTCTCCTCCAGGAAGGCGTTCGACGGCAGCTCCGCCCGGAGCTTTGCCTGATTGTGCGGGCAGGCCTCCTGGCACAGGTCGCAGCCGTGGATCCAGCTTGCCATCTTCGGCCTCAGCTCCGGATCGATGTACGGCGAGGTGTTCCGGAAGCCCTGGACGTTGACGACGTGGCTGAAGGTGAGGCACCGCCGAGGGTTCAGTCGAAAGTCGGCGACAATCGCCCCCGTCGGGCAGGCCTCGATGCAAAGCCGACAGTCGGGCGGGCAGTGCGTCTCCTTCGCGGGCGCGTCGTACTCCAGTTCGGCGTCCACGATAAAGGTGTGGATGAGCACGAAGGTGCCGATGCTCGGGACGCAGGCGAAGGTGTTGCGGCCGATCTCGCAGATCCCGGCGCGGGCGGCGGCGAGGCGGTCCGGGACCCCGGAGGAGATCATGAACCAGCGCCCGACCCGCATCCCCTTCGCTTCCAGGAACTGACGCATGAGCTGCACCCGGGCACCCCCGATGTGCGTCGGCGGCTCGATGTAGGAGCGCGATTGGTAGAGGCGGCCGATCCTGCCCACCAGGTTTTCCGGGAAACGCTCCCGAAAATAGTCGTACACGGCGACGATGATGGACCGGGCGCCCGGCAGGCGGTCCTGCGGATTGACGCAGCGCCCGAGGCGAAGGCCCGAGTCGACCGCCCAGTCGTAGTCCTGCGAACGTTCCTCCAGCGCTTGGGCGTACATGGGGAACGGCTCCGCCGTCGTGATCCCCACCCGGCTGTAGCCGAGATCGAGGGCGTAGCTCCTGATTTCCTCCGTCAAAGACATGGCACCTTCTCCATTTTTCTTCTTTTTTCGCAGGCTTTTCAAAAATGTTCAGATACAAGGCCCCCGAAATCCCGAGGAGCGAGTCGTACTTTGGGCGTACGTCGCAGCGACGAAGGATGAGAAAAACGCAGCAGATGAGCGTTTTTGAACAGCCTGCTCTATCTCAATCCAAACTGACGGCAGTCTTGCACCGATTGCAGCGCTGGGCGCCGCGGAAGAGCTTGCTCCCGCATTGCGGGCAGGTATAGCGCTTTTCCTCGTCGGCCATCCATTGCCCCGTCCCGACCTCCCGCCAGTGCGGTATTGCCCTCAGGATGACTTTTTTCCCCACGGGGATCGGGAACTCATCGATCAGCAGGCAGGGAAAATCAGAGCACTCATGACATCCCTTGTAACCCTTCTCTTTTGTGCAGGTCCGGATGGAACACTGCACACAGTGGCCGAACAGATCGTCCGACAGGCAACCCCGGCAATGAATATCTTCCGCGGTCATATTTTCGCTGTTCGGGAGTTTTCCCTTGTAAACCTGAACCAGGACTTCCTTGAACTTCTGATTGTTTTCCCGGTGTGCGAGTTGAATGGCGCACACCCCGCAGTAGAGGCCGCAGGGCGCTGCAAATTCAGGATTGATTTCCATGTTCATTCTCCCTTTTAACAGAATAGGCTAAAGGTTAAAGGCATTACATGACGCGTAAAGCGTGAGGCGTCAGGCGTAAAGTGTAAAGCCGTTTTCTCTTATCTTCCTAACTTCCCAGCTTCACAACTTCGTGTCCTTACCCCATCCTCGCATCTTCGCAACTTCGTTCCTTTACCGCCCCAGCAGCTGAAATCTTCCCGAATCGATCAGACCTTTCATGGACTCCACGAAAACCCCCGGGGCGGCGTAGTCGGGGTGGTTCCGAATCAGCATGGCCGCCCGCGACATTTGATCCAGTTCCTTCAACAGATCCTCTGACTGGCTTTCCCGCCGGGAATGGCGGGGATGGGTGGCAAAAAACAGGTTCTTCGGATCGATGTGTTTTTTCTTCACATGGAAAGCGGCCAGCGTCTTGCAGTGGCAGGGGTTCTTCGGATCGACGAGGCCGCATTGCTCAACGAGGAAACCCATGAGTTGTTTTTTCCCGCGGGAGAGCCGCTGGCGGTAAGCCGCCGGTGTAAGCCCCAGGATTTTTGCGCCCTCCGCACTTTTGACGCCGAAGATATCTCCCAGGATAACGGCCAGGCGGACCTCCTTCTTCAGGCAGAGCAGCAGGTAATGGACGCAGGCAATCTTTGTCTCTTCCACGACGAGATTTTCCTCGGCCTCGATGAAGGCGCCGTTTTCCGTTTCCAGCGCCCCCTCTTCGATCGAATGCACGCACTTGTCGAAGGTCATCTGCCATCGCTCGGCCCGGCACTTGCGCGTGGTCAGCAGGTGATTGGAGGCGATGCTGTAGACCCAGGTGTCGAAGCGGCTCTCTCCTTTGAAGGTTCCGAGGTGGGTAATGACCTTTACGAGAATCTCCTGGGTGGCGTCTTCCGCGTCGGCGGGAATGAAGAGCATCCGGATCGCAAGGCCGTAAATTCTGTCCTGGATCCTGCGGATGATCTCTTCGAGCACATCCTTGTCGCCCATTTTGGCCTGTTCGACCAAGTCCTCAATCGTCGTCTCTGCGGCTTTTGTTTTCTTAGACATCTGTTTTACCTTTTCCCTGTTAGACAATTCTGGATAGTGGTGTGTGACAGAAAAAATGAAGGCCAGACTTTTGAAAAACGCCGCAGACGCCGTGCCCGCCTTTCGATATGTCACCCTGAGCTTGTCGAAGGGCTCAGGATAAACTCAGGCGGGGATGAGTTTTTTTCACCACCATCTTAACATTTTGGAAACATTGCTTCTTGGCAGAGAGAGAATAGGCAGAACAGCCTGGTGAGTCAATGATAAATGCCCGGGGCGAAATAGATTAAGTTTTAAGCTTGTCTCCCTTGTGTTTTTATTCCCGTCCTTCGAATTGCTCAGGATAAACTCCGGCGGGAATCCCGTTTTTTATTCTTTTCGCATCTTCCCATCTTCGCATCTTCTCAACTTCGTGTCTTTAACCCTGCCCCCAATGCATATTTGCAGCCTGACCCCAGACGCAATCGGCACCTTTCTTGCTTTTCCCACTGCAGGCTGTTTATTTCTGCTTCTCAAAAAACGCTTTACATATTACGTGAGACGTATTATCCTTCGCATATGATCAAATCATTCCGATGTCGAGACACCGCCGCTCTCTTTGATGATTATCGGGTTGCTCGTTTTCAATCTTTCGAACGGCAGGCGCGTCGGAAGCTGCTTTATCTGCACCGCGCCAGGACCCTTCAAGACCTCAGACAGCCTCCAGGCAATCAGCTTGAAGCTCTGAAAAGTGACCGGCGGGGACAATACAGCATTCGAATAAATGATCAGTGGCGAATCTGTTTTAAATGGGAAGGCGGCGATGTGTATGATGTCGAAATTGTTGATTACCATTGAGAGGTAACTAAAAATGATGAAAGAAAAAAAATTGCTTGATCCGATACCGCCCGGCGAAATCCTTCACGAAGAGTTCATGAAACCCCTGGGGCTGAGCGCCAACCAGCTGGCAAGGGATATCGACGTTCCGCCGGGTCGAATTACCGAAATTATCAAAGGGAAGCGCAGCATCACCGCAGACACAGCCCTGCGTCTGGGAAAATATTTCGGAGTATCCCCTGAAATATGGCTGAACCTCCAGGTGGACTATGACATGCGAGTGGCCCGGCGCACCGTCTGGCCCATTGTGGAATCCCGTGTTCGTTCCAGAGCAGCACAGGGTTAAAATAGAATCTTTCGGGCCTCCTTTATCCCTTCCGACGCGAAAATGGCCGAAGATCCGCCGCAGGCGGGGATCCAGCTTTTTCGCAACCTCCCAACTTCAATCAATCAGGCATTGGGCGTAAGGCGTTAGGCGTAAAGCGTGAGGCGTTTGTTGCGTCTATTGTGTTCATTGCGTTCATTAAAGCCGTTGTCGCCTCGCACATTAAATTAA
>DFZO01000017.1 GCA_002383495.1 Syntrophaceae bacterium UBA4054 | reverse complement strand
GTGCCTATGACTGTCGAACACGGGTGAATGTTTCCTAATGTTGGTTGATCGTCGGTGGGTATCCCTGTGGGTGTCCTTTTTCTTGAAATCAGGGTAAAACGATTGCACACCGTTACTCTGGAGGACACATAACTTTTAATGACAACGAATATTTATCAATAAAACAGCGACTTAGATATTTTTTGCGTTAGCTTCGGGGACGGACGGCACGGCCGGCCAGGCCAACTATTCTTCGGCAAAGGCCGGCATCATCGGGCTCACCAAGTCTCTCTCCCGGGAATGGGGTCCCCTGAACGTCAACGTCAATTGCGTCGCTTTCGGCTGGATCGATACGCGTCTCACCCGGGCGAAGGAAAAACCCGAGATCATCGAGAGAGAGGGACAAAAGATCGCCCTTGGAATCCCCGGCGAGCGTCAGGAGGGCCTCCGGTCGCTCATCCCTCTCGGAAGGCCGGGAACAGCGGAAGAGGCGGCACGGGTGATCCTGTTTTTCGCGTCACCCCTTTCCGATTATGTCTCGGGCCAGGTACTCAAAGTCGCCGGGGGCATTTACTGATCCCTCCTTTTCCATTGACATTGTGCTTTTCCCTCTGCATTATTATTTTTCAGCTCGTCAACGGCACGGCAGGACGCATCGACTTTCGAAAGGGAGGAACTCCGGACATGCACGAGAAGAAGCCCTGGCTGAAATTTTACGGAGAAATTCCCGAATCCATCGACTACCCGAGAGTGACAATGTACGAGGCGGTCATGAGAACCGTGGCGCGCTGCCCTGACGCCGTCGCCTATGATTTCCTCGGATACACATCCACCTACCGGCAGTTCGGCAAGGAGATTGACCGTTGCGCCGACGCCCTCGCCTCTCTCGGCATGAAAAAGGGGGACCGGATCACCATCTCCATGCCCACGACCCCCCAGGGCATCATCTGTTTTTACGCCGCGAACAAGCTCGGCGCCGTGGCCAGCATGATTCACCCTCTCTCGACGCCGAAGGAAATCGAATTTTATCTGAACCTGAGCAAAAGCCGGTTCGCTCTCACTCTGGATGCCTTCTACGGAAAGTTTGCCGAGGTCAGAAAAAGAACACCCCTTGAGATTCTCATCCTCGCCCGGATACCCGACTACCTGAGCGGTATCAAGAAAATCGGTTTCCATCTAACCAAGGGAAGGAAAATCCCGAAAGTCCCGGAGGACCCCATGGTCCGCTGGTGGAACGATCTCATGAAAGACTCTTATCCGCCGGCGCCCAAGGCGGAAACGGGCACGGACGAACTGGCGGTGATCCTTTACAGCGGGGGCACGACGGGTGTACCCAAGGGCATCATGCTCTCGAACATGAATTTCATCAGCGAGGGGATGCAGGTGTCGGCCGTGGGAAAGCTCTCGGAAGAGGACGCCCTTCTCGCCATCCTTCCCATCTTCCACGGATTCGGTCTCGGCGTTTGCGTGAATGCCTGCTTCATGGGGGCGCCAAGAGCATCCTCGTTCCCCAGTTCACCCCGGAAACCGTGGCCAAACTGATCAAGGCAAAGCGGCCCACCTTCGTGATCGGCGTCCCCACACTCTTTGACGCCCTCAGCCGGAATCCCGAATTTCAGAAAACCGATTTGAGCTGCCTCAAGGCCACCTTCAGCGGCGCGGACACCCTTCCGAAGACGGTCAAGGAGCGCTTCGAGGAAATCGTGAAAAAGCAGGGAGGAAACTGCCAGCTCCTCGAGGGATACGGTCTCACGGAGGCCGTCACCGCCATCATGGTCACACCCTTCGACGAATACCGCGAAGGAGGCGTGGGCGTCCCCTTCCCCGACATGCACGCGAAAATCGTGAAGTTTGGAACAACGGAAGAGGCCCCGGCGGCCGAGGAAGGCGAGATCTGTCTCCACGGCCCGGCGGTCATGCTGGGATACCTGGACCATCCTGAAGAAACGGCCGAGACGCTGAAAACACACCCGGACGGAAAAGTGTGGCTTCACACCGGCGACATCGGCACCATGGACGAAGACGGATTCTTTTACTTCAAGCTGCGGCTGAAGCGGATGATCAAATCCTCGGGGATGAACGTCTATCCCGCCCAGGTGGAGGATGTTCTCTATCGGCACCCGGACGTCCGGGAGGCCTGCATTATCGGCATCCCCGACGAAGCCCAGGTGCAGCGCGTCAAGGGTTTCGTGGTCCTGAAGGACCCCGCCAAGGCCGGCCCGGACAAGGAGAAAGAACTCGTGGCTTATTGCCAGGAACATCTCATCAAGTGGAGCTGCCCGCGGGAGATCGAGTTCCGCGAGTCCCTGCCAAAGACTCTCGTCGGCAAAATCGCCTTCAACGTCCTGGAGCAGGATGAGATCGCGAAGCTGAAGAAGGAAGGAAAATACGCGGGATAACGTAAGGACGGAAGACGGGAAGATGGAAGATGCGATAAAAAAGGGGTCAAGGGTTCGAGGGCGGGTAGGGGAGCCTTCAGGCTCCCTGACTTGGGGAGCGTAAACGCTCCCCTACCCAAGGATTTTTTGCCTTTGAACCCTTTAGCCTTTTGCCCTTTGCCTTTAGCCTGAGGAAATAGAATGACGCCCATCGATGAGTTCCATGAGGTTCTGAGAGATCCGGCCGCCTATGGCAGAAAACTGAGGGAAGAGGGACGGCGGAAGATCGTCGGATATTTCTGCTCCTACACGCCCGAAGAGATGATCTATGCCGCGGGAGCCCATCCCATGAGACTCTTCGGAACAGGCGAAAATATTCACCTCGCCGACGCCCATCTCCAGTCCTACTGTTGTTCGCTGGTGCGAGGTGCCCTCGAGGGGGCTCTCGCGGGCCATCTCGAATTTCTGGACGGGGCGGTCTTCCCCCACACCTGTGATTCGATTCAGAGGCTCTCCGATGTCTGGAGAATGAACGTGAAGGGGCCTTTTCACCTGGATATCGTTATGCCCGTAAAGCTCGACGCTGAAAGCGCAAAGGAATACATGGCCGACGTTCTGAAAAGGTTCAGAAAGGATCTCGAGGACAAGCTCGACGCAAAACTCAGCGATGAAGCACTAAAGGATGCCATCGTCCGGTTCAACAAAATCAGGGGCTGCCTCGGCAGGCTTTACGAAATGAAAAATAAAAACCCAGGGATCATCAGTGGGAGCGATCTTTACGCCATCGTCAAGGCTTCCATGATGATGGACCGAGGCCGCGTTCTCGATCTCCTTCCAAAGGTGATTGCGGATCTTGGAAAGAAAAAAGCGACAGCGGAAACGGCCGGCAGACGTCTCGTGCTCGCCGGGGGCATCTGCAATCACCCCGACATCTACCGGATCATCGAGGAGACCGGCGGGACAGTTGTCTGGGACGATCTGTGCACCGGATCGAGATATTTCGAAGGTTTGACGGAAGAAGGGAAGGATCCGGTCACGGCCCTTGCGGAGCGATACATCTCACGGCCGCCCTGCCCGGCAAAACACGCGGGGCTCTTTTCAAGGGCGGACCACCTCGTCAGGATCGCGAAGGAAAAAAGGGCGGAGGGCGTGGTCTTCTTTTTCCTCAAGTTCTGCGACCCTCACGCCTTCGATTATCCTTACATGAAAGAGGCGCTGGACGGAGAGGGTATTCCCAGCGTCATGGTCGAGGCGGAGGATCAACTCCCCTCCGAGGGTCAGCTGCAGACACGGTTCGAGACATTCGTTCAAATGTTATAAATAAAAGGGTTCAAAGAGGGCTTGTTGTTCGAATAACGCATCTGATCAGAGAGAGGACAGGACTCTGAACAAGCGAATATCTTTTTTCCGGGTCACCGTTTCTTATCGAAGATCCGCGCCCGCAAGTTCAATGTCTGAGACGCCGGAGGCGGCGAGTCTGGAACTTGCAGCGGAGCGAGATCTAGCCGGCTGTTGAAAAACGTCCATCTGCGGTGTTGCGCTGCGCCCCTCGTCATTCAACGTACGTCCATGTACGTCTCATTCCTCGGTACTTGCGCGCCTTGCATCTGAACATTTTTGAACAGCCCGATGAGAAGCGTGTTTTTCAACACCCTTCTAGAACGGTCGGGAAAAAGATCCTGAGCGGTGAAGAGGCCGGTTCCGATCGGATCACACCTCAAGACCATTTGGGCAACAGATCCAAGATTTCTCGTTTCACTCGAAATGACAAAGAAGAGAATTGCGACACAGTCTCTTCGCGGGAATGACATAATTGTAATATTTACACTTTACGCTTTACACTTTACGCCTGACGCTTTACGCCTCACGGTTTTACGGAGAATAGAATGCCGCAATTCCTGCTCTACCTTTTCGCAAAAATAAAGAAGATCATCCTCCACTTCAAGAAGCAGAAGAAGATGAAGGAGATCATGACTGTCTATTACATGGAGGCGAAGAGCGCCCGCGTCGGCGGCAGGAAGGTGGCGTGGATCACGAGCGGCGGTCCCGTCGAACCGCTCATCGCCATGGACGTGATCCCCGTCTATCCGGAGAACCACGGGGCCATGATCGGGGCCAGCAAGATGGGCACGGACCTCTGCGAAAGGGCGGAGTCCATGGGATACTCCACCGATCTGTGCTCCTACGCCCGTTCCGACATCGCCTGCGCCACCGTGAACGGCGGTCCCATCGGAGGGCTTCCCCGCCCCGACATGCTGGTCTGCTGCAACAACATCTGCGGGACCGTCCTCAAGTGGTACGAGATCCAGGCCCGCTATTTCAACGTTCCTCTTTTCATCCTCGACACACCCTTCTGCCACGAGGGGTTCACTGAGGAAGCGCGGCGATACGTTCGAAGACAGCTGGATGAGTACATTGTCTTTCTCGAGAAGGCCTGCGGCAGAAAGATGGATCACGACCGGATGAAGGAAGTGGGCAGGCTGTCCCTGGAAGGACAGAGGCTCTGGCAGGCGGTGCTGGACACGACGACCCACAGCCCGGCGCCCATGAGCGCCTTTGACGCTTTCTATCACCTGGCTCTCATCGTCACCCTGAGAGGAACGCGGGATGTCATCGATTACTACACCCAGCTCCTGGAGAAGATGAAGGACCGGGTGGCGAAAGGGATCGGCGCTGTCCCCAACGAAAAATACCGCCTCCTCTGGGACAACATTCCCATCTGGCACCGGACGCGCTGGCTTTCGCAGAAGTTCGCCTCCCACGACGCCTGCCTCGTCGCCGACACATACACATCGGCGTGGTGCGGTACAATGAAATACATCGACGAGAACCGTTTCTTCGATTCCATGGCCGAGGCCTACACCCGGATCTATCTCAACATCGGCGTGGACGAGATGGCCCGGACGGTGCTCGGCATGGTGGACAAGTACAGGGTCGACGGCATCGTGATGCACTCGAACCGGAGCTGCAAGCCCTACTCCTTCGGCCAATATGATATCCAGAAGATCGTGGAGCGCGAGAGAGGCATCCCTTCTCTGATAATCGAAGCGGACATGGTGGACGAGCGGAGCTTTTCCGAAAGCCAGGTCGCCACGCGCATCGACGCGTTCATGGAGATGATCAAGCAGAGGAAAGGAGTGTGACAGGGAACGTTGGAAACCGCCAAATCGAACTATGGGCAGGGGAGCCTTCAGGCTCCCTGACGTGGGGATTCTGAACCTATAACCCGATTCGCTGACAACAGAGAGTTGCATAATGATCACTGCGGGCATTGACATCGGATCCATCACCTCCAAGGCGGCCGTCCTGGCCGACGGAAAGCTCCTCGGCACGCGGGTCATCTTCACCGGTTACAACTCCGAAGTCGCCGGACGCAGGGTTTTCGAGGAACTTCTTGAAGAGCTGCGCCTCGATCCATCGGCTCTTCGGAAGATCATCTCCACGGGATACGGAAGGAACAGCGTGACCTTTGTGAACAAGTCCATGACGGAGATCATCTGCCATGGCGCAGGCGCCCACTACCTGAATCCCGGCGTCCGCTCCATCATGGATATCGGAGGCCAGGACAGCAAGGTCATCGTCATCGATGAAAAGGGCAAGGTAAAGAATTTCTCCATGAACGACAAGTGCGCCGCGGGCACGGGCCGCTTTCTGGAGGTCATGGCGAGAGCCCTTGAGGTGGATCTGGACGGGTTCGGCACCCTCTCCCTGAAGGCGGGAAGCCCCTCGAAGATCAGCAGCCTCTGCACGGTCTTCGCGGAATCCGAGGTCATCTCTCTCATCTCGAAAGGCGAAAGGCGCGAGAACATCATCGCGGGCATTCACGAGTCCATCGCCGCGCGGGTGGCAGCCATGGCGAACCGCGTGGGGATCGTGCCTCCCGTTGTGATGACGGGGGGCGTGGCGAAGAATATCGGCGTCGTGAAGGCCATGGAAAAAAAACTCGGGGTTTCGATTAACGTTTCACCTTACGCCCAGGTCAACGGCGCCATCGGCGCCGCCGTGCTGGCCATGGGAATAAAATAGAAATGACAGGGACAACAAAAAAAACAGCGAAGAAAAAAACCGTCCGCGCTCCGGAACAGAGGTTCCGGAGCATCTTTGAGCATTCGCCCGCCATGGTCTATTTCACGAACCTCGATGGCATGATCCTGGACATCAACGAAGCCGGCGTCAAAATGATGGGCTACAACTCGCGGGAAGAGATTGAAGGCCTCATGCACGCGCGTTCCGTCTACGAAGACCCGACGGACAGAAGCCGCTTTCTGAAAAGCATGGAGAAGACGGGCTCCGTTCAGGATTTTGAAACGAGGTTCCGCCGCCTGGACGGAACGGTCATGGACGTCATGATCACCGCCGCCATGCGCCGGAACAGAAAAGGCGACGTGGAAGGCTACGAGGGGTTTGTCATTGATGTCACCGACCGGAAGCGGGCGGACCGGGCTCTCCATGATTCGGAGGAGAAATACCGGACGGTGGTGGAAAACTCCCTCTCGGGAATCTTTGTCCACCAGGGAGGCCTGTTTCAGTTCGTCAACCAGCGATTCGCAGAGATGCTGGGATATGATCGTCCCGACGAGATCACCGGGAGGCCTTTCTGGGAAGTGATCCACCCGGAAGACAGGGCCCTGGTCAAGGAAAGAGGCCTGAAGCGGGAAAAAAGCCAGATTGATCCTACCCAGTATCCCTTCAGGGCCATCCAGAAGAACGGTTCCACCATCTGGGTGGAACTGCGGGCCACCCACGCCGCGTATATGGGGAAGCCCGCCGTGGTGGGCAACTTCATCGACATCACCCAGAGCAAGAAAGCGGAGGAGGAAATCCGCCATCTCTCCAGACGCCTCATCGAGGTGAGCGAGGAAGAAAAGAAAAAACTGGCCAGAGACCTCCACGACGAATTCGGCCAGGCTCTAACGTCGCTCCACTTCGACCTCGAAGCCGTGCACAGGAACACTCCCCCTGAATTCACGGAGCAGAGAAAGCGCTTCGGCGGTATCATTGAGACCGTGGAGAGGCTGGCGGACAGCGTGAGAAAAACAACCTCCTATCTGCGTCCGGACCTTCTCGATCACCTGGGGCTCATTCCCACGCTGGAATGGTACATTCAGGAATTTACGGGCCGGTGGCCTGACGTCCAGGTTGACTTTCAGACCCTCGGTCTCAAGAAAAGACTGAATCCGGAAATCGAAATGGTCCTTTACCGCATTTTTCAGGAGGGACTGACCAATATCTCCAAACACGCGAAGGCCACGCGGATTGAGATCATGCTCACCTACAGCCATCCACGCGTCATCTTTGTCATCCGGGATGACGGCGTGGGCTACAAACAACTGAGGAAAGGATCGGCGCAGGGGGGAAATCTCCGGGGCATCGGTCTCCTCAGCATGCGGGAGCGCGTCGCCTCCTTTGGAGGCTCCATTGACATCATCTCCACTCCCGGCAAGGGAACCACCATCCGGGTTGACATCCCGGTCACTTGAGAGGTCCGCCATGAGCAAGATCCGGGTTCTGATTGCAGACGACCACGCCATCGTGCGAGACGGACTCCGACAACTCCTGAACGGACAGCCGGACATGGAGACCGCCGGAGAGGCGGGGGACGGGCGGGAGGCCCTGGAGAAAGCCAAATCGCTTCATCCCGACGTCGTCCTCCTGGATGTGGCCATGCCCCGCCTGAGCGGTCTTGAAGTGATCAGCCTTATTCGCGAGGCGGCGCCCGATTCGCAGATCGTGGTCCTCTCCATGCACGCGAAGGAAACCTATGTCCAGCAGGCCCTGGCCGCAGGCGCCCTGGGTTATGTCCTCAAAGCCTCGCCCAGCCAGGACATTCTCGAAGCGATCCGCGCGGCCCGCCGGGGCGAATACTTCCTCAGTTCCCGGTTGAGGGCGGAGGTGATCGGCAAATATCTGAAGACCCGCAAGAATCCCCCCTCCCTGCGCGGCTATGACCTCCTCAGCGAGCGGGAACAGCAGGTCTTTCGCCTGGTGGCGCAGGGCCATTCCACCGACCAGATCGCCGACATCCTATGCGTCAGCCCGAAGACCGTGGAGAAACACCGCACCAGCCTCATGAACAAACTAGGCGTCCACGACCGCCTGGAACTCCTCAAATACGCCATCAAGATCGGCATCGTAGATCCCGAGCTCTGGGAAGATTAAAAAGGAAGGTGTCATCCCCTGAAGAACGGTTGATTCCTGTTTCAGAATGGTCTATGGTAAATGACATCTGACCGACAAAGGAGAACGCGTTCCATGAGGAAAGCGGATAAAAGAAAATTTCCGCGACTTTCATTCAACGTAGACGTCAAATATGAGGTAATCCGTGGACGATCTCCCAAAGCTAAAGAAAGCCAGTCCAAGAATATAAGCGCGGGAGGGCTCTGCGTGATGATCCTTGAGAAAGTCAGAGTTGGAACTCTCCTGAATCTTGAATTTTCCCTTCCGGATTCAGACACAACCATAATCGCCAAAGGCAAAGTCATGTGGGTTGAGAAAATCTCGATCTATGCTGCGGAATCTCATGTCTCCTACGATTGCGGAGTGGCGTTTGTGGATATCCCCCCCGGGGATAGGGAAAAAATCAGTCACCATGTTATGCTCAACATAAAATAGCACTCAAATCCGGCGATCAGTTTGCTGAAGAAGTCAGCAACCTGCGATCTCTCCAGATTTCATGAAAAACACCGGGAGGAAGAAGAACATGCAACCTGCAGGTCAGGATGAGGGTCCGGAGTCTTTTTTTAATCAGGAACAGGAGAGCGCGGATATCCGGCAAAAAAGATCGACACGCCTCTGGCGGATTCTGATCCTCCTGGCCATGCTGGCTCTCACAACGGTTTTGAACATCGTTCTCGAGAAGATCATTCAGCCGTCTTCTCTGGTTTTCATTTATCTGGTCCCCACGATCGCGAGCGCGATTTATTTCGGGACGTGGGCGGCCGTCGTCTCCTTCGCAGCCGGTCTTCTGATTTTCGATTTCCTCTTCGTGACGCCCCATTTCACTTTTTATATCTCCAAACCGCAGGATATATACAACGTCACGCTCTATCTGGTCGCTGCCATCCTGATGACCTACCTTATCACCATTGTGCGCCGGCAGAACGCCTTCCTGAAAAGCAGGCTGGACCGGGTCTCGCTGATTGAGGATATGAGCCGGGACTTTCTGCTTCTCACTCCCGTCGAGCCGCTTCCTCCCGCGCGGAGCATACCGGATTCCCTCCGGACAAGGGCGCTGAGCCAGCTGGGGCAGCTCACCCTGAGGTATATGAAAATGATTGTAAACGCACCGGCTTTCGTTTTTTTCCGGGAGCAGGATGAAAGCATCAAGATATGGGCACAGAGCAGCCTCGACCTGGAGATCACCGAAAATGACAGGGCGGCGGCGGCTTGGACCCTGGAGCACGGGGCCTTTTCCGGCGCGGGCACGCACACTCACTCCGAGACGCCGTATTTCTTCATCCCCATGAAATCGCACGAGGGGATCATCGGGGGACTCGGAATCCGATACGATTCCAGGTCCCTCTTTCCGGAGCAGCGCCGTCTCCTGGGAACCATCTCCAACCTTACGGCCCTTGTCGCGGCCATGTGGGTGGAAAGCGGCAGAACTCAGGATTAAAGGCCGATCCTCCCCACTACACCAGCAGAACCGAGAGGGCGCTCAGGATGATCATCCCCCCGAGGGTCGCATCGATTCCGAGAAGAGGAATCAGGATCAGGCCGGCCAGGAGCGATCCGAGGCATCCGCCGATCAGGTCGGCCGCGTAAAGCGGTGAAATCACCTTCGCCTGATCCTTGTGATCGCGAGTGGCAGCAAAGCCGAAAATGCCGGCCACCAGGAATCCGGTAACCGCGAGAAGCCCAGCCGTCTGCGTCAGCCCCGCCAAATCACCCCCTGTCACACTCCTCATGACAAACAGACAGAGAAAAGCAAAAGCCGCGAGCATCCCTGCGCCGATCCATCGCGACCGTTTTTCCCTTCTTCCCTTCCGGCCCATTACCCTGCTCATGGCCATGGAACCCAGGGCCAGTCCCGCCATGAACAGGGTCAGCAGAACCCCGATATCCTGGAACAGGACGCCCTGCTTCATCTGGTAATAAAGAATGAGGACCGTCTCCAGAACCATGCCCAGAAAACCCGCCATCAGAACAAGCGCGGCATCGCGCCAGGACGGCCTCAGACGTATCATAAGAAAGAGAGCCGCGGCGGCGATCCCCGCCGCCCAGGGTCCCATGCCGGTCATGAAATTCTTCTCCGCGTAATCGGCAAGATCCGGCAGGGCCATCCCGGGGAAAAATTTCGACAGCCAGATCATGAGGGCATATTGATAGCAGACGGGTCTCAGATCCGTGTTCGCCGGCGCCGCCGAGGACTTCATGAGCCGCTCGATCTCAAAAAAACGATCGTTCGTCAGGAGATACCGGATGTAGGGAGGAGAAATGAGTCTCGCGTCGATCCTCCGTTCGTCGAACCTCCCGGTCATGATCTCCGGTGACCGCGGCAGCGGATCGCGGGATGCTGTCACGACACTGGTCGCGCCGGGGAGCAAGAGGACGTCCGGAAAGACGGACCGGAGGGCGCGGTAGATGCTTGCCGTCCGTCGCGTCAGCTGAGGGGTCCAGAAATTTTCCGCCGAGCGCAACCGGAAACCGACCACGCCACGGGGATTCAGTTTCCCGGCGCACTGCTCGAAAAATTCTTTCGTGTAAAACCGGTTCGACTGGCCGGACGAAGGCTCCGGCATGCCGATGAGAATAAGATCATAGCGGCCGCTTTCCCTTAAAAACGTCCGGGGATCGCCGATGATCATTCGGACACCGGGTCTCTTCAATGAAGACCCGATATCCCCGGGAAGCCTGTCCAGAACCGCTTTCATCATCCCTGCGTTGAGTTCGACATCATCCACCTTTTTCGGGGCATGCTTGAGGATTTCCCCCACCATCCCCTCGATCCCCCCGCCCAGAATGAGAACGGATTCCGGCTTCGGATGCTGAAGCGCTGCGAGATGGACGAAGGACTCCGCTTCCGTCCCCTGGGTCTCGAAGGCAATTGCGTCATTCTCAAAAACGGAGATCTGGTCATGGAGTTTCGATATCGTGACCCGGCCGTAGGGCGTATCCCGGCTCTCCAGAAGGCCCGGATGATTCCAGGCCGTCATTCCCCGATCCAGGGACGATGAGAGGAAGAGCATGACCAGCATGGCACAGGTAAGACCGGCCCCCACCGTTCTGTAAAGACGAGCCCGCCTGCCCGTGAAATAGACCACGGCTGTGAGAAGGGCGATCAGGCCGCAGACGACGGCGAGAGCAAAATTCTGGATCCCCCATTTAAGGCCGGCCGTGGCGATCAGTCCTCCCGCGAGGCCGCCCATGCTCTCGATGCCGTAGGCTCCGATGAGGGTCCGGTCGTATCGAACGTAAATCTTCGCCGCCCATTGGAACAGGAGGCCTGAGAGCATGCCCACGGGCAGAAGAGCGGATACCATCGCCGCCATCTGCTCCGGGAAAGAAAGATACGCGCCGGGCACGCCGGAAAAAATCAGTCGGCCCGCACGGATGAAGGCCAGGCTCGACAGAATGGAAATCCCATAGAGCACGAAGAGGAACATGATCCCGTTCAGGGAAGGCTTCAGCGCGCGTCGGCCTGCGAGAGCGCCCAAGGCCGTCAGGAAAAGCCAGATGCCCAGGGCCAGCATGTAAATCAGTTCAACGCCGAAGAAGGCCACGTTCAATTCCCGGAGCAGGATCACCTGCCCGAGGAGGGAAACAAGTCCGATGATAAATAAGGGAGGGATCATCTGAATTCTGACTCGCTGAATACGACGGCCTGGAAGGTCGAGAGCTGCGCGCCCTCTTTCCAGCACCCCCTGTCCAATCCGGCTTTGAGGCAGAGATGGTCCAGCGTCTCATCGCGTCCCCAGCCCTCCTTCGGGGCGACCTGCGGCAGGAACAGCGCCGCGCGGCCTTCCTTCTGAAGGATCACTCCGTCTCTCCCCACAAGAATATCGGCGGGACCCGATATGATCTTCGGAAGGGTCAGCATCGATATTTCGATCTCCACCTGACCGAGCTCCTCGTCTCCAAGAGGGTAAAACCGGGGATCACCGAAGGCCGATTTCAGGGCCATGGCTCCCACGAGATTGACGAGGGGCGTGTCGGCGGGCACATGGCCGATGCATCCCCTGAGCTCTCCTTTTTTCATGAGCGTCACAAAAACGCCCCGGTGGATCTGAAGACGGGGATCAAACCCCCGCGCCAGCGGAATCGTGCGGGTCGCCAGGTATCGCGATATGCTCTCGCGGGCAAAAGCGAGAAGGGTCTTCTTCTCGGAAGGCGTCAATGTCACGGCGGCCGGCGTTTTCGATGGTCCATCATTCTGCCGGGACGGCTTTTCCTCTCCTCCCGCAAGGACCACGGCGGCGTAGCCGACGACGCGCGTCCGCTCTCCCACGGGCACGTCACCCGAATTCAGATAACTCACAACCGTCCCGCCCGTCGCTCCGAGGGCTTTCGCGGCCGTCATGGCCGCCATTATGGGTCCTTCGCCGCAGGCGCAGGTGTCCAGATTCGGGACCTGGCGATTCATCAGCGACTTGATCTTTTCATGAAGAACCACCGCATCAAGGGTCACGACAGCCGCCAGGGTTTCCTTATCCACGGCGGCGGCATCCTTCGCGTCCGGATAATGGGAGAGATCGGTGCTCGCGACGATCAGGGTCCGGCTTCCCTTGACCACATTCGCCAGCGCCCGGCCGAAACGCGAGCAGGCGTCCGCATCCTGCGTTCCCACAATCACCGGGACGATTCTGGCTTTCGGGAAGAGGACCTGCACGAAGGGAACCTGCACCTCCACCGAATGCTCGCGGACGTGCACCAGGTCTTCCAGCACGCAATCGGAATCAGCAGCGGCAAGGGCCGAGGCCATGCGCTTGTCGACTTCCGCAATCCCAAGGGGTGTGCGATAGCCGTCACCGGAAAAAACAGATATTTTCCCGAAACCGGGATTCGTGTGATTGGTCCCCAGGATCACGACCGTGTCGTAGGACCGTCCACTCACCTGCTCGTACCCGTCCGCGCATATCTGGCCGGAGTATATGTAACCGGCATGCGGGACGATGATCGCCACGGGATCTTTCACACGCGCCGGCACGGCGTCCTCCATGAATTTCTGAATGGCAAGCCTCAGCACCGGTCCCGAATCCGGATAGAAGCGCCCGGCAAAGGTCGGAGAGCGCACGTCATTCTCGAGGGGTTTGCCCGCCTGACAGGCAACCGCCAGCGACAGGCTCACCAGAACGATCAGCAAAAGGGATCTCATCATTTTCCCGAGACCAGGCATTGGGCATGAGGCATCAGGCATCATCGCGTTCGTAGCGTCCATTGCGTCATCGCGTTCGTAGCGTCTTAAAACCGTGAGGCGTAACGCGGGTAGGGGAGCGTTTACGCTCCCCGAGTCAGGGAGCCTGAAGGCTCCCCTACCCGCATACCCCCTCCCTTATGTTCCCTCCCGCCAGGGGAGGGAATAATTAAGGTGCCCTTTCACTCGAACCCTTGAACCCTGTCTTTGCTCGCATCTTCTCATCTTCTTAACTTCTTAACTTCGATCCTTTCCCCATCTTCCCAACTTCGCAACTTCCCTCTTTTTAAACCCACACCCCCGCGATCTTTCTTCGGCAGTAAATGCAGCGGCCGCCCCTGATCTTTATATCCTGGACAAAATACGCCGTCCGCCGGATCACCATCTTCCCGCAGGACGGGCAATACGTATGATTGCCCGAATGACCCGGCACGTTTCCGATATAAACGTAATGCATCCCCGCGCTCATGGCCATTTCTCTCGCCCGCTCCAGAGTTGCAACGGGCGTGGGAGAGAGATTGAGCATCTGATAATCGGGATGAAACCGGCTGAAGTGAAGCGGCACATCGGGACCGATTTCGCCCAGGACCCAGTCGATGAGCGCCTGCAGCATTTTATCCGAATCGTTCAGCGTGGGCACGACCAGGTTGACGATCTCCAGATGAACGCGGCTCCTGGAGATCTGTCTGATGCTCCGGAGCACGGGCTTGAGCTCCGCGCCGCAGACCTGGCGGTAAAACGACGCGTCGTATCCTTTCAGATCCACTTTGATCGCATTCAGGACCTTGCACATCTCGGCCAGCGGCGCCTGATTCATGAAGCCGCAGCTGATCAGAACGGATCGGAGATCCAGCTTTTTCGCCTCCCGGGCGATGTCCACCAGATACTCTGTAAACACCGTCGGCTCGTTGTAGGTGAAGGCAATGACCGGCACTTTGCGCGTGGCCGCCGAAAGGGCAATCCAGGACGGCGACCTCCAGACAGCCCGGTAATCTTCCGGGGAAGCCTGCGAGATCTGCCAGTTCTGACAGAACTTGCATTTCAGGGGACATCCCGCCGTTGCCAGCGAGTAAGCTTCCGAACCGGGCAGATAATGATAGACGGGCTTCTTTTCGATGGGGTCCACATGGATGCTGACGGGGCGACCGTAGACAAGGCTTCGCAGCTCCCCGTTCACATTCATGCGGGTCCGGCATCTTCCCCGCTCGCCCGCTTTGATGACACAGCCCTGGGCGCAGAGCAGGCACTTGACGATCCCGCCGCCGTGGTCATGCCGCCGGCCTTTGACGCCTTCCTCAGAACCGTGGCATTTCAGGCAGCTCGCCTCGCCGAGGGCCGGTGATGTCCAGTAGCGCGCTCTCGGGGCAAGCTGGACGATCTCATCGTTCGGATCCAGGGCAAAGGCAAGGCCAGCTTCACGAAACAGGAACTCCCGGAGGGGATCAGACAGCACGAACCCAGCACCGCCGAGTACCGGCGCAAGCCCGGCCATGGCCATCAGAAATTCACGACGCGAAATCACGGGATTCCCTTCATCGATTGCCTGTAAAGTCTGGCAAGTATTTTATACTCTTCGATACCCTCGGTCACATAGGCGGCCATCTCCGGTGTGACGTCCTTGACGATCTTCGCAGGATTTCCAGCCACCAGCTTCCCCGCCGGGATCTGCATGCCCTGCGGTACGACGGACCCCGCGGCGACAATGACCCCCTCTTCACACACGACCCCCTGCAGGAGCACGGACCCCATCCCCACGACGCACCGTTCGCGAAGCGTCACATCGTGGAGAGAGGCGTTGTGGGCGATGATCACGTTTTTTCCTATGACCACCTTATCTCCGGGGCTCACGTGGATCACGGCATTGTCCTGAATGCTTGTTCCTTCACCCACCGTGACGGGTCCGAAGTCCGCGCGGATGACAGCGCCCGGCGCGATGAGACAGTCACCGCCGATCTCGGCATCTCCGATGATGACGGCTTCGGGATGAACAAAGGCTTCGGGCGATATGACGGGTTTTTTGCCATTGAATTCATAGATCGGCATGAGGGTTCCTTTCCTGTTTCCGGCAGGCTGGTCATCATGTTAACAAAAATATTCCCTTTCGCATATAAATAAAAAAACCGGGCATTATGAAACGTGATCCGGGCGGGGAAAATGTTTGACAGGTCTTTAAACAGGTGCTATTACCAGTACAAACAAAAGATCATTAAGGAGGCGCGGATGAAATCAACCGTAAAATATTCTGAAGATGTCGTCCCGATCAGCGACCTGAAGGTCAATCCCGGCCGAATCCTTGTTCAGGTTGACAAAACCCGACGACCCGTGCTCTTGACCAGCAGAGGTCGGGGTGTGGCTGTCGTCCAATCGCTGAAGGATTATGAGACAGAGACAGAAGAACGGATGTTTCTTCGAGGCGTGGTTCAGGGATTGATGGACCTGGAGGAGGGACGGGAACTATCTCTGGCAGAAGTCAAAAAGCGACTTGGATTGGGCAAGTAGCCATGCCGAAAAAAACACCCGTCACCTTTGCCGCATCCGCGGTCAAAGACATGGAGAGAATCCGCGAGTGGTATGCCGAACAGCAGGCCTCCGATGCGGGCAATCGGTTGATTATGAATATTATGGCACAAATAGAAAGGCTTTCGGCTTTTCCCGAGAGCGGGCGCATGGTGCCGGAGTTTGGAATAGCGAACCTGCGGGAAATCATTCTTTCTCCGTTTCGAATCGTTTATCGTCTTGACAAAAATCGGGCGAGAATTGTCCGGATCTGGCGCAGCGAAAGACAGCTCACCATGCCATAAACGGTGAGCCGTGCGGTCAGGAGTGTTGTGTTGCGAGGATCATGCAAGTCCACAGAAGAAACATGTCAGGCTGCTTTTTTGATAATTTTGATTCTCGTCTGAACGGGAAGCCTAACAGGTGCGAAAAACTCCGATGGATAAAGGTAGTCCTCTCCCGATTCATCAATGATTCTGACCTGATTGTGCCCCTCAGCCTCCTTATCTGTGAGTTTCTCATACAACTTCCGCAATTCTAAGGACGCTTCATAGCCCTCGTTTTCGACACAGAGCAAAAATTTATGTTTCATTGTTCCTCACTCCAAATATTTCTTAATTTTTATTTCTTTCTTACCCTTACCGTGTCCCTCATGCCAGTGTAGTTCCGCAAGTTTTACAGCCCCGTCTGCCAATCTAATTTTAGCAACTCCCTTTCGTTTTCTCCAAACCGTCTTTCCATAGATACGATTCAGCCTTCTCAGTTCACGAATTTTATGTCCTGAGGCAATCGTTTCAATCCATAAAATGTTTCCGATGATCTCGAAGTACATACGTCTATAAACGCTCTTTTAATCTTTATTTTATAAAATAGCAAATGAAGCGAGAAAGTTAAAGGGAAAAAAGATGCAGTGGATACCTTTTGCCCTACGCCAGCCTTATTTACAATGCTTGTTTTTGATGATATGGAATGACGCGAGAGAGAGGGGGCAAACCGCAACAAATCAACAGAAAGGAATCGCAAATGTTCAAGCACTTATTCACCCCTGTAAAAATCGGAAACATGGAAGTCAAAAACCGGATCGTCATGCTTCCCATGACCACCGGGTACCCCGAAGCGGATGAGACCGTCGGCGATCGTTTCATAAACTTTTTCGCCGAAAGGGCGAAAGGCGGCGCGGGCTTCATCATCATTCCCTTCGCCCCGGTCCCGGCGGGTTCGCCCGTGGAGCCCGGCCTTTTCGATAATCGTTTCATTCCCGGCATCCGCCGGCTCACGGCGGCCATTCACGCCCACGGGGCAAAGACGGCGCCCCAGCTCATCACCTCCTATCACGTGGTGTTCAAGGGCGGCCCGGCTGAAGTCGTGGGACCGTCGCCGGTCACGAACCAGATATTGCGCGTCGTCCCCCGGGCCCTGACCGTTGATGAGATTCACTATATCGTGGACGAATACGGCAAATCGGCCCGCCGGGCCCGCGAGGGAGGCTTCGATGCCGTGGAGATCCTCGTGGGAGGCGGGTATCTTCTCAACCGCTTCCTCTCCCCCATCAGCAACCACCGAGAGGACGAATACGGCGGGAGCCTCGAGAAGAGAATGCGGATGATCCTCGAAGTGATCGAAAGCATTCGGAAGGAAGCCGGCAGCGATTTCCCCATCGGTGTCCGTCTGAACATCGACGAGCAGATGGCGGGAGGGCACACTGTCGAGGAATCCAAGGTGGTGGCGCGGGCTCTGGAAAAGGCCGGCGTCAGCCTCATCAATGTATACACCGGCTGGCATGAAGCGCCGATTCCCACGGTCGCCCCGTCGCTGCCCCCGGGCGCATTCGCCCATCTCGCCGAAAAAATAAAGGGCTGCGTCAGCATCCCCGTCATCGCCGCCAACCGGATCAACGATCCCGTCGTGGCTGAAAAGATCCTGGCCGAGGGAAAGGCCGATCTCGTGGGCATGGGAAGGGCGCTCCTCGCCGACCCGGAACTTCCCAACAAGACAAAGGAAGGCCGGGTGGATGAAATTGTTCCCTGCATCGCCTGCTCCAATTGCCTCGCGGAGATCATGTCCATATACAAGTCCTGGGGAAAAGGGGCCACCACCTTCTGCACGGTCAATCCCTTCGGGGGGAAGGAAGGCGAATACATTCTGAAGCCGGCGGAAAAAAAGAAAAAGGTTGTCGTGATCGGCGGGGGTCCCGCGGGCATGGAAGCGGCGATGACGGCCGCGGCCAGAGGCCACCGGGTCACCCTTTTTGAAAAGGGAAAGGAGACGGGCGGATGGCTCCTGGTGGGATGCCTCCCGCCGCACAAGGATGAGATCCGGAAGCTTTACAAAAGCCTCGCGGTCAGGACGAAAAAGGCCGGCGTCGATATCCGGCTAAACACGGAAGCCACGCCCAAAATGATCGAAGAGGAAAAACCCGATGTCCTGATCCTCGCCCTCGGCGCAAATCCCATGATCCCGAACATCCCGGGTGTGAAGGGCGCAAATGTCGTCATGGCGGAGGACCTGCTGACCGGACGGAAAACGGTCGGCGGCTCGGTCGTCATCATCGGAGGCGGACTGGTGGGCTGTGAGACGGCGGAGTTTCTGATCGAAAAGGGGAAAGGCGTCACCAAGGTCACCGTGCTTGAAATGCTGGGGCGCATGGCGGAAACCATATCCCCCACGTACCGGCCCTTCTTCCTGGCGAGACTGAAAAAAGAAGGCGTCCAGATGAAGACCGGAACCACCGTCGAGGAGATAACGGACAAGGGCGTGAAGGTGAGCCAGAATGGAACGCCCGGCTTCATCGAAGGAGACGCCGTGGTTCTGGCCGTGGGGCTCAAGGCGGATGAGAAGCTTGCGGGGAGCTTCCGGGGAAAAGCACCGGAAGTCTATTCCGTAGGGGATTGCGTCAAGCCCCGCATGATCAAGGAAGCGATTGGGGAAGGATTTTCCATCGGAATGAAAATCTGAAAGAAAGTCCCCGCAGGTTTTAAGCGGGGATCACCCCTCACCCAGCCCTCTCCCGTCAAGGGAGAGGGTTAAATTATTCCCTCCCCTTGTGGGAAGGACTGGATTCCCGCCGCAGCCTGCCCTCGAAGTTTTTAATCGGGGGTGGGAATGACACCTTTTAATTTCCCTCCCCTGGCGGGAGGGAACACAAGGGAGGGGGCTCAATAAGTTCAGAGTCTGGATTGAAGAAAGAAGATGCGAGGATGAGAAGTTGAGAAGATGTGAATTACCGTTCACCGTATACTGTTTACCCTTTAACAAGTGCTGTTTGCTGTTCACTGTCCGGGAACTTGAAGCCCCCCCTACCCACCTATGAATGAAAAACTCGAACTTCTGAAGAAAATCAAGCTTTCCGCGCTGCTTCTCAAGAATAATCGTGACAGCGCCCATGCCGGAGAGGCCATCCTCATTCAGGCGGATATCGACGACCTTGTGGATGAATTCCATGCCGGGCGCAGAGACTTCCTGTCGAGTGAGCAATATGAGAAGGCGAAAAAGGACTTTGATTTCTTCTTGACGCTCGTGGAATCGGCGTTGGATCATTACAGTCGAAACGCGGAGAAATAGACCTGAACTTTTTGTACCCTCACCCCATCCCGGGAGCCTGAAGGCTCCCCTACCCGCATGACGCTACAAACGCAATGACGCAATGGACGCAACCAGTGCCCAACGTCTGATGTCTGATGCCTAATGCCTGATGCCTGCTTTTAAGATAATTTATTGACAATAATGTCGCTTTGGCTTATGTTACCGCTCTTTGAAAAAACGGGTGCCCGCAAAAACAGCATCCGCCGCTGCACATCAGGAAAAAGCAAATGAAATTCACAAAATCGAAACTCATCCATGGCTACGCCAACCGAACCCTCAGCGTGGATCTGGGAAGCGGCACCGTCACCGTTTCGAACCTCGATTCGGAGGTCCGCGACTACTTCATCGGAGGCCGGTCCCTGGGGCTCTACCTTCTTCACAGAAGAATAACGTCCCAAACAGCGCCCTTCGACCCTGAAAATCCCCTGATCTTTTCCCCCGGCCCGCTGGGCGGCATCCCCCAATTTCCGGGGACGAGCAAGTGCATGGCCCTCGCCCTGTCGCCTCTGACCGGCATACCGGGCGTTTCCAATTTCGGAGGTCATTTCGGGGCCTACCTCAAATACGCAGGCTTCGATGTCCTCGAGATAACGGGAAAATCCAAAAAAGATGTCATGATTGTCATCAACGGCTTCCGGGATGAGATTACCATCACGGACGCTCCCTCCATCGGCCAGGTCTTCGATCTGGAAAAAGAAATCGCCGACCGCTTTGTCCAGGCCGGATACGATAAAAAAGATATCGTTTTCCTGACCACGGGGATTGGCGCGGCCAACACCCTCTTCGGCTGCATCAACAGCCACTATTTCGAACCCACCAAGCCAGTGGACGGAGCCCGGGGCATCTGGCGCGTGAAACAGGCCGGCAGGACCGGCCTCGGCACGGTCATGATGGACAAGAAAATCCGGGCGGTTGTTGTCCTCGCAGAATATCCGAAAGGGACAAACCCTTACGGGGCCGCTGACTGGGAAAAGGTCAAAAAAGCGGGGTCAAAACTCAACAGCGTAGTCAGGGAAGTCGACCCTGTATCGCTGAAGATGCACCGCAAGGGCAGCGCGGGATTGATCGCCTTCATGAACAAGGACGAATACCAGTCTCTCCCCGTGAACAATTACCAGCTGGGCTCCGATCCGAGATCCCAGAACATTACAGGCAAATACTACGCGGAGCACCTTTTTGAACACCGCGGCATGGACGGCTGTTTCCCCGGCTGCACGCTGAGGTGCACCAAGGGCGGCCGGGTGACCCTGAAATCAGGAGAAAAGAAAGGCCGGAAGGTCTGGGTGGACGGCCCCGAGTACGAAACGGCCGCCGGCTTCGGCTCCAACATGGGGATGTGGAACGCCGAATTCATCATGGAGGCCAACTGGCACTGCGATGACTACGGGATCGATACCATCACCGTATCCGTCATCATCGCTTTTATCATGGAGTGCTTCCAGAGAGGATATCTGGTCCGGGAAGATACGGACGGGCTGGAACTGACCTGGGGGAATGAAGAAGCGTCGCTGAGATTCATCCATCAGATCGCCCGCCAGGAAACGGGGCTCGCAAAGGCGGCCGGCAGGGGGATGCTGGCCCTGATCGAATGGGTTTCCGAGCAATACGGCCGGAGAAACGGCCATGTCAATGCAAGAGAAGATCTCCTGAAATTCGCCATGCAGGCGAAGGGGCTTCCCTTCTCTCTCTATAGGACCCATCGATCCCTTTCCATGCAGGCGTCCTATGCCGTGGCCAGCGATATCGGGGCACATCACGCGGCCGCCTGGCTCATCAAGGCGGACCTGCTGGGCGCGTTCCCGACTCTTCAGGACAAGGCCCGGGCATTGATCACCTACCCGAGAGTCCGTCTCGGAAACGATAACCTGGGTCTCTGCAAGCTGCCCTGGGTGGATGTTTTCAATCCCGAATCCGAGAAGGTCGCGAACACGGACAAGTACATCAACCCGGCGTCCCAGCAGATCTATGCCGATTTCTACAACGGAATGCTTGGCACCGACATGACCTGGGAAAAAATCTACGAGCAGACGGACCGGGACATCAATCTGCAGAGGGTCATGAACATCATGGTCTTCGGCAGGGACACGGGCAGTCACGACTGGACGCCGGACCGGGCCATCGGACCCATCGACGATCAACTCTATGACGCCGAAAAGGAATATCACGATCGGGAAGTGAGCAGGTATCTGGGGAAATCACCCGCGGATATGAATGGCATATCAAGCGCAGAAAAGCGTGAAATCCTCATGAAGCACCGCAAAGAACAATTGAACAATCTGATCCAGACCTATTATCGCGAACGGGGCTGGAACGCTTCGGGAATACCGACCCCGGATACCCTGAGGCGAGTCGGACTATGGAACTTCCTGAATAAGGAGGCCCGGGCAAGAATCGCTGAATTGGCATAAAGCCAGGGCATCAGGCAGTGAATAGTAAACAGTAAAAGCCAAAAAGTCCCTGGGTAGGGGAGCGTTTACGCTCCCCGGTTCAGGGAGCCTGAAGGCTCCCCTACCCCAGTAGTCCCTTCCTTGTCATTCCCGCCCTTCGAGTTTCTCAGGATGAACTCCGGCGGGAATCCAGTCCTTTCACTTGAATCCTTGAACCCTTGAATCCTCGAACCCTTTTTTATCATCTTCCTATCTTCCATAAATCAGGCATCGGGCATTAGGCTAAAGGCTAAAGGAAAAAGGCGGGTAGGGGCGCCTTCAGGCGCCCTTGCCCTGGAGCGTATACATTCCCATATCCAATTGCTTTTTTAGATCTCGAATCCTTATTATTTACCTTGACAAAATACACATCAAGCGCCAAAAATAACCCACCTTCTATATTACGGGCAGCCCAAAGAGCGGTCAACAGCGTGGTCATGGGCTGTATCTACTCGTAATTGTGTCAGTATCTTTCATGTCTTCATAAGCTCCAGCCATCCTTATAAGAGGAATGGCTGTTCCGATAGTGATCGAAGAATTCATATTTAGACCTTTTTAGACCTTTTAGACCTTCCGTTTGGCCAAAATGCCGGTGATCAAAAACCCTTTGTTTTGTAATGAGAAAAAGGGGGTTTCCAAGGAGTCTTTTCATGAAGGAAAAGCAGAAGACGAAAAAACAGTTGCCCGAAGAGGCGTCTGAGTTGCAGCGCCGCATGGCCCGTCTTGAGAAGTCAAACACGATGCTCAGGAAAGACAGGGATGCGCTGAAGGAAATCGAACATCGTTTTCAGTTGATTGCCGAAAATATCCAGGAAGTCTTCTGGATCAGGGATCTGAAGAAGAACAAAACTCTTTACGTGAGCCCGGCCTTTGAAAAGGTGTTCGGTCTTACAAGGGAGAGCCTATATGAGGATTCGGATTCTTACAAAAAAATTATCCATCCTGACGACCTGGATGTTTTGAACAGGGCCAATGAAAGACGAAGGAAGGGCATCTATACCGATATTCAATACCGGATCACCAGGCCGGATGGACAGCTCCGGTGGATCAACAGCCGGACGTTCCCGATATCCAATGAAGACAAGCAGATTCATCAGACCGTCGGGATCGCCCATGACATCACCGAACGAAAGCAGACGGAGGAGGCGCTGCAGCAGAGTGAAGAAAGGTATCGTACGATTATTGATGAAATGGACGAGGGTTATCAGGAAGTGGATCTCGCCGGAAACTTCACTTTTTTCAACGAGGCATTCCTGAAAATTTTTGGCTATAGCAGGGATGAAATCATGGGCACAAATTACAGCATGTATGCCGCAGAAGAAGAAATCGCGAAAAAGGTGTACCGTGCATATAATCATATGTTCAAGACAGGGCTTCCTCTGAACAGCTTCGAGTGGGATATTATCAGGAAAGATGGAGCCAGAAGAACACTTGAATTTTACGCTTCTCTGTTGAGGGATTCGCAGGACCGCCCTGCCGGTTTCCGGGGTATTGTTCGAGATGTCACCGACAGCAGAAAAGCCGAGGAGGCCCTGAGGGAAAGCGAGGAGAGATTCCGCACCCTGATCGAGCTGACATCCGACCTTGTTTACCGGGTTGATACAGGAGGTCTTTTTATCTATGTCAATCCCATGTTTGAGAAGGTGACGGGACATACGGCTTCTGAATTGAAAGGACTGCCTTTCACAGCCATCATTGCGCCGGAGCTTCGAGAAACCATCGTCGATCTTTTCAGAAAAGGGATAGGCGGCGAGAGAATTCCTGCCTATGAATCCGAGATCATGAGCAGGGATGGGACAAGAACTCCCGTGGAATTCATGGCAAGCACCATACATGACAAAGACGGCAAACCCACGGGCCGGTTCGGGATTGGCCGGGACATCACCGAGCGCAAGCGCCTTGAAGAAAATTTAATCTCGTCGGAGAAAAAATACCGCAACCTGGTCGACAATACCCTTGTGGGCGTTTACCAGACAAACCCGGATGGCAGAATCCTTTATGCGAACCAGGCCTTTTCGGACATGTTCGGCTATGACTCTCCCGAGGAGCTGATGTCCATCAGTGTGATCTCCCTTTATAAAAACAAAGAGGACAGAAAGAAGTTTCTCGAAGCCATAAGAAAAGAGCGGAAGCTACTGAACTATGACCTTGAACTGGTGACAAAAGACGGTGAAGCCAGGGATATCATCCTGAGCGGTGCCCTTGATGGCGACAGCATCTTAGGCACCCTGGTGGACATCACCGAGCGCAAGCGGGCGGAAGAAATCCTCAGGGAAAGCGAGGAAAAATACCGCACCATTCTTGAAAGCACCGAGGAGGGGTATTTCGAGGTGGACATGGCCGGAAACTTCACTTTTTTCAATCAGTCACTTTCCCGCATGCTCGGTTATACCGAGGAAGAGATGAGAGGAATGAATAACCGGGCTTACATGGACCAGGAGACATCCCGGAAGGTCTTCAGGGCTTTCAACGAGACATACAGGACCGGTGTCATAATGAAGTATATCGACTGGGAGCTCATCCGAAAGGATGGGTCCAGGGTAAAAGTTGAAACTTCCGTATCTCTGAGACGGAATTCCTCAGGCGATCCCGTCGGCTTTCGCGGCCTGGTTCGCGACATAACCGAACGCAAGCGGGCGGAGGAGGCATTGAAAAAGGCCTTCCAGAATCTCCAGGAGACCAAGGACATGCTGGTCCAGTCCGAAAAGCTCGCGGCCATGGGCCGCCTCTCCTCAGGCGCCGCCCACGAGATCCGCAATCCACTGAACATCCTGTCTCTGAATCTGCAGATGCTTGACATAAAAGGCAAGCTGGATGATGAAACCCGGAAGGCCGTGGATGTCTGCCACACCCAGATAGACCGCATTGTCAAGATCATTGAGGGTCTCCAGACGTTTTCCCGCACATCCAAAAAAAAGCTCTCCCCGGAGAACATCCAGGAGGTCATTGATCATGTACTCAGCCTGAGTGCGCCCCGACTCAAAGTGGAAGATGTCACCACCGGCGTGCGATGCAATACGGACCTCCCGCAAATATTCATGGACAGGGCGGCCATGGAACAGGTCTTCTTTCATCTTATCTCCAATGCTCTCGACGCGATGAAAGACCGGGAAAAGAAGGTCCTCAAAATATCCGCAGAGAGGAAGGGCGATGCTCTTCTCGTCACCTTCTCCGATACGGGGCATGGCATCCGGGAAGATAATCTGCCGAAACTCTTTGAGCCTTTTTTTACGACGAAGGACCCGGACAAGGGAACCGGACTCGGGCTGTCCATCTCCTATGGGATCATCCAGGATCATAAAGGAAAAATCCGGGCGGAGAACAATGAAACGGGAGGGTCGTCGTTTTACATTGAACTGCCGATCTAGAAAAGAACGAAGTCCCGAAGATGGGAAGCTGAGAAGATGCGAAAAAGATAGGGTTCAAGGATTCAAGGGTTCAAGGAAAAAACAGTTTAGAGTTCAGAGTTGACAAAGTGGATACAGGATGCAGGATAAAGATGGGTAGGGGAGCCTTCAGGCTCCCTGACTCGGGGAGCGTAAACGCTCCCCTACCCGCGTTACGCCTCACGGTTTTAAGACGCTACGAACGCGATGATGCCAGATGCCCGGTGTCCAATGCCTGATTATTTTCGAAGCTGAGAAGATGCGAAAAAGACAGGGTTCAAGGATTCAAGGATTGAGGGGAAAAAAATGAAAAAAAGCAAAGAGACCGGAAAAAGAGGTGTCAATGATTCGCGTGAGAAGAAACATAAGAGCCCGGCAGCGAAAAAATCAAACAAAGAATTTCAACAAGAAGATCTCTATCGTATCCTTGCCGAGAAATCGTTTGGCGGCGTTTACGTGGTGCAGGACGGCATCTTCCGCTTCCTGAATCATCACGCGGCCGCCTATGCCGGATACACAGTGGAGGAGCTGACCGGCAAACCCGCACCAAGCATCGTCCATCCTGAGGACAAGGAGAAGGCAAGGAAGTACGCTTCCAACATGCTCAAGGGGGAAAGATCGTCCCCCTATAAGTTCAGGATAATTGACAGAAGCGGCGCCACCCGGTTGATTCTGGAGACGGTGACATCGATAAATTACGAAGGAAGACCGGCTGTGCTGGGCAACTCCATGGACATCACGGAAATCAAAGAGGCGGAAGAGCTTTACCGCCTTCTCGCCGAGAAATCCTTCGGCGGCGTTTACGTGGTGCAGGACGGCATCTTCCGCTTCCTGAATCATCACGCGGCGGCCTATGCCGGATATACGGTTGAGGAGCTGACCGGCAAACCCGCACCGAGCATCGTCCATCCCGAGGACAAGGAGATGGCAAGAAAACACGTCTCCAACATGCTCAAAGGAAAAAGGTCATCCCCCTATGAGTTCAGGATTATTGATAAGAACGGTGTCACCCGCTGGATCATGGAGACGGTGACATCGGTATGTTACCAGGGCAGGCAGGCCGTTCTCGGCAATTCCATGGATATCACGGAATTAAGGAATGTGACGCAGAAGATGGAAGAGCAGAAGGCGCTGGCCGATTCCATCATCTCTGCCATGCCTCAGGCCGTCCTTGTCTTAAAGAAAGATGTGATTGTATTTGCGAGCGATGCTGTGGAAACAATCTTTGGCTGGAAGCCCGGTGAGGTCATCGGTAACGATATAAGAATGTTCTATAAAAGTGACCATGATTTCAAGGACAGCAGCAGATACATCAAGCTTATTCTTGAGAAGGAAAATACCTGCAGTCTGGAAACCCGGCACAAGCGCAAGGACGGCATTGAGATAACGTGCATGCAGTACAACTCAAGAATAGGCCGGCACGAAAAGAATGGGAAGATCGCGGCCATTTTTGAGGACATCACCGCGCGAAAGCAGGCAGAAGAAGCGCTCCGGGAGAGCGAAAAAAGATACCTGGAGTTAAGCATAACAGATGGTCTAACCAGGCTCTATAATACGAGGCATTGTTATAATATTCTGGAGTCAGAAGTCGCCCGGGCCGGCCGATTCAAACATCCCTTAACACTTCTCATGATGGATATAGATAATTTCAAGCGTTTCAACGACACCTACGGCCACATGGAAGGCGATCAGGTCCTCACCCGGTTTGCTGAGGTTATTCGTCGAAGCATACGAAAGGTTGATCATGCCTGCCGATACGGCGGAGAAGAGTTTATAGTCATTTTGCCTGAGACCACCGCGGATCACGGTGTCCGGGTTGCTGAAAGGATCCGGAACGAATTCAAAAAGGAAGTATTTACCCCTAAAGCAGGTATAACCGAGCAGGTCACCGTAAGCATCGGCGTTGCCCAACTGACTCCCCCGGAAGAATCGGCCGATTTCATCAAACGGGCAGACAAGCGGCTTTATAAAGCCAAGGAACAGGGCAAGGACCGGGTGGTGTTTTAAGATAGGGTTCGAGGATTCAAGGATTCAAAGGACTGGATTCCGGATCAAGTCCGGAATGACACCTTTTAATTTCCCTCCCCTTGCGGGAGGGAACACAAGGGAGGGGGCACGAAGTTACGCTTTACGCTTTACACCTTACACTTCACGGTTTTAATGAACGCTACGAACGCAATGGACGCGACAGACGCAATAAACGCTTTACGCTTTACGTTTCACACTTCACGGTTTTAATGAACTGTCCTGACCTATATTTAACTTGACGAACATTCCCCATGCCCCCGTAATGCTAAAATAAGATGCTTTTTCATTGCTCCTTTGCATGCGTAATCAATAATTAAATTATGTGCAAATCAGTTTTGATCCAATTTGTATAGGTGAACCTGCCTCTAACCAATTTTATGTCCCGCACCTTCTCACTTGTGGAGCAACACGTCATCATCTTTATGCCGCTGTTTTTAGACTGACATGCATACCCGCCCTCGTGGCAAGAGTGACTAGCATTTCGAGACTGAATCGCTCCCATTTTCCTCTAATCAGATCGGATACCCTAGATTGACTGACACACAGAATTTTCGCAGCATCGGCCTGCGTAAGCTTCTTGGTTTCAATGAACTTTCGAAGCTTGGCCATAAGATCAGCACGCATCTGAAGAATGGCGGCCTCTTCTGAAGAATATCCCAGATCAATGAACACGTTGCCTGAAGATTTAATAATGGCTTTGCTCATAGCTTATCCTCCGATTTGTTTGTAACGTTGACGAGCCAAATCAACGTCCTTTTGGCTCGTTCTTCTCGTTTTTTTCTGAAATGCGTGAAGCACATAAACGGCATCCTGAAGCTTGGCGACATAAATAACCCGCCACTCTCCAAGCATATGGATACGAATTTCCCTTGCACCGGATCCGACAATTGGCATTGGCTTCCAGTCGCTTGGTTCAAACCCCGACTGAACCGCATGGAGTTCAAAGCCGGCAGCCCTGCGTGCTTCATCAGGGAAATTACGAAGATCATCGAGGCTCGATCCTACGAATCTCAGGGGTTTCATCTTCATGGTTGTATTATATAAGTATTTATATAATTAGCAAGCTAAAACATCGCTTCTCTTATACATCGATGAATACCGTTTGAAGATCGACATAGGTAGACCCT
>DFZO01000008.1 GCA_002383495.1 Syntrophaceae bacterium UBA4054 | reverse complement strand
TTATGAAACAGCGGCATAACAAAGCAAAATCCGGAAACTCTTATAAGAAAAAATGGCTGAAGAATTATCCTACATGAACCATAGTAACCGGCGTTGTAGTGGTATGGCACCGGTGCGCTGCCGTACATGATCAGCCTTAAACTCCTTAAATCATATGACTTGATGATATCCTGCAGGTTCAGGATCATGTTCACCATCGCCGGTACGATGACCAGGACGGTCGCCTTCTGCTCCATGGCAAAACCGACGCATTTCGCCGGATCGAACGGATATATGATGTTAAGTCCGGCGCCGGCATAGAAAGCCGAAAGAGAGAAACAGATAAATCCGCAGTGGGGAAAGGGCAGCATATTCTGGACCCGGTCCTGCGGCGTATAGGAAGTAACATGGCTCATCTGATCCATCTGCGCGAGGCAGTTCATGTGGGTCAGCATGGCCCCCTTGGGCCGTCCCATGGTTCCGGAGGTATACAACTGCATCGCCTGCTCATCTCCGCCGACCTTGACGCCCGGATCATCTTCGGACCCGCTGCTGAGCAACTCCGCCCAGGAGACGGTGCCCGGAGCGACATTGCCTATGGTGACGACATTCTTCAATTCAGGAAGATTCGCTTTATTTAACTGGCCCAGAATACCGGCGTATTTATCTTCGATCACAAGCAGCCGGCTGTCCGAATCCTTTAAAATGAATTCGATTTCAGCTGCCGCCGTCGCCAGCCTCGTATTCAAGGTTACCACCACGGCGCCGGCCTTCATGATAGCCAGATCGGTCAAGACGAATTTATCCGAATCGCCGCACAGAATCGAAATCTTGTCCCCCTTCTCGATCCCGAGTTTTCTAAAGCTGTTGGCCAACCTGTTTACTTTTTTCAGGCCCTCGGCCCAGGTCATCTTTTCGCCGAATGAATTCATGAACAGATTGCCGGGATAAAGGCCCGCATTGATTTTCAGGACCTCATTTATCGAAAACGTCCCTTTCGTTTTCTTTTCAATGTTTTTGGTCAGTGCAGCAGCATCATACCAGTCGTCGTACGTCATTTTCATCATCCCTCCTCCTTTTTCAATGGTTCCGCATTCATTAATTTTCCCTGCTTCTCGATATGCAGAAGCGCTTCAACCCCTTTTGCCCTATCTTTCGAATAAGCGTCAATAAAAGACCGGCTGGAGAACCGTACCTGCGGGGCCGTCCAGCCGGCCTTCATTCTCTTACAGATCCTTGCCCACGATGCTGACGCTGATGAGGTTCAGGAGAGGGAATCCCCCGAGGTTCATCGTGAGCCCCAAGCGCGGGTCCTTGATCTGCCGCTTGTCGGCCTTGCCCTGAAGCTGCAGATACATCTCATAGATCATCCGGATCCCTGTTGCGCCGATGGGGTGGCCGAAACTCTTCAATCCCCCGCTGGGATTGCAGGGGATCTTTCCGTCCAGGTCATAAAACCCGTTGTGGATGTCCTCCACGGCCTTTCCCCGCGCCGAGAGCTGAAGGTCTTCGTAGGTGAGGAGTTCCGTGATCGAGAAACAGTCGTGCACCTCAAACATGCTGATCTCTTCCCGCGGTTTGGTCACCCCGGCCTCCTTGTAGGCGGCGATGCCGGCCTGGACCGTCGTGGCAATATAGCTGCCGTCCCAACTGGTATGAAACATTTCGCGCCCCGAGCTGACGGAGATTGCGACGCCCTTGACGTAAATGGGATCCTTGCGGAATTTCTTCGCGTCCTTTGCGCGGCACACAATCGCCGCGGCCGCCCCGTCGCTGACCCCGCAGCAGTCATAGAGACCCAGCGGATAGGCGATGATGGGCGCCTTCATGATCGTTTCGACGGGGACCTCTGTCCGCAGATGGGCCTTCAGATTGAGCGTCCCGTTGTGGTGGCTCTTCGAGGAGATGTGGGCCAGGGCCCGCTTTCCCTCTTCCGCCGTCAGGCCGTACTTGGCGAAGTAGGACGTGGCGGCCTGGGCGAATCCTCCGGGCGCCGTAAAGTTGGGCAGCGTGATCCGGTTGTCCGTCCCCAAGAGGGTTCCGAAATCGGGAAGGCCCCCGTACCCCGTGTCTTTCAGCTTTTCGCAACCCAGCGCGAGGGCGATATCGGCCGCCCCGGAGGCCACGGCATAGCAGGCGGCTCGAAAGGCCTCCGTCCCGGAGGCGCAGAAGTTCTCAATCCGCGTCACGGGAATGTAGGGCAGCTTCAGCGTCGTCGCCAGCCGCACCGCGCTCTTCCCGACATTTTCCGCGTCAAAAATGGTGGCAAACCAGGCCGCATCGATGTCCTTCTTCTCGATGCCCGCATCGGCAACGGCCTCTTGAAAGGCTTCGACAATCAAATCCTCGGCGGTCTTGTTCCACAACTCTCCAAATTTCGTGCAGCCCATCCCGATGACGGCTACTTCATTTTTTATTCCCTTTGGCATGTTTTAACCTCCTGCCCTTTCTTAGGTTGCTATCCCTTCGCCGGTACGACCTTCCAGTAATAGCCGTAATACCCCCGCTGCTTGTCCGAATACTTCCTGCGGTAGGTCAGCTCCACCGGCATTCCGACCTTGACGTCCTCGATCCGGCAATCCGTGAAATCCATGAAAAGCCTGCCGCCCCCTTCGAAGTCCACCAGCCCGTAGATCGAGGGCGGGTCCCAGGAAAAGGTCAGATTGTCTCCCGTGAAGGAAACGACCTTTCCGGCCTTGTCGGCAAAACGGTAAGGCTCCATCTGGCCGATCGCTCCGCATTCGGGATTGACGCAGACGCTGTGCTTCGGATACTGCGGGGTCCCGCAGGCCTTGCAGCGAACCCCCACCAGGGCCGAAATCGTCCGCCCCTGCTGCCATAGAACCGTCATCGCCGTCGGCGGGTTGATCTCGCCGCGGATTCCCACCTCAAGAGGAATGAGGTCCCGGAAGACAAGATATTTTCCGTAGGTGTTGAAATCGTTGCGCTTGGCCAGATGCCCCTGGATGGCCTTGCGGCCCCGCGCCTTTTCGATCTCGGGGGTCACCTCGAACCACAGGGCGTCGCTGCCGTTGCCGTAGCTCAAAAGCAGGATCCTGTCTCCGGCCTTTGCCTTCTCGAGAGCCGCCACCAGCATCATCAGGGGCAGCGCCGCGCCGGTATCGCCCACAGCGGCCTGGAGGTTATCCTCCACCTGCTCGTCCTTTGCGCCCAAGGCCTTGGCAAAGCCCCGGATCCAATTCGTCATGGGACAGGGAATGATGATCTTCGCAAAATCGCTCATCTTGAGATTGTACTTTTTGAGAAGCCCCTGGGCCGCCTCGGGAATGATCTTGCCGTACCCCTCCTCGCGGATCCACCGGTCTTCCCAGGGATGGACGAACCGCTCTTCCGTCAAACGGCGGTAGTCCAGAAAATCATAAGAAACGCTGTAGGAGCCCTTGAACTCGGCAATGACTTTTTTCGTCCCCACCATCAGGGCGCCGGCCCCGTCGCCAAAGGTATGTTCCTGCGCGCTCCCGGGCTTGCCCACGCGGCATTCCCCGGCCGCGACCATCCAGGAGGCGCCGTTTCCGGAACCGACGGCATCCAGGGCGGCAAGGAGGGCTGCCGTTCCCGCTTTAAGCGCCCCCGCAAAATCGGCGGTCCTGACATTAGAGCGCAAATCCAGCGCATCGGAGATGACGATCGCGTTCTGCCGCTGGGCAAAAGGAAGGCTCGTGGAGGCGAGATAAAGCCCGTCCACGTCCTCGCGCCTCTGGCCCGTCATGCAGTCCAGCGCCGCCGAACAGGCCATGGAAATCGTGTCTTCATCGTAATTCGCAACGGCCTTCTCGCCCCTGGCCACGCCCGCCGTTGCGGCGTTGAACCAGCCCATCTGCTCGAAGATAACCTTGCGATTCATTCTGTACCAGGGGATATAAGCCCCGTAAGATGTAATTCCTGCCATATGTCTTTTCTCCTCGTGATCATTAGCAGGCTGTTGAAAAAAGCCTGGTGAACTAAGTGTTTTTCATCACTCTCTTAGAACCAACCGCCGGAAACCTTGAGCACCTGTGCCGTCATATAATCGGACAGGGGCGATGCCAAGAATAGGATCGCTCCCGCCGCTTCTTCAGTCGAGGCCGGCCTTCCAAGAGGTATCACGGCTTTAAAGGCATCGAGGCCCGCCTTGGGAACGCCGAGGGCGATCTTCTTGCCCTCCCGCTCGATCGTCTCAGAACCCTCTTCCTTCGCCTTCGTGAGACGGGTCTCAATCCATCCGAAGGCGACGGCGTTTACATTGACGCTGAAAGGCCCCCATTCCCGTGCCAAAGACTTTGTAAAACCGATAATGCCTGCCTTGGCGGCGGAGTAATTGACCTGAGCCGGATTGCCGTCGGTGCCGGCTATGGAAGAGACGTTGACCACCTTTCTCATCACCCTCTTTCCCGCTTCCTTTTCCTTCTTGGCGTTGTCCCGCATATAAGGCGTCGCGGCCCGGAGGATCTGGAAGGGGGCCTTGACGTGGATGTTCATCATGGCGTCCCACTGCTGGTCCGTCATCTTGTGGATAAAGCTGTCCCAGGTGTAGCCCGCCACATTGACGACCACGTCGATGTTCGGGCCGAAGGCATTCACGGTTTCCTGAACCAGTTTGTCGGCAGCGCCGGGGGCCGTGATGTCCCCGACGACGGCGATGGCCTGGCCGCCCATCTTCTTGATCTCGGCGACCGTCTCGTTTGCCGGTTCGGCGTCCAGTTCGCTGACGGCCACCTTGCCGCCTTCCTTCGCGAAGAGCAGGGCCGTCGCCTTCCCGATCCCTCTGCCGCCGCCCGTTACGATACATATCTTCCCATCAAGCATCTTTTCCATATCGATTCTCCTTTTCAGTGTTTGAGTGTTTTTCTTCTCTTCTATTTTTTATCTGGAAGCGCAGCCTCGAAGAAGCCGGCAATGACCGTTTCGTCTTTCTGGTTCTTCGCCAGAAGTTCCCCCTTCACGATGTCGCTCCCGCTGTCCTGTTTCTTTTCGGTGACCCTGCCTGTCACGGTGATCACGTCGTCCGGCCGCGTCATGCCGGCAAACCGGACGGTGAACTTGCGCAGGTATATCTTGGGAACCCAGTTGGTGACGGCCTCGGCCACAAATCCCATGATGAGCATTCCGTGGGCGATCTGGCCGATGCCGGCTGCCTTTCCTGCCTCGGGGTCCGTATGAAGGGGGTTGAAATCGCCGGAGGCCCCGGCGTATCTGACCAGCTGGACTTTGTTTACAGGTTTTTTGACCAGCATGGGAATCTCATCTCCCACATTGATGTCCTGAAAAAAGAGTTCTGCTGCCATTGTCAATCCCTCACTTTCTTTCCACGAGAAGGGTACTGGCCTTCAAGACCTGTTCGTTTCTCTGATTCGTATAAAGAGTCTCCAGCCGGATAAGATCCATGCTCCCTGATTTTCCGGATTTTTCATCGATAGAGATCACTTTTATCTTTCCTGTCAGGACATCTCCAGGATAGATCTCCTGAATATATTCGTAGGATTCCTCTCCATGAAGGACCTTGGCATAATTGATCTTCACGGCCTTGATGACATCGATGAGTATATTCGTCCACATCATGGGAACAGTGATAAAAGTAGGCGATGCCGGCGTGTCTTTATATCCGGCTTTGACCGCCTCTTCCCTCTTGAGGTAAATGGGATTTTTATCCCCGATGGCCTGCACCAGTTCCCTTATCTTTCCGCGCTCCACCTCCCAGGTGAAAGGAGGAAATTCCCGATTAACCATAGATTTGTCCGCCATTTTCTACGCTCCTTTCTCGTAAATTCTCAGAACGATATTAAATTATACCTCGCAGAGATCCCGCGGCGAGAGGGTGAGAATCTCGGCGCCGTCTGCGTGCACGGCTATGGTATCTTCCAGTTTCACGACCTCCCGCTCCGATTTCCACATCTCGATCTCCAGGGTCGTCACGACCCCTTCCCGGATGACATCGCGGTTGTTCCTGCTCAGAAGCGGCAGTTCATTCACTTCAAGACCGATCCCGTGACCGATGAAGGGAAGAATCTCCGGATTCCCCGCCAGCCTCATATAGAAGGGCTCCATGCCTGTTTCCCTGGCGACGGAAAGAGCCGTTTCATAAAGATCGGCACAGCTCACTCCCGGTCTCAGATGCTGAATCGTCCGGTCGGAGATCTCTTTCATGCCCTGATAAAGATCGAGGCAGGCGACCGGAGCCTTGCCGATGACGTAAGTGCGGCTCTGATCGCTGTGATAACCCTTATAGAGGGTGGGAATATCCACGACGATCATGTCGCCCCGCTTAATCGTTCGCCTGGAGGCGCCCAGGGGCACGGCAGGACTCAATCCCATTCCCGTGATGGACTGCACCTTCCCGGCGATGCGGGAGAGGTCTTCTCCCGAGGCCAGAACCCCGCGGCCCATGAAAAAATCAAACTGGCGGTGAAAATACAGGCCTTCGTGGCCCGCCCTCCGGTGGGCATCTTCTATTTCTGCCGAGAGCTCGATTTCCGTCATGCCCTCCCGGAGAATCTCCAGGATTCTTTCATGTCCGGCGTGAACAATTCGGCAAGCTTCTCTCATGCACTTCAGTTCCCAGGCATCCTTGATTTTGCGCTGCTCCAGAATAATTTTTGACACATCGATGATTTTAAATTGGGGAAATGCGCCGGCCATCCGGAGGTAGAAAACCGCCGGGGTCACATCCATCTCCATTCCCAGGGCGCCGCCTGTGACCTCAAGCCTTTTCAGGACACCGGTGATATCCTTGAATCCGCTCTTCGCCTCGCTGATCTTCTTGCCGGGAAGCCAGGACTCGTAAGCGACGTGCTCCATGCCCTTGAGAACAAGGAGATCGAAGTCCTCCGGCGTAACAATCAGAAAGGAGGGCTGGGTTGTTCCCGAATAATAATAGAGAGACTTGGAGTAACAGAGCAAAGCAACGTCAACACCGGCGTCAAGAAGGCTTTTCTGAAGAACTTCGATCCTCTGGAGAGGGCTGAACTCCTGAATCCCTTTATCTGTCATTTTTTTCAATCTGCAGCCTGCCATCATTGAACATTCATGTTTCATTCTCAGGATGGGAAGTTGACCCCTTGATGATCGACCGCTGAAATGGCTCAGAATATTTTCATGTCCCTATACTCGCCGAAAACATCTCGAAACGCGCCGATCATCTCGCCAAGGGTTACATGCGCCTTGGCCGCCCGGATCAAACAGGGCATCGTATTATCGTGCCCTTTCGCGGTTTTCCTTATTTCATCAATGCAGGCCGCCACATTTTCGGCATTTCTTTCCCGCTTTAATTTCTTCAAATCCTCGATCTTCTTCCGCTCGAATTCGGGGTCGACCAGCCTCAATTCCTTTTCATGCTCTTCATCTTCGATAAATTCATTAACCCCCACGATGATCCGCTTCTTTTCATCAACATCCTTCTGGTATCGATAGGCGGCCTCGGCGATCTCTCTCTGGAAAAAACCTTTTTCGACAGCCGAGATCACACCCCCGAGTTTTTCGATCGCTTCAAAATACTTATAACATTCATACTCCATCTGCTGGGTCAGCGATTCCATATAATAGGAACCGCCCAGGGGATCCACCGTGTTGATCACGCCGCTTTCATGAAGGATGATCTGCTGTGTCCTGAGGGCCAGTTTCTCCGACCGGGGAGAGGGGATGGAAAAGGCCTCGTCAAAGCCGTTCGTATGAAGGGACTGCGTGCCCGCGAGAATGGCGGCCAGGGCCTGGATGGTCGTCCGGATAATGTTGTTCTCAGGCTGCTGCGCTGTGAGAGAGGATCCCGCCGTCTGGGTATGCACCCTGAACATCCAGCTTCGGGGATTTTTGGCCCCGTATTTCTCCCGCATGGTCTTCGCCCATATTCTCCTTGCGGCCCTGAATTTGGCGATGTTCTCGAAAAAGTCGTTGTGGACCTTGAAAAAAAAGGAGAGGCGCGGCGCAAAAGTGTCCACGGGCATCCCTCGGTAGATCCCTTCCTCCACGTAACAGAATCCGTTCGCCAGCATGAAGGCCAGTTCCTGGATGGGTGTCGCCCCCGCCGATCCCAGGTGGTAGCCGCTGATGCTGATGGGATTGAACTTCGGCATGTGCTGACTGCAGAACTCGATGGTATCCATGATGAGGCGCATGGAAGGACGGGGTGGAAAATAGAAAGATTTCTGGGCCTGGTATTCCTTCAGAATATCATTCTGCAGCGTTCCCATAAGTCTGTTCAAGGGAACCTTTCGCTCTTCCGCAACCGCGCAGAACATAGCAAGAACCGCCGCCGACTGTGCGTTGGTGACAAAATTGATGCTGATCTCGTTGAGATCAATGCCTTCCAGCACATTCCGGACATCCACCATGGAGTCAATGGCAACGCCGCCGCAACTGCCCACTTCACCCTTGCAGAGCGGATCGTCAGAATCCCTTCCCATGATGGTGGGCATGTCCAGGCAGATGCTTACGCCTGTGGCCCCCATTTCGATCAGCTGCCTGATTCTCAGGTTTGCCTCTGCCGGGGAACTCAGGGATCCGAGCTGCCGGATGGTCCATGGCCTTCCACGATACATGGTCTGGTGGACCCCACGGACATAGGGATACTCACCGGGCAGACCCAGGTCCTTTTTGTAATTGAAACCGGACACATCCTCCGGCCCGTACAAGGGTCTGACCTCGAAACCGGAGAGGTTCTTAAAGCTTTCCTCGCCCCTGGACTGCCCCGCTTCCTTTTCTTTTATTTTTGCTTTCGCTGCTTTCATTGCTCTTTCTTTTCTCCTTGATCATGAATATATAGATCATGTCACGAATGTCGCCTGAGAGGAGATGAATGCCTCCGAAAGTTCATTACAGCAGGAATGATGCCAGAGCTGTCAATCGACATAACTACTTGATACAGCTCATGCCTTGCTAACGGTCCTGATGATTATCAGGATAATAAAGCGCTTATTTGTGAATATTTTGCACATACCATGTGAAGCGTTTACACATGGCGCTTTTCAAGGGCTCCGGTATGCCTGAAAACAATTTTTTCAGTGAACAATCTTCTCGACGAGCCTGATAACATCTGCCGTGTCCGTCCCCGGCAGAAAGACAGCCCGGACACCCATTTTTTTCAACTCCTCGGCATCGTCGGGAGGAATCGTACCGCCCGCGATGACCGGGATATCCTCCGCCTTCTTTTCTTTCAGGAACCGGAAGATCTTCTCGAAAATCGTTGTGTGCGCACCGGACAGAATACTGACGCCTATGACATCCACATCCTCCTGTATGGCCGCTTCCACAACCATCTTCGGGGTATAATGGATCCCCGTATAAATGACCTCCATACCCGCATTTTTCAGTGCCCTGGCGATAAACAGAGCCCCCCGATCATGGCCGTCGAGGCCGGGTTTCGCGATCAATACCCGGATTTTTCTTTTTGTTGTCATATTCTCCTCCATCCATTATCTCCATTTAACCACGCCATAGACATCGCGGAAAACATCAAAAATCTGGCCGATCGTGGCGTATGCCTGCGTCGCTTCAATAACGGCCGGAATAAGATTTTCGTTTTTCTTCGCCGATTGTTTCACTTTTTCCAGGGCCGACTTCACCGTCCTGCCGTTTTGCATGCTTCTCGCCTTTTCCAGCCGCTGGAGCTGTTTCTTCTCCAGCGCAGGATCAATCTTGAGCAGCTTTATGGTGATGTTCTCATCCGGCCTTTCATACCGGTTGACGCCGACAATCACACGATCCCCTTTCTCGATGGATCTTCCGTATCTGTAGGACGCATCGCTGATCTCGTTTTCGACCCAACCCTTTTCAATGGCCTCTATCATTCCGCCCAGCTTGTCTACCTTCTCGATAATTTCCCATGAAAGCTTTTCAAGGGTGTTGGTGAGATGCTCCACGTAATAGGATCCCGCTATGGGGTCAATCGTGCTGGTCACGCCGCTTTCATGGGCGATGATCTGCTGTGTCCTGAGGGCAATTTCCACGGACTCTTCCGTTGGGAGGGCCAGGGCCTCATCGTAGGAATTCGTATGAAGGGACTGCGTGCCTCCCAGAACGGCGGCCAGGGCCTGTATCGTGGTCCGCACGATATTGTTCATGGGTTGTCTCGCCGTGAGCGAGCAGCCCGCCGTCTGGGTGTGAAAACGCATCCGCCAGGAACGGGGATCTCCGGCTCCGAATCTCTCTTTCGCAATTCTGGCCCAGAGTCGACGGGCCGCCCTGAACTTGGCGATCTCTTCGAAAAAGTCGTTGTGAGCGCCGAAGAAGAAGGAAAGCCTCGGGGCGAACTGGTCAACAGACAGTCCCCTCTCGATTCCCGCATTCAGGTACGCGATACCGCTGCACAAGGTGAGGGCGATCTCCTGTATGGCGTTGCAGCCTTTCTCCCGGTAATGGTATCCCACAACACTCACAGGGTTCCACCGGGGCATGTGCCGGGCGCAAAATTCCACGATATCAAGGGATAGCTTCATGTGCGGTCGGATCGGTACGACGGCAACCTTCGCCCCGGCGAAACTTGTGCAGGCGTCATTCTGGGTGGTACCGGCCAGCTTTTCAATGGGGATGCCCCTGTTCTGCGCGACGGCTACGTAATAAGAAAAAACGGTGAGATAGTTCGTGATCAGCGAGGTGCTCACGTTTCCCAGATCGATATCTTTGAAAAGGCTATCCATATCGAGAATGGAATCGATGGGAACACCTTCTTTCCCCACCTCACCCTCGGCAAGCTCATTGTCGGAATCGAGGCCGTAATGGGTAGGCAGATCGAAGACGACATTGAGCCCCGTCTCTCCATGCGCCGTGAGGTACTTGAGCCTCTCGTTTGATTCTTCCGATGTTCCAAAACCGCTCACCAGCCTCTGCGTCCATGGCTGTTTGCGATACATCTGGGGGTAAACACCGCGGGTAAAGGGATAGTTCCCCGGATAGCCCAGATCCCGGCTGTAATTCAAGTCCGAAATGTCAGCGGGTGTGTAAAGGGGCTTGACTTCTACATCCGATATCGTCACGGCCTTTTCGGGCGCCGCTTCCGGCGCCTTCCCAAGCTGAAGGGGGAAAACATCCACCACGTCAATGATCCCCACTTCGTAGACCTTGATCTTGAGGACTTTCTCAATCATGGCCGACATGCGATCAAAGATCTCACCGGATGTCACGAAGCCCGTGAATGCTCCCTTGACCTGACATCCTTTCGGCGGAACCTGGTAAGCCACCGCCGAGATTTTCGCGTTTTCCAGCAAATTATATTTCGTCTTCGTGATCGCCACCACCGTGAAGGCGAGCGTCCTCTCATCAACCGCCGCAAGACTCTGAACGGGAACGGCGTTTGGAAAACCGTCCGCCCCGATCGTGGCCAGCACCTTGCTCGATTTCGGATCATTAAGAAGATCCATTATCTCCTTATCCATTTTTGCCATCAGACCGTCTCCTTTTTTCATGATGTCCGCTCATTCATCCCACAAACAATCTTGTGGGATGAATGAGTTCCCTCCAGGGTTACTCTTGTGATTTGTTTTTCTCCGTTTCCCGCAACTGATATTTTAAAACCTTACCCGCCGTGTTCCTCGGAAGCTCTTTTATAAATTCAATTTGCCGAGGTACCTTGAAATCGGCCAGGTTTTTACGGCAATACTCTTTAATCTCATCTGCGGTCACCTGGTCTTCCTTTTTCACGATGAAGGCCTTGATATCCTCGCCAAGGGTCTCATGGGGCACCCCGATAACAGCGGCCTCTCTCACTCCCGGATGTCCAAAGAGAACCGTCTCTATCTCGGCAGGATACACGTTATAACCGCCGCGCACGATCATGTCTTTCAGACGATCCATGAGCCAGATAAAGCCGTCCTCATCAATCCTCGCCACGTCTCCGGTATGGAACCAGCCGTTTCGAAGCGACTGCTTTGTCGCCTCTGGATCATTATGGTATTCTTTCATGACAGAGGCGCCTCTGAGGAGGCATTCTCCGATTTCACCGGGCTTTACAGGGTTCTGCTCTGCATCGGCAATGATCATCTCCATGCCCATGAAAGACTTGCCCCAGCCAACGGAGCCTTCCTTCTGAAAGAGATATTTATCGGCCAGGTAGATGCCGCCCGGACCGCCCTCAGTCATCCCGTAAATATTGCACATCCTGACCCAGGGATAGGCCTCCTTTGCCTTCTTGAGGATGGGAAAAGGAAGCGGCCCGCCGCCGCAGAGCAGATCGCCAAGGGAGCTCAGATCATAGTCCTTCAGGTTGGGCAGATTCAGGATGAAAATGAGCATCGCCGGAACACAGAAATAAATATTGACCTTTTTTTCCTCTATCGTTTTCAATGTGCGGGCGGGGTCAAAAAAGGGATTGATGATCATCGTCTGGCCGGCGCCAAGAGCGGCCAGAACGGAAAACTGGGCGCCGCCGCTGCTGAAAAATGGATAGTCGGAGGTATAAATATGATTGGGGCGATAACACTACAACGCCGGTTAGTATGGTTCATGTAGGATAAGTCTTCAGCCATTTTTTCTTATAAGAGTTTCCGGATTTTTCTTTGTTATGCCGCTGTTTCATAAACCAGGCAATCACGTCTTGAGGG
>DFZO01000066.1 GCA_002383495.1 Syntrophaceae bacterium UBA4054 | reverse complement strand
TAAAATGAAGATATGCAAAGCTTTCATAATGTCATTCGCTGCCATCCCTCCATACCATTATTCTTGATTGCTGTATCGCCGGCCAATAAAACCATTGGGCCTTTTAACTGATAACTTTGACAGATCCGGTCGAAGTTGTCACAGCTCTAAGGCGGATAACCGAATAATATTTTATGCAGATCGAGATTCATAACCTTACAAAAGTTTATAATGAAAAAAGAGGACTTCTACCATTTAGTCTTGAGGTAGAAAAAGGGGAACTGATTGCCGTCATCGGGCACAACGGAGCGGGTAAATCTACCCTTTTGAAAATGTTAGCTAGTTGTCTCCTTCCCGATAGTGGACAAGTTATGGTGGACGGCATCAATCTGGGAAATAGATTGGCTGTTGTGAGGAAAATTGGTTTTGTCCCGGAAACTCCTAATCTTTTCGATTTCTTTTCCGTTGAATACAATCTCAAAATATTTGCTCGTCTTTTTCAAGTCCCTTTTTTGCGGATAGAAGAAATTCTGAAGGAATTCGATTTGCTGCCTTTTCGTAAAAATAAGATACAGGTTTTATCAAAAGGGTTAAGCCAAAGGGTAAGCATTGGGCGCGCTCTTTTAGCAGATCCACCTGTGCTTCTTTTTGATGAACCTACATCGGGTATAGACTTTGAGATGACGAAAGAGATTTATAGACTGCTGAAAGATTTTCATGCTTCAGGAAAAACAATCCTTTTCACTTCCCATCGACCTGAAGAGATTAAGACCCTTGCAACACGCATCATTGTGCTGCATCAAGCATGTTTGGTCTTCGACGGTTCGCCTCAAAAATATTTCCAATCAGAAATTCATGAAAAGCTATACCTATGATGATAAGAAATATCATTACATTGACTTTGAATGATTTAGCCATTGCATTTAAGAATAAGACAATCTATCTAATTCTTTTTATACCTTTTTTTGTTTTTTTTTCTTTGAAGTTAATAGATAGTGTAGATGCAGACTTTAAAAAAATTAATATCGGACTTATTCAGAAAGAAATGTATGCTCCTGTTATTCTGCAAACCATTAAATCAGCCGATAGAGTATTTACAGTTTCTCGTGTTTCCAATGAAGAGGAAGGCAAAAGATGGTTAAAAGAAAAAAAAATAGACGGCCTGTTATTAAGATCTGAAAAAGAGCAAAACAGTATAGTCCTTGTCGTTTTAAAAAAAGAGTCTTTACTGACCCTTTCAATAGTGGAGAGCTTTTTAACATTACAAAAAGCAGCAGAAGGAAACAGCATAAACTGGATTTCTGATATTAAGCCTCTTCAGGAAGGTGGGGTTCAAAAACAAACTTTGCCTACCTGGATTCTAATGTTAGTTTTACTGGTAAGCTTCATTATCATGCCTGCGCAAGTTGCCGAAGAAAAGGAAAAAAAATTACTCCTTGCTCTTTTGCAGACTCCCATGCGCGAAATTGAGTGGCTTATTGCTAAATTGTTGTTAGGCATGATTTTAATACTCATAGCAGTCCTATTCCTCCATTTACTGGGTCAATTTGATCTTGGAAATGTATTAAGTTATGTTGCATTTATAGTAGTTGGCAGCTTCTGTTTCAGCTCTTACGGAATATTTTTAGGTTTTTTATGCCGCAATCAGGCCAGCGCCAGAACGTTAGGCGTAATTTTCTATCTACCCCATCTGCTCCCTTCTGCGTTATCGGATTTTTCACAAAAATTAACTGCCGTTGCTCCTTTTTTACCTTCCTACCAGTTTTATGAGCCAGTTAAATCAATCCTCTTGGAGGAAGGCAGAATATCAAATCTATCTCTGGAATGGATATATTTGCTTTTATTTGGATTATTAACCTTTTTCTTCTCATATCTGCTAATGAAAAAACGCTGGCTAATGTAAAGGAGTCAGATCAAGCCAGCCACTTCCCTTCAAAGTATGCCTCAATATGTTGAGGTTCCACCAAATATTGAGGTTGAACAAATCATTTCATACTTCTGTGCTGTTCTCTCTCGCTAATCCAACAACCCGTTATTAAAGGATGAATTCAAGATTCTGATTTTCCTTCGGCTATTGGCAGGCCATTTGCTATTACTATGTTTATGATCCTGGTCATCATACGAATGAATGTCCTTTCTGAGAAGCGCATGGAGTTGTCACAGACGATTGGCTCACTGTCCGGTTCCATCAGGATGGAGAAGGGATGCAACCGTTGCGACTTCTGCCAGAGTATTGAGGATAAAAATCGACTCTTTCTTCTTGAAGAATGGGATACCCAGGAAAACCTGATGACCCACCTGAAGTCGGAGCATTTTAGGGTTCTCCGGGGGGCGATGAACCTCCTCAAAGAGCCCTATGAAATAATGTTCCACACCGTTTTTCATCCTGAGGGGATGGAGGTCTCGCAACCAATCATTTCATCACAAACATACAGAGAGGAGTTACCGCTATGAAAAAGAGAAATATCGTTATTCGCTTTTTAGTGCTTCTTATGCTGATCACCATCTTTGCGGCTTGCGCATCGACACCGAAACAGGAAGGCACGGGGGACTATGTCGATGATACCGTCATCACGACCAAAATAAAAACCCAGCTTGCAACGGATGATTTTCTCAAGTCATTTCAGATCAGCGTAGAATCCCGCAAAGGCATCGTTCAACTGAGCGGCTTCGTTGATTCCCACAAGGCCTCCGATAAGGCTGGCCAAATCGCACGCGGCGTCGAAGGGGTCAAATCCGTCAGGAATAATCTCGTCGTGAAATAGGCGACCGTTACCCTTTCCCGAATGAAGCATGGCGGCCGCCGTTGACCCGAATCCTGGATTTCTGAGAGATCCGTTTGGGGGGTTCGTTAAGGGTTTAAGAAACAACAGGAACAGCAATAAAAGGAGAACGCACAAGTGAAAACAACATATAGACTAGTCGTAATGATGGTGGCGGTTGTCGCTCTGCTAATGACCAGCGTGCCTGTGCAGGCGTCCAAGATGGATGACCGAATCGAATCAACCGCCAGGATGTCGTATGTGTTCAAGACCTACCTACAGGCTGATGATATTAAAATCCAGTCCATGGATGGTGTTGTTACCTTAACGGGAACTGTCTCCGAAGAATCCCACAAATCATTGGCTCAGGAGACCGTGGCGGGTCTACCCGGTGTCAAGAGTGTGGACAACAGGCTGGAACTCAAAGGTGCTCCCCCCACCGCAAACTCAGATGCGTGGCTCCGTGGTAAAGTGAAAACCATGCTCTTGTTTCATCGTAGCGTGAGCGCCGACACAACCGAGGTTGACGTTAAAGACGGCATCGTGACCCTGCGAGGCGATGCTGCCAGTCAGGCACAAAAGGAATTGACGACTGAATACGTCAAGGATGTCGAAGGGGTTAAAGACGTAAATAATCAGATGACCGTGACAAAAACCTCGAAAAAAACGCGAACGGTAGGCAAAAAGATTGATGACGCTTCCATCACCGCCCAGGTCAAGATGACGTTGCTATCTCACCGCTCGACCAGCGCCCTCAATGCCAAGGTTGAGACAAAGCGTGGCGTGGTCACCTTGTATGGCAAGGCCGGCAACGTAGCTGAACTGGACCTGGCCACTAAACTCGCCGAGGACGTAAACGGTGTGAAGAGGGTAAAGAACCGGATGACCATCGAATGGTGATGCAATAGCCGGCAGGGGGAACGAGCAATCCGGGAGGAGGATCACATGTTGTGGACGATTTCCGTCGTACTGGTAATTTTGTGGCTGTTGGGGTTGGTGAGTGGCTATACGATGGGTAACTTTATTCATATCCTGCTGGTCATCGCCATTATCGTCGTGCTGGTCAGAGTCATTCAGGGGCGGAGGCCCGTTTAGAAGGGAGGATCCTTTCTGCTCTGCACCGGTTTTGTCAGATAGAATGCCGGCTATCGGATGGCTAGTGTCGGGGTACGTCGGCCGGCAAAGGTGCGGGAAAATACACACCGCGGTAAAATATCGTTGTCCCGGCAGTTCCACGAATCAAGAAGTTGCATTCAGCGGAAGTGGTCAATGAATCTTGCCAACTAAATGTAAAGGAGACCTTATTATGAGAAGAATCGGCTATGGATTGATTATTTTGTTGATGTTTTGCACACTGTTTGCCGGTTGCGCGACATTTAAGCCGGTTGATCTTAACCCAAAGATCAAATCAGGGCAATTGGTTCAGAAAACGGACAATTTCGTTGTCCTCTTTGACAAATCTGCTTCCATGGGTGAGTCGCATGGCAAGCCGATGGTCAATGAAGCCACTCGCCTGATACATGGGAAAGATGCTACCAAAAACATGATAGCGACGATTCCGGAAATCAAGCTGAAAGCGGGGCTCAGGACCTTCTGGGACGATGAAACGGAGCTGCTTTATGGAATGAGGTCCCTTGATAAAGAAGATTATACGAAGGCAATAAACTCTATCGAATCTGTCAGACGTAGAACTCCTATGGGAAAAGCTATTATGGCAGCAGGCAATGATCTCAAATGGGTGAGGGGTAATTCAGCCATTATCATTGTCAGTGATTTTTATGACAGTCCGGGTATTGATGACATCAGGCCCGCAACTGTCATGGAGGCCATAACCAAAGTGAACGCAGATTACGGCGACAAGCTCTGCGTTTATGCCATTCAGGTGGGATATACTCTTGTAGGGAAAGAACTTTCAGAACAGATCGTGCAGAACGTGAAAGGCGGGTATACCGTAAATGCCGATAAACTGGCAGCCCCGGCAGCCATGGCCGATTTTGTGGAAAAAGTAATCTCCGGAAATTGTTCTCGTTATCAAGAACTGGTTGCAAAGCCCAAGGAGAAGGTCGTTATCGTTGAGACTGAGCCGATGGTTGAGGAGAAGGTCGCTGCCGCCGCGGCGGAGACGAAGGCTGAAGAAAAGGTTGTTATCCTTGCGTTTGAGGACGTGCATTTTGATTTCGACAAGTCGACCCTTACGCCGGAAGCGCAGACGATCCTGAAAAGAAACGTCCAGCTGCTGAAAGATAATCCTAAAGCTAAAATCCGCATTGCAGGGTATACCTCTGCTTCCGGCACCCATGCTTACAACCAGAAGTTAAGCGAAAGAAGGGCAAAGGCCGTCCAGGAATACCTTGTTGACGAAGGCATCATTACACGGGACAGGCTTTCCACAATCGGCTATGGCGAGACAAACCCGGCCATGTTCGAAGCAGCGCCCAAAGAGATTTACTCAAAAGCAGCAAAGGCAAACATGAGAGTTCTCTTTGAAATAATCGTGCAATAGGAGCACGAGGGTAAGTGCGAGGGGTGGATTCACCTGGAAACACCTTGCTCGGCGCTGTTGAATGGCGCGACGCTGACAGTCGCTGAGCCTGAAAGGGAAAAATCATGAGAAATAGAATATTTCCGCTCCCTGCTCTATTTTTAGTTGCCGCTTTATTATCAGGATGCGCTGCATTCCCATTTTTATCATTTCTTCAAATCACGGGCCCCACCTACGAGGGTTATGTCATCTGGAATAGTGGCGAAGCGACAAAATATTATGCCTTTGATATCGACACGACCTACCGGGCAGTGATGCGAGCTTCCGACCAGCTGAAACTTGAAGCAACGTTAATAAAATCGGCGCCGAAGGAAAGATATTCCCTGGAGACAAAGGGGAATTTTTCTATGCACATCGATATCTTACCGCTCAAAAAGGATATCACCACAGTCGTCACCAGGATTCCTGCCTTCGGAGATAAGCATCACGTCGAACTATTTTACAGCCTTGTCGATAATAATCTCCCCAAGAAGGCAGCCGTTGGCCAAGAAAAAATCCAATGAAGGTTGTCATAAACGCGGGGAGTCCTTCGTTTTTTCTGAGCTTCCACCCACCCCGCCTTTTATCGGCACACGGCAGGAAAAGGAACAAATAAAAGCAAACTGCATTTGGCGTCGAACAGGCGTACATTCGGCTGCATGCCTGACGGCGGCATCCTCATGCCAGCCTCTCAGCGCCGCATGTTAGGCGGACAGTACTTGTCTTTGAACTATTGGTCCTGAATTAATTGGCCGTATGGGCTTAGGCGAGGGAAAGACTGAATATGAAATACGTTGAGGTAGTCGCTGACGCGGGTAGTGCCGACACGGTTTCGGCAATCGCTGAAAAACTTGAGGTTTCCGATTTCCGCTTCGGCGCAGCGGAATTGCCAGCCCGAGCAACGGTATCTTCCCTCTTGCAGTTTGTAAAGCTTTCTTGATCGACAGCGAGGGCAAAATCGCTGATGGTTTTTGAAGCATTTTCCCAACAGGTATTTTCTAGCCCAGCTTTCGCTGGCAATCAGCTTGTAGTATGTGTTTAAGTCCATAAGGCACCCTTAACACAGGTGCCAGAATAGGATCAATTACCTAAAATTAAGTTATCCCTGAAATCGTCTGAAAACTGCTTCCGTTGCAGCATGTGCCGCCATGCTCTTTCTGGTGCACTTTGAATTTGAATTCACCCCTGACCGCTGATGCCAAAAGAGACGCCGTTGAATAAATCCTGGGTCGTATATATTTTGCGTTGCCGTGATAATACATTATACACTGGCTCCACGAACAATATCGAGAAGCGGTTGATGACACATCATCAAGGGACGGCATCCAAGTACACACGGGCAAGATTGCCGCTGAAGTTAATGATGAAAAGCAGCCCAATGTCTAAAGGAGATGCGCTGCGCCTTGAGATGAAAATCAAGAAGTTGCCGAAGGGAAAGAAACTTTCCGTCCTTGCAGCGGAATGAGAAAAACCTATCCACCCTCACCCTATTGAGATAATAGACGTCTCGGGATACAGGCATGAACGGCAATACTCGCGCGGATATTAAAGTGGGAGCGCATGTAAGGGTTGTCCAAAAACAGGATCAGCCTTCCGGCAAATTGACCGAAGGCATCGTCAAGGATATTCTCACAAAATCAGGCATGCATCCTCACGGCATCAAGGTGCGCCTGCAAAGCGGTATCGTCGGCCGGGTCAAGGATATCCTGAATGACTGACAGGATTCCGGGTCAGGTCCTTCGTCCGGACAGGAGAAAAATTGTAAAGGCCCTTTCCACAAAACGCCCTTTTTGCGATTAAAAATAGAAACCCCCAAAAGGCTTCATGATGCTGCCGGGATCCTGGTAGCGGGTCCGATAATCCACCTCGGGCCTGTCCATGTATCCGTCGTTGTTGCGGTCATATTCCTTGAACCTTTCATGCGCCGAGGCCTTGAACTCCTCCATGTCCACTTTGCCGTCCTTGTTGGCATCCATCGATTCGAATTCCTTGACGACATCCGTGTCCTTATGATCCTTCTGGACATCCCGGATCTCCGACATATCGAGGACGCCGTCGTTGTTGAGGTCGTAGGACTTGAATTTTTTCTCCACGGCCTGATCGAATTCCTGCTGGTCGATTTTGCCGTCCTTATTTGTGTCCGCCTGATTGAAGGCATCATCGCCCGCATAGGCGCCGAACGAGAAAACGAACGTCATGCAAAGGGCCATCAAAATTTTCTTCATGTTTTCACTCCCTCATTGAGTTATTCTGTCAAACAGCCTTATCCTCCGCTGTCGCCATGGCGATCCCTCTCCGCACATCCACCCGCGAGAGGACGTATCCCCCGGCGATAAAGAGGATGAGGAGGGCAAGAATCCCGTTGCGGCTTGAACCCGTCATAATACCGACTGTCGCGAAAAGCGACGGGCCGATAATACTCGCAAATTTCGAGCTCACGTCATAGAAACCGAAGAACTCGGCCGTCTTCGCCTTGGGCGCCATCCGGCCGAAGAGAGATCGGCTGAGGGCCTGACTCCCGCCCTGCACCATGGCCACCATGAAAGCCAGCACCCAGAAATGAAGGGCCGATTGAATGAAATATCCCCCCACGGCAATCAGACTGTAAATGATGAGGCTCACATATATCGTCCTTCGTGTCCCGAGGTAATCGGCAAGGCGACCGAATAAAAGAGTAAAGGGAATGCCGACGAACTGCACCATGAGAATGGCCCCCAGGAGATGTTCACTGCCGATGCCAATCTCCTGTCCGAAGATGGCCGCCATGACAATAATGGACGTGATGCCGTCGTTGTAGAGCCAGAAAGCGATGAGGAACTTGAAAAGTTCGCCGTAGCGTCGGATCTCCTTCAGAGTCTGCCCGAGCCGCTGAAAGCCGGCCGCCAGCGGATGGGTGCTCTCCCCCACCCTCGTCACAACTGGAGGCTCATCCACATGAAGAAAAAGCGGCAGGGAAAAGATGCCCCACCACAGGGCGACGCTGACAAAGGAGAGGCGGACGCCCCATTGGGAATCTGGAATCCCGGGGAATGCTGCAAGACCGATCAACTGCGGTTTGATCATCAGCAGGTTCAGAACCAGCAGGATCCCGCCGCCCAGATACCCCATGGCGTATCCGCGGCTCGAAACCCGGTCGATCTGATCATGCCCCGCGATATGGGGAAGCAGGGAATCATAAAATATATTGGCGCTCGACCAGCCGAACAGGGCCAAAATGTAAAGCGCAGAGGCGAGTTTCCAATCTCCGGCGCCGATCAGGACCATCGAGGCGGTGAAACAGATGCCGAGGAGAGCAAAGGCCCCGAGGAACCTTTTCCGGGAACCGGAATGGTCTGCGACGGCGCCCAGGACGGGAGCCACGAAGGCCACGATGAGCATCCCGATGGTATTGGTGTAGCCCCAGTAGGCCGTCGCCAAGGCAGGCGGCAGATTTTTAGCCGCCACGGCTCCGTAATAAACGGGAAGAACCGCCGCCATCACGGTCGTGGCAAAACCCGAATTCGCCCAGTCATACATGCACCAGGCATGGATCACCTTCTCTTTGATGCCATGTTCCGCGGCGGGTATCTCTGCAGGCACGCTTTTACTCCTCATCCCTGTTCTCATATCCGGATTCTACACGATGATGCGTTCAAATGACGCTTACACCAATTCATATCAACGCCGCAAGTCAAATGGTGGTTGCTTCTTTGACCCCTCTTGAGATTTGAATTTTTGATTATTATGAGCAAAGGCCGCAGCGAAGAAGATCACCGTGAAAAGCGAGAAGTAAAAAAAACAGCGCGGGTAATAACCGCGCCGTTTTTCCTTCTCGATTCTTACTATGCAGGAAGGGCTCTCTGGCAAAGCTCACTGATGAAAAGCGCTTCCATCCCCGCATCGCGGCAGAGTTTCCGAAGATTCAGGAAGCACATGGGACAGAGGAAGACCATGGCATCCGCCTTGTATTCTTTTGCGTCGTTGATATTCCAGCCCTTGACCACCGCTGCCCTGTCCTTGTCCCTCGCCATCAGGGGGGCCCCGCAGCATAATCCGTTCAGGCGGTCGTAATGACGCGGAACCCGCTCAACACCAAGCAGGTCGAAAAGTTTATCGAGATAGACATCCTTTTCCGCAGTATAGCGCGAGGCGCAGGGAGCCTGGTAGGCCACCTTTATCGGCACTTTGCGAAGATTCTCCTTCTGGGTGGAGAGAACGCGATAGAGATACTCGAAGAGATGAACGGGACGGAAGGGCACCTTGATTCCGAACTCATCTGCCAGCGTCGTCAGCAGCGCGTAGCAGTCGTCATGAAAACAGACGATCTCATCAACACCAAGCAGGGACAGCTTTTCAACATATCTTTCCGCTTCCTTCTTCACTGGACTTGGCTTGCCGAGATGAACATAGCCGACGGTGCAAAAATAGTCGGCCCCTTCCACGGTCGTCACCCCCTTGAACAGGGGGCTGTTCAACTGTTCCCGCACCATGTCGCCGACAATACAGAGGTTCATCACCGGTTTTCCCGGTTCCCCCTGTTTGATCACCGTGGGAAGGCCCGACAATTTCGCAAAATTTTCAAAGGCCGCTGCAGGAATTCCCAGCGATCCCGTCTCCTCCTGGCGCTCGTTGAGCAAATCAAAAGGATTTGCCTTTGTTGGGCACGCCTGGTTGCAGGCCGCGCATGTCACGCAGGATCCAACAATGGGCGGACATCCGCCTGCAACGAGTTCGCGCATTTCCTTTTCTGCGCGTTCTTTGTCATATTCCACATAAGGGCAAAAGACGAGACACTCACCGCAAAAATCACATTTTTCTGTATAAAACATCTCAAACCTCCCTCATATATTTAAGAGCCTCTCTCTGCATCAACGAAGCTCCATAGTTCACGGTAAAGCCGCTTTCCCCTATCATATTACCCTCGACATATCAAGAGAAATGCCGGCCGTCCTGCCTTTTATAGTATCGAACAGTGAGTTTCAAAGGACTCGGTGCGCAGGCAAGAGTAAAAAGTGGGGAACGGCGGTTTGATTTGTCTGTGGTGGGGATGTTCAGGAGAGTTGTTCTCCCCCCGCTCTTGCAAATTCTCTGAGGAGTTCTTCCTGTTTCTTGTTCAAATTGGTAGGAATCTTGACGACAAGCTGGATGATCTGGTCCCCTTTTCCGAAACCTCTCAGATGCGGGATCCCCTTTCCTTTCAGGCGGAGAATTTTCCCGTTTTGAGTCCCTTTCGGAATCTTTAATTTTTCTTCACCCTGAAGCGTGGGGATTTCAAGTGTTGCCCCGAGGGCTGCCTGTATCATTGAAACGGGAATCTGGCAATAGATGTCCGAACCGTCTCTCTGAAAGTATTCGTGTGGTTCCACATGAATAAAAACATAAAGATCCCCCCGCTGCCCGCCGAATTTTCCCTCTTCCCCTTCACCCCGGAGTCTGAGCCTTGAACCCGAATCAATACCCGCCGGTATCTTGATGTGCGTCTGCTTGCTCGTTCTCGCCCTTCCGGATCCGAGACATGACTGGCAGGGATTCTTGATGCGGCTGCCTTCACCCCGGCAGTCCGGGCAGGTGGTGCTTATGCTGAAAAATCCGCTGGACTGGCTGACCTGTCCCATGCCGCGGCATCGGGGACAGGTTTCGGGCGCCGAACCGGGAGCGGCGCCGTTTCCGCCGCAGGTCTTGCAGTTCTCATGTTTTTCTATCGTGATATCTTTCTCGGAACCCGTGACGGCTTCCATGAAGGATATCTTGAGGTCGTAGCGAAGGTCGGCACCCGGACGGGCCGCTGTTCTCGATCTTCTCGTTCCACCGGTAAACCCGAAAACATCCTCAAAGATGTCACCGAAACTTGCGAAGATGTCCTCAAACCCCGAAAATCCGCGGAATCCGGTACCGCTCAGCCCTTCATGACCGTAGCGGTCATAAATCTCTCGCTTTTCCGGGTCCCTGAGGACTTCATACGCCTCCGATGCCTCTTTGAACTTTTCCTCGGCACCCTTGTCTCCCGGATTCTTATCGGGATGGTACCGCATGGCCATCCTGCGGTAGCTTCTCTTTATGTCTTCATCAGCGGCGTTTTTCTCAATGCCCAGAATCTTATAATAGTCCCTTTTTGCCATTGACCCCGCGAGCCTTTCTTATATATCTTATCCTATAACTATTAATGAGCATCTTTTTTTTGTCAAGCTTTCGGAATTTCATTTCACGAGACGGTTCAGGGCTTCCTCATATTTTTCTTTTGTTTTTTCAATAATATGAAGGGGAAGCTCCGGAGCGGGCGGCTTTTGATTCCACTTGATGGAGAGCAGGTAATCCCTGAGAAACTGCTTGTCAAAACTTTTCTGCGACCGCCCTTCCCCGTAGTCCGCCTTCGGCCAGAACCTCGAAGAATCGGGCGTCAGGACTTCGTCAATCAGAATCAGCCGATCTCCGGGAGCAAGGCCGAATTCCATTTTGGTATCGGCGATGATGATTCCGCGTTCATCGGCCATGGCCGAGGCCTTCCGGTAAATCTGAAGGCTCACCTTGATTATCTTCTCCGTCAGCGATCGGCCGATCAAATTTTCCATTTCTATTCTCGTGACGGGGAGATCGTGAGCACCGTCCTGGGCCTTCGTTGAGGGGGTAAAAATGGCTTCGGGAAGCTTTGCCGATTCCTTCAGACCATCGGGCAGCCTGATGCCCGAAACCGCTCCCGTCTCGCAGTAATCCTTCCATCCGGAACCGCTCAGGTAACCCCTGACAATGCACTCGACGGGTAGCGGGGAGGCCTTTTTCACCAGCATGCTCCGCCCCTCCAATACATCAGCGAAAGGCTGACAGGCCTCTGGAAACTGACGTACATCCGTGGTCATCAGGTGATTTTCGATGATGCCTTCCATCTCTTTGAACCAGAAGGCGGACATGCGGGTCAGAATTTTCCCTTTACCGGGAATGGGATTCGGCATGATCACGTCAAAGGCCGAAATCCGATCTGTGGCAACCATGATAAGGCCGCCATCCGCCTCATAGGTATCCCTGACCTTCCCCCGGCTGAACAATTTCAGCCCCGTAAAATCCGTCCTCGCCAATCCTTTTTCCATACCTGACCTTTCCGAGCATCGCTTATCGCAAAAAAGTGTTTGCTTTTCTCTCACGCCCAATGGTGGATGTGGGGGAAGGACCGTAGTTGTGTCCCGGAAGCACAACCGTGTCGTCGGGAAGGGTGAGCAGTTTCTCCCGGATGGAACGGGACATGACGGACCAGGACCCTCCAGGAAGATCGGTCCTTCCGACACCGCCCACAAAAAGGGTGTCCCCCGTGAAAACATAACCGTCCATGTAAAGCGACATCCCGCCCTGGGTGTGGCCGGGCGTATGTATGACTCTGAGAGTCACCTGCCCCACGCTGATCGTGTCTCCCTCTTTCACGATGATGTCGGCAGGCGGGGAGGGTTTGGCACCGAACATCCTGAGAACCATGGAAGGCGTGGAGATCAGCATGTCGGCGTCCGCCTCATGGATGATGATCTGAGCCCCTGTTTTCTTTTTCATGTCCTGGTTGCCTGAGATATGATCCACGTGGCCGTGTGTATTGACAATGTACTTTATAGTCAGTCCTTTTTTCTGCGCCTCGGAAATGAGGCCGTCCACATTCGCCGCCGGGTCAATGACCAGCCCCTCCCCGCTCGCCTCATCACCCACGATATAGGCGAAAATGGCCATGTGGCCGACCTGCATTTGTTTTAGAAACATAGAAGTACCCAGTTTAGAGTCCAGAGTTCATTAAACTTCCTGGTGTTGTATCTCGTAAATTCATTTACTAAATGTCATTTCGAGCACCATTTATTGTCATTTCGAGCGCAGCGAGAAATCTTAATAATTTTAAAAATGTGCAAGATATCTCCCTTCGGTCGATATGACAATTTATTTTTGAGACACGACACTAGCCGACCGTTGACCGCTGATAGCTAATAGCCGATAACGAATCTGAAGTCAATGTTTTTGCCTGTCCCGGGCCGTCACGACTTCATCAAAACCGCGCCGAAGAACCCGTCGGTTCCATGCCGATGCGGGAAGGTCTGAAAAAATCCCCTATCGCTGATCAGACGCTCATCGATGGAAGCCGGAGGCCGGACCGGCATGAAGTCTCTGTTTTCGGCCAGAAAAGAATGGACGACCTTTTCGTTCTCCTCCTCGACAATGGTGCAGGTGCTGTAGACGAGGATCCCTCCCCTCTTGAGATAACAGGCGGACCGGCCCAGAATCTCTTTCTGGAGAAAGGGAAACGTCCTCATGTCCTTTGGCGTCAGCCGCCATTTGATTTCCGGATTCCTCCTCAATGTGCCAAGGCCCGAGCACGGTGCATCCACGAGGACCCGATCAAAGGCCCCCCTGAAATCATCGCCCTGATCCAGCCTGGCATCTCCCTCGAGCGTCTTTATGATGGTGATGCCCAATCTCCCGGCAAGGCCCTTCAGGGCGGCCAATTTCCCGTGGTGAACGTCCACGGCAAGGATGCTCCCCTGGTTCCCCATCCGCTCGGCGAGATGGGTTGTCTTGATGCCCGACCCCGAACAGACGTCCATGATCCGTTCTCCGGGCATGGGATCGAGGAGATATGCGACCAATTGAGAGGCTTCATCCTGGATCTGGAAATACCCCTGTCTGAAATGGCGGAGCCCTCTCACCGGCCCCGGAAGCTGAGCGGTGAGACCATCGGAAGAAAAGGCGGTCGATTGAACCTCATATCCTTCCTCGATGAGTTTTCTCCCAAGTTTGTCCCGCGTCGTCTTTAAACGGTTCCCCCGGATGGTCAGCGGCGGCGTCTCGTTATTGGCCCTGCACAGCCCTATGGTCTCATCGATGCCCAGCATGCTTATCCACATATCCGCCAGCCACCGGGGATGAGAATGAACGATGGACACGTGATGCGCCGGTTCTTTTTCCAGATCCGGGTAAGCGATATCGGTTTCCTGTCTGAGTGCTGTCCTCAGAACCGCGTTGACCAGCCCGGCCCCTCTGGGGTGCATCTCCTTTGCGATCTCCACGGCTTCGTCCACCGCGGCAAAATCCGGTATTCTGTCGGTGAAGAGAATCTGGTAAAGTCCGATCCTGAGAATATTCAGGAGGGCGGTATCCATGCGTTTCGCATCGCCCCTGTAGATCCGCCCGATCATCCAGTCGAGTCTCCCTCTCATGCGGAGGGTCCCATAGACAAGCTGGGTAAGAAGTTTCCGGTCGTGACTATGGGCAAAACTTTTACGTGAAAGAACATCATCCAGCAGAGGTTCCGCAAAGGCTCCCTTCTCATCGACCCGGTTCAGGATCTGCACCGCTATTCTTCGGGGACTGTCTTTCCTGAGCCCTGCCATGGAATTCTCACTGGAGGATTTCGCCCGGCGATATCCGAAAGCCTCTCAGGAAATCCCTGACGGACATCCGCTTCTTTCCCTCGAGCTGGACCTCTTTCAGATAGACATAACCGTTTCCGGCCGCCACGGGCAGGCCTTTTTCTGTTTCCAGTCCAATGCTCCCGGGTACTCCTGACACTATGGATTGTTCGCCTGCCGCGGTAAATATTTTCAGCTGCTTTCCCTTCACAAACGTGTAAGCTCCGGGGGAAGATGAGAGGCCCCGGATGCGGTTCAGTATCTCCATGACACCGGCATTCCAATTCAGATGACCGTCCTCTTTTCCGAGCCGCGGGGCGCTGGTGGCAAGGGAATGATCCTGTGTTTTTCTTTTCACCGTTCCGGCCACGAGTCCCTCGACTGCTTCCAGAAGGAGCCTTGCCCCCTGTACCGCCAGACGGTCGTGGAGGCTGTCGAAATTGTCTTCCGGATTGATCGGCGTTTCCTCGTGAAGGAGGATATCGCCCGAATCCACACCCGCATCCATGCGGATAATGCTGACTCCGGTCCTGACCTCTCCCCGGATGAGGGCCCAATTGATGGGGGCCGCCCCCCGGTAAAAGGGCAGGAGCGAAGGGTGAATATTGATGCAGCCCATCGCCGGAAAATCAATGATCTCGCCGGGAAGAATCTGTCCGAAGGCGACAAGAACCACAAGCTCCGGCGCGAGTTCCCGAAAGACCCGCAGAAACTCCTCATCCCTGACCTTCTCGGGCTGAAGAACGGGAATGCCGTATTTCTCAGCGGCTGTTTTCACCGGGGGCGCCTCGCTCTTCCGCCCTCTCCCCCGCGGCCGGTCCGGCTGGGTGACCACGGCTATGACGGGATAACCCTCCTTCATCAGCCCTTCCAGAGTGGGAACGGCAAATTCGGGCGTACCCATGAAGAGGATTCCCGGCTTTTCATCAACCATGTCCGTATTCTCCTGTCTGAATCTTGCCCGGCGAGGTGATATTCACATGAAGTTCAGGGGATCCACGTCCACCCGAATCTCCAGGCCCTTCTCCCTGTTCTGCGCGAGGATATCCCTGACCACCCCGTGCAGCGTTCCGACGTTCTTTCCCTTCAATATGAGATGCCACCGGTATCGCCCCTTCAGCTTCGCGATGGGGGCTTCGGCAGGCCCCATTACATCCACCTTTTCCCTGCCCGCAAGAGCTCCGGATATTGTCTTAGCCATCTCACCGATTTTTTTTGCGCCTTCCTCGACCCGCTCTTTCTTCGTACTTGAAATGTTCAGCTTGACCATCCGGGAATAAGGGGGATACCCGAGGGCTCGGCGCAGGACAATTTCCTCTTCATAAAACGCCAGATAATCATGATTCCTGGCCAGCCGTATCGCGTAGTGCTCCGGGTTCAGGGTCTGAATAATCACGCGTCCGGGGTCATCTCCGCGGCCTCCCCTTCCCGCGACCTGGGTCAGGTGCTGAAAGGTGCACTCGGATGCCCTGAAATCGGGAATGTTGAGAGACGCGTCCGCCATGACCACGCCCACGAGGAGCACGCCGGGATAGTCATGCCCCTTGGTGATCATCTGGGTTCCCACGAGTATGTCAATCTCCCCCTTGTCGAAGGCCTGGAGAATCTTTCCCTGGGCGCCTTTTCTCGCCGTGCTGTCGCTGTCCATCCTTTTCACCCTGGCGCCGGGAAAGGCTCGCGAAATCTCCTCTTCCAGTCTCTCCGTTCCCATCCCGTAACTGCGGACCCTGCTTCCGCGGCAGGCCGGGCAGATCGGAGGGGCCTTGACTGCAAAGTCACAGTAATGGCATTTAAGAATGTTTTCACCGGCGTGATAGGTCATGGAAACGGAGCAGTTCAGGCACCTCAGGACATGACCGCAGTCCGCGCAAAAAATAAAGGTGTGAAAACCCCGTCTGTTCAAAAAGAGCAGGGTCTGCCTGCCGGCTTTCAGGGTTTCTCCGATGGCGGCCCGCAGGGGCGGGGAGAGGATGCCGGGCTTTCCCCTCTCATCCCGCAGCAGCCGCATGTCCAGGATCTCCACGCCCGGGAGCGGTCTCTCTCCGGCACGATCGGGCAGGGTGAGATAGCGATACTTCTTATTCCCGGCATTAAAAAAGGTTTGCATGCCCGGCGTCGCCGAACCGAGGACAATCGTCGCTCCGTCGCACCTCGCCTTGACAACTGCGAGGTCTCTCGCGTTATACCGCATCCGCTCGTCCTGCTTGTAGGACCCGTCATGTTCCTCATCCACGATGATGAGTTTCAGATTCCGGGCCGGCGCGAAAACGGCGGATCGGGCGCCCACGATGATGCGGGCATCGCCCCTGCCGATCTTCCTCCACTGATCATATCTCACGGCGGTCGGAACTCCGCTGTGAAGAACCGCGATGTCGCTCCGCTGGAATCGCTCGCTGATCCTGCTCAGCAGTTGGGGCGTGAGCGCGATCTCGGGGACAAGAAAGATTGCGCTGCCTCCGAGCCTGAGGGTTTCCGCGAGAGCACGAAGATAGACCTCCGTCTTGCCGCTTCCGGTGACGCCGTGGAGGAGATAGACGGAATAATTCTTCGATTGAAGACCGCCAAGAATTTCCTTCAAGGCGGTTTTCTGGGCGCTGTTCAAGGCGATAGAACCGCTTTTCATCCCGATGACCGGTCCCTCAGCAGCTCGGCGGACAACCTCTCTCCCCGCCGTGATGACGATGCGTTTCTTTTCCATCCGTTTCAGGAGCGCCGCCGTGAGTTTGAACTCCCGGCGCAGCTCGGCGGCCCGCGTTTCTCCCCTCTCCGCGAGATAACGGACGATCTCACTTTCTTTTTTAGATAACCGCGTCTCCTCTTTCCATCCGTACGCGAGGCTGACAGAGGTCTCCCTGCGCGGCTTCAGTTCGGGCCTGGCCGGCAAAATCTCACCCAAGGCCTTTCCCAGGGGATACATGTAATAATCCGCCGCCCAACGGTAGAACCGGAGGTCCTCTTCGCTGAACAGAGGCTCTTCATCCAGCACATCGAGAATCCCTTTGACCCCTTCTCTCTCCGTTCGGGAAGAAACACCCACGATATAGCCTGTCATTTTTTTCTTTCCGAAAGGCACGGCGACCCGCTTGCCTATGGCGATTTTCTTCTCAAAGGCTTCCGGAACATCGTAGCTGAAGGTTTTTTCCGATGGGATATTCACGGCGATTTCAACAAACATTCAAACGGCTCCCGCACTCTTTGTCACACCACGGTCCCGGGAATAGACATACCTCTTACGCCGGGGCAGGTAAAAATATGCCAGATATCCCCCGGGGTGCAAGGATTATTATCCTTTTATTGACTTTTGCGCGGTTTACGACGGCCGCGGACGGGCGAGCGCTTGAGGCTCAATGAAAAAAGGTTTTGGTTCTCAGGCCGTCATTAAAACGGAGGGCTATTTCCTTGACAGGATGGCTCCCGGGCTGAACTTTTCGGGGTGCCTCCCGGTGACACCGGCATAGAAAACGTGGATTTTCTCCATATCGGCATCCATATTCCCCGTCGGTTCCATCACATGGCCGAATCCTCCCGCCTTTCGCAGATAATCCAGAAATCCCAGCACGATGGGTATCCCGGCCCCGCTGGCTATGTAGTAAAATCCCGTTTTCCAGTAAGAGACATTCCTGCGTGTCCCTTCAGGAGATATCATCATCGCCAGTTTTGCCCTTTCTCTGAAAACCTGGATGGATTGCTCCACCACATTCGCCGACCTTGAACGGTCTATGGGGATGCCTCCAAGAAACTTGAAAAAGGTTCGAAAGGGCCGGCGGAAAAGGGTGTCCTTCCCCATCCAGTACACCTTCAGCTTGAAGGCAAAGAGCATGGCCAGGGTGATTGGAAAATCCCAGTTGGAGGTATGCGGCGCGGCGATGACAACGTATTTTGGAATATCGGGAGTCCTGCCTTCCCTGCGCCACCCGAAGATTTTCAGCACGAGAATGGACAGTCCCTGCAGCAGGTTCTTTAAGAGGGGAACATCAAATATGGTGTATTGCATGTTGAAGATCGACATAGGTAGACCCT
>DFZO01000052.1 GCA_002383495.1 Syntrophaceae bacterium UBA4054 | reverse complement strand
ATTCAGCAGGGCTTGGAATATGTGGCTCAGCGGAACGCCGCCCTGGTTCCCAACGACGATATGATCGAAGCGGTTGTCGCGTTTCTTGAGAAACGCGCGCCGAAGTTTTGTGGACGATAGAAAATTTCAATGGATGTGATCTCTTCTGCGCGATGTGGCGCAGGGGGCAAGTTTGATGACAAAGGAGTGTTGGCAGAACCCGATGATAAACCGAAAATAAGGCGCTGAAGAATTGGCAAACAAAATAAGAAGGTGGCGCAATATGTCTTTTAAAAGATTATGGCACAAATCCTATGCCTCAGGTGTTCCTGCGGAAATTAACGTGGAAAAGATCACCATGGCGGAAGTCCTGACGAGAACCGCAAACACTTATCCTGAAAGAGTCGCCGTTATTTACATGGGTAAAAAGATTACCTACCGGCAGTTGGAAAAATTGGTCAACAGGTTTACGCGGGCATTAATCGACATCGGGGTGAAGGAAGGGGACAAGGTGGCGATGCTTCTGCCCAACATTCCTCAGATGATCATTGCCGACCATGCCACCTATCGAACGGGGGCTGCCACCACCATGAACAATCCGCTCTATACGGAGCGGGAATTAACCCACCAGCTCAATGATTCGGATGCCACCGTCCTGGTAACGCTGGATCTGCTGCTTCCCCGGGCGCTCAAAATCAAGAGCGAAACAAGGATCAAGAAAATCATTACCTGCCATATCAGCGACTACCTGCCCTTTCCCAAGAAGCAGCTTTTTCCCTATGTTAAAAAAACAATGTTCAGAAAGGTGGAACCGCAGCCGGACGTTTATGAGTTCATGGATCTTATGGCTAAATATTCCGACGCACCGGTGGAAAACAAGGCCAAGTGGGATTCGCTGGCCGCTCTGATCTACACCGGGGGAACGACCGGTGTCAGCAAAGGCGCTATGCTGACCCATGCCAACATCTCATCGATCGTCCAGCAGTTTTCCGTATGGTTTCCCGATTTGAAGGGCACATATCAGAATCTCACGGGGATTTATCCCATATTTCATTCAGCCGGGTATTCGGTAAGCCAGAACCTTCCCATCTGGAACGGCTGGGGCTGCACGCTGATACCGAAGCCGGAACCGGGGGTGATTGTCGAAATGCTGGAGAAGTACCGGCCGACATTCCTTACCGGTGTGCCTACTATTTATGCGGCGTTGCTGGGCAATGAAAAATTCCGGAAGATGGATCTTTCCTTTGTGACGGGATATTTTGGCGGGGCGGCGCCCCTGCCGGAAAACACCCTGAAACAGTTGAAAGAACTCCACGGGGCCATCATCTATGACGTTTACGGCGCTACTGAGAATACGGCATTTGCAACAACCACGCCCTGGGGCGGGAAGGTGAAAATCGGGACCGTGGGACTTCCGCTTCCCAACACGGATATCAAAATTGTGGATGTTGAGACCGGCACAAAGGAACTCCCCGTCAATGAACCCGGTGAAATCTGCATTAAAGGTCCTCAGGTGATGACCGGGTACTATAAAAAACCGGAAGAAACGGCGAATACCCTCAAGGATGGATGGTTTTATACCGGAGACATCGGGTTCTTCGACGAGGATGGGTATCTGACCATCTCAGACCGCAAAAAGGACGTCATCGTGGCGAGCGGCTTCAATATTTTCCCCAAAGAGATAGACGAAATCCTCTTCGAGCACCCCAACATCAGCGAGGCTTGTTGTATCGGTATTCCTGACGAGTACAGGGGTGAAACCGTCAAAGCCTTCATTGTGGTCAAGCCCGGAGCGACGGTGACGAAGCAGGAGGTCACAGCCTTCTGCAAAGAGAGAATGACGGGCTATAAGGTTCCCACGGAAGTGGAATTTATTGATGAACTTCCCAAAAGTGCCATCGGCAAGATCATGCGCCGCGAATTGAGGGAGATCGATAAGAAAAAAAGGGAAAAGATATCATGAGCGTGTTGATTCCGGAATTCAAGACATTGCTCTTTGAAGAAAAAGAACCGCACATTGGTGTTGTAACCATGAACCGTCCCGGGCAGCTCAATGCCATCAATCTGGATATGCTCATCGACTTCGAAAAGCTGTTTCAGATATTGTCCGATGAAGATTCCATCAGAGTGCTCATCATCACGGGCGCCGGCAAGGGATATTCTTCGGGCGCTGATCTCAATGATGCGGTGATCTACAAGGAGTCCGAAGCATTTGCGGATCCCGAAAAATTCCTGAAACTTGTGCAGGAGCGATACGCCGCCCTGATTCTGGGCATGAGAAGGATTCCCCAGCCGATTATATCGGCCGTGAACGGGCCGGCCGCCGGAGGAGGTTTTTCCATGACGCTGGCCAGCGATATCCGGGTGGCGTGCAGGGAAGCCTATTTTGTGGCCTCTTTCATTAATATCGGGCTTTCCGGCGGTGAACTGGGATGTTCCTTTTTGCTGCCCCGGCTGGTGGGGCTTGCGCATGCCTCCGATATTCTGATGACCGGCAGGAAGCTCGGGGCCGAGGAAGCTGAAAAAATAGGTCTCGTCAACAAACTGGTCCCGCGGGAGGATCTTCTGGAAGCGGCGCTTTCCTATGGAAGGGCGATGGTGGCCAAAAGCGTGGGGGGCTTAAAACTCACGAAGCGGGTTCTGAATGAAAATATCAATGCTCCTTCGCTGGAGAATGCCGTGAATTTTGAAAACCGGAACCAGACCATCATGGTTTTTTCAGGCGAGTTTTTCAAAATGGTTCAAAAATTTTATAAAGCGTGACCGTCGGATTGGTTTGCCGTTTAAAGGTCATACGCAAGTTAGTGCAACAAAACGAAACCTGTGAGGGAAGTCTCCTGTGGAGTAGAATGTGTAATTATGAGGAGACGATCCGGCTGGCCGAAAAAATTGCGGCCCAATCGGTTTCCCCGGCGAATGTGACCGGGCACACAGAAGGGTGCCATTATGATCCGCAAACCAAGTCCGTTCGATTGATTACCATCGGGCTATAAAGCCGCGGCCAAGGCGCTCTTTGATGCGGGATTCTTAAGCATTGCCGACGACCAGGACATCGGTGGGGCGGGCATCCGTTGGACGATGATGTCACAACCATGGTGTTGACCCCCCGCATCGCCGGTGAGCGAATGAAACAG
>DFZO01000015.1 GCA_002383495.1 Syntrophaceae bacterium UBA4054 | reverse complement strand
ATAATCTCCTATTGGCCATTACGAGTCTCCCTTTTTTGTCGGGAGCTTTAACGGCTTTGGGGTTAATTATCCAGCGTCACTTCACCCCTCCAAGGGGTGGCCGGTTTGGATCGGAATGCCCGGCCGATTTGCTTCGGAATCGGTGGCCGATTTCAAACGGATTGGGTGGCCGATTTGGATCGGAATCGGTGGCCGATTTGGTGCGGAATCTCCACCCTCTCTATTTGCCGTTTCCCTTTGCCGCCTATGATTGCCGCGACGTGTGGATTTTATCTTGCGTCGTCCGCTCATATAGTCGTCGAGAATGAGCATATATTTATCAAGCTCGAACCTGAAAACGTATGGCCTGCCGCTCGGAAAACTTCTGACCGGCAAACTGTGATATTTCTTGTATCGCTTAGCCGTGCTGACTGACCGACCAAGATATCCGGCTATTGATCGCCATCCGGCAATAAGATTTTCACCGAAAAGACTTTTCATCGTCTGGTGAACCTTTTTGAATGCTTTTGGCCTCATTCAGACATCATTCATTCCTGGTGGTCATGAACAATTATTGAGTCCCATACATATGGCATATTCTATATAGGGTAGGCAAAATATCACTTGAACATCATCGGATATGGTTCTTACAGGTATTACTTTGCCTACTTAAGAGCCAGCCTATTAATGCTGACAAGTGGCACTTTTGATACTTGAATAGGTGTTACTTTGCCTACTTGAACTTGGTTGTTTTTCCATTTCTCGATCAACCTGAAATAGTTCCTTCTTCTAAATAGCCCGCCTCTTTGAGTCCGTTCAATGAATCCGAACTGCTCAAGTTGTCTTAGTGCCCTTGCAAAGGTCTGTTTGGTCATAATCCTCTCCATTTCGATATAGGAGAGCGTGAGATCCCCCGAGTCTTGCGAAAAACATTTCGCCTTAATGTGAATATACGCCACCTTCGCAGGATGACCGATGCATGCCCATGCGTTACTATTGAGCATCTCTTTAAAGACGGGCACAAAAGGTGGCAATTTGTTCCTATGTCGTTTTGCCATGAACCCTAACCCTATTCGGGATAGAAAATTGATTCTGGACGCTCAAAGGCTCATTCACCGTTCCTTTTGAGAGAAGTTCTAAGGCCCGTTGAGCGAAGTAGCCTTTTCCGGATCGCGCTGGGTTCTTGCCAAACCTGAAAGGATGAATTGGGCAATCTCCCGTTTCGCATTCACGGACCAAGGCCGGACTCCCACCCATGCACTGAAGGCAGAATTGACGCATGATCTTAACCGATGCTCTTTTCTTCCCATTCCTGAACGGATGAAAGGCACATTGATGATAAGCCGGATCGTTAGCGCTACAGGATTCAACCTCTTTCCTGTGACCTCCAATGCAATGGAGGCAATAAGCACGTATCGTTGCTCGTGGCGATTTATTTTGATTTACCATTTCGCCCCATTCCTTTCAGGTTGAAGATCATTGACCGGACATTCCGTAAATTCTTGCAAAAATCGGCTATCGGGACAGGAACGTTTCGATAAAATGCTTCGATTGCGTCGTTCACATCTTCATCGAACGCGAAGCAAACGCGCCGGTCACTCTCTCGAAGAAAAGGGCGGGGCTGAATGTTCTTAATGAGAGAAATGAACGACACAATATCGGGGGATTCTAAAACGGTGGGTTGCTTTTCGTTCACGTCATACCTCCATGTCGTTTTCTTTTTCTGTTGGAGGCCGTTTACTTGAAAAGGGCAGACCTCCTTTTACATGAAAATGAAAAATATTCTTTTATGGAGAAATTTAACTACAGGAATAGAAGGTTGTCGAGGAAGGTAAATATACGTGCAAAATATTTCGGAAACGTTATGAGAGGGTAAAATGTTTCTGAGTTAAAAATGGTGACTCGGGCATAGGTTCTATGTGACGCTTATTTTCTTGTATCCCCCATTAACAAGCTCTTTGTAGCGTTTGTAATAATGACTAACCATCCGAATTGCTGATTCGGGGTTCGCTGCTTCGTCATCGCTATCCTTAAATGATTCTGGAAATAACTTACGCGCAATTTCTTGATTAGTAAGACCATCTTTTTCTTTCCAGTCACCTACCTTGAGCACTGAATCATAATCAACTTTATATTTTTGACCTTTTCTCGGTTTTCTTTCCTCCGGCACAAAATTCACATAAACTGTTGGCCCTTCGGTCCCAAAGTCATTTGCTGGGAGTGTTTCCAGTGATTGAATTGCCCTGCCTCGATAAAAGTGTTCATCTATTAAATCGCAAACGCACTTTTTCAAATTCTCTATGGAATTTATCTCGCCTAAATTAATTTTAACAAAAAGATCATCCGCAGATATTTTATTTAAACACAATCCACAACGCCCATCAGGCAAGAAGATTGAGCGAACTATTTGAACAGCTTTGTGCTCTAAATCTTTCTGGAATAACCATTTGTTTAATAATTCGCGGCACCAAGCTAAAGAATCAGATTGATGTGATTTAGAATTACTGCAAACTACCTTCTCAAAAGATGTATTTGGATCATACATTATGCCAAAACCAAACGACCACTTCTTGCATATCGCTTTTCTGGTTTCGTCTGCATCCTGTTGCTCCTGAATTTCAATGAATCTATGGTAGTCTTTTATGTATTCGGGATTTCTTCTCATGAATTCCCAACGCCATCTTGCAACATTATATTCACTACTCATTGCCTCCCCTCGCAATCTCCCCAACGGTTTATTGAGGCCCAAGCCGGCGGGAATTTACAGCTTTTCGGGAACTACCCTATGGCCTCAATTCAAACACTCTGAATATGCTTGACTTTAATGCCATGCAGAGATATGTGTCAATTAATTTCAGGAGGATTAATGCTTTTTATAAGATTCTAATCCTTAAACAATTTGAGGGTGCTATGGACTGATTACAGAAACCCCGTCTTCGAAAGAGACGGGGTTTTGTGTTTGTCGAGGTATTTTGTAATCTCAGATGAGCAAGGATGGTTGGATATATCCGAGCAAATAATTCGATTAATCATAAAAGAAAGGAGCTTCGATTATGTTAAAAAAATTATTATGGGTGATTAAAAACGGAAAGACCTCAAGCCTCATTATTTTCTTTATCATTTTAAATTTTGTTCTTATGGGTTGTGCTAGTAAAACGAATATTAAGACAAGACCGGAAGGTGCGGAAGTATATATTGACAATGTCAGGAAAGGTATAACTCCATTTCAATATGAAGATACTGCAATCGCAGGTAGCACGAAAACGCTTAAATTGAAGAAAGAAGGTTACAGAAATTTTGATACGGTAATAAGAAAAAGCGAGTTTCAATGGGGTCCATGTATAGGAGGAGCATTTGTTTTAGTCCCGTTAATATGGGTTCTTGGTTACCCTGATGAACAGGAATTTGCCCTAGAGAAACTTCCTGAACCAGAAAAGAAAATTACGCCTTAAGCACCAGATCAAAAACAGGATCCCCAACAAAAGAAAAGCTAATTGTGCATTATAGAGAGCAGGCCATGTCTGGTTATTTTTATAGATTGTTTTTGATCTTTGCAATTGTTTCACTAGTTGAGTTAAGAATTCCTTGTTATGCAATGGATAAAGACCCGTTTATACCATGGGACTTTAATAATGTTTCGAAGGAAAAAATTGTCCACGAGAAAAAGGGGGGAGACAATTCCCCTTTGGGATCCTTATTGATTCAATTAGTTAAAACATATCAACAATTCATTTCGCCTGTTAAGGCGGGTTCCTGCCCCATGCACCCTTCGTGTTCGGCATATAGCATAGAGGCAATAAGAAAACACGGCGCTGCTGTTGGATTTGTGATGACGGCAGATAGACTACTGCACGAAAGTAATGAGATGGATCATGCTCCTCTTATTCAGAAAGATGGCACATTGAAATATTTTGATCCTATCGATAGCAATGATTTTTGGTGGTATAAAAAGTAAATTGAACCCTTAATCTGCATTGAGGGTGCTATGGACTGATAACTGAAACCCCGTATCTCAAAAGAGAGAGAGCGGGGTTTTGCGTTTGTGTGTAAAGGATCATGCTATGCGGATAATTCTTTTAATAAGTTTCTTTATTTTACTTTTACCAGTTTCTACCAATGCAAGTTGTTCTTCCGATTTTAGCTGTGGCATTGGTTACAAGTGCGTAAAGGCTCCTCTTCAATCATATGGAACCTGCATGAAAGTAGTAGATGAATTCGGACTGCCTACTTACGACTTACCAAAACCTGACAGCATTGGTCCTAATATGAATCCACAAGGTGATTGTGATTTTGATACAGATTGCCCTATTGGATTCAGATGCCATCATAAATATAAGACATGCGTAAAAAGATAATTCGAAGAATATTGGATTACAAGAATAAAGGATGATTCAATGAAAAATATAAATTCAAAATTAAAATATGCTTGCATCATTATTGCTGCACTTATATCAGCATCTTGTTCGAAAAATATTGTATCCTCAATAATTCCAACAGAAGAACGAAAGATCAAAAATATCGTTCAAGAACAGGGGAATGCCGTAGTTTTTATAGGTGTATACAGCAAGAAGGGGAATTTAACTAAATATGGTAGCGGTTTTTTTGTTTCAAAAGATGGATTAATTGCAACTAACTATCACGTAATCGAAAACGGTTATGGTGCAGTGATAAAATCTTTAGATGGAAAAGTATTAAAGGACGTTTATTTGATTTCATTTGATAAAGATAAGGATATCGCCCTCTTAAAAGTTGATGAAACAACTGCATTTTATGCAAGACTAGGCAATTCTGATTCGATAAGTCAAGGAGATAAAATTGTAACCATAGGAAACCCTGAAGGTCTGCAAAACACAATATCGGACGGTATTGTGAGCGGAATAAGAGAAATTGAAGGAATGAAATTATTTCAGATCACCTGTCCAATATCAGGAGGAAGCAGCGGAGGGCCTTTATATAATTTAGATGGTGATGTGATTGGCATAACAACGCTGGTATCCAAGATAGGCCAGAACTTGAATTTCGCCGTTCCAATAAATTATCTCAAGTTGATTCAAAAAGACGAAAAGAAAATATCCATAAAGGAAAAAACGCTAGCAGAAGAAAAAATATTGTATGAGAAATATTTTGCGAGGCAGTTGAAATCATCAGAATTCGATGAAAAAGATTCTTTGTTTGAAGATGCATATAATCTATATACTGAGGCTATTAAAAAAGGTTTTCCTCTTAAAGCCCCTGCAGCTTCTGATGATAAAGTCTCATTAGAAAAGAAACCCGACACGAGTGGCGCGATCGATATGCTTGAAAAAGCGATCGAAATCAATCCATATTATCATGCTGCGTATGTTTCTTTAGGAGTATTATATGAACGGAATGGCAATTATAGCGAAGCAGAAAAGAGTTATCTGAAAAGCATAGATCTTAAACCAAAATATCAAATAGGTTACACAGTACTTGCTCGGTTATATGAAAATATGAAAAGAATAGAAGATGCAGTTGTTTATTATAGGAAGGCCCTTAGTATTGGTCCTGCTGATTCTTCCATTTATGAATCTCTAGGAGATATATTTTTTGACAGTGGTAACAAAGCGGAAGCAGAAAATAATTATAAGAAGGTGATTGAGCTTAAGGGCGCATCTTTTAATGCTGATGGAAAATTAGTGACTATATATCTCGATAAGGGCGACATAAAATCATCTTGGGAACACCTCAATAAAACATTTCCCCTTACAAAAGAAGAAGACTTAGCTAACCAAATAAATCCCTATAAACAATACATCAAAAAAAACAATTATTATGCTTATATGTCGGTTGGATATATTTATTATTGGTCGGACAAAAGTAAGGAAGCCATAAAATACTTAGAAAAAGCCTACGAATTAAATGCAAATGAATTTGATAAATTCTATGAGCTTGCTTCTTCTCACTATACTGAAGATAATTATCAGAAAGCAATATCATATTATGAAAAGGTCTTGTTAAAGAACCCCCAACATCACGGGGCAAATTTACAATTGGGAAGCATATATGACATAGAACCTGACATGGTTACATATTATGAAAAGCAGTATGGAATAAAACCAAACTATGAGAGATCAATAGAATTATTAAAAAAAATAAAAGACAGCCACCCAAAAGACTCAAATATCCGTTATCAACTCGGACGGACCTATTATAATATCGGCCAATATTATAATGCATTTCAAGAAACAAGCAAATCAGTTGAAATTAAGCCCGATTATCGATCTCTTTTACAATTAGGCAACATATATTCTGCATTAAAGGATAATAGAAATGCGGTAACATATTACGAAAAAGCCTATGAATTATCAACGAAGCCGTTTGATATTTATACAATAGGAAATAAATTTATCGAATTAAAAGAAAATGACAAAGCAATAAATGTCTTAATAAAAGGGATCAGTAAATATAAAAATACTATTGATAATAATTCATTCATAGCTATCTATCATTCAATGTTGGGTAATATTTATTTGCAGAAAGAGCAATATCAAACGGCTATCCAGCATTATGAAGAAAGTATTATATATAGTCCAAAAAATTATGATGCGAGTTTCGGAATTGCTTCTTGCTACTTCAGATTAAAAAACTATGACCAAGCCGAAAAGTGGTGGAAAAAGGCTTCATCAATTAACCCCAAAAGTGAAACTGCTTTATACAATATAGGATTAGTAAATTTAAACAAAGTGAAATATGAAGCAGCAATCGTATATTTCAAGAAAGCTTTAGAGGTAAACCCGTCTTATGAAGTCGCAAGTAAAATGATAGACTATTGTAGCAATGAAATTGATAAGAATAATTATCCAAATAAATTGCGGGAACTTGCTGACAGAGAAGATAATATAGGAATTATAGCCAATTTGCTTCTTTGTATTGAAGAATACAATCAAGCAAACAACTTATGGATTCAGGGAACAAAAGATACTAGGGCAGTATATGGCGGATATAGCAAAGAATATATAACGGAATATCAAGTTAGTTCAAACATATATGAATCCCAAGGTAGATATGAAAAAATAAAGAGAGATTTAAATGAATTCAAACGAATTAAAGGTAAGCTTAAAATTGCTTTGAATTTTCTATCGACAGCCGTTGAGCAACGAATAGAGGGTATTCAAGAACACGCTAAAGGATATTATACTCTTAAAAAAGATTACAAAGGTGAGTTCGAGAGAGGGACGGCAAAAATAAAGTTGGCAAATGTTTCTTTTGCTGAAGGGTTAAATATAATTAATAAAGAAGTAATAAAATATAAATCTTTATTTGGAAAAATAACAGTAGAAAATTTGAATGACTACATAGAATACTATAGTAAAAAGTAGTCTTTCGAAGAATTATTTATTTATGAACTCGAGAAAAGGGATAATAAACGGGAAAATGTTGCTCGTTGGCTATAAATTCTTTCTAACCGTTTTCTAACGGAACAACATCAAATTATTGGTCAACACTTGGTCAACAGATCGCAAAAAATATCCCCCTGTTTCCTTGCTTTTCCTTCTCTAGCCTGCTATTAGAAAGACGGGATAACTAATTGAAAAATAAGTTTCTTTCGCTATCCCGTCTTACCCCTTCTTGACCCCTTAGATACTTTGAGGGGGTAGTGGGCACAACCCGTCCGGGTTCAAGTCCCGGCTTCGGCACCATGAATAAAGAAAAGGGGGTAACCGAAGGGGTTAGCTCCTTTTTTTTCGGGAAGCGGAAACGGGCAACCTGTGCATGAACGGAAAAAGAACTTCCTATTCAAATGAAACATAAATGACGGCGTGAACTCCTGCCACGCTCTGCGCGACCTGCCCCGCTTTTTCTCACCCTCTTTTCTTTCTTTCCTCTGTCAGCAGATCTCGCTTTCTCGCGGCCTCGGCAATGAGCCCGGCCAGTTCAGCGGACATCTTCACGAACTCGCCGTAGTCCGTCCTGACCCCATCCACGCTTGGCGCAACATACTGCAAGACGCCGGCCGGGGAGAAATCGTCCTCCGCGATAACAAGACCGAAGTGTCGCACGATGGTTTCTTCTACAATGTCGTCGAGGGGGCTCGCATTCCTTTCCTTGAGGTCGATATCGAGTATCGATTTCATCTTGGACTTCATTTCCTCGAAGTCACCGCCTCCGCCGCCTCCCACGGCAACGGAAATAAGCTCCCTGGGGTCGAACGCATTGACGACCGTATACATGGTCGTTGGAGCGCCGAAGCCGGTGGTGTGAAACCAGGCTTTTCTGTAGTCATCAAATGTTTTCCCTTCTCTAAGCCTCCGATGAATGATGGTAATGAACTTCATGGTTCACCTCTTCGTTCAGCTTTGCATTCGTTTCAATAGTGTTCACCGTATCTCGTTTTGACCAAACGTCTGCGCCACCCGGAACTTGTTCTTTCAGTGAGCGGGTTAGGGCTGTTTCCATTAATATATGGAATTCACTTTTTCGGACTGACGGGCACAATTCCTGTCAGCCATATTGAATTTTGTATGTAGATTTTTAGCGATTGTCAAATATTATTGATGACTCACTATCCTTCAAAGGGCTTGACTGAACCGGCTGTTTGGATGTACTTCTCTTTATGAATGAAAAGGATCATGACAACAGGAAGCCGCCGCCCGGAGAAGAAGAAAAAGGCAAAGGCTGAAATCCTGCCGGAAGACCCATCAAGAGAAAACCGGTGGTGTGAAAAGTACGGCTATTTCATCGACATAGAGGCCTGCAGATCACGGGCGCTCAGCAGACCCCATTGCGGCCGGTGTCTCTGCCGGTGGAGACAGGCCTCCTTCCCGTTCCTGAACACGACCTGAAAGGAATTATGAACCCATGGAAGAATTTTTGATTTTTATAATGATCATCGCGGCATGGTTTCTCTTCAGCCGCTATGTCCTGCCCCGGCTCGGCATCCATACCTGAATGTCTTCCGATCGGAAGGATTCCGAAAACCGGTAAAAAACACATGCCCTCACCACCATGATTTTGCAAAACCTCCGCAGATCAAGCGTATGGAGGCTTTCCGCGTTACATTTTACTTGTAAAGATTTCCATAAATTGCTACAAAAATGCCATCATACTGATCGTGGGAGAATGCTTATGGATAATATATCCGACGCAACCCAGTTTTCCGCAGATTTGCGGAGGCACATGTGGATGGACGGTGTGGAGACGGAATTGCGAAGGCTCATCTGGCAGATCGCCGTCACAGGGAAATACATATCTGCCAAAATCCACGAATCAAACCGGAAATTCGCCGGGTTTCAGAACATTTTCGGAGAGGATCAGCTGGCCCTCGACCGGAGCGCCGATGAAATTCTCAAGGCCCAGCTCCAGTTTTCCGGTTTCGTGCGCGAATACGCGTCGGAAGAACGGGAGGCCGTTATCCCCATCGGCAAGGGCCATGAAAAATATTACATCACCGCGGATCCGCTCGACGGCTCCTCCCTGGTGGAAAGCAACCTTTCCATCGGCACCATCATCGGCATTCACAACGCCCCGATCCTGTCGCCGGGGAAAGAGACCCTCGTGGCCGCCATGTACATCACCTACGGTCCTCTGATCACCATGGTCTACTCGGCCGGCAAGGGGACTCACGAATTCGTCCTGAATCGGGAGGGCGAGTATGTCCTTTCACAGGACAGCATCAAGCTCAAAGAAAAGGGCTCCATTTACAGCCTCGGAGGATTGAGGAGAGAGTGGACCCAGGGTCATCTGAAATACGTGGAGTACCTGGAAAAGGAAGGCTACAAACTCCGCTACAGCGGCGGGTTCGTGCCGGACCTCAATCAGATCCTCATAAAAAAAGGCGGCATTTTCTCCTATCCCGCGCTCAAGGATTCCCCGAAGGGAAAACTCCGACTGATCTTCGAACTCCAGCCCATGGCCTTTATCATCGAGCAGGCCGGGGGAAAGGCCACGGACGGAAAAGAGGATATCCTCTCCATCAAGCCGGAGGACCTCGACCACCGCTCGCCCATCTACATCGGCAGCAGGCATGAAGTGGAGAAAGCGAAGGAATATCTACAGAAAGGCTAAGGGCAAAAGGCTAAAGGCTAAGGGCGAAAGGCAAGGGGTTCAAACAAAAGGGAGAAAGACAGGGCCATGATCTATGAAAACATGAAGCAGATGAACGGGAGCATTGAGGGCATTCTGCGGATCACCGGCAACGACGTGCATGTCCTCTCTGAGGAAAAACTCCGGAATTCACTTATTGACGATCTGGTCTATTCTGCCGTCTTCAGCCCTGAGACCGGTGTCAGGGAGACTGCTGCCTGGTTGATCCGGAGGGCCGGGGCCTCTCTCGGTATTCTTTCTTCATCCATCCACAGCCTTTACGAGGCCATGGGAAAAAACAAGGTATCGGGTTTCACCGTTCCAGCCATTAATCTCAGGGGACTCACTTACGAATCGGCCCAGGCCGTATTCCGAGCCGCCCTCAAGGGGAAGGTCGGACCGTTCATCTTTGAAATCGCCCGCTCTGAAATCGGCTACACAGAGCAGCGTCCCCGGGAGTACACGGCCGTCGTGACGGCCGCCGCCATCAGAACCGGCTACCGCGGGCCGCTCTTTCTCCAGGGAGACCATTTCCAGGTCAGCGGGAAAAAGTTCGCCTCCGACCCGAAAAAAGAAGTGGATGCCGTGAGGGATCTGATCCGGGAGGCAATTGCCGCGGGGTTCTACAACATTGATATCGATTCCTCCACCGTCGTGGACCTGAGCAAGCCAACCATCACGGAACAACAGCGGAACAACTTCGCTATCGCCGCCGATCTTACGGCTCTGATCCGCCGATTGGAACCGAAGGGCATCACCATTTCCGTGGGAGGAGAGATCGGCGAGGTGGGAGGAAAGAACAGCACCGTGGAAGAACTGCGGTGCTTCATGGACCACTTTCTCGAAGAACTGGAGAAAAAAGGAAAGGGCCTCAAGGGAATCAGCAAGATGAGCGTCCAGACGGGAACGTCCCACGGTGGCGTCGTCCTGCCCGACGGCACCATCGCCAAGGTCAGCATCGACTTCGACACCCTCGAGAGAATTTCCCGCGCTGCGAGGGAAAAGTACGGACTTGCCGGGGCCGTTCAGCACGGCGCTTCCACCCTCCCCGACGAAGCCTTCGACAAATTCCCAAGGACGGGAACAGCGGAGATCCACCTGGCCACGGGCTTCCAGAATATCATCCTGGACAGTTCCCGCTTTCCAGCCGGACTTCGCGAAAAGCTTTACCGATACGTGAAGACGAAACTGGCCGACGAGCGTTCAGCAAAGGATACGGAAGAACAGTTCATCTACAAGACACGCAAAAAAATCTTCGGCCCATTCAAACCGGAGATGTGGAACCTTCCGAGCGAGATCCGTCGGGAGATCGGCAGAGAACTGGAAGAGAAGTTCCTCTTCCTTTTCGGCAAACTGAATGTCTTCGATACAGCCGAGATCGTCACCCAATTCGTGATGCCCGTGGATGTCCCTTCGACTCGGCCGCATCGGGAACGCGCTGCAGACCGCCCGTCATCGGCGGAGAGGTATGATGAAGGAGAATAAAAACAGTTCAGAGATTAAAGTTTAGAGTTGTTAAATCAGATTCACGATCTATGATCCAGGACACACGTTTACGATTTCCCGCTTTCTGCATCTTGTATCTTGAATCCTGCATCTCGTTCATGCTTTATGCCTTGCGCTTTACGAATTAACGGACCTGTGCACCGATTTTCGCGTCCTTGTCAAAGGACAGCAGCGCGAGGCCCTCTTCGGCGTCCGTCGCGAGAAGCATCCCGCGGGATTCCACGCCCATCAGCTTCGTGGGTTTCAGATTCACCACCACCACGATCTTCTTCCCCACCAGGTCTTCGGGCTTGTAATCCACGCCGATCCCCGCCACGATGGTCCTCGCCTCGCCGATATCGATCTTCAGCTTGACCAGCTTGGTGGACTTGGGCACCCTCTCGGCCTCAAGAACTTTGGCCACCCTGAAATCGATTTTCTGGAATTCCTCGTAGCCTATTTCAGGCTTGATCGAAGTCATGGCTTCTTTTCTCTCCTCAACGGCTTCCTCTTTTTTGAACTCCACACGGGGAAAGAGCGCCGCGGCCCGCGTCAGCATGCTCCCGGCGGCCAGCCCGCCCCAGTTCCGGATGGCATCGTGATTCTGGGAATCGATATCCTTCACCCCGATCTGCTCCAGAATCTTTTTCGCCGTGTCGGGCATGAAGGGAAATATTAATACCGCCACGACCCTCAGGGTCTCCATCAAATGATAAAGGACCGTGTCCAGCCTGTCCTTCGAGGCCGCGTCCTTGGCGAGGTTCCAGGGCTCCCTCTCTACGATGTACTTGTTCGCGACATTGATGAACTCCCAGACACTGATGAGGGCCTTGTGGAACGCCAGATCCCTGAAGGAGATCTCCACCTGCGACAGCGTGTGCCCGGCCGTCTCGATCAGATGCTGATCCTCCGGCGCGCTGTTCCCCGGTCGGGGCACTTTACCGTCGCCGTATTTCAGGGCCATGGCCATGACCCTGCTGGCCAAGTTGCCCAGATCGTTGGCAAGATCCGAGTTGATCCGCTGAACCAGGCTCTCCTCGCTGAAGGTTGAATCGAGTCCGAAGACCATGTCGCGCAGCAGGAAATACCGGAAGGCATCCAGGCCGTACTTGTCCTTGAGATCCAGAGGCCGTACCACGTTGCCCAGGCTCTTGGACATCTTGCTCTGTTCGATGTTCCAGTATCCATGGACGTTCAGGTGCCTGTAAGGCTCTATCCCGGCGGCCTTGAGCATGGTGGGCCAGTAGATGCCGTGAGGCTTCACGATGTCCTTGGCGATAAGGTGTTCCGACCAGGGCCAGAATGCCTTGAAGTTCTTCCCCGCGGGGTAGCCGATGCCGGTGATGTAATTGATCAGCGCGTCAAACCACACATAGGTGACATAGTCCTCGTCAAAGGGAATGGTGATGCCCCAGGTCAGCCTCGTCTTTGGCCTGGAGATGCAGAGATCTTCCAGCGGTTCCCGGAGAAAGGCGAGGACCTCGTTCCGGTAGCGCTCCGGCCGGATGAAATCGGGGTTGTCCTTGATGTACCGGATGAGCCAGTCCTGGTATTTGCTCATCTTGAAAAAATAATTGCTTTCCTGGCGGAACTCGGGAGCCACCTGGTGATCGGGACATTTGCCGTCTACCAGTTCCGTCTCCGTGTAGAAACGTTCGCATCCGACGCAGTAGTAACCCTCATACTTTCCGAAATAGATTTCCCCGGCATCATAAACCTTCTGGAGGATATACTGAACGGTCTTGACATGGTTTTCATCCGTCGTCCTGATGAAATAGTCGTTGGTGATGGAGAGCTGGGGCCAGAGATCGCGGAACTGGACGCTGATCCTGTCGGCGTATTCCTTCGGCGTCACACCGGCTTTGCCGGCGGCTTCAGCGATCTTGTCGCCATGCTCGTCCGTCCCGGTCATGAAAAAGGTGCGGTATCCTGAGAGGCGGTAAAACCGGGCCATGACGTCGGCGACAATGGTCGTATAGGCGTGGCCGATGTGCGGCGAGGCATTCACATAGTAAATGGGGGTCGTGACGTAAAAAATCTTTTCCATGTTCAGACCTTCCTCTTTTTATTACACGACATACTGTGAGAGATTGTCCTTTTGATAATCCTCAATCTTTATCTCGATCTCCTTTCCATCCTGCAGCCGGACGGAAATCGTTCCCCGGATCAGGCTGTGCCGGAGAACCTCGCCCCGACCCGCGGGCGTATCAATGCTCTTGCCGACCTTGGGCACCGACTTTTTCATGTTCTGATAGGCTTCATACTCAAAGGAAAGACAGCACATGAGTCTCCCGCAGAGTCCCGATATCTTCTCGGGATTGAGGAGCATGTTCTGCTCCTTGGCCATCTTGACCGAAACGGTATCCATATTTTGAAGGAATGCCACACAGCAGAGTTCTCTTCCACAGATGCCCATCCCCCCGAAGATCCTCGCCTCGTTTCGGACTCCGATCTGCCTCAATTCGATCCTTGTCTTGAACTTCTGGACAAGGTCCTTCACAAGTTCCCTGAAATCGACCCGGTTCTCCGCCGCGAAATAAAACATGATTTTAGACCGGTCAAACAGGCACTCCACCTGCACCAGTTTCATGGGAAGTTCTCGCGCTTCTATTCGTTCCATACAGAAGGCATGGGCGTCTTTTTCAAGGTTCCGGTTGTCTGCTTCTGTCGCCAGATCCTCCTCCGTGGTTCTGCGGATAACCTTTTTCAGCCCATCCGGCAGTTTTTCTTCGGGCAGCGTCCTCCCTTCCGTCACGACCGTCCCCACTGCAGTGCCGTTCTCGGTCTGGACGAGGACCGTATCCTGTTTCTTCAAAGACGGGAGGCCGGTGACGTCAAACGTATAGACCTTGCCCTGTTTATTGAATTTCACACCGATGACATTTCTCAATTTATATCAACCCCCGCACCCCGGATTTGGGTGCACCAATCTAAACAGCATGGTTTCCAAAGTCAACTGTTTATTGGCATTCCGCTCGATAGCACTGCTGGCCCGGCTGACGGTTTTTATGTTCTGAAGGATGTCCGGCACCGCCATCTTCTCAGCACAGACCTTCAAAGCCTCCAGGCAATCCCGGTGAATCAGTTTCTCCGTTTCTCCCGTTTCCCTGTAAACGAGAATATCCCTGTACCAGGTCCTGAGGATATCCAGCCCCTCCAGAAGGGTTTCCCTCTCCTTTCCAAAAACGTCCACCAGGGACAGGGGCCCGATGGGATCATCTTTTCTAAACGCCACAATTTTCCGGAGGATATCCTCTCTTGCTTTCAGATACGCATCCTTGTGAAGCTTCAGGGCCTTCCCGATGCTCCCCGCCGCCGAGGCGGCAAGGACAGAGGCTGTTTCCCTGTCCATATTCATCCGTTCTGTGAGACAGGATGCGATCTGATCCCTGCTGAGGGGGCTGAACCGCAGGAGCTGGCACCGGGACAGGATGGTCAGGGGAAGCTGATGGGGACGGGAGCTCACGAGGATCAGGATGTTCGAGGGGGCCGGTTCCTCCAGCGTCTTCAGAAGGGCATTGGCAGCGGCGCTGTTCATGCGCTCCGCATCCACGAGGATGAACACTCTTTTCCCGCCCTCGAAGGGCTTGAATCTCATCTGGTTCTGGAGTGCCCGGATCTCCTGAATCCGGATGAATTGCCCCTCCGGCTTCAGGATCAATATATCGGGATGATTCCCCCTGGCCATCTTGAGGCAGGACGCACACCGGCCACAGGCATCAAGGGGATCTTCTCTGCAGTTGAGGGCCCTGGTAAAAATTTCCGCCGTGGTCCTCTTCCCCACGCCTTTCAAGCCGGAGAAAAGATAGGCATGGGAAACACGCCCCCTCTCCATGGCGCTTTTCAGAAAAGCGATCGGTTTCTTCTGTCCAAAGATATCTTTGAAGGACATGGGTCGTTCTCAGCCTCACGCTTCCTACCGTTTGGAGAGATGGGAAGAGACTTCCCGGTAAACGTCCCTGACAGCCTTCCCGCCGTCGATGACGCGGAATCTCTCAGGCTCCTTCCGCGCCAGATACAGATACCCTTCCCTGACTTTCTCGTGAAATGTGAGCGCCTCCCTTTCAAAACGGTCCTCAGGCGGCGCGTTTTCGATCCGTGAGACACGCTCCAGAGCCCGCCTCAGACCCTCGTCGACGGGAAGATCAAAAAGCAGGGTCATATCGGGCTTCAATGCGCCCGAAGAGAAATCACACATCCGCCGGACAAAATCAGGGTCCATCCCCCTCCCAAAGCCCTGATAGGCGACCGTGGCGTCGGAAAAGCGATCGCAGAGCACCCACTTGCCGTCCCTCAGCGCCGGCCGGATCGTCTCTTTGACATGCTGAGCCCTGTCGGCCAGGAAGAGAAACAGTTCCGCCTCTTTGCAGAGATCGAAAGTCGACCTGTTGAGGAGAATTCTCCTGAGCTCCGCTCCGAGGATCGTACCGCCCGGCTCTTCCGTGACGATGACGGGTATCCCTTGCGCGCTTAAGAACTCCCCGGCCATCCTGATCTGGGTCGTCTTGCCGCAGCCTTCTATGCCCTCAAAGGTTATGAAGCGTCCCATCATCCCTCCACAGGCTGTTGAAAAACGCCCATCCCCGCCTGTGAGACTGTGTCATAATAGTAGAAAGTGCTATCAACACCGTCATGCCGGCGAAAGCCGGCATCCAGAACTTGCTGAAAATACTGGATTCCGTGTCGCGCTTCGCTTGCACGGAATGACAAAAATGGTAATTGCGACACAGTCTCTGTGCGGGGACGGCGTCTGATGTGGATTGCGCTGCATGGCTCCCTTCGGCAAGCTCAGGACAAGCTGCGCTCACCATGACTGAATTTTTGTCACCCTGAGCCTGCCGAAGGGTGAGCCGGTCGAAGGATGCCTTGCATCTGAACGTCCCGTATCAAGTACGGGACAAGCTTTTGAACAGCCTGGAGAAAAGCGTATTTTTCAACGATTTTTCCGCAGGTTGTCTCCCCCTTTTCAGGCAGATGAAAAAATGGGGAATCACTCCTCTGAAAGCGGAGCCGTGATTCCCCACGGTTATCAGGCTGTGATCACTCACGCGCCGGGCGTGATTGCTTCCACAGGACAAATATCGGCGCAGGCACCGCAGTCGGTACAGAGTTTCTCGTCGATGGTATACTTCTCCTCCCCCTCGCTGATGGCCTCTACAGGACATTCCCCTTCACAGCTTCCGCAAGCGATACATTCATCCGTAATTGTATAAGACATTTCCCTCACAAACCTCCAATGCTTTCTATCAGGCTGTTGAAAAACGCCCATCTGCTGTGTTACGCTGCGCCCCTTCTTTCGACAGGCTCAGGACAGGCTTCCTAATTGTCATGGTGAGCCCTTCGATGAACTCAGGACAAGCTTTGTCGAACCATGCGCGCCTTGCATCTGAACGTTTTTGAACAGCCTGAAGAATGATATGTTTTTCAACATCCTTATATAGTGCTCACCGTTCCATTCACGGTACGGACACAACCGATTTCACCTCTGGAATCATCTTTTTCAGATACTTTTCGATTCCGCCCTTCAATGTCATCTGGGACATGGGGCAGCCGGCACAGGCCCCAACCAGCCGGACACTGACGATGCCGTCCTCGCTGACATCGACCAATTCCACGTCGCCTCCGTCCGCCTGGAGACTGGGCCTTATATCATTTATTATTTTCTGCACTTTTTCCTTCATGGAATAACCTCCGTTTGTCGTTCCCTTCACGGCCTTTTCCGTTTGACCTATTTATTAACTTTATCACAAACGGTTTTTTTCCGCCACGGGTATCCCGCCGCCATCATCTTCATCCCCCTCAATGGGGCATGCAATAGATCATGTCCTTTGCCACGCTCTTTGCCACATCGGCGATGGCCGGCTTTAAGAACTTGTATTCCCTTGACTCGTCGTGGGCCGCCTTCCAGATGATCTTTCCCGTCGCCGCGTCCACGAGCTTCATTGCAAGCCCGGCCTTGGCCACTTTATTGTCATTCTCCACCGCGTAATTCCAGTAGTCCACGTGGACGATCAGAAAGGCATCCACGGCGAATCCCTCGCCTATTTTCCTGCTCAGATCAGGATCAGAAAAACTGACGGTCTGAAGCTTCTGGGTATACTCCGTCAGGACCTTTCTCAGTTCATCACTGGATGCGAGGACCTTTTGAACCCCATTGGTCGGCACCACATGAGAAAACCAGCCCCTGTCCGCAAGCACGGTTGTCACAATGGGGTCGATCACGCCTCCCGCTCCCGGATAAATTCCCACATCCACAGGAAGAACGGCGATCTTCCCGGGGTGAAAATTATTCGCCTCCGGCGCCGACTGGGAATAGCGAAGACTTCCCCCGCAGGCTGCCAGCAGAAAGATCAGAAGGATCAGAACTGGAATCCCGCAAGACTTACTCGTCATGGTCAAAACACCCCCTTGATTTTTCAAATAGTCCTCATCATAAAAAGCCACGAGAGCGTGCTCAGACCCGAGATGACATAGTTCGTCTGCAACAGGCCTTCCGTAACGATACTGGAAAGTTCCGCCCTTCTATCATAAAGATAGAAACAAATCCATACATAAAATATGGAGGTCAGGAGGGCGAAACTCAGTGTGGAAGACCATCCCAGCGGATGGGCCATCGTCATTACAACAAACAGGAGAACCGAGATACCCACGAGGAGATTCCTGGTTTTCTTTTCCCCGATCAGGACAGGGATGGTCTCTCTTCCGATCAGCCTGTCACTCTGGATATTGATCATGTCCGACAGGGTCGATTTGACAAAGACGAGGGCAAAGCTGAAAAAGAAGGCCAGGACCATGCCGACCGTCACGGTGAGACTCAATTCGATTTGGGGAACAAGAGCGGTCACGGCGGCCCAGGCGAGGGCCGTTAGGACGTTCTTCGAGCCCGGCAGATCCTTCATCCGCTCAAAACGCCAGCCTTGCGGAAATATTCTGACTGCATAGAGCATCCCGACGGACGAGATCAGGAAAAGAAGGATGAAAGGCGCCGGCCCCGCCAGAAAGGACAGGACCAGGGCCGTCACCATGGATAAAACCGCGAAGGCGACATAGGTTTTCTGATGCCTCCGGTAGGCCTCCCCGCTGAAAGAATCTTCCATTCCCCTGATCTTCCTGTCCGTGATCCGGTTCAGCCGGTGCATGGAAAAGACATAGAGCGCGGCGATGGCGATATTGATGAAGTTCAACGTGAGACCCTGAAGGATCGTGCTCGTAAAGAGGAGACATCCCGCGCCGATGGCGGAATAGATATCCGCCCTGACCGCGAAGACCCACAGATTCAAAAGGCCCCGCACCTTTCCTTTTTCTCTTTCGCTCTGTGAGACGGTGATGTCATCCAGGACCTTTTCAATGATCCAGTTGGGTGTGGACGCTCCGGCGGAAACCCCTACCCGTTTGAAAGAACGCAGGTCGATTCTTTCCAGATCCTCTGCCGTTTCAATATGAAAAGTGGGCGTGCCCTTCCGTTTCGATATTTCAGCGAGACGTCTTGTGTTCGCGCTGTTTCTGCCTCCGACGATGATCATGGCGTCCATCCCGGCAGCCATTTCCATGACCTCCGCCTGCCTCCTGTCCGTGGATTCGCAGATCGTATCGAAGACAAGGGTTTCGGGAAACCGCCCGGCGATTTCGGATGCGATCTCCCTGTATTCACCCTTGTTCTGGGTAGTCTGCGCGACGACGCAAACCTTGCCGAGGGCGGGCAGAACCGCGACTTCCTCCCTGGATCCGACGACCATCCCCTTTCCCGCGGCATAACCCAGAAGGCCTTCAACCTCCGGATGTTCCCGCTCCCCGACGATCAGAACCGTGTAATCCAGGGACGCGTGTTTTTTGATGATGGCCTGCACGTTGGCCACCTTGGGGCAGGTCGCATCGATGATCTTGATGCCTCTGGCCTTTATGTTTTTTCGCTCCAGGGGAGATATCCCGTGGGCCCTGATGATGATGGTCCCTTCCCTGATTTCATCGATATTCTCGAGTGGAACGATTCCCCTTTTCTTCAGAAGCTCCACGGTCTGGGGATTATGGATGAGGGGTCCATAGGTGTAGACCTTCTCATTGCCCATGTGGCGGGCGATGTCGAGGACCATGTCCATGGCCCGCCTAACACCCATGCAAAATCCCGCGTTTTTCGCCAGCTTAACAGCCATGTCGTTCAGTTTCTGGTTTCGAGTTTCTAGTTTCGAGTTTCGAGTGTCGTGTCTCGTAAATTCATTTAATAAGTGTCATTTCGAGCGTAGCGAGAAATCTTAATTATTTTAGAGTTTTGCAAGATATCTCCCTTCGGTCGATATGACAATTTATTTTTGAGACACGATACTAGTTTCTGGTCACACTTTACGCGTTACGCTTCACTCTTCACGGATTTATTCCTTCATGGCGTATAGGAAGAATTCCCTGTTTCCCGCCGGTCCCATGAGGGGGGATTCGCAAGTCCCAACCACATCCAGGCCCAGTTCCCGGCAGAATTCGACCATCTCCTGAAGTATCTTCCTGTGCATCGCAGGGTCCTTCACCACGCCCTTCTTTCCCACTTCCCCGTAACCGGCCTCGAACTGGGGCTTGACGAGAGCGATGATCACCGCCTTCCCTTCAAGCAGGCGGAGAACGGCAGGCATCACGAGCCTGAGCGAGATGAAGGAGGTGTCAATCGTGGCAATGTCGATCCTGTCCCCTATTCCCTCACCCGAAAAGAATCGAATGTTGGTCCTCTCAAAAAGAACGATTCTGGGATCATTCCGCAAAGACCAGGCAAACTGTCCATACCCCACATCGACGGCATAGACTTTCTTCGCGCCTTCCTGAAGGAGGCAATCGGTGAAACCGCCCGTGGAGGCCCCCACATCAAGCGCCACGAGGCCCCCAACATGAACATCAAATTCGGTGAGCGCCCCCTTGAGTTTTAGCCCCCCCCGGCTCACGTAGGGGTTGTCTTCGCCCTTGACGCGGATTTGAGCATCTTCCCGAACCAGCGCCCCCGCCTTGTCCACAGGCGTTTCGTCGACCAGCACCGCCCCTGAAAGAATAAGCGCTCTCGCCCTCTCGCGGGTGGAGGAAATCCCTCTCTCCACGAGAAGCCTGTCCAGCCGGGCTTTCCGGTTTTTTTTATCCATGGAGTTCTTATGAATGAGGGGATGAAATATTCAGAACCTCCCGGACGGCTCTGGCAATGCCCGGGGCATCGATCCCGTAAAGCTGTCTCAATTCCGCCTGAGTCGCGTGCTGGACAAATTCGTCGCCGATGCCAAGCCTCCTGACCCGGACATCATGAAGACCCCGTTTTTCGAAGAGTTCGAGAACGGCGCTCCCGAATCCTCCCATGAGAACGTTTTCCTCAACCGTGATGACCTTCTTCAATGATGCCGCCGTTTCGCAGATGAGAGTTTCGTCGAGGGGTTTCACGAAACGGCTGTTGATGACCCTGATCTGTATCCCCTCCCGGCTCAGCATTTCCGCGGCTTCAAGAGCGGGATAGACTGTCGACCCGACGGCGATGACGGCAAGATCGCTTCCCTCCCGGACCACCTCTCCCTTCCCGATTTCCAGGACCGCAGGCGCCCCGTCCATGGAAACACCGAAACCCTTCCCCCGGGGATACCTCACCGAAGCGGGCCCTCCGCACTCCACGGCCGTCTTCAGCATGTGCTGGAGTTCGTTTTCATCCTTCGGCGCCATGACCACGATATTGGGAATGGATCGCAGGTACGAATAGTCAAAAAGGCCGTGATGGGTCGGTCCGTCGTCACCGACCATGCCGCCTCGGTCCAGGGCAAGCACCACGGGCAGCTTCTGAAGACAGACATCATGGAGCACCTGGTCATAGGCCCGCTGCAGAAAAGTGGAATAAATGGCCACCACGGGAACAATCCCCAGCGTCGCGAGGCCTGCGGCGAAGGTCACTCCGTGCTGTTCCGCAATGCCCACATCATAAAACCTCTCCGGAAGCTTTTTCGAATATTCATCCAGGCCCGCTCCCTGACACATGGCCGCCGTGATCGCCACAACCTTCGGGTTCTCCCGGGCCAATCGCAGCATCGTCCTGCCGAACACCTCCGTATAGGACGGCGGGGCGTCTTTTTCGTTGAACGGTTCCCCCGTATCGATGTTAAAAGGACCGATACCGTGAAACTTCGAGGGTTCCCGTTCGGCCGGCGGATAGCCCTTTCCCTTGCGCGTGATCACGTGGACAAGAACCGGTTTATTCAATGCCCTGACGTTCTCCAGATTTTTTATGAGGTGGTCGAGCCTATGGCCTTCAAGCGGACCCACATACTGGAAACCCAGTTCTTCAAAGAGAACGCCGGGGACGATCAAGCCCTTCAGGGACTCTTCCGCCTGTTTCGTGAACTTCAGCACCTGTTCCCCGATGTTCGGTATCGTCTTCAGAAAGTTCTTCAGTTCGGAGCGCCACTTCATCACGTGCTGTCCCGTCATGACGCGGTTCAGATAGGACGACAGGGCGCCCACGTTGGGAGATATGGACATCTCGTTGTCGTTGAGGATAATGATGAGGTCCTTGCCACGGGCGCCAGACCAGTTCAACGCCTCGTAGGCCATTCCCGCCGTCATGGATCCATCGCCGATCACGGCGATGACCTTGTAGTTCTCTCCCTGGAGGCAGCGGCCTTCGGCGATGCCGGCCGCCGCCGATATGGACGTACTCGAATGCCCCACATTGAAGGCGTCATGGGGACTCTCCTCCCTCCGGACGAAACCGCTGATCCCTCCCTTGCGGCGGAGCGTATGAAATTGTTCCCTTCTCCCGGTGATGATCTTGTGGGCATAGGCCTGATGCCCCACATCCCAGACGATCCTATCCCGGGGAGAGCTGAAGACATAGTGCAATGCCAGCGTCAGTTCCACCGTCCCCAGAGAGGGAGCTAGATGGCCGCCGTTCCTGGAAACGGTCTCCACGATGAGCTGCCGGATCTCCGCCGCAAGCCTTCCCAGTTCTTCCAGAGTCAGCTTCTTTATATCGTCGGGAGAATTGATCCCGGGCAGCAGTTTTTTTTCTTCCATCTTAATCAACCTTGCATGATAGAGGGCGGGGTATTCTGATCTGCATTCGAAGTTGAGAAGTTCAGAAGTTGCAAGGATGAGATTTCTTGATCCCAACTTCCCATCTTCCTAACTTCGCATCTTCGCGTCCTACCTTGACCCCTCGAACTAGTGGGTAGGGGAGCCTTCAGGCTCCCTTATCTCGGAGAGCGTGAGCGTCCCCCGGCCCGAGTATTTTCCCTTTCGTCTTTAGCCTTTTGCCTTGAGCCCCTTATGTCTTTCTCTCCACTACAAATTCCGCGATCCACCTCAGCGGGTCCGCCTTTCCGTCGAAGGATGCTATGGCCTCAAGGGCTTTCTCCACCAGTTCCCGCGCTTTCTTCTTCGAAGCATCGAGACCCACGAGGGCAGGAAAGGCGGCTTTCCTGCGGGCAACGTCGGCACCGGTCTTCTTCCCCAGAAGTTCCCGGTCCCCTTCCACGTCCAGGATGTCGTCGGCGATCTGGAAAGCAAGTCCCAGTGAGCTGCCGTACTCGCTGAGCGCTTGAAGCCGCCTTTCATCAGCCCCGGCAAGAATGCCCCCCTCTCTGACCGCGGCTCTTATCATGGCCCCTGTCTTCCGGGAATGAATATGGTTGAGGGCCGTGAGATCGACCGTTTTCCCCTCCGACTCGACGTCCAGAACCTGGCCGCCTACCATGCCGAAAAAACCCGCCGCCTCCGATATTTCGTTTATCACAGTGAGAATCCTTGCCGCCGGAACCCTGTCCGCCAGGTCCTTTCCCGATAGAAGGTGAAAGGCCTCCGTGAGCAGGGCGTCACCGGCCAGAATGGCGATATCCTCACCGAAGACCCTGTGGTTCGTGAGCTTCCCTCTCCGGTACTCGTCATCGTCCATCGCCGGAAGATCGTCGTGAATCAGGGAATAGGTGTGAATAAGCTCGAGAGCGCATGCCGCTGGAAGAACGACCTCAAGGAGCCCGCCCGAGGCCTCCGCGGCGGCGATGCAGAGAATCGGCCTGATCCGCTTGCCCCCCGCAAAGACACTGTAACGGATGGACTGAAAGATAACGGGGGGGATCGTTCCCTCCCCCGGAAGGTACCGGTCGAGCGCCTCATCGACGATCTCTTTCCTTGCCTTCAGGTACGCCTCAAGGGATGACCTTTCTTCAGCTGTCACTTTCGTCCTTCTCCTTGAAAGGTTTGACGTCGAAACCTTCCTGGGTCTTGAGCAGGATCTCCACGCGCCTCTCCGCCTCGTCGATCTTCTGAGCGCAGAGCCGTGAGAGCCGGATCCCTTCTTCAAAGGCCTTCAAAGATTCATCAAGGGTGAGATCCCCGCTCTCCATTTTCTTCACGATCTCTTCGAGCTTCTCCAGTGCCTCTTCGAATTTTTCATCAGCCATTTTCTTACCCTTCTTCAATTTTCACCACCTTCGCCCGAAAGCCGCCGAGGGAAAGTTTCACCGCCACGTCATCCCCCGGAACAACCGCTGCGGCATCCTTGATGATCACCCCTTCCGGGTGCTTTCTCACGATACTGTATCCTCTCCTCAAAACGGAAAGGGGACTCAGCGAATCGAGAACGGTCATGTCGCTGTCAAGCCTCTTTCTCAGACTTTCCAGATTGCGAAGGAATGCGGCTACCACATTCTTATGGAGATTTTCAAGCACAAAGAGTTTTTCCCTTATTTTCAAGGCGGGACTCAGAAGCCTGATGTGGGCCCGCAGATTCTGGAGACCTGTCTTCCGGAAGGCGATTCCCGCAGACAGGGCCGTTGAGAGCCTGCCCGAGCAATCGTCCAACCTCAGCCTCAGATCGGCGATGACCCGCCGGGGGTCCCTGAGGCGTTCCCCCAGGAGCGCCGTTCTCTCCCGCGCGGACTCCACGAACCGCGCGCAGCACCGGTTCATCCTCTGCCGGAGATCATTCAGGGAATCCCGGAGTTCTCTCCGAATCGGCACCACAAGCTCCGCTGCCGCCGACGGCGTGGGCGCCCTCAGATCCGCGACAAAATCCGCGATGGTAAAGTCTATTTCATGGCCCACGGCGGAGATGACCGGAATGCGGGAGTTGAAGATCGCCCGCGCCACCCGCTCGTCGTTGAAGGGAGCGAGGTCTTCGAGGGATCCTCCACCTCTCGCAAGGATGATCACATCCGCCTTCCCGTGGGCATTCATGTCCGCGATCGCCTCGACGATCTCCTGCGAAGCTTCCATGCCCTGGACCCGCACCGGCGCGATCAGGATATCGATGGAGGGAAAGCGCCGCCTGGTGATGGTAAGAATATCCCGGATGACGGCGCCCGAAGGGGACGTGATCACGCCGATCTTCCGGGGAAGAAAGGGAATCGGTTTCTTGTGAACCGGGTCAAAGAGCCCCTCTTCCTGCAGTCGGATCTTGAGCTGTTCAAAAGCCTTCTGCAGGGCGCCGAGCCCCTTGGGTTCAGCGGCATCGGCTATGAGCTGATACTCCCCCCTTGGTTCATAGACGTTCAGTCGCGCCCTCAGGATCACCTGCATCCCGTCCTCAAGGTCAAAACGGATCGATTTCAGCGCGGGGCGGAAAATGACGGCCCGTACCTGGCTTTTCTCGTCTTTGAGGGTAAAATAGATATGGCCCGACCCCGGCCGGCGGAGGTTGGAAATCTCACCTTCGACCCAGAAGGTCTCAAAGCTCGACTCAAGCAGGAACTTGATCCTCAGGGTTAATTCCGTAACGCTCAGGACCTCTTTCATGAAAATGATTTAACAAAGGTATCCATCCCTTGCAAGAATTTATTTGCAGGGAGGGGAGGAGATTAAGCTTTTGACATTTCCTCTCTCTTCGTTTAATAACATAAAGCACTTGAAAAATTCCGGGGGTTCACGAAGCGTTTATGAAGAAGAAAGATTACCTGAAGTCAAAGGTCGATCACATCGACATCACAGCGATCAATTCTCTCGATATCATCGAGGCCATGAAGGGAATGTCCTTCACGGCAAGAGACCTGGCGATCGCGTCGGACATTTACGACCGGATGCTCCGGGACAGAAAATGCGCCGTCATCCTCACCCTCGCGGGGAGCACGAGCGCCGCCGGCTGCATGAAGCTCTACGCCGATCTCGTGAAATACAACATGGTGGACGCCATTGTCGCCACGGGAGCGGCCATCGTGGACATGGACTTCCTGGAAGCCCTGGGCTTCCGTCACTACCAGGGAACCCCCTGGGTGGACGACAATGAACTCCGCAGGCTTTACATAGACCGGATATACGACACTTTCATTGACGAGGAAGAGCTTCAGCTCTGCGACATGACCGTCAAGAAGATTGCCGACCGTCTTCCGCCGAAACCGTATTCATCCCGCGAGTTCATCCTGGAAATGGGGAAATACCTGAAGGCCCACGCGAAGAAGAAAGGCTCTCTCATCGAAACAGCCTGCGATCACGGCGTTCCCATTTTCTGTCCCGCATTCTCGGACAGCAGCGCCGGATTCGGGCTCGTCCTGCACCAGAGCAAGCATTCAAAAAAGCATGTCTCCATTGATTCTGTCAAGGACTTCCGGGAACTCACAATGATCAAGATTGCCGCGAAGACGACGGGGCTCCTCATGATCGGCGGCGGTGTACCGAAGAACTTCGCCCAGGATACGGTCATCTGCGCCGAGCTCCTGGGAGAAAAGGTTCCCATGCACAAGTACGCCGTTCAGATCACCGTAGCCGACGTGCGCGACGGCGCCTGTTCGAGCTCGACCCTCAGGGAGGCCTCCTCCTGGGGCAAGGTGGACACGGTCTACGAACAGATGGTCTTCGCCGAGGCAACCTCTGTCCTCCCACTCCTGGCAAGCTACGCTTACCACAAGGGAAGCTGGAAAAAGCGCAGGCACTGGAATTTTACAAATCTCTTTGAAACCAGGAGGAAAATGCGATAAAGAAAAGGCGTCAAATGTGCATATCGTTGATGCTTAAAAAAACAGGCCGGATGTCCGGTGAGGCGGGGTAAAAAATGGTGGAGATGAGGGGGATCGAACCCCTGGCCTTCGCATTGCGAACGCGACGCTCTCCCAGCTGAGCTACATCCCCACGTTCTTTTTTTTATCAAAATCCGTATCGTTATTTATATGATAGGCGGCACTGCTGTCAAGAATTAGTTAAAGGAGGAACACCATGGCCAAAATCGACGCATTTTTTCAGTTGATGCACGAACAGGGCGCATCGGACCTGCACCTTGTATCCGGTCAGCAGCCCATTCTGAGGATTCGGGGGGACATGGAGCGGGTCAAGTTCAACGTCCTCGAGGACGATGATCTGAAAGCCATGCTCTATGAAATCGCTCCGGAGCATAAGGTCAAGCAGTTCGAAGAAACGGGGGACATTGACTTTGCCTATGAGATTCCCGGTCTCGCCCGATACAGGGCCAATTTCTTCCAGCAAAAATACGGCGTGGGTGCCGTCTTCAGAGAAATTCCCTCAACAATCCTCACGGCCCAGCAGCTCGGGCTTCCCCCGGTCATCCCGAAGCTGGCTTCCCTGCCGAGAGGGCTCGTCCTCGTGACGGGACCGACGGGGAGCGGCAAGTCAACCACCCTCGCGGCTATCATCGATGAGGCAAACCGCACGCGGAAGGACCATATCATCACGGTCGAAGATCCCATCGAGTTCGTTCATAAGAGCCAGAGCTGTGTCGTGAACCACAGGGAAGTGGGCATCCACACAAAGAGCTTTTCAGCAGCGCTCCGGGGCGCCCTCCGTGAAGACCCGGACATCATCCTGGTGGGAGAAATGCGGGACCTGGAAACCATCCGGCTCGCTGTGGAAGCCGCTTCCACGGGCCATCTCGTCTTCGGGACCGTCCATACCACGAGCGCCGCAAAGACCGTCGACCGGATCATCGAGGTCTTTCCATCCAGCGAGCAGGATCAGATCCGCTCCACCTTGGCCGACGGCATCCGGGCGGTTATCTCCCAGGTCCTTTTCAGACGCGTGGACAAGAAGGGACGCTGCGCGGCACTGGAAATCCTGATCGCCAACGCGGCGGTTCGAAACCTCATCCGGGAAGCCAAGACCTTCCAGATTCCATCCATGATCCAGACGGGAAGAAAATACGGGATGCAGCTTCTTGACGACGGCATCATGGAACTGGTCAACAAGGGAATGATCAGCCCCGACGATGCTTACCTGAAATGCAACGACAAACAGCGATTCCGGCCTCTCCTGAAATCGGCGCCGACGGATTTCACGGAGGTCTGAGAGCCGTTGTCATGGTGAGTTGTTTATCCTGAGCAAATCGAAGGATCGAACCATGAGCACCCTTCGACAGGCTCAGGGTGACAAAAATTATCTTAAATTTCATCATGAGGAGTTATACTCTAGGAGGTCCTTATGAGAAAACCGGAAATCGATTACATATTGACCAAGATGCTCGATGCCCACAAGAATGTTTCCGACCTGAACATCACCGTGGGCAGACCTTTTCAGATCGAGAGCTCAGGTCAGCTGACTCCCGTCGGGCTCGATCCGCCCTTTGACAACCTGACCCCCTACCAGACGGAGATCTTCGCCCTGAACCTGATCAACCGGGATCAGCGGCTCACGGAGAATCTTCTCAATACCGGTTCCTGCGACTCATCTTACGAACTTCCGGGAAAGGCCCGGTTCAGGGTCAACATCTTTGCCCAGCAGGGAAATTATTCCGTGGTTCTGAGAAAGCTTGAAACCACGATTCCCACCTGCAAGGAGATGAACCTTCCAGAGGTCTTTTTAAAGATCGCAGAGGAAAAAAACGGCATCGTCCTTGTCACGGGCGCGACGGGAAGCGGTAAGTCCACCTCGCTCGCCGCGATTCTGAACGAGATCAACGCGCAGAAAGCCGTCCATATCATCACCCTGGAAGACCCGGTTGAATTCAGACACAACCACAAAAAAGCGACCTTCAACCAGCGGGAGATGGGAACGGATTTCGACACCTTCGCCAGCGGCCTGCGGGCGGCCTTGAGGCAGGCGCCGAAGGTCATTCTCGTTGGCGAGATGCGGGACCGCGAGACCGTGGAGATCGGCCTCAGCGCCGCAGAGACAGGCCATCTCGTCATGAGCACACTGCACACGGTGGACGCGGGCCAGACCGTGAACCGCATCCTCGGAATGTTTTCAACGGAGGAGGAAAACCAGATCCGGATCCGCCTCACCGACACGCTCCGGTGGATCGTCTGCCAGAGACTTCTACCCAGAGAGGGCGGGGGACGCGTCGCCGCCTTCGAGATCATGGGAACCAACCTCCGCGTCAAGGACGCGATCCTCAACGGAGAATCCGAGGGAAAAACCTTTTACGAGATCATTCAGGCCAACAGACCCTTCGGCATGATTACCTTTGACGATTACATTGTGGAACTTTACAAGCAGGGCCTGGTCAGCGAAGATACGGCCAAGGCATACGCCTCGAACAAGGGAATCGTCGGCCGCGGCATCGATTCCGTCAAAAGCACGCGGGGACAGGCGACCACGGATATCGGAAAGCTCGAGGTGGACAAGGATTACGGGAGGCGAAGATAAGAGCAGGCTCTTGAGGAGAACCAAACATGGAAGATGAAAAAAGCCTTTTAAGCGAGGTGGCATCGGATGCGTACGATGCTTCGGACAGGCCCTTCGACTTTGTGGGAGAAGACGGCGAAACAGCCCTGATCTGCGAGGCGGATGAAGGTGCGAAAGAGAAGATAAGCACCGCTCTCAAGGACCTCGGCTATCAGACCACGGAGGCATCGTCGGCCCGGGATGCCCTCAAGAAGATGCGGTTCCACGTCTATGATCTGGTCGTATTGAATGAGACCTTCGACACGCAGAACCCCGACGCGAACGACATTCTGTCCTACCTGCAGAGTCTCGGCATGAGCGTCCGCAGGCAGATGTTCGTGGCCCTCGTGAGCGAACGTTTCCGGACCATGGACAACATGGCCGCTTTTAACAAGAGCGTCAACATCATCATCAGCCCGAAAAACCTGGACGATGCCGGCACCATTCTGAAACGCGGCATATCGGATAACGCGGCTTTTTACCGGATCTTCAAGGACACGCTGACAAAAGCGGGCAAGGCGTAACCGCCTTCTATTTGAGTGACCGGGCTTTTTCGCCGGCCCTGGCCGCCTCTTCGGGAAAACCGGCAGCCTCATAGGACCGGGCCAGATGAAGATGATAGAAGGGGTTGAGCGGCTCCGCCGCAACAGCCCCTCTGAAGGTATCGATCGCCTGCAGGTACTGCCTCTCGCGGTAAAGCGTGTTTCCCAGACGGTTCAGGTAGGCGCCGCGGGATTCAGGATTCAACGCGGCTGCCTTCTCGTATGCGGCCGCGGCATCCTCCAGTTTTCCTTCCATCACAAACACATCTCCCCTGTTGCAGTAATAGAGCGGCTCGTCGCCTCTGTGTCCGATGGCTTTCTCAAAGGCCGCGCCGGCCCGGGCATACTCCCCGGCGCGGAGATAGGTCATGCCAAGCCGGTTGTAGTATATGCCGGCATCGGGAGGGTCGATCGTAATCGCGTTTTCATAGGCCGCCTCGGCATGGTCGAATTCACCCGCAGCGATATGGGCATTCCCCAGACTGAGGAGGGAGGCAGAGGCGTCCGGCTCCATGATGATGATCTTTTTGAAAACCTCAATGGCCTTTTCAGGAAGCCCGTTCAGGAGATAGGCATCGCCCAGGGTAAACAGCAGGCTCACGTCATCCGGCTGGGCGGAAACGGCCCTTTCACATATCCGGATCATCCGGTCGTATTGCTTTCCCTCTTTGAAGATTTTCACGAGTTCGTCAAAAGCAAAACCGGTAAAGACCTTTCTTTTCAACTCCTTCTCAAGCAATTCTTCGAAAACAGCGATGGCGTCGTTGAGCCGCCCGCCGTCCTTGTAAGCCCAGGCAAGGGTGAGGCGCAGAGAATCTTCCTCCGGATTGAGATCGATCAATTTCTCATATAGATCGATCGCTTCGGGGAAGCGCCCCTCATTCATATATCTTTCAGCCAGTCTGTGTTTCTCGTCTGTGGTGTTCATTCGATGAATTTGTTTCCTTCCGGCGGCGGTGAATTTTGTGAATTACATATACCACCCCCTTGAGTCTTGCAACAGAATATAACGAAAGAGTTTCAAGCTACGAGTCTAAAAATAAATTGTCATATCGACCGAAGGGAGATATCTTGTCCTTCATTTTTTTGTCATTCCTCTATGTGAAGAATCTTAAAGATCCCTCCCTGCGGTCGGGACAAGGATTTCTCGCTGTGCTCGAAATGACAATTATTAAATGAATTTGCGAGACACGATACGAGTTTCCGGTTTCTAGTTAAGGAACACCGCTTTTGACTTTTGCTGCCGGTTCCGGCTATGTTAAAGCTGTCATCAAAAATCTCGAAAGGCAAACAATCTGTCCATGCAGATCGTAACGGCGGCGGTGATCGAGAAGGACGGAAGGGTCCTCATCGCGAGGAGAAAAAAGGGGGATCCTCTGGAAGATAAATGGGAATTCCCGGGCGGAAAGCTCGAACCAGACGAGACGCCCGAAGATTGCCTGGAGCGGGAGCTCCATGAGGAATTCGGCATCAGAGCCGCGGTGGGTGAGTTCATCGGTTCAAGCCGGTTCAACTACCGCCACGCCGCAATTGAACTTCTGGCCTACCGCGTCGCCTGCCCGTCAGATGAATTTAAAGTGAAAGCCCACGAGGAAATCCGCTGGGTTCCTCTTGAAGAACTGGGCCGGTACGACTTCTCCGAAGCCGACCGGCCCATCGTTCAAAAACTCCTCGAACTTTACCGCTTGAAATGATTCACCTCAATTTCGTCTTTATATTCTACCCAACCCGACCCTACCTGTCATACTGAGCTTGCGGGAAAATCCTCAGGAAATTGAAAAATGCAATTTCACGGGCTGTTCAAAAACGTTTAGATGCAAGGCGTCCTTCGACTGGCTCAGGACAGGCTCTTAAATCTGTCACGGTGAGCTTGTCGAACCACGCAGCGCAGCGTGCAGACGCCGTCCCCGTCCTTTGAGTTCCTCAGGATAAACTCCGGCGTGGATGAGCGCATCCTGAGCCTGCCGAAGGACAACAGCCTGTCAGAATTTGAAATTGCCGAAATTAGATTCCCTCACCGGCTGCAGGAGCGAAATCTCAAAGGCCAGGGCCAGCGCATCGCGGCAGTCCTTGAGCGGCAGCG
>DFZO01000047.1 GCA_002383495.1 Syntrophaceae bacterium UBA4054 | reverse complement strand
CGGTGCAGCTCAGAAAGTCCAGCTCTTCTATCCTGTCCATGTCTCCCTCCGTCCTAACAAGTTAGGATGAAATCAATTCAGGCTTATCAATGACCTCATCAGCGTAACGTTACGCCAGCGTTACGGTAACGTTACGTAACGCGTTACGCGTAACAGAAATGGAATCCCTGCCATCGGCTCCCCTGCCAAATAGACCCAGTGACATACAAGAGAGCCAAGAAGAGAGCACGCAATAGAACGGGTACATATGGCATATAACTATAAAGGGTGCTAAAAATAGCACTGTCAGATTTCGCAAAAATGACCCAACAGGTGCTAAAAATAGCACTGTCGAGCTCACCAACATCAGGCTGACGGTGCTAAAAATAGCACTGTCCACGGGGCTAAAATTAGCACTTGAGTTTAGATTTTTTTCCATTCATCAATCACCTTAAAATAATTTCGTCTGCGGTAAAGACCACCTCTTTGCGTCCTTGAGATAAATCCATACTCTTCAAGCTCCCTCAGTGCCCCGGAGAACGTATGACGATGCATGAATCTCTCCATCTCCTTGTAACTCAGAGTCAGTTCTTCACCTCCTTGACCGTTGCATTTTGCCTTAAGGTGCACGTAAGCAACTCTGGCAGGACAACCCAATTTCTCCCATGCTCGACTTTTTAGCATCTCTCGAAACACCGGAACGAAAGGCGGCAACCTGTTTTTTACTCGTCTGGCCATCAGTCACCTTTTTTTATATTTTCAAGGTGAACGCCCGGAGCCTTTTCAATCCATGCCTGAATCTCTGCCTCAATAAAAATCAGCCTGCCTGCCAGTTTGCGAAATGGGATTTTTCTCCGCAAGACAAGGCTCCTGACCGCACGGGGAGTGCGTCTCGTGAAATCGGCTGCTTCCTGTAAGCTCATGACCTTCATGACTTAGGACACTATGTACGAAGTTAAGATTAAAAAAATTAAATCTTTTCCAGTAACTGGTTTACCCTTTTCCGCAGTGCCCCGAAATTCACGACATGGATATTTAACCATTCTTTGTCAGCCAGAGCATAATCTTTATGAGCTGATTTTTTGGCTTCCATCTCCATGGAAGGCGTCAGTCCCGTGGCAAGGGCAAACATGGCTTCCTTTGCATCCAGAGCAAAAATGCCTTTCCGCACCTTCCCTTTGTCGCTCACGGATTCCCTGACGTAAATATATTCCACTTCCTGACGTTTCTCCTTTTCAACCTTGAAGAGCTGCTTAACAAAAGCACCTGCCGTTGAACGGCTGAAGCCGTACGAAATTAAATGACTGAAGAGGGCTATGCCGTGAACATCAAGTAATGTAAATTTAGCAGTCACCCCCTGCCCCGCTGCTGGAAGAGAAGGCTTTATAAACCCCAGTTTCATCCATGCTCGCAGACGTTCACGGGGAATCCCCAGCGCCTCATAAATCTCCATGGCAGTAAATTCACTTTTCACTATCAACTCCTGTCAGCTTCGTCTATTTTGCCCGAAGGTAACATCTTCAAAAAATCCTGTCAAGGTTTTTTTTTGTATCTCGTCAAAAAAAATCATCCCTGAAAGGGTCGTGTGAAAACTCGTGTGACTTGAGGGGTAAAAGTGGGGTTTTTGAGGGTAATCCTGAGTAATGCAGAGTAGTCTCAAAACGAAAAACAGGGAGCTGTAAGTATTTAAAATCACTTGCAACTCCCTGATTTCATTCTGGAGGCGGCAACCGGATTCGAACCGGTGAATAACGGTTTTGCAGACCGCTGCCTTAGCCACTTGGCTATGCCGCCCTTGGATGTCTGGAGCGGGCGAACGGATTTGAACCGTCGACGTCTACCTTGGCAAGGTAGCACTCTACCGCTGAGTTACGCCCGCTTAAAAAAGAGCTATCTGAATAATAAAATCATGCTCACTTGTCAATAGAAAATATCATTCATCTTCTTCGAAGGTTCTGCGGTAGAAATCGACCAGATATTCGATTCCTGAAGCGACGGAGAGAAAAAGAGTGATGTAGATAATGACCAGTCCGACGTCTTGAGCATCGGCTCCGAAGATCGGGTAATGAATAAGCAGTGCTGTTATGGCGGCCACCTGTGCAACCATCTTCTGCTTTGCCAGCTTGCTCGCGGACAGAATGACGCCGCCCGCGGAGGCCACGTGCCGGATGCCGTCCACGATGAAATCTCTCATGACGATGACAGCCACGATCCAGGCAGGAATGCGTCCGACGGGGATCAGGAGTATCATGGCGGTATTAATGATGATCTTGTCCGCGATGGGATCCAGAAGCTTACCCGTCTTCGTGATAAGCTCATATCGTCTCGCCACGTATCCGTCCAGAAGGTCCGTGAGAGCGGCCAGGAGGAACAAAACAGCGATGATCATGCTCATGGTCCGTCCGGGTTGAAGAAGAAGTAGAAATAGAACCGGGAGGATGAGGATCCTCAGCATGGTAATGCTGTTGGGCAGGTTGACAAGCTCCCGTTTTTTTCCCGAAATCGGGAGTCTGTCAAAGGATTTCTTCAAGTAGTCCAGAACCACAATTCAACCCGTCATTTTCCTGGAACTTTTTTCCAGTCATCCAGAAATTTCTTTATGCCCACATCGGTCAGGGGATGCTGGGCAAGCTGTTTGATGACATTGAATGGGATGGTGGCGATGTCCGCCCCCATCATGGCCGCTTCCAGCACGTGCAGCGGGTGCCGCACGCTGGCGACGATGACTTCCGTCTCGAAGCTGTAATTATCATAGATCGTCAAAATCTGCTCCACGAGATCCATTCCCTGATGGGAAACATCGTCGAGTCTTCCGACAAAGGGACTCACGTATGCGGCGCCCGCCTTTGCGGCCAAGAGGGCCTGCAGTGGCGAGAAAACGAGTGTCTGGTTGACGGCAATGTCGAGGTCCGCCAATAACTTGGTGGCTTTGATCCCTTCCACGGTCATGGGAATCTTGATCACCACGTTGTCTGCCATCTCGGCGAGCTTTTTTGCTTCGTCCACCATGCCGCTTGCTTCCAGACTTATGACCTCAAGGCTGACGGGCCCTGTCACGATCTCAAGGATCTCCTTGACGACCTCATCGAAGCCTCTTTTTTCCTTTGCGATGAGGCTGGGATTGGTGGTCACGCCGTCCACCATGCCCATTTTGAGCCCTTCTTTGATTTCATTAATGTTGGCCGTGTCAATAAAAAATTTCATCTTTCCTCCAAAATCGAATATTAAATAACATGGTCTGACGATATCATTTTTTGATGTATATCTCGTAACATTCCCGGCTGCAGAAATAAACCGTTTTACCGTCGATGGCGGCTTTGTATGCCTGGCTCACGGGCACGTTCACGTGGCAATAAGGGTCCTCAACCAGGTCTTCCCCTTTTATAGGTATCGGCTTTTCAGGATGAGTGCCTGTTTTGCTTCCTGAGAGTCGAAGAATGCCTTTCGCCAATCGGTATAGCAGATAAACGATGATCAGTGTGACTATGAAACGAACCAGCATTACAATCGAATAACCTCGCTTTGATCTTCCAGCCGCTCCAGGAGACCTTTTACGGTGACGCCGAATTTAGGGTGCATCACATAGGAGGCGATTTCAGCCAGCGGGACAAGAGCAAATCGGCGTCTATGCAGCTCCGGATGCGGGATAAAAAGTCCTTCTTCTTCGACAATGTCCTGGCCGTATAGAAGAATATCGATGTCTATAACCCGTGGCCCCCACGGTTTGGTCTCCTCCCGGACTCTCCCCATGGCCTGCTCAACCCCCGTCAAGGTTTTTAAAAGATCTTTCGGGGAAAAAACCGTTCGTATCTCAATGGCCGCGTTTACAAACCAGTCCTGCTCCTTAAAACCTACGGGCTCCGTTCTATAAAGCGATGATTTCCTCAGAACCCTGACCTGGTTCGTATTTGAGATTAAATCGATGGCTTTCCGGCAGTGATCGGCAGGATCTCCCATGTTTGATCCTATACCGAGAAAGGCAATGATATTATGCATATTCCCGCTCAATACGCTCCATGGCCTCTTTCAGTCGATTGTCCGGCACGGTGAGGGATATGCGGATAAAGCCCTCCCCGAATTTTCCGTAAGCGGTACCCGCGGCCACGACAACCGCTGTCTTTTCAAAGAGCCTGTTCGTGAATTCGAGGGAACCCATCCCCTTCGGGGTCGGTACCCAGAGATAAAACGTCCCTTTCGGCGGGTCAAAATCGATGCCGATATTCTTGAGGGTCTTCAAAACCATGGCTCTTCTTTTCGCGTAGATTCCGATCATATGATCTATGTTGCCGTTCTCACCCCGAAGCGCCTGAATGGCCGCAAACTGAACGGCGTTGAAGACACCTGAGTCGGTGTTTTCCTTCACCTTGCTGATAGCCGCTATGAGATCGGGACTGCCCAGGGCCATCCCTATCCTCCAGCCCGTCATATTGTATGGCTTGGAAAGCGAGTTCAGTTCCACGCCTACGTCCTTCGCTCCATCCACTGACAGAAAACTCAGCCTCTCCTGGCCCTCAAAAACGACTTCGCTGTATGGATTGTCGTAGCAGACGGCAATATCGTTTTGCTTTGCGAAGGCCGCAAGCTCCCTGAAAAAGCCCTTGTTCGCACAGGCTCCCGTCGGGTTATTTGGATAATTCAAAAATAGGCCCCTGGCCTTTTTAACGACGTCTGAAGGGATATCCTCAAGCCTGGGCAGATAGCCATTCTTCGGAAGAATGGGCACGGAATAGGGTTCGCCTCCAGCCATCAGAATGCTCGCGCGATAAGCTGGATAACCCGGATCGGTCATGAGGACGATATCGCCGGGATTGATGCAGGCAAGAACAAAATGGTGGCAGCCCTCCTTGGATCCGATGAGGCCGATAATCTCTGTCGATGGGTTCAGCTTGACATTGTATCGTTCGAGATACCAGCGGGCCACCTCCTCCCTGAAGGACATCATCCCCTTTTCCTCGTCCGTCGGGTATCGATGATTCTCGGGGTCCTTCGCCCGTATGCAGAGTTCCTTGATAATGGAGTCCGGCGTGGGTTCTACGGGGTCACCGATGGCAAGACTGATCACGTCAATACCATCGGCTTTTGCTTTTTGAATCTTTTTCCTCAGTTCCATGAAGAGGTAAGGAGGAATTTTCGTCAATCGATCAGCAATCTGCAAAACATAACTCCTTTTCAATAAACAGGTTTCAGGCATTATAAAATGGCTAAGGGCAAAGGGCTAAAGGCAAAAGGCAAAAGGCAAAAGGAATGACGATAAATGCACTTCACTTGAACCCTCGAACCCTTGAATCCTTGAACCCTTTTTTATGATTTCAGTCCCAGGACATCCTGCATGTCGTAGAAGCCGTTTTTCTGTTTTACGATCCATTTGGCCGCCCTCAGGGCACCTTTGGCGAAGTTATCCCGGCTATGCGCGCGATGGATGAATTCAAGCCTTTCGCCGATGCCGCCGAATATAACCCAATGTTCGCCCACGATGTCCCCCGCCCTAACGGTCTGTATGCCAATCTCTTCCCTGGTTCTGGCGCCTATCATCCCTTTTCTCCCATAGACACCTACCTTGCCAAGATCGCGGTTCAGGGTCTTTGCGATGATCTCGGCCATCCTCATGGCTGTCCCGCTTGGGGAATCCTTCTTTAGATTGTGATGGGCCTCGATGATCTCCACATCGAATTCATCCTTGAGGATTCCGGCCACGTTTTCCAGGACCTTGAACATGACGTTCACGCCGACGCTCATGTTGGGGGCAAGCATGAGCCTTGTCGATTTGGCCAGTTCTTTTATCTTCCCAATCTCGTCTGTGGTGAAGCCCGTGGTTCCCACGACCATGGCTTTTTTCGCGCTCGCCGCTGTTTTCAGATGTTCGAGGACCGCTTCATGGTGAGTGAAATCGATGACCACGTCCGCCTTGCCGATGCAGGCCTTGAGGTTGTCGCTTATCTTGACTCCCGTCTTCCCCAGGCCGAGGATTTCTCCAACGTCCCTACCTGCCAGGGGGTGACCTTTCCTCTCCACGGCGCCGGCCAGTTCTATCCCTTCCGTCGCGGACATGAGACTGATAATCCGGCCGCCCATTTTTCCGGCAGCGCCGATGACCACTGCTTTGACCATGCTCATTCTCCTTTCAAGAGAGAAAAATGATTATTTGATGAGACCGTAATCCTGCATCGCTTTTTTCAATTTTTCGTAATTTACGTCGGACAGCTTGCAGAGCGGCATTCTCATTTCGTACTGAATTTTGCCCATCATGGCGAGCGCCGCCTTTACTGGGACGGGGTTCGTTTCTATGAAGAGCGAGCTCACGAGCGGCGTCAGCTGGTAGTGCAGCTTTCTTGCATTTTTGATATTTCCGGCGTTGAAACTGTCAATCAAGGCCGCCATGTCGGCCGGAGCCACGTTGGAGACGACAGAAATGATTCCGTGGCCGCCGAGGCAGAGAAGCGGAAAAGTAAAGAAATCATCTCCTGAAAGGACTGAAAAGTCCGGGCCGCAGATACGGATGATATCCGCCATCTGCTGGAGTGAACCAGCAGCCTCCTTGACGCCCACGATGTTCTTGATCTTCGCCAGGCGAGCCAGAGTCTCGGGCGTCATATTAACCCCTGTCCTCCCCGGGATATTGTAGACGATGATGGGGATGGGGACTTTATCGGCAATCAATTTGTAGTGCTGATAGAGGCCTTCCTGGGTGGGGCGGTTGTAATAGGGGCAGACCATCAGCGCCCCGTCTGCGCCAACCTCATAAGCATGCTTTGTCAGACGGATGGCTTCGTCGGTGCTGTTAGACCCCGTCCCGGCTATGACGGGGACCCTCTTTTTCACAGCATCCACCGTGATTTCGATCACCCGGTCGTGTTCCTTATGAGACAGCACCGGTGATTCACCCGTGGTCCCGCAGGGAACGATGCCGTCGGTTCCATTCGTGATCTGGAACTCGATCAGTTCCCTAAGGGCCTCCTCATCCACCTTCCCTTTTTTGAAAGGCGTCACAATGGCTACAATTGCACCTTTAAACATAACCCACTCCTCCTTTTAGAATATTTCATCTCTCATGAACCCATGAATCCTTGACCCCTAGGACCTGCTAGGCATACGCTTCATTCCACAGTGTTCCCTGATACACCACTTTTGCGGTCCCTTCAAGATAGACCTTCTCAAAACCGCCCTGGTTCCGTTCGAAATATATCGTGAGCGTCTCGCCGCTTTTTACCAGAACATTCACCGGAGATTCAACCATTCCTTTTGCAGAAGAAACCAGTGCGGAGGCCACGGCGCCGGTCCCGCAGGCAAGGGTCTCATCCTCAACTCCCCTTTCGTAGGTCCTCACGCGGATGTTTTTACGATCCACGACCTGGATGAAATTCGCGTTTGTCCCGGCTGGCCGGTATGCCTCGTGGTAACGGATGGTTCGTCCCAGGTTGAAGACATCAACCGTTTCGATGTCTCCGGCGATCACAACGGCATGGGGCACGCCTGTGTTGACGCTGTTCAACCCGACGGATTTTCCGTCGATTGGAATGGCGTAATCGATCTTCAGGTCTTTCGGATCCGTCAGTCTCAGCTTGACGATCTCTCCCTTCACCTCGGCGTCTATAATGCCCGCAATGGTTTCAAAGGACAGCTTTGCCCCGGCGATCCCACGGATGAAAGCATAGCGTGCGGCGCATCTCCCCCCGTTCCCGCACATCTCAGCCTCGCTGCCGTCGGCATTGAAGAACAGCCAGCGGAAATCCGCCTTATCGGACTTCTTGATGATGATCAAACCATCAGCGCCTACGGATACTTTCCGCTCGCACACCTTTTTCACGAAGCCCCTGATATCTCTCACGGGCAGAGTGTCCCCACGATCATCCATAAGGATGAAGTCATTCCCGCTCCCGCTCATCTTATAGAATTCAATCATAACGAAGCTCTCAGCTTTCTGTTTACGTCCACCATCCCTCCTTTACAAATCCTTCTCTCAAACTCAAACTCTATACTATTTTTTTAGGAATTCCGGTATCTCCTCTCCTTTCACGAGATCTTTGTATGTTTCTCTTTTCTTGATCACGTCATAGCGGTCGCCATTCACAAGGACCTCCGCGATTCTCGGCCTGGAATTGTAATTGGACGACATGGTAAATCCGTAGGCTCCCGCACTCATGACGGCAAGCAGCTCGCCCTGTTCCATTTTCGGCACGGCCCGCTTCTTGGCCAGATAATCCCCGGATTCACAAATGGGACCCACGATATCCGCCACATGTTCCTGCCGCTCCTTTTTCACGACGGGATGAATGCTGTGAAAAGAACTGTAAAGGCTCGGCCTGACGAGATCGTTCATCCCGGCATCCACAATGAGGAAATTTTTATCTTCATTGCGTTTCCTGTAAAGAACCTTCGTCACCAGGATGCCCGCATTCCCCACGATAACCCTTCCAGGTTCGAAGATGAATGTTAAATCCAGACCTTTCGACGCCTTGATGATGGCCCGGGCGTATTCCTTGGGGTGGGGAGGCATCTCCTGATTATAAGTGATTCCCAGACCGCCTCCCAGATCAAGGTACTTGATCCGGACACCCTCTTTGTCCAGAAGCTTTAAAAGTCGCTTCAGTCGCTCCAGGGCGTCTATGAATGGCGACATCTTGGTAACCTGTGAACCGATATGACAATCCACACCGACGATTTCAATATTCTTGAGACCCTTCGCCCACCGGTAGGCATCCAGTGACTTCTCTATGTTGATTCCGAACTTGTTCTCCTTGAGACCGGTGGAGATATGCGGATGTGTCATGGGATCCACATCGGGATTGATTCTCACCGATATTCTTGCCTTCTTTTTAAGTCTTCCGGCGCATTCGTCTATCTTCAGAAGCTCTTCCGATGACTCCACGTTGAACATGAGTATATCCGTTTTGAGCGCGTATTCGATCTCATCCACCCGCTTGCCGACACCGGAATAGACGACCTTGCGGGGATCAACGCCCGCCTTGAGCGCCCTGTAAAGCTCACCGCCTGAAACGATGTCCACGCCGCCGCCTTCTTTGACGAATATCTTCAAAATGGCGATATTCGAATTGGCTTTGACGGAGAAGCAAATCATGTGATTCAGTCCCTCGAATGCACCGTCGAAGACCCGGAAGTGATTCAGCAGTGTTTTGTGACTGTAAAGATAAAAGGGCGTACCAACCTTCTCGGCAATCGCGCTTACGGAAACATCCTCGCACCAGAGTTCATGGTTGACATAATTGAAATCATGCATAAACGGTCATCCCTACTCCTTCACCTTTATTTCTGCTGCATTTGAATCCCGACCGCAATTTCCGTATGAATCGCATAAGACGATCTTGTATGTATACAGCCAACCCGCCTTCACGCCGTTATCGACGTATCTCACGACTCGCTCGCTTTCCCTGATGATCTTTGAGTCCCTCGGGGACAGATCTTCAACAGGCGCGTACATCCTCGGACATCCGGGGCATTCGTCTCCCGCTATCTCCAGGTCGCTTCTCAGTATCCTGACTCTTGAAATATCTGTCTTCTCGTCCGGCATGGTCCAGACAAGATTCAGGGATCCGTTTACCCAGGACGCCTTCAGGTCCGTCACCGCCGGAGGCAGAATCAGCCGGGGCGGAACAGGGTCGCCCTTCTTCCCGCAAGCCTGAAACAACACGACTAAAAAAAAGGCTGCCCCGACCAGACCTATCACGAATCCAGGATGTATTTTATTCTTTTTCAATAGGCTAAATCCCTCGTCCTTCCGATTTCTCGATCTCTTCAATTCTTTTAAGAACCGTTTTCTTTGCCGTTCCGCCGATGAGACCTCTCGCGTTGATGGAATGTTCCACCAGGAATGCTTTGTAAACGTCTCTATCAAACCCCTTGTAAAATTTGCGAAGCTCTCTGAGATTCATATCCGAAAAAGCTTTCCCTTTTTCGATGCAGTATCCCACGATTTCACCGACGATCCGGTGGGATTCCCTGAAGGGCACTCCTTTCGTCACCAGATACTCCGCCACATCCGTGGCGGTTGAGAAACCCTTCGATGCCTCTTCGAACATCCTTCTGCGGTTGAATGCGATATTCTCCATCATTACCGCTAGAACAGCCAGGCATTCTTTCGTGGTGTCGACGGTATCAAAGAGAGGCTCTTTGTCTTCCTGCAGGTCCCGGTTGTATGTCATGGGGAGGCCCTTCAGGATGGTCAGGATATTTACAAGACTCCCGTAGACGCGGCCCGTCTTGCCCCGGATGAGTTCCGCCACGTCGGGGTTTTTCTTCTGCGGCATGATGCTGCTTCCCGTGGTAAAGGAATCGGATATTTCCACGAAGCCGAACTCCCCGCTGGACCACAGGACAAGGTCTTCGCAAATCCGGCTTAGGTGCATCATGAGAAGGCTGGCGGCAAAAATGAATTCCGCGATGAAATCCCTGTCTGAAACGGCGTCCATGCTGTTTCTCGACAGGCTGGGAAACCGGAGAAGTTTCGCCGCATAGGCCCGATCCATTTTGAGACCCGTGCCTGCCAGGGCCGCCGAACCGAGCGGCATGACGTTGATGCGGCCGAAACAATCGACCATCCTTTCCTCATCCCGGGAGAACATTTCCCAGTAGGCTAAAAGGTAATGAGCCAGCAGAACCGGCTGCGCCTTCTGCAAATGCGTATATCCCGGCATGACCGTGTTGATTTCTTTCCTGGCCCGGGCGACCAGGCCGGATTTCAGCAGGTTCAGCAGGATGAGAATCTCAATGACTTCTTCTCTGAGATAAAGCCTCACGTCGAGGGAGACCTGGTCATTTCTGCTCCTGCCTGCATGAAGCTTGGCGCCCGCCGCCCCTGTTTTCTCGATTAGAGCTTTTTCAACGGCCATGTGGATGTCTTCAAGATCCGGAGATAATTTGAAGGTTCCGTTCTCGAACTCTTTCCGAATATCCCGTAACCCCTTGAGGATCTTTCTGGACTCGTCGGGCGACAGATAGCCGGTCTTCGCGAGCACTCTGCAATGCGCCATGCTCCCCTCGATGTCCTGCCTGTACAGGCGGCGGTCAAAAGGAAGAGACGCCGTGAAGGCTTCGACCATTTTATTTGTCGGTTCCTTGAATCTTCCACCCCACATTTTATCGGTCTTTTTCATTCTCCCTCAACTCGAATGCTGCCCTGTTTGTCTTGGTCGTTTCAGTTCTCAGAACGAATTTCCCTCTATCTTTTCATCAGTGCTTCCACTTTCAACCGGAGGGCGTTCAGCCGGATGAATCCGGTGGCGTCTTTCTGATTGTAAAGCCCGCTCTTCTCAAAGCTAGCCAGATCCTCGCTGTAAAGCGAGTGAGGCGCTTTCCTTCCCACGACGGTGCAGTTTCCCTTGTAGAGCTTCAGCCGGGCCCTTCCAGTGACCGTTTCCTGGCTTTCATCGATCATCTTCTGAAGCACCCTCATCTCAGGGGCAAACCAGAATCCGTAATATACGAGCTGTGCGTATTTAGGGATAAGCGAATCCCTCAAGAACATGACCTCCCTGTCCATGGTGATCGACTCCACAGCCCGATGTGCCGCCCAGAGAACAGTTCCGCCCGGCGTCTCATAGACGCCTCTCGACTTCATGCCCACGAACCGGTTCTCCACCATGTCCGCCCGCCCGATACCGTTCCGTCCCGCCATCCCGTTCAGGTGATCAATGAGTATTGCCGGACTCATTTGAACGCCATCCACAGCCACGGGATTGCCCTTTTCAAAATCGATTTCCACGTAGGTCGGTTCGTCAGGCGCTTTTTCCGGTGATACCGTCAAAACGAACATGTCCTCATAGGGTTCCAGCCAGGGATCCTCCAGAATCCCCCCTTCATGTGAAATGTGAAGGAGGTTCCGGTCGCTGCTGTAAGGTTTTTCCTTCGTGAGCGGCAGGGGGATTCCGTGCCTGCCTGCATAATCGATCATGGACTGACGGGAATCGAATGGCCATCGCTCATCCCGCCAGGCGGCAATGATCTTTATTGCGGGATGAAGGGCCATGTACGTGAGTTCGAACCGGACCTGATCGTTTCCCTTACCCGTGGCGCCGTGGCAAACCGCATCGGCCTTCTCCTTCAGAGCAATCTCGACCTGTCTTTTGGCAATGAGAGGCCTCGCAATGGATGTCCCCATGAGATAAATACCCTCATAGACGGCGTTCGCACGGAGCATGGGAAACACAAAATCCCGGGCAAATTCTTCTCTGAGGTCCTCGATGTATATTTTGGATGCCCCCGTGTCGATGGCTTTTTTCTCGAGTCCGTCCAGTTCCTCTTTCTGACCAAGATCGGCGGCGAAGGCAATGACCTCGCAGCCGTAGGTTTCGATGAGCCACTTGACGATCACGGAAGTATCCAGGCCTCCCGAATACGCCAGCACGACTTTCTTCACATCACTCATTTCAGATTTATCCTCCTCCCATGAGAAGCTCCATGATGGCCTTCTGGACATGGAGACGATTTTCCGCCTGATCTATCACGACCGATTGCGGACCGTCAATGATATCGGCTGAGATTTCCTCCCCGCGATGGGCGGGCAGGCAATGCATTATAATAGCATCAGATTTTGCCTTCTTCATCAATTTTTTGTTGATCTGGTAGTTCTTGAGAACTTTTTTTCTTTTATCTCTTTCGGCTTCCTGGCCCATGCTCGTCCATACATCGGTGTACACAACATCGGCACCGCTGACCGCTTCATCCGGCACGCGGTACATCATTATCCGGTCTCCCGCTGATTTCAATCCTTTCCGGAGAATCTTCCTGTCCGGTTCGTATCCGTCGGGGCAGGCCAGGGAAAGCTCGATGGGCAGCCGCGATGCCGCCTCGATCCAGGAATTGGCGATATTGTTTCCGTCACCCACGTAGGCGATCTTCAGCCCTTCGCAGCGGCCCTTCTTTTCGATAATCGTAAACAGGTCGCTCAATATCTGGCAGGGATGCAATAGATCGGTGAGTCCGTTGATCACGGGGACCGTGGCGTGACGCGCGAACTCCTCAACGGATTCCTGATCATAGGTGCGGATCATAACGCCGTCCAGGTATCTGGACATGATCTGAGCCGTATCGGCGATGGTCTCACCCCTTCCTGCCTGTATGTCCCGGCTGCTCAAAAAAATGGCCATCCCTCCGAGCTGATACATGCCTACTTCGAAGGATAGTCTCGTCCGGGTTGAAGATTTATAAAAGATCATTCCGAGAGTTTTCCCCTTCAGGGGCACGTGGCGCGTCCCTTCGATCAGCATTTTCTTCAGCAAGAAGGATCGAGTGAATATCTGCGCGAAATCCTTATCTTCGAGATCTGAAAAACTCAGCAGGTCTTTGTTCATCTGCCTTTCTCCACCTCCCGCAGAACCGCATTCAGTATTTCAACGGCCCGGTCGATATCCCCTTCTGTAATGATCAGGGGCGGTACAAATCTGAGGACGTTTCCCGACGTGCAGTTGATCAAAAGGCCCCGATCCATGCAGCGATTCACGATATCCGATCCTTCCAGCGAAATCTCCACGCCAATGATCAGGCCTTTGCCACGCACCTCCTGGATGGCCGTATGATTATTCTGAAGCGCCTTCAGCTTTTTAATGAAATAGGAGCTCATTTTACGGCAGTTTTCCAGAATGCCGTCCTGAAGCATTGTTTCAAGTGTCGCGACTCCTGCGGCCATGGCGAGAGGATTTCCGCCAAAGGTGGATGCATGGGTGCCAGGAACGAAAACCGAGGCCACCTTGTCCGTGGCCAGCAAGGCGCCTATGGGGAAGCCGTTCCCCAGAGCCTTGGCCAAGGTCATGATATCGGGCTTGATTCCATAATGCTCGTGGGCGAAAAGAACGCCCGTCCGTCCCATACCCACCTGTACTTCATCCAGAATCATCAGCAGACTCCGCTCATCGCAGATCTTTCGGATGTCCTTGAGATAATCGTCGGAGGGGACACGGATGCCGCCCTCCCCCTGGAGAGGCTCCACGAGGACTCCGCAGGTTTTATCTGTGACAGCCTGAGCCAGAGCTTTGATGTCGTTAAAGGAAACATGTTTGAATCCCTCGAGGAGAGGCTCAAATCCTTTCTGAAACTTTTCCTGTCCTGTTGCGGTCAGCGTCGCCAGCGTCCTACCATGAAAGGAATCTTTCATGGTGATGATCTCGAATTTTCCGCTCCCCATCTTCTCGCTGGCATACTTACGGGCGAGCTTGATCGCCCCCTCGTTCGCCTCCGCCCCGCTGTTGCAGAAAAATACCTTGTCGGCAAAGGAGTTTTCGACAAGGAGTTTCGCGAATCGGATCTGCGGCTCAATATAGTAAAGATTTGAGACATGGGTCAATATATCCGCCTGATTTTTGATGGCCTCTACGACTTTCGGATGGGAATGCCCTAGGCTGCAAACCGCGATGCCGGCCACAAAATCGAGATAGACTTTCCCGTTCGAGTCCCAGACCTGCGTTCCGCTTCCCCTGACCAGGACGACGGGGAAACGCTTGTAAGTCCCCATGATGTTCTGATCGGACCACTCCATGAGCTCTTTCGTATTCGTTTTCACCCTTCCATGCACTCCTCTACGCGGTGATTTCTGTGCCGATACCGCTATCGGTAAATATTTCCAGAAGCACGGCGTGCTTCAGGCGTCCATCGATAATATGCGATTTCCTGACGCCCTGCCGCAGGGCCTTCAGGCAGCATTTGACCTTCGGAAACATTCCTCCCTCGATGGTCCCGGCCTCTATCATGCGGAGGGCCTTCCGATTGTCCATGGTATGAATCAGCTTTTTATTTGCGTCAAGTACTCCGTCCACGTCGGTCAGAAGTACGAGTTTCTCCGCATTTAACGCCGACGCGACTTCACCTGCCACGATATCGGCGTTTATGTTATACGTTTCTCCATTTTCACCGACCCCTGTCGGGGCGATGACTGGAATAAAACCGTCGCTGACCAGAGATAAGATGAGATCCGTATTGATCTTGACGACCTTGCCGACCAGTCCGATGTCAATGATCTCCGGCGGTGTGTCTTTCGCCTTTTCAGCGCTAAGATAATATTTCTGAGCCTGGATAAGGCTGCCGTCTTTCCCGCTCAATCCCACAGCCTTTCCGCCATGATGGTTGATCAGGCCGACGATTTCCTTGTTGACCTTCCCCACTAGAACCATCTCGACGATATCCATGGTCTCCTCGTCGGTCACCCTCATTCCCTGGATGAACTTCGAGTCCTTACCCAGCTTCTTCAAATAACTTCCGATCTGCGGCCCGCCCCCATGAACGACGACGGGATGGATACCGATGTATTTCATCATGACCATGTCCCTGGCAAAATGATTTTTCAACTCCTCATCCACCATGGCATGGCCTCCGTACTTGATGACGATCGTCTTATTGTAGAAGCGCTGGATATAGGGAAGTGCCTCCAGAAGAATATCAGCCCTTTCCATCGATTTTTTCACGTCATCCATAAAAATTCCCTCCGGAAATTTTTCAGTTTAGAGTTTAGAGTCTCCAGTCCGGAGTTGATGATAATAAACGCAACGCAGATCTTTTCACAACTCAAAACCCTGAACTCTTAAAGAATGTACCTTGTCAGATCCTCGTCTTCAATGATGTCGTTCAGTTTATCCCTCACGTATCCGGCGTCGATGATCACTTCTTTTCCCTTCATGTCGGGGGCTTCGAAAGATATCTCATCCAGCAGGGTCTCCATGACCGTGTAAAGCCTTCGCGCTCCGATATTTTCCGTTCTTTCGTTGACCAGAGCCGCCATCTCTGAAATCTCCGCTACGGCATCAGGGGTGAACACGATTTTCACGGATTCCGTCGCCATCATCTCGATGTACTGCCTGACCAGAGCGTTGTCGGGCTCTGTTAGGATCCGCACGAATTCTTCCCTGCCCAGAGAGTCCAGTTCAACCCGGATGGGGAAACGGCCCTGCATTTCCGGGATCAGATCCGAAGGTTTCGTCGAACTGAAGGCGCCCGCTGCGATGAAAAGGATATGGTCCGTTCTGACCATCCCGTATTTTGTGTTCACCGTCGATCCTTCAACGATGGGCAGGAGGTCTCTCTGAACGCCTTCCCTGGAGACGTCCGGTCCGTGAGAAGATTCGCCGCCTACGATTTTATCAATCTCATCGAGGAAGATGATCCCCGATTGTTCGACCCTCTCAATGGCGTTCTTGGTCACCTTGTCCAGATCCACCAGACGCTGCGCTTCTTCCTGCACGATGATCTCCATGGCCTCCGGCACTTTCATCCGCCGGAGCTTTTTCTTCTGTGGAAACAGGTTCCCAAGCATCTCCTTGATATTCAGCCCCATATCCTCGACACCCGATGACGAGAATATTTCAATCATGGGCATCTGTCCGTGACTCTCCGCGACTTCCAGTTCAACAAACCTCTCATCAAGCCTTCCTTCACGCAGCAGCCTTCGAAGCTTGTCGCGTGTGGACGCCTGCTGATCCATGGTTTCATAGACAGCCGAATCCGCATGCTCGGAAGTTCCCTCCATGGCCGTTCGTTCCAAAGGACGCGGCGGGAGAAGAACATCCAGTATTCTCTCCTCGGATATTTCCCTCGCCCGGGCGATGACATTTTCCTTTTCTTCCTGCTTCACCCTGTTAACGGAAAGCTCCACGAGATCGCGGATCATGGACTCCACGTCCCGTCCCACGTAGCCGACTTCCGTGAACTTCGAGGCCTCAATTTTGAGAAAAGGGGAATGATCGATCTTTGCCAGACGCCTGGCAATCTCCGTCTTTCCCACTCCTGTCGGGCCGATCATGATGATGTTTTTGGGTGCTATTTCGTCCATCAGCTCTGGCGAAACATTCTGCCGTCGCCAGCGGTTTCGCAGCGCTATGGCCACCGCGCGCTTGGCATCATTCTGCCCGATAATGTATTTGTCCAGTTCCAGAACGATCTCTTTGGGTGTTAAGTCATTTGATGCCATGAATCCTCTTATTCCTGACCGGATATTCCGTGTCTTTTTGTGCCGGTCTTTCTGATTTTTTCGCTTTTCTCGATGGTGGTATCAAGCTCCTCAAGCGTGATGTTCTTATTCGTATAAATGCAGATATCGGCGGCGATCTTCAAAGCTTCCTCTGCAATCTCGGCAGCGCTCCTGTCTGAATATCGGATCATCGCCCGCGCGGCCGCCAGGGCATAAGGTCCTCCGGAACCGATAGCCATCACTTCATCGTCGGATTCCACCACATCGCCGTTTCCCGATATGATGAGTGAATACTCGCCGCTCACGGCAATCATGAGCGCCTCCAGATGTCTCAGGACTCTGTCTGTGCGCCAATCCTTGGTCAGCTCTACGGCTGCCCTTAGAAGATTTCCGCTGTATTGTTCCAGTTTCTGATCAAAGCGATCAAAAAGAGTGAACGCATCGGCGGTCGCGCCGGCAAACCCGACAATCACCTGATTATGATAAAGCCTCCTCACTTTTCGCGCGCCATGTTTCATCACCGTCGAATCGAGCGTGACCTGACCGTCTCCCGCGACAGCCACCTTTCCCTTATGTCTGACCGCCAGTATGGTTGTTCCCTTCATCTTCATCATTCCTTTTTCTGACCTCCTGCCCTTGGATGGGCCTTGTCATATACCTCCATCAGTCGGCTGATACTCAAGGTCGTGTATTTCTGCGTTGTCGACAGGCTTTCATGACCAAGCATTTCCTGAATGACCCGAAGATCTGCTCCTGCATCCATGAGATGCGTCGCGAATGAATGCCTGAGAGAGTGAGGCCCGATTTTTCTCTTTAAACCGCTCAGCATCACGTACTTGTCCACCAGCCTTTCGACGGTTCGAGTTGTCAGGCGGGATCCCGAGCGATTGATGAAGTACGGCAATCCGTAACCGGCAGCCGCACGCCTCTTGGCCAGATATTCTTTTGCGGCATTAAGAGCTGGAGTGCCGACCGGAACCACACGCTCCTTTTTCCCCTTTCCCCGTATCTTCATGAGGCCTGCTTCCAAATCAACATCCTCAAGGTTGAGCGCTACAAGCTCACCCGCGCGAATCCCTGATGAATAGAGAAATTCAATAATGGCCCTGTCACGCAGCCCCATCCAATCATCATTGAAAGGGGCTTTCATGAGAGAAAAGACCTCATCGACGGGCAGGAACGTGGGAAGATATTTTTCCGCACGCGGCGCCTGAACCATCTCAGCCGGGTTGAATTCTGCTTTTCCTTCCCGCACAAGATATTTAAAAAAAGACCTAAGCGTCGCGATCTTTCGCGATATGCTCGTCTTCCTGACGTTGTTTTTATAAAGAAAGCTCAAAAAAGCCCTGATAATGGAGGGCTCCACATGCATTGCCTGACCCTTTTTCTCCCTTTCCACGCTCAGATGAAAATCCGCGATAAATTGTCTGAACTGTCTCAGGTCGGTTCTGTAGCTCAGTATCGTGTGCGGAGAAAAATTTCTCTCCAGTTCCATGTATTTTTCAAAATCCTCGATTGCTTTCTCTAAATCATCCATTTTCTTTCCGCATGAGGCAAAAAACAACAGCCACGAAACCAGAGCAGAAAACATATCAGGCATCTCGCTCTTTGTGCGATTTCGTGGCACTCAATTGAAATCAGCAGCGTCTTATCCCTGCATAATAACAGCAGCATGCATTGGCAAAATTGTTATCAAATATCCTCGTGCATCCGTCCCTGAATTTTATCTTAACATACGAAATGCCTCCCAGAATCTGGGAATTCCACTCTTCCACCACCACACCGAATCCCCATTCAGGGTACTTGAGGTGCATGACCTGATCACCGGACTTGAGATAGAGACGTCTCACCTCTTCCTTCATGACGATGTTCCTGTCACATCTTGTATTTCCCGAAGGCTTCCGGTGAAAGATTTTCCAGAAGTTCTTTCAGTTTGTCTTTTTTTAAATCATCCAGATTGAGTGTCTTTTTTTCAAAATCAACACTTTTCGACTTCTCTATGACCTTCTCATCGACAAATATCGGCGCTTCTGCTCTCAAAGCAAGGGCAATCGCGTCGCTCGGCCTTGAATCGATTTTCACAGGTACCCCGCTTTTCAGAAGGTGGATCACCGCAAAAAAAGTATTGTCACGAAGGTCATTGATCTCGACCATCGAGACGGTCACGTCAAGACCCTTGATGACGAGATTGAGGAGGTCGTGGGTCATGGGCCGGGCAAAGTCAATTTTTTCCAATTCCGTGGCAATCGCGCTGGCCTCGAAAAGTCCGATCCATATGGGAAGCGCTTTGTTCTCACCCATATCCTTCAAAATCACAATGGGCGTATTGGTGATCGGGTCTATGGTCAATCCTGCAACCTTCATCTGAATGAGCATTTACTACCTCCTTAAACCTGTCCCTCGACGAGTTCCCCTCTCAGGGAATGAAGATACGCTTTCGTTATTCTGGCCCGGACAGTCTTTCCAACCCAATTGGATTCCCCTCTGAAATTAACGATCTTATTGGATGTTGTTCTCCCCATGACATCTTCGCTTGAGTTTTTGCTTCTTCCCTCCACTAGAATTTTCTCAATTGAACCTTCCATGGACTTGTTTTTTTCAAGCGTGTACTTTTCCTGTATGGCCTGAAGCATCATCAACCGGTCCTTTTTCACTTCTTCAGCTACTTTGTCACCCATCTGGACAGCTTTCGTCCCAGGGCGGTCTGAATACTTGAATGAGAACAGGTTGTCGAATCGCACGGTTTCCATGAGGCCGAGCGTGTCATTGAAATCGCGCTCCGTTTCACCGGGAAATCCCACGATCACATCGGACGTGATGCTGATGCGCGGGCAGACTTCTCTCAGCCTGGCAATTTTATCCAAATAATCACGGCTCGTATAGTGCCTGTTCATCTTCTCAAGAATCCTGTCCGACCCGGACTGCACTGGGAGATGGATGTGCTCGCAGAGCGTGATGACCTCCCCAAAGCATTGTATGATATCCTCCGACAGGTCCCGGGGTTGGGATGTTGTGAACCTTATCCGTTCAATCCCTCTTATGCCTGCAATATCTTTCAACAATATCGAGAAGCCGTAACCGTTCCCGAGGGATTTGCCGTAAGAATTAACGTTTTGCCCGAGCAGTGTTACCTCTTTGATGCCATGATCAGCGAGGGCTTCTATTTCTTTAATAATATCGATTGATTTCCGGCTTTCCTCCCTCCCTCTTAGGTAGGGAACAACGCAGAAAGCGCAATAATTATCGCATCCTTGCATCACCGTCACATAAGCAGTCACGCATCCGTCATCAGGAAGCGATAAAACACCAAGTGACTTTGTCTCCTTTTGAAATGACGTCTCGACTTTGAACATTCTGTTCCTTTCAAAATCTTGCACAAGTTCCGGAAGTTTATGAATATTGTGCGTTCCGAAAACAATGTCTATGAAAGGAGCCTTTTCCAGAAATTTTTCCTTCAATTGCTGCGCCAGACACCCGCCCACGCCGATAATGACATGGGGCCTGGCCTTCTTGATGTTTCTGAATCGGCCGATCTGGCTGTGGGCTTTCTGCTCCGCTTTTTCACGGATGCTGCAGGTGTTAATGATCACCATGTCGGCCTTTTCAATATCGTCGGTCTTCCGGTATCCTTCTCCCTTCAAAATCTCCGCCATCTGGTCAGAATCATGGATATTCATCTGGCAGCCGAAGGTCTGTATGTAGAGGTATTTCATGACCGACCCTTGTCCCTGATAAACGCTTTTTTACATAAATAATCATTAATATATGGTATATCCATAGTCAACACATTTCTTGATATGCGACGGATCGAACATTCCATTTCACATTGAAATGAGGCTTATCCCAGTCCATTGAGCACATGCAGGATGGTGGATCAACATCCCTTTCCCGCCTCTTTTATTAAAAAAATCTTCCTTTTTTACATTTTTTCCTTGCACCATATATTGTATTGTGCTTATTATGAACCCCTACATATTGGGTGTATATAGAAATATAAGAGCAAGAATCGTTTAAGGGGGGGATTTTTATGCTCACACAGATCAAAAAAAGGGACGGCCGAACGGTCAAATTTGATGCCGATAAAATCAGCAATGCCATTGCAAAAGCGGGTGCTGCCACGGGTGAATTTGACCTGAAGGGCGCAAGGAAACTGACCATAAAAGTTCTTACCCTTGCTGCGCGCCTTTTTGAAAGCACAGTCGTTTCCGTCGAGGAGATTCAGGATATCGTGGAAGAAACCCTCCTTTCATCTCCGTACAGAAAGACGGCAAAGGCCTATATCATTTACCGTGATCAGCATGCAAGGCTGAGGGAACTTGCCAACAAAATGGAGATTGACCTTGTTGATCAGTACCTCAAGAAGACGGACTGGAAAATTAACGAGAACAGCAATATGGATTATTCTCTCCAGGGATTGAACAACTATATCTCCTCAGAATTGAGCAAGATATACTGGCTGAATGAAATATACCCTCCCGAGATCAAAAAGGCCCACACAGACGGAGATTTTCACATTCATGATCTGAGCCTCCTCTCCGTCTATTGCGTCGGTTGGGACCTGAATGACCTGCTCCTTGAGGGATTCAAGGGCGCCTCCGGGAAGGTGGAAAGCGGACCCGCGAAGCATCTTCGCAGCGCTCTCGGACAGGTCGTGAATTTCTTTTATACGCTTCAGGGAGAAGCCGCTGGCGCGCAGGCTTTTTCCAATTTCGATACGCTGCTTGCCCCCTTCATCCGATACGACAGCCTGAGCTACAAGGAGATCAAGCAGGCCCTGCAGGAATTTATTTTCAATATCAATGTTCCGACGCGGGTAGGATTTCAGACCCCGTTCACCAATGTGACCCTCGATGTCACAGTGCCCAGCTATTTCGCCGACAGAGACGTGATCATCGGCGGTCAGCCGCAAAACGCATGCTATCGAGACTTTCAACAGGAGATGGATCTTTTCAACAAGGCATTCCTGGAGGTCATGTCCGAGGGCGATGCGAAGGGACGCGTGTTCACATTCCCCATTCCCACATACAATATCACCCGGAATTTTGACTGGGAAAACGTGAACATGAACAATCTATGGGAGATGACGGCAAAATACGGTGTTCCCTACTTTTCCAATTTTGTCAATTCCGACATGAACCCTGAGGACGCGAGGAGCATGTGCTGCCGCCTGCGCATAGACAACAGGGAACTTGTTTCGAGGGGCGGCGGACTCTTCGGATCCAATCCCCAGACCGGTTCCATCGGAGTGATCACTATCAACATGCCCCGGATCGGCCGTGTTTCCCAATCGGAAGAAGATTTCTTCGATCGTCTGGAGGCTTTGATGCTTCTTGCAAAGGATAGCCTCGAAATCAAGCGGAAGGTCCTTGAAAAATTCACGGAGGGCAATCTCTATCCTTACACCAAGTATTATCTCAGAAGCGTGAAAGAACGCTTTGACGGTTACTGGAAGAACCACTTTTCAACAATCGGTCTGGTCGGGATGAATGAAGCGTGCCTGAATTTCATGGGGAAGACGATCGGTGATCCGGATGGCAAGTCCTTCGCAAAAAAAGTTCTGGACTTCATGAAGTTACAGCTTATTGCCTACCAGGAAGAGACGGGTAATAATTATAACCTCGAAGCCACGCCCGCCGAAGGCACATCATACCGCCTGGCAAGAATCGACAAGGAAAAATATCCCGATATGATCTTCGCAAACGGAAACGGCCACGGCGACACTCCGACCGACGTTTTTTATACCAATTCGACACAGCTTCCCGTCAACTTCACGGATGATATTTTCGAGGCCCTCGACCTCCAGGACGATATTCAGGTGAAATATACGGGCGGCACCGTCTTTCATGGTTTCGTCGGCGAGCGCGTCAACAGCCCCGACGCTGTTAAATCCTTCGTGCGTAAAATCTGCGAAAATTATCATCTGCCGTATTTCACCTTTACACCAACCTTCAGTGTCTGTACCACTCATGGGTATTTGAGCGGGGAACACGAGACCTGCCCCCGGTGCTCAACCCCGTGCGAAGTTTTCTCTCGGGTTGTCGGATATCTCCGTCCTGTGAAACAGTGGAACAAGGGAAAGCAGGAGGAGTTTAAATTAAGAAGGGTTTACACCGTTTGATCCCATGAAAATCGGAGCGTTCCAAAGGTTCTCTCTCATCGAGTACCCTGGGAAAATTTGCGCCATCATCTTCTGTCAGGGCTGCAATTTTCGTTGTCCATACTGCTACAATCGGGAACTGGTGCTGCCGGAATTATTTCAGCCCCTGCTCTCAGAAGACGAGATCTTGTCCTTTCTCGCAAAGCGCAGGGGTAAACTCGAGGCCGTGACCATCACGGGCGGAGAACCTGCGCTTCAGCCTCACCTGAATTCATTCATCTCCCTCCTCAAGGAAATGGACTATCTGGTGAAAGTCGATACAAACGGATCCATGCCGGATGTCCTGGAGGAATGGATTCAATCCCGACTCGTCGATTACATTGCCATGGATATCAAGGGGCCTCTTGAAAAATACGGCGAGATCACCCGGTCCGGTATCGAGCCGGACAAGATTTCACAGAGCATCCGCATTCTCATGTCGTCCGGCGTCGATTACGAATTTCGGACCACGGTTGTACAGTCCCTGCTGACCGGTGATGACATCCTGAAGATCGCGCGACTCATCACCGGCGCAAAACGTTATGCCCTGCAGCGTTTTTTCGCATCGAAGACCCTGGATGATTCCTTCATGGACAGAAGATCCTTTTCCGATGAAGCGTTCGATCTTCTGACGGCGGAAATTCGCCCCTTTGTAAAATCTCTCATTCTACGCTGATGAAGGATTAGGCCGGAATGAGAAGCCTGAAGGATCCCCTGCCCAGCTTGGCGAACCCAAACCAAGCGATCATTGAATCCTCTTGCCATGCGAACATGAATCTGATAATCATCTTGCGACAAAAGATTTGCGACGTGTTATGGGTTGAATACCCTCTTGAACCTCAGCACAGCGAGAAAGTCCTGACATCATGAAAATAGATCCCATCAAAAAAGCGAAGGAAGTCCTTCAGATCGAAGCTGAGAGTATTCTTCATTTGATAGAGAAGATCGATTTCAATTTCAAACGCGCCGTTCAAATCATTTACAGGTGCAAGGGACGCGTGATCGTGACGGGTATCGGCAAGTCGGGCCTCATCGGAAGGAAGATTGTGGCCACTCTGACCAGTACCGGGACCCCTGCCCTTTTCCTCCACCCCGTTGAAGGGATGCACGGGGACCTCGGCATCGTCACAAAGGACGATGTCCTCATCGCCATTTCCAATAGCGGTGAAACCTATGAGTTAAATACGCTGATCAGCAATCTCAAGGAGAGGAAAGTTCCGCTTATTTCTCTCACGGGCAATCTCGGTTCAAAGCTGGCAGGCTGCAGTGACATCGTGATCGATGTTGGTGTGGAGAAAGAAGCCTGTCCCTTTGGATTGGCGCCCACATCGAGCACGACAGCCGCTCTCGCCATGGGAGATGCTCTGGCGGTCGCTTTGATCGGAAAACGTCATTTCGATGAAAATGATTTTTATCGATTTCACCCGGGGGGGACACTCGGCCTGCGCTTGATGGCCAAGGTACGGGATATCATGATCAGCGGCGATAATATTCCGAGAGTTTTTTCCGGCGCTTCGGCCATCGAAGCCATCGGAGAGATTGATCGTAAGAATCTGGGGTTTGTCCTGATCACGGATAAAAAAAATCATCTCCTCGGAATATTGACAGATGGCGACGTCAGGCGCTACGTCAAAAAGGGAGAGGATTTCCGGACGAAGACCGTGAACGGTCTAATGACGGCATCGCCAAAGACCATCGATGAAAATCTTTCACTGGCCAAGACACTGGAAGCGATGGAGAAACACGAGATTACAACCTTTGTGGTTGTGAATGAAAAAAATCAGGTCAAAGGCTACGTGCATCTTCACGACATTCTGGGCAGAGGTGGCACCATCAGGATGTCTGACTTTCCCTGAAGCCGCCGGTTGTCCTGAATTCGATCGCGAGATTCATATCTTTTGCACAATCGCTGCAAATTAAAAAGGGATTACAGCTCTTTTCGTAACCCCCTTGAAATCATGGTAGGCGGTACTGGATTTGAACCAGTGACTTCTACCGTGTGAAGGTAGCACTCTCCCACTGAGTTAACCGCCCGATGGGTTGCATCTATATCTCAAAGGATCATCGATTTCAAGAAAAAAACAAGGATGGCGGATCATCCTTTACTGAAATCGGATCTCTTCTGTTTGTTAAATAACAGCGATTATAATACGAAACGTAGCGATGCGATAGGCATCATTTAATGCAAAAAAGAAAGATGGTTTGTAGTCTTCAAATACTCTTTTAATAACATCTTTTTGCCTTTCCCTGTAACCTGTACCGGACTCCATAATCTGGCCTCTGCAAGACACAAAAAAACTTGACAATTGCGGGTTGCTATGCTAATCCCCGTGCGATTTTGATGGGAGGTCATTATTTAAAGAATTGGTGTTATTTATTCGCGAATAATACGAAAAGGAGAAGAAATGATGAGCGAAAAAAGTAAACGTGTTTTGAGCGCTGCCGCTGTAGCGCTTTCCTTCCTGCTTCTTGCATCGCCGCTTTTTGCAAGCGAAGCAGACCTGGCAATTCCCGTATTGAACTCGGCGCAGAACAATCTTCTGATGATTGGTTTTCTGGTTTGTTTCGCCGGGATGGCTTTCGGTTACTTGCAATATCTGAAAGTCAAGAAGCTGCCCGCCCACAAGTCCATGCTCGACGTGGCGGAGATCATTTTCCAGACCTGCAAGACCTACCTGCTTCAGCAGGGCAAATTATTGCTGGTCCTGTTTGTTTTCATTGGTGTGTGTATTTTCTATTATTTCGGTTTTCTCCAGCACATGGGCATGAAGGATGTTCTTTTGATCCTCGCCTGGACCGTGGTCGGTATTCTCGGCTCCTACGGGGTTGCCTGGTTCGGCATTCGGATGAACACCCTGGCCAATGCCCGCATGGCCTTTGCCTCCCTGGAAGGCAAACCCATTAAGCTTCTCAACATCCCTCTGACGGCCGGTATGAGCATCGGCGTTCTTCTCGTCTGTGTGGAACTCATCATGATGCTCATCATCCTGGTCTTCATGCCCCGCGAAGTGGCCGGCGCAGCCTTCGTTGGTTTTGCCATCGGCGAATCCCTCGGCGCCAGTGCGCTCCGTATCTGCGGCGGTATCTTCACCAAGATCGCCGACATCGGCTCCGACCTCATGAAGATTTACTTTACGATTAAGGAAGACGACCCAAGGAATCCCGGCGTCATCGCCGACTGTACCGGCGACAATGCGGGTGACAGCGTTGGACCTACAGCCGACGGTTTCGAAACCTACGGCGTGACCGGCGTCGCCCTGATCAGCTTTATCGTTTTGGCCTGTCAACTACAGTATCAGGCGGAACTTCTGGTCTGGATCTTTGTCATGAGGGTCCTCATGATCATCACCTCCATCGGTTCATACTATATTAACAAGGTCGCCACCGATGCCATGATGGGCGATAAAGAAAAAGTCAACTTTGAGGCATCCCTGACCTCCCTGGTCTGGATCACCTCCATCGTCTCCATCGTCGTGACCTTCATCATCAGCAAGTGGCAGCTCGGTCATTATCCCGATGCCCTGTGGTTCAAGCTCTCCGTGATCATCAGCTGCGGAACCCTCGCTGCTGCTCTGATCCCCGAACTCGTCAAGGTCTTCACAAGCTCCCACTCGAGACATTGCGCGGAGGTCGTGACAGCGGCAAGAGAGGGCGGCGCTTCGCTGGACATTCTCTCCGGTTTTGTAGCCGGTAATTTCGCCGCCTTCTGGATCGGACTTGCCATTACTGGTCTTATGGCCATTGCTTATTATACGAGCACCTTTGGGCTTGACAAGTTCATGATCTATCCCTCCGTCTTTGCCTTCGGTCTCGTCGCTTTCGGCATGCTTGGCATGGGACCCGTGACCATCGCCGTGGACAGCTATGGCCCGGTCACCGACAATGCCCAGTCCATATATGAGCTTTCTCTCATTGAAACCCTCCCCAATATCGAGTCTGAAATTCAGAAGGATTTCGGATTCAAACCCCGGATGGATGTGGCGAAACACTACCTGGAAGAGAACGACAGCTGCGGCAATACCTTCAAGGCGACCGCAAAGCCGGTCTTGATCGGTACGGCCGTTGTCGGCGCCACAACGATGATTTTCTCGCTGATCCTCCTCCTGAAAAAGTCCCTGGGGATTCAGCCCGAGATGATCCTGAACCTGCTCAACCCCTATACCCTCCTCGGTCTTCTCTGCGGCGGCTCCGTCATCTACTGGTTCACCGGAGCATCGACCCAGGCCGTCGTAACGGGCTCATACCGGGCGGTCCAGTATATCAAGGACAACATCAAACTTGACGAAAGCGCGAGCCTGAGCGCCTCTACGGAAAGCTCTAAAGAAGTCGTCAAGATCTGCACCATTTATGCGCAGAAGGGAATGTTCAACATCTTCATCGCGATCTTCTGCTTCGCTCTGGCCTTCGCGTTTTTATCAGCACCTGTCGTGGGGCCTGAATCGACCTCTTTCTTCATCAGTTACCTGATTTCCATCGCCGTCTTCGGTCTCTATCAGGCCCTCTTCATGGCCAATGCCGGCGGCTGCTGGGATAATGCCAAAAAGGTCGTTGAGGTGGATCTGAAGGAAAAGGGTACGCCCCTCCATGCGGCCGTCGTCATCGGCGACACCGTTGGCGACCCCTTCAAGGATACCTCTTCAGTGGCCTTGAACCCGATCATCAAGTTTACCACCCTGTTCGGGCTCCTGGCCATGGAGATCGCCATCGCTCCCGATATGAAAAGCTCTGCTCTAATGGTCGGCTCCGTGTTCCTGCTCGTGGCGCTGGTTTTCGTTTACAGGTCCTTCTACAACATGAGGATTCCCGTGGAGAAGTAGTCCACCGAACCATCTTTGTAAAATGATGTACGAAGGGAGGCTGTTATAGGGCCTCCCTTTTTTATTTGAGCAAGAGTACCTTTTACGATACATTAATAATCTGATGGAAGGAGGGGGTTTTGAATTTCGTCGATGATGATCAATGGGATCGGGTTGCTGTTGTGCCGGGGATGGTCGGGGCGAACATCATCCGGGGCCGATTGGAAACAGAAGGCATTCCCGTGAGATTGCGATACGAAGCGGCCGGAACGATCTATGCCCTGACCCTTGATGGCCTGGGGGAAGTCGAGCTGCTGGTCCCTTCCAGTTGCCTCGAAAGAGCCCGGGATATCCTTTCCCAAGCCTATGGCGAAGAGGACATTCCCTGGAATCATCTGCCGAATGACAGATAAGCGGACTGGTTCATCCCTTTTCAGCAACGGTTCAATGATTCCCGTCATCCGCTTTTTATCCAGGCTTCTTCGCTTCAGATTGAATGGCCCTGACGGCACCCCGAGCTTCGCGCGTTGTATCGACGCTCAGCTTGAAGGGTTCCCGGATTGCATCCTGCAGCGTCCGGTATTGATACACGACGGAAAAAACAAGTCCGATAAAAGCTCCGAAAGGATTTTTCTGAACCGGAATCCTCTCTTCCACCCCCGCCGCAAAGGAATAAAACGCCTGAGGCAGAAAAACAACGCTTCCCCATCTGACCTTGACGGGACCGAGGATGGAACCTATCAGCGACAGCAGTTCGCCGATGCTGTAAAAACGAGCTTCATTGTATATCGATGTTTTGAATCGTCCTTGAATTTTTCGGTACCCTCCAAGAAACGAATACTTGTTCAAAACACCCAGAAAAACCCTGTCCCTGGATACCCGGATCGCCTCCCGTAGAGCGGCCACGGGATCATCAGAAAATTCCAGGGATGTAATCATTGTGACAATGTCAAATTCGTTGTCTGAGAAGGGCAGATCCTCTGCGAACCCAAGTTTAAGTTCAGCACGATCTTCGAGTTTGAGTATCGCAATGTCCAGCATGGCTGTGGACGGCTCGACTCCGGTCACATGACATCCTCGCTTCTGAAAAAAATGAAGATGGTTGCCCGTTCCACAGCCCACATCCAGTATTCTTTCTCCAGGCCTTGGCGCGAGGAGATCAATAATGAGCTGCTTCTCCCGGGTGTCCATGTATTGTCCGAGCGGTGTGGATAGCCAGTTGTCGTAAGAGCCGGCTATATCCTCGCCAAAGATCTTCAAGATTCTTCTCCCGTTTATCCTCCGATGGCGGACATGTCCTTGGTGCACTTTTTTATGTGCCCCTCGTCCGCTGTTTCTTTAAACCCTCCGGGTTTCGTTTCGGCTGCGGTTTTGATAAGGTTGACGAGTTCTGAATCGCTGCATCCCATCCGCATTGCGTTTTTCAGATCCACTTCTTGGTCCGAAAAAAGGCATGCCCTCATGTTTCCGTCCGCCGTCAGCCGCAGTCTATTGCATGACTGGCAAAAATGCTGACTGATGGCACTTATAAAACCGAGTTCTCCCCGGGCGTCCTTTATCCTGTATAGCTTTGCCGGTCCGTCCAGATTGTTCTTTTCTACATTCAAAGGCTCCAGGGGATAAGCCTTTGCTATCTCATCGAGGATGATTTCGTTTGATAAATATTTTTCTTCGTGATCCATTCCCACCCGTCCGAGGGGCATGAGCTCAATAAACCGGATCTGGTATGGATTTTCGATGGTTTGACGCGCGAAGCTCAGAATCTCGTCATCATTGAACCCTTTTATGACAACGATGTTGATTTTGATTGGGAAAAAACCCGCTCGACGAGCCTCATTGATTCCCCGGAGGACCCTTTCTAGGGATCCTCCTCTTGTGACATGTTCGTATTTCTCCGGATTCAGTGAATCGAGACTGATATTGATCCGTCTTATGCCGGCCTCGAATATGCCTTCTGCCAGAGACTCCAGCAGAATGCCATTGGTTGTCAGAGATACATCCCGCAATTCATCGATGGTTTTCAGTTTACAGAGAAAATCAAGAATCCCCCGCCTCACCAGGGGCTCTCCCCCGGTCACACGGACCTTTGCGATTCCGAGTTGTATGGAAGCACGAATAACTCTCAATATCTCCTCGTACCTCAAGATGTCGTCATGCCCTATGACGGAAAGTCCTTCTTTGGGCATGCAGTAGATGCACCTCAGATTGCATCGGTCCGTAACGGAGACCCGCAGATAATTTATTTCACGATTATAAGAATCAATCATACTTTTCCCGCTCTCAACACCCACGCCCCGGCTCTCGCCGATTACAGGTATTTCTTCAACTTTCGCTTCTCAAGTATATCGACGATCTTCCGCACATGTTGTGATGAGCCTCGCTTGCATATCAGAACACTGTCCTTTGTCTCTACAACGATAAGGTCCTCCACATCGATCAGGGCGACCAGTTTATCCGGGGAGTAGACAAAGGACCTTCTTGAATCAACAACTATGCCCTGTCCGATCACAGCATTCCCTTTTGCATCCTTTTCCAGCAATTCCCAGAGAGCGTCCCAATTCCCCACATCGCTCCAGCCGAATTTGCCCTTGACCACCAGAACCTCTCCACTTTTCTCCATGACACCATAATCTATGGAAACCGGCGCTATTCTCCGATATGTTTTTTGAAGCACGTCCTTTTCCCTGCGAGTATCCAGTGCCTCTTCGATCTTACGGAGTCCTTCATGCAGGTCGGGAAGAAAAACCTTGATCGCGTCCAGTATGGTTGATGTTTTCCACAAAAATATACCGCTGTTCCAGAGGAATCGACCGCTCCGGATGAATGCTTTTGCCTTTTTCAGATCCGGTTTTTCCCTGAATGATTTTGCCTGATAGATATCCTCTTTCTTGAACCTTGTTAAAATTTCACCTTTTTCAACATAGCCATAGCCTGTCTCAGGACCGGTCGGGGTTACGCCCACCGTGACGAGTGCGCTTCCCCGTGCCGCCATCCGGACGGCAATGGAGAGAACGCGGATAAACTCCTTCTCGTTGCTTATAAAGTGATCAGAGGGAAGAACCACCATGACACCTTCGGGGTCCCGCATGTGCACATGAAGGGCAGCCAGTCCGATGCAGGGAGCTGTGTTTCGTCCAACAGGCTCGATTAGGATATGGGGCTCAGGTATTTCCGGGAGCTGGCGTCGCACTTCGTTCGCGTGGCCGCGTCCTGTAACCACGTAAATGTTTTCATCCGAGACCAGAGGCTTGATCCTGTCGACCGTTTCGCGAAGGATGGTTTTCCCGCTGAAAATTTCCAAAAGGTGCTTGGGTTTTTTCCTCCTGCTCCTCGGCCAGAACCTTGTACCCTTTCCTCCTGCCATGATGACCGCGTATATTGTTTTTCTAACCATTCTTAATCCCCTGCGGTTTGACCTCACCGGTTAAACAGTCATATTAAATACCCAAATTTCGAATTAAATTCAATATTTTTATGAGATGAGGGAGCCACTCGTTCGTTTTTGTTTGACTTTCAGCCTCTCTTTTACCTATATATAGCAGCTTTCTTATTCATGAAATCGTATTCAAGAGGGGATCATTTGGACACGAGTAAAGTCGCCATCATTGGACCGGGGAGACTCGGAACTTCCCTGGCATACAAGTTCGGACAGAACAATAGAAAAGTTACTCTTTACTATCATGACGTGAATATCTGCAGGGAGATCAACACGAATCATCTCAATCCCAAACACCTGACACAGGATCTCGCCAGAAAATTAGGCGGAATGGACAGGGTTCCAAAGCTCTCAGACAATGTCTATGCGACCAATGACCTCGAGTGGATGATCCGGGAGCACGATTTCATATTCCTGGCCATGACGATAACCGGTCTTCCGGAGATTTTGAACTATCTGAAGCCTTTAATTTCAAAAAAGAAAGGTCACACCTGCATCATTTCTCCCATCAAAGGCCTGGCTTCGGACGACAAAACAAGAGAGATCATCACCCCTTCACAGATGATCAACATCTATCTCTATAACCTCCGGCACAAGTACGACATCGTTTGCATCGGCGGTCCTTTTTTCGACACCGACATTGCCCTTGGGAATCCGGTCTGCCTCACCATAGCGGGGAAAAAACGAATCGCCAAAATCGTACAGACTCAGTTACTGAAGTTCAATCGAAGGGAATTGTCGAGCTACTACAATTTTGACATGATCGGTGTCGAGGCCTGCGGGGCACTGAAAAATATCGTGGCAAATCTTAAAGGCGTAACCGATTGTCTCCATCTTGGGGCTTCTTTACCAGGTACGCTCTTTGCTAGATCCGGCGTTGAGATCAGGTCTCTCTCCATGCTGCTCGGGGGTGGTTTTCAGACCTTCCACAGCCAGGCGGGAGTCGGCGACCTATACGTGACCGTGTCTTCGGAGGCCAGCAAGAACTATCGCTACGGCAAGCTGTTCTATGAAATTTATACGGGAAATCCCATCGAAACGAATATCCATGTCCTTGAATTGATCGACGGAACGCCGGAGGGACCCAACAGCATCAGGAGCGTCAACAGATTCCTTGAGAAGAAAAACATGTACAGCCCCCTCTTCAGCACCGCTTACAAGATTTTCAACGAAGGCGGTTCACAGGATGAAATCAAGGAAATGATCATCCAGGCCTGTCAGTTCGACCGGCGATCAAACGAATTTATCGGCACCCTGTCACGTTTGTTCTACAGGATCATGCCCAACTTGTGGTATCGAAGGGACAAGGGACTTTTCTCCCGCTGGTGAGAGTATTTTCATGTGAGCGGCAAGATTCGGAGTCCGGGGTCTAGCGCTTCATTTGCCTTTCTGAGATTCTCGTCAGAAGCATAAACGCACACGGCTGAACGTGCCCGGGATTCTGCAAGATACAATTCGGCGGCCTCTTGAACTGCTTTTATTGTCGTTCGAAAAACTTCATCCCGAAAGGCCTGTCTTTCATCATCGGTAAGTCTTGCAAACTCGCGGACCATGGCCGTGCTTCCTTTTTTTTCGGGGTCCATGGGCCTGTCGAGAGCGCCGATCGTGCCGATGACAGCCTTTTCAAGTTCGTCCTCCGAAAGGGTTTCTTTCAAGAGATGGTGCAGAGCCCGGTCATAGATTGTCAGCGTCTCCACCAGATGAGGATCCCTGTAGGAAAGAAAAGACATGAGACCGCCCATGGGCTCATAGATTGACATCCCGCCGTACGCACCGCCCTGCACTCGTATACGTTTATACAGGTAGCCGCTTGACAGCAGCTTGGACATGACCATGAAGGGTGCCGCCCGCGGCGATGAATAGACCGGAGCTGGAAAGACCTGTGCCACGTAGCAGACCTGTGCCGGTATGGCAATTCCTGTTCTGGAAGGTTTCAGTCCTGGATTATCGGCGACCACGACATCTCCGCCCGCAGGCAGACTGCCGATCAGTTCGTTGACGCTTTCGTTGAGACCCGTCAGTCCGCTTTCATCGGCCGTCATGTTCACCAGCAAGCGCTCTCTGGTAAAGACCGCATCACGCAGATCCTGAAGTTTCTCTCGGATGAGTTTCTTTTCCTTCTGAAAATGATTCGACGCATGGCTGAGAGCGCAGAGCTGCGTTCTTCCGTACCATTGCTCCTCTCTTCGGGCGGTAATGGACAGGCTCGACGCCGCCGTTCGTCCGGCAAACAGGTGTCCGGATGGCACGACGGATGAATACAGGCTGTTTTTCTTTTCAAGAAGCAGGTCCCGCATTCGCGTCTCATCGGTGAGATTCCCCTCGCACAGCATGTTTTCCAAAATGTTGACTGCATCGGGGATGTTCCTGTACAGCGCACGCATGGAAATCACGAATTTCTGCCAGCATTTCCGGCCGTCTGCACTCATTCCAGACAGCAGCCGGTAATCTATTCCACCCGTTTTCAGAGCCACGCGCTTCGCCATCTCATCATATCCGAATCCCGCGGCACCCATCCCCGTAGTGATTTTTCCCAGAAAGCTCAGGAAAGGCTGGAGATCATCGGGTACGTGGGTTATATCGAAGGCTAGATTGAGATATGCGATCCCGTTTGTGAAAATATCGTGCTTCAGAACAGGGACGCCGGATAGAAACGACCTTTCCAACGGCAGCGTTTCTATCCGACTCGGAATATCCTCCATCACTAATTTCGGCAGACTGGCACGGGCTTCCTGTAAATCGTCTTCTTTCTGAAACATTCGAAGCTCCGCGGTTTCCCTTGTCATTTCCTTTTTGTCCCTTTCTGACAGTGCCGACCGGGCCTGATTCATCATGTTGCTGAATGCTTCGTCTCTTTCCTCTAGGTACGTCCGGCTCGGCTCCATGACGGAGAGAACCCGATGAGGATTATCGATAAACCATCTTTTCAAAATATTCCGGAAAAGCATGGGCTCAGAGGCCCATTTTGCCCGTATTCCCTCTATCATTCCCGGAACCTTCAGGCCGACCAGGGGGTCCCCATCGTATAGCCAGGTATGATAGGCCCGCGCCATGAGGGTAATGCCATAGGGATATTTTTTGCGAACGATCTGCTTGCTGCTGAACTCAATCTGATGAAGGGCCCCTTCGATGATCTCCCGTTCAAAACCCGAGGCCGCGATATCTTCCAGGGTCTTTAAAATCAGGGACTCGATTTTTTCCGCCATCTCCGGGTTTGTTCCTCGCAGTCCTGCTACAAAAGCGATCTGCCTGAGATCGCTTTCGATACCCGATGCCGAGGAGAGATCTTCACCCATTCCGGTATCGATGAGAGCCTTTCTGAGCGGACCGGCCGCACTTCCCAGGAGGGCATGGGCAACAATCTTTATCAGAATGACGGCTTCCGGATCTCTGTTGTCCGCCATCATCCAGGCGAGATTGACCGTCGTTTTTCCGGTCGAGTCTTCTTCCTTTCCAACCGGATAGAATCCCTTTGTCCTGACCGGTTCAAGCCGGCGGGGCTGCATTTCGATACGCGAATCAACATGTATGCGGGTAAATCCGTGAAGCATCTCCTCAAGAAAGACGATATGATCAAGAGTTGAAATGTCTCCATAGATCAAAAACCGGGCATTGGATGGTGAATAAAAGGTACGGTGAAATTCCCTGAGCTGCTCGTAGGTGAGAAAGGGAATGACCTCTGGGTTTCCGCCGGAGTCAAAGGCATAGATCGTATTCGGATAGAGACTCTCCTGAATTGCTTTCCACATGAGTGAATCCGGAGACGAATAGGCGCCCTTCATCTCGTTGAATACGATTCCCGACACGGTCAGAGGGCTATTCTCATCGTCAGGATTCTCGAATTCGAGATGATGTCCTTCCTGATAGAACGTTTCTCTCATGAGTCTCGGGCGAAGAACAAGATCTGTATAAACCCTTGCCAAATTGAAGAAATCTTTTTTAATCTGGCTTGCAACAGGGTAAACGGTTTTGTCTGGATAGGTACAGGCATTGATGAAGGTCTGCAGCGTCCCGCGGGCAAGTTCGTTGAAGGCATCCTTGACAGGATATTTCTCTGACCCTGCGAGAACGGCATGCTCGAGTATATGGGCGACACCCGTCGAATCTCTCGGAGGTGTTCGAAAACCGATCGAATAGAGGTTCTCCTTATCCGAACAGTGAAGATGAAGGACTTTTGCTCCTGTGGCCTCATGCTCGATTTCGTATGCCGACATCCTCATGTCATGTATTTCTTCAACTCTCAGGACATGAAAACCATGTTTTCTTTCACCTGCTTTCAACGTGGATTCAGGACAGATTTCTTTTCTCATACTATTTTATGGCCTTATTAATTATTTCTTTCATTTCAACGCCTTTATCTGATATGAAACGGCAATCTCATGTAGACGTTTTCAAATTCACTGTCAGTCTTGCAAAATTTCAGGTGCGTTGCAAGCTTATTAGTCAATGAAAAAAGATCAATTTCAATGATTCAAGGGGTCAAGCGTTAGAGGATTTGAGGATTCTGATCAGACTCATGGAAAAGAGAATTTTTAATAATCTCATGATCACTGGCGGCTGCGGTTTTATCGGCACCAATTTTATCCATTACCTTTTCAATAAAACTGACTTTCAGGGTCGGATCCTGAATATCGATAAGCTCACATATGCGGGAAACCCGGAAAACATGATTGAAATCGAGTCTCGCTTCTCTGACCGTTATGTTTTTCAGAGGGCCGACATATGCGATCTGAATACGATGGACGATCTCTGCTCCCGTCATGAGATCGACAGCATATGTCACTTTGCAGCAGAATCTCATGTAGACCGGTCCATCCGAAGGCCTTCTGACTTTATTTACACGAACATTGTCGGCACATTCAATCTCCTTGAAATCGCAAGGATCAGAGCTGACAAATTCCTGCTCTTTCACCATGTCAGCACGGATGAGGTCTATGGAAGCCTGGGCAGAGATGGGTACTTCACGGAAATGACCCCGTATCGGCCCAACAGCCCCTATTCGGCGGCAAAAGCATCTTCAGACCATCTTGTCAGGGCTTATCACGAGACCTACAGACTGCCGGTCACTCTTTCAAACTGCTCCAACAATTATGGACCCTATCAGTTTCCAGAAAAGTTGATCCCTCTTATGATCCTCAATGCCCTGGATTTCAAGAAGTTGCCTGTTTACGGAGACGGGAAAAACGTGCGAGACTGGCTTTATGTTGATGACCACTGCGAAGCCATCTGGACTATCATGAATTCGGGACGAAACGGCGAAACGTACAATGTGGGCGGAAACTCCGAGATGGAAAATATTCAGGTCGTCGAGATGATCTGCGATATTCTGGACGATCTTGTTCAGCCACCGAACGGCCTCTCAAGGAGGGATCTGATTACCTTTGTCGAGGATAGACCCGGCCATGATCGCAGATACGCCATCGACTTCACCAAGCTGGGCAGTGAACTTCACTGGTCACCCCGGGAGTCCTTCAAATCCGCCCTGATAAAGACGGTATCGTGGTATCTCGAAAACAGGAAATGGATAGAGAGAGTAAAAAGCGGAGCCTACCAGTCCTGGATCAAGGAGCATTACGGCCAGAACTCAAAAGATTAAATTGAATTATGAATCGATTCCAATTATATTTCTTTTATCGATTCAAACAACCCGCTTCACTCCATCACTATTATTTCACCTGAGAGTTGTCTTGTTTTATGGATAAAATCAGAGTCGCCATCATAGGAATAGGAAACTGCGCCTCCGCCCTCGTTCAGGGAATTGCTTTTTACAGTACGAAAATTCCAAATCAGATGAACGGAATCATGCACGCTGATATAGGGGGCTACGGGCCTGGCGATATTGAAGTGGTTGCCGCTTTCGATATCGATAAGCGAAAAGTCGGAAAAGATCTCTCAGAAGCCATCTTCCAACCTCCGAACTGTACCAAGTTATTCCATGAAGATATTCCTCCGACAGGCGTCAAAGTGAGAATGGGCCGGCGGCTGGACAGCTTCGCCGGACACACTTTGGCCTACGATGAACGTCTCAGGGTCGTCGTTTCGAACCGGAAAGACGCGGGGTGGAAAGACGTGACCAGAATCCTCAGGGACACGGGCGCTGAAATTCTTTTAAATTATCTGCCGGTTGGATCTGAAAAGGCGTCAAGATTTTACGCGGAATGCGCTCTTGATGCCGGACTGGGTTTTATCAACAACATACCTGTTTTCATCGCAAGTGACCCGAAATGGGCTAAACGATTCGAATCAAAAGGCGTTCCCGTCATAGGAGACGATATCAAGTCTCAACTAGGCGCGACAATCGTTCACCGTGTTTTGACGAATCTTTTTAAAAACAGAGGCGTTCAGCTGGAAAGAACCTATCAATTGAACATCGGCGGAAACACGGATTTTCTGAACATGCTTGACAGATCCCGTCTGGCCTCCAAAAAAGTATCCAAGACAGAGGCTCTTCAGTCTCAAATGAGCGTTCCCTTGAATAGTGATAACATTCACATTGGCCCAAGCGACTGGGTGCCTTGGCAGAAGGACAACAAGGTTGCTTTTCTCAGGATGGAAGGAAAACTTTTCGGAGATGTCCCCATGCATCTCGATATCAGACTCTCCGTTGAAGATTCTCCAAATTCCGCAGGCGTCGTCATCGATGCAATCCGGTGCTGCAAGCTTGCTATGGACCGGAAGACCGGGGGGGTTCTTTATTCCCCGTCAGCTTATTTCATGAAACACCCCCCAAGGCAGTTCACCGACGATGAAGCCTTTCGCCTTACTGAAGATTTCATTAAGGGAAAAAGAACAGACTGAAATACAGTCTTTCTCTAACATTTGTACTGTCTAATAATGACACCCGACTCCGCCAACTCAAATCATACTAATATCGCTATAGTGTCACTGATTATAAATACATAAAACCAAAACTTCATCTAATATATTGTGTGCCTTAGACAGTACAAATCATGCTTGCTGAATCGAACTGTCTCATTCCTTTTGACAATACGTCTCATATATTGTATATACAAATGGCGAATTAAAAAATTTCCATTTCGGGATAGACAGTCTCATGTCAAACGAAAAAACTCTAATCAGCAGCAAGGATATTCTTTTAAAAACGAATATATCAAGAGCAACTTTGAATAATTACATTCGAATGGGGATACTGCCGAAGCCGATTGTCCAGGCGCCTTTGGACGGTATAAAAGGTCCGAAAAAGATCGGTTATTTCCCAAGTCCTGCACTGGAGCGAATAGAAAAGGTGCGGAATCTTAAGAAGGAAGGATTCTCAATGGAGTCCATTGCGGAAAAGCTTAAGCAGACTGAACTGAATCGCCCATTTCACAATTACAAGCAAACTCCGATAACGATCAAAAGACGAAACGAAAACCCGGTAACGCCGACTCTTTTCCCCGAGATGGACTCCTCCGAGCCTTTGAGAGCAGCAGAAAAAACGATTAAATCAACACTCCATCCATCGGGTCACAACCTCCCTTCCCTGCTCCCTTTTTGCGTACTCCAGGCCATCATGGAAGATTCTAGGATTCTTTCCGACGAAATGCCGCCTGAAGAATATTGTTTTTTACTCGAGACAATTATGGAACAATTTGAGGCCATTTGCTTTAAAAATAACGGATTATGCCAGTTCGGCAATTTTTTCAGCGCCTTCTTTCTTGGCGACGGAAAAAACTCCTATCTGAGAAATGCCTTAAATACGGGCCTTGAAGTGCGCAGCCTATCAAGCCGGGTTGGAAGTTCATTGACCAATGGACGGGCATTTACGAAACACATTCGCTTGAACGTGGGCCTGGGTTTCGGAGAGGAATACTGCGCTATGGTCAAGGGGTCCCCGGGCTGGATTATCACGGCGACAGACTTTGCAGATAAAGAAGCGCGAATTTTGTCTAAATTTGCCCACGGTGGCACGCTTTGGGTTTCAAAAAATATCCTTTGCAGACTGAGCATTAAGGAACGCAGGAGCTATCGTTTCGGCATCAAGCAGGGGGAAGGCTTCATTGATGAAAAATTTTCTTGCATTAAAGACGTTTCGACGGGTCGTGAAGCTGATGAATCGCTTTCATCGAGGAAGATCCTCGCGGCTGAAGTTATTGAACGTCTGTAGGGCCAAAATGATGAATATCAATAATTTCCGATTGACGGAAGGTATCTGTATCTTATACATTAGCGGATATAAACTGGAACAATGTACATAATGAAACCAGCAGAAGGAGCCGAAATCCATGATTTACAACGAAGAATTTGAAGCTCTTCCGAGGGAAGCATTGGAGGCGCTGCAGCTTAAAAGGCTTCAGCATGTCGCCCAGCGCGTTTATCACACGGTCGGTTTTTATCGGAAATCTTTTGATCAGGCAGGTGTCAATCCCGATGACATCAGGACTTTGGACGACCTCAAGAATCTCCCCTTTACCACAAGAGAAGATCTGAGAGATAATTATCCTTTTGGTCTTTTCGCCGTTCCCATGAGCAGCGTCGTAAGAATGCACGCATCCTCCGGAACAACGGGCCAGTCGACCGTCGTCGGATATACAAAACGGGATATCGAAACTTGGTCTGAACTCATGGCACGCTGCTTCGCAGCCGCAGGCGTGACTCGGAACGATATCGTTCATAACGCATACGGCTACGGACTTTTTACTGGAGGTCTCGGGGCTCATTACGGCGCAGAAAAACTCGGCGCCAGCGTTATTCCCATGTCCGGCGGTAATACAAAAAGACAGATCGTCATTCTTCAGGATTTCGGTCCTACCGCCATCTGCTGCACCCCGTCTTATGCACTGACCCTTGCCGAGGCTGGAGCGGAGATGGGGGTTGATATGAGATCGCTCAAGCTCCGTGTCGGCATTCTCGGCGCGGAACCCTGGAGCGAAAAAATGAGGCTTGAGATTGAAAACAAGCTCAACATCATGGCTTTGAACATTTACGGTCTTTCAGAGGTCATCGGTCCCGGAGTATCCATGGAATGCGCGGAGGGACGCGAGGGAATGCATATATTCGAAGACCATTTCATTGTGGAAACCATCGATCCGGATTCGGGTGACGTTTTGCCTCCGGGAGAACAGGGCGAACTTGTTTTCACCACCATTACCAAGGAAGCATTTCCCCTGATACGTTACAGAACCAGAGATATTTCAAGAATCAGCACGGCCCCCTGCAGATGCGGCCGGACTTTCGTTCGCATGGAAAGAGTCTCGGGACGGAGCGACGACATGCTTATCATCCGGGGTGTAAACGTTTTCCCCTCTCAGATCGAGAGCGTCCTCATGGGTATAGAAGGACTTGAGCCCCATTACCAGCTGATCGTTGACCGGGTGGAAACCCTGGACACCCTTGAGGTTCGAGTCGAAGTCAGCGAAAGCATTTTTTCAGATGAGATCAAAGCTCTTCAGTCCCTTGAAAAAAGAATATCAAAAGATCTGAAAGACTATCTCGGAGTGACCGCGCAGGTGAAGCTCGTGGAGCCCAAGACCATTCAGCGATTCGAGGGTAAAGCACAGCGCGTCATCGACAAGCGGCAAATCTAAGAAAGGGGTACACGAATGAAGGTCGAGCAGATATCCATTTTCATGGAAAACAGGCCGGGTGCGCTGGAGCAGGTCACAGGAGTCTTGAGCAAGGCCAATATCAACATCAGGGCGCTCTCACTTGCGGATACTTCTGATTTCGGTATCCTCAGGCTCATTGTCAACGATGCGGCGACAGCCAAAAAAGTCCTCCAGGAAGGCGGCTTCACGGTCAAGCGCACCGATGTGGTCGCCGTGGAGGTTCCCGACCGACCCGGCGGACTGCACAGCATCCTGACCGTTCTTGCCAGACACGCCATCAACGTGGAGTACATGTACGCCTTCATTGAAAGAAGCGGAGAAAACGCCATCATCATTTTCCGTTTCACGCCCACGGACGAAGCAATAGACATCCTTGTCAAGAACGGTTTTTCCGTGCTCCCGGGGGAGAAGGTATACAGTCTCTGAACTGTCTTCAGCCCCAAAGCACCAGCCCCAGGTCCCGCGTGTTCGTCAGGTTCGTGTTGAAGGGGACGATCCGGATGCCGTAAGCGTATTGTCCGCTCTCCGGCACATGGTATTCGCAGCTATAGGTCAGAACACCGCCGTCTTTTTTTGTCGATCGCAACGGAACGATCTCCGGATCTCTCACAAATTCCTTTCGTTCCATTTTCCCGATGATCAACTCCGGTAATATTTCTTCAGCCGCCATCGTTCCCGGATCAATTCGAACGTTGACAGTAAAACGTTTTCCTACCAGAAGCGTATCTCCGTGTATGCCTTCGAAGGTCACATCAATGAGCCGCAGCGATGAGAACCGCATGGGCACCTTAAGCTTCCAGTCGGCAATCTCCCGAGCAAGCTTGAATGAGTTGTCAATCATATCGTAGCCTCTTCGAGCCGCCGGCAGATACATCTGGTGCAGATATTGCGTCACCATCCTCTCGGCATTGAATCGCGGTACAATCGTCATCATGGATCTCTTCACCATGTTCATCCACTCCTGGGGTATGCCTGAAGCGTCCCTCTCATAAAAGAGTGGTGTCACTACGTCCTCGAGCATTGAATAGAGAGATTCCGCGTCCAGCGTGTCTGCTTCCGCATCGTTCTCATAACCTATGAAACGTGTCCTCGCGGGACCGATGTTCCAGCCGTTTGTACCGTCATATCCTTCACACCACCAGCCATCGGATGTGCTGAGATTGAGGCCGCCATTGACGACGATTTTCTGACCGCTTGTACCGCAGGCCTCCAAAGGTCTCCTTGGCAGATTCAGCCATACATCGATCCCTTTTACAAGCTCATGAGCAGTTGAAATATCATAATCTTCGAGAAAAAATATCTTCCCGATGAATCGCTTGTCGTTGCAGAATCGAATGACCTGTCTTATCAATTCCCTGCCTATGCCGTCGCTGGGATGGGCCTTCCCCGCAAAGATGATGCGAACGGGCCGTTTTTCATGGTTCACGATTCTGTCAAGACGATCCAGATCTGAAAACATGAGCGTGGCACGCTTATAGGGGGCAAAACGTCTGGCAAAACCGATCGTCAGGGCTGTCGGGTTGATCCTTGCAAGAAGTTCCTCGCGAATAGTCCTGGATTCGCCGTACCTGACCCCCTGTTTCGTGACGCTTTCTCTGAGCATGTTCAGGAGATTGAATTTGAGGCTGCTTCTGACCCGCCAAAGGTGCGCGTTCGGAATATCCTGAATCTTCTTCCATAATTCTTCATCGGCAACACCCTTTTCCCACCCACGGCCGAGATAAATGTCAAAGACGTCCCGCATCTCCGGCGCCACATAAGACACAACATGAATGCCGTTGGTAATATGCCCGATGGGGATATCGGAATAATGAAATCCTTTCCACACGCCAGACCACATTCTCCGGGCTACGTCTTCATGGACGCGGCTCACGGCGTTTTTCTTCTCAGACAGTTTCAGTCCGAGAATTGTCATGAAGAACGACTTTTCTTCGCCGCCTTCCTTTCTCCCCAGTTCCCAGAACTGGGACCAGGCAATGTCCCATCTCTTCAAATAGCTCGCAAAATAGTATTCCACGAGTTCCTTGTCGAATCTCTCATTGCCCGCTTCGACAGGCGTGTGCGTGGTGAATGTTGTGTTGCTTCTCACCGCTTCTTTCGCCTCATCAAAGGTGAGTCCTTCATCGATCATGAGCGTATTCATCCGTTCGAATAGCAGAAAGGCCGAATGACCTTCGTTGATATGGTAAACGCTCGGCCGGATACCCAGTTTCTTCAACAGCTTCACCCCCCCGATTCCGAGGAGAATTTCCTGTTCGATCCTCACCCTTGGCTCGTCGTTATACAAGCGTGAGGTGATTTTTCTGTCCTGAACGGTGTTTCTCTGTATATCCGTGTCGAGAAGATAGAGCATCACGCGACCGACCTTTACTTCCCAGATATTGGCGAAGAGGGTTCGTCCCGGTAGTTCCACTGTTACTTGAACATCATTTCCCTTTTCATCCTGGACAATCTGTACGGGCAAGTTTGAAAAATCGCTTTCTGGATATTCAGCGATCTGCCATCCTTCCTTGTCAATACGCTGTTTGAAATAACCGTTTTTATACAGAAGACTCACACCCACCAGCGGGACATTGAGATCGCTTGCCGCCTTGAGATGATCGCCGGCCAGGACGCCTAGACCGCCCGAATAGATGGGAATGCTTCCGTGCAGGCCGATCTCAGGAGAGAAGTACGCGACAGGGGACGACCATTTGATATACTGAGAGTGGTCCGATTTTCCGTTGCCCTTCCCTTTCTGATACTCGTCGAACTCACTCACCACACGTTCATAAAGGCCCATATAACCTTCATGTCCCGCCACTTCGGCAAGCCTCTCCGGGGAAACCCGCTCGAGCATCTTGACGGGATTGCATCCCGACTCATCCCACAATTTCGGATCGAGATGGGTGAAGAGCTCCAGAGCCTCGGGATTCCAGGTCCACCACATATTGTAAGCCATTTCTCTTATGCGATGGATCTCACGGGGTAGATTGACAACGGCCGTCAGGTTTCGAAAGTGGGGCTGCATAGATGCCGTTCCGGCAAAGACATGTTTCTTCTCCCCGATATCCGCAGAATCGAAAGACGCCGTCCTCGTTCTCGCGACGGCAAGAGCCTTTCCATAGGCCTCATTATACCGGTCGTAAAATTTGATCCATGCCGCCTGCGCGGCTGCGCGCCTGGCTTCCCGGCGCCTCTCTGCCATTTCTTCATCGGACCAGGCGATGAATGATTTCAATATGCCAAAAAGATTCTCGATGATCGTATTGAATGGAACTCCGCTTCTTTTCAGGATGATTACACCGCGGTTTTCACCAATCGTGTTCCGGACCCATAGACCGAAACCGGTCTGATCGGTCGTGATAGTGGGCACGGCGTAGGCGATGCTCTCTAACGGGGTGTATCCCCAGGGCTCGTAATAGGAAGGGAATATTCCGAGATCAGAAGCTGCAAGCACGTTGTAATAGTCCATGTTGATCAAACCGTCATGACCGTTCAGGTAAGCGGGAACGAAAATGACATTGACCCTGTTTTCAGCTGCGTTCTTTAAACCCAGACGGCTGCAGGCAGAAAGAATGGGGTCCGATGATTCATTTTGAAGCCGATGGGTGGTTATGAGCGGTCTTCCCGGATCCACAGGTCCATCCTGGAGCGCGGCGGGGTTGATTGCCGTATGTCCGCCGATGACAGAGATGAGGACAAGAAGCTGGCGGTCTCCTCTCTGCATTTCCTTATCAAGGCGTCCAAGAGCTTCAAGAAAGAGATCAATGCCCTTGTTGTGATATTCATAGCGTCCAGAAATCAAAACCAATCTTGTCTTCTGGTCGAATCGCTTTCTCAGAAATCTCGACGCGAATTTCAGCAGTTGCTCTCTGTATTCTTGAGGCACATCTCTATTGACCGAATAATTCGGAATATTCTCCATGCAAAGGCCGTTCGTCGCAATCACATCCGCATTTCTGCCAAGAAAGTTTTTGGCTTCAGTATCGGTGATCTGGCTGACCGTCGTGAAACAGTCGGCCTCCCGGGCGGCTGCCGCCTCCATGGAATACTTGGCCATGATGTTGTGTTCAGCCGCTTCTTTCTGAGGTGAGATATGGGCCATCTTCGCATAGATGTCGACGCCGGAATCTGCGAGCGATCTTCCCAGTATGGTGGCATGCGTCGTGAAAACCGTAGCAACTGCCGGCACTCTTTTCTTCATGAATAGCAGGCCTGCTCCACACATCCATTCATGGAACTGGGCAACGGCGACTCCTTCCGCGGGACGAACGACCAGATTGAAAATTGTTTCAATGACAGCTCCACAGGTATAGCTGAACATCACGGGCTCCACGTAATCCCATCCGCCCGCAATGGATTCAACCCCGTAGCTCTCCCACAATTCATAGAGCAGCTGATCCTTGTTGAGCTTCTTTCCAAAGCTGACAAGAATCACTTTTGGGTCACCGGGAATCTTCCAGCGCCCGAACCTGCATGGAATATCCTTGATAGCCGTTCCCTCACGAATCCTGTTCCAGCATTCTTCGTCGGTCTCCTCGAATTCGGGATTCGTCTTCAAGTCCGGGCCCAGCAAATAATAATTATCTCCGAAAGTCCCGACCGCCATGGGAACCTTGCTGCTGATCACGGTATATATGCCGCCGACTTTATTGCAGACCTCCCAGCTCACTTCAAAAAGATATTTATCGGCTTCCATGATATAAACCTTTCCCTTTTAAAGTATGATCGAAATCAGCCAATATATTCATGTAGTTGATATAGGCATCGTAGGGTGATTGATAGGGATTGAAATATTTATGCACATCACCGTCGGCAAACCATTTCGTGCACATGTAATAGAAATGATCGGAGGTCTGAAGTCTTCGCCAGATGTCCAGGACACCCGCATTCTTTTTTCTTCTGACCTGTTTCTCCATGCCATAAAGCACGCTGATCGCATCGGTCTGCATGGGGTTCCCGATCCAGGCCGTGAGATCCCTTTCCATGTCTGCCCATGAGATATAATTCGGAATATCCAACTGTGCCACAGGTTCATTTTCCGTTACGACTTCAATGGGGGTTTGAAACCTGAAATCCGGATGTTTCAAAACCTCGCCTGGAAAAGCCCTCAAAAAGTCAAATATGCCCGTGTCTTTCCACTGGTGTTCACCGAAGGTCTCATAATCCATGAAAAGATTGATCACGTCTCCGTTATTCATCTGGTGTATCCAGTGCGCGTATTTCTCCGCTGTCAGAGGGTATTCCGGCCACTGCCGGTTCGAAAACCTGAAGGCAATATCGTCGGACAGCCTGTAATTCTTGAGAAGAAGCTTGATTTTCTTGCACCCCAAAGGCTGATAGACGTGGTTGGGGCTTCGCCATCCCAGAACATGATCCGCTCCTTCTGCAAGGATGGCCTTGTATCTCATTTTTTCCACCGTTCGTGCAAGATCATTGTTATAAACGAGTTCCGTGTTTCTGAAAGTCTTTGGATTCTGGCCAAACAGTTCCCTGATCCTGATCTTATGCAGCTCAACCTGCTCCCTGAACTCGCGTATGGAATAAACCGATGCTAGGGAGTGGTAATAGGTCTCGTTCAAAAACTCCACGCACCCCGTATCGGCAAGACGTTTGAAGCTGTCCAATACGTCCGGGTTGATCTTTTGCATCTGCTCAAGAACAACACCTGTGATGGAAAAAGCGATTCGGAACTCTTTTTTGTATTCCCTGATAAGTTCCAGCATGATGCGGTTTGCCGGCAGATAGCATTTCTCCGCTACTTTTTTCAGGATCTGCATGTTTGTTTCTTCATCTTCGTATGCAACCCCCTTGTCGATGTCAAAAAAAGTGAAGTGCCGATGCCTTGGAGGTTGATGTACCTGAAAATAACAGCAGACCGATGGCATACCCGTTCCTCTCTAACCACAGATCCTGCGGTATACGGACACAATTTTTTCCGCTGCCGCATTCCATTGAATCTTAGCGATTTCCTCTCTCGAACGATCCGTCATTTCCTTCACCAAAGCGGGATAAGTGAGGACCGCTATGATTTTATTCGAAAGCTCATTCACGTCCCAGAAGTCGACCTTCAATGCATGATTCAGAATTTCCGAGACACCCGATTGTTTGGATATAATCACCGGAACATCAAAAAGCATGGCTTCCAGAGGCGTGATCCCAAAGGGCTCCGACACGCTCGGCATGACATAGAGGTCGCTCATCGCATAGATGCGTTCCACTTCTTCCCCCTTGATGAATCCGGTAAAGTGAAATTGTCGGCCCATTTTCATACGGGCGACCCTTTCGACCATCCGCGGCATCATGTCCCCTGAACCCGCCATGACAAAAACAGCGCTCGGAACTTTCTCGAGGACTCTCGCAGCCGCTTCGATAAAGTAATCAGGACCTTTTTGAAAAGTAATCCTTCCGAGAAAAAGTACTGTCTTATGGTCCGTCGTCTTCCCGCCGCGAGCACGCTTGCATACCTCATTCCGCGATACGGCGTTGTGTACCACCGTTATTTTTTCCGGATTTATTCCGTACCGCTCGATGATCATGTTTTTCGTGTAATGACTGACGCTTATGACATGATCGGCGCTCTCGAGACCCTGGCGCTCGATCTCATACACACGGCGATTTATATTTTCCCCGCTCCGGTCAAATTCGAGGGCGTGGACATGGTAGATGTAAGGCCTCCCGCTGAATCGCCGGGCTTCCAACCCGGCATGAACGGTCATCCAATCGTGGCCGTGAATGACGTCAAAGGTTTCCTCCTTTGCGATGATTCCGGCGGTGCGGCCGTATCTGGCCGCATCCAAAAGCATATCCGAACCATAATCATCCGACAGATCCCAGGTGCCGTGGCTTGACTTCCCGGCAGCACTTATCCCGCCCATGACAACTGTTCTTGCCCGCCCTGTTCCGGCGTATGGTATCAGATCGGATTCAACGTGCCGGAACGTCACGGCCCGGGCAAATGGATCCGTTTCGGATTTCTCATGCAACGGAACATCGTTTGCCGTGATAAGCCTCACATGCGATTCATGAATGTTCCCTTTTTGCCGAGGCAGAACAAAAACAATTTCCGTGCCGAGCCTGGAAAGGCCTTCTGTAATCCCGAAACAGGCCGTTCCAAGACCGCCGCTGATATACGGGGGGAACTCCCATCCGAACATGAGAACACGCATCTGCCCTCGCCTCATCAACGATCCTGTTCGTCTTTCAATATTCTCATCAATCTTATGATCTCAGCCGCACTCCAGGCTTGCGCGATGCAGCCGCCCGGATTGTGCGGCGGATCGCCGTCAAAAACCTCCGACACAAATCCAATGCCTGCTTGCATGAAATGCTCATCCAAAAATTTTGTCGTGAGATCGAGAAGATTTTCCTTCGCGGCCGCCCTGTCCTCCGCCGTTTTCAGGCAGGCTTCACCGAAATGCCCCAAAAGCCAGGGCCAGACGGTTCCCTGATGATAAGCCATATCTCTCGATGATGAATTCCCTTCATAGCGCCCCCTGTATACCGCGTCTCCCGGTGAAAGTGTTCTGAGTCCGCAAGAGGTCCAAAGTTCCTGGCTCACCCTTTCCAGCACCCCTGTCCATCTTGACGGTTCAAGCGGTGAATAGGGAAGAGAAACGGCAAGAATCTGATTGGGCCGCACAGCCGTGTCCAGTTTGCCATTTGAAGATACATCCCCGAGATAACGACCGCTCTCGATCCAGAACGTTTCATTGAAAGATTCTCTTGTTCGATCGATGCATTTTTTTACATTGAAGGTCGTCTCACCAAATCGTTCCGCAAGGTCATTCGCGAATGAGAGTGCATTATACCACAAGGCGTTTATGTCCACAGCATAACCGGAGCGCGGCGTGACGGACTTCCCTCCGGCCTTTGCATCCATCCATGTCAATTGCGTGTCCTTGTCACCCGCATGTATCAATCCATTATCATTCATGAATATCTTATAATCCGTTCCCGCCATGTAGTTCTCTATGATTTTTTTCATGACCGGCCAGAGGTCTTTTTTTATAGTTCTCAGGTCATCCGTGTATTTCAGCATCTGCTGGACCGCCCAGAAATACCATAGCGCACTGTCCACAGAGTTGTATGCCTTTGAAATTCCATCTTCCGATATGAAATTGGGCATCAGTCCATTTCTTTCAAATCCCGCGTATTTTTTTAAAATCGCTATCCCCTTTTCCGGCCGCCCTGAACAGAATGTAAGACCCGGCAAAGAAATCAGCGTGTCTCTCCCCCACTCGCAGAACCAGTGGTATCCGGCAACGATTGCCGGCTTTTTCATGTGATCCGTTATTATAAATCTCCTTCCTGCCCTTACGAGTTTTAAGGCGGTTTCCCTTCCTCTTTTGCTTCCAAAATCTTGAACGATCGCTTCGTCTTTCATCGCCTCCTGCTTTCGTCTTCGTTCCTCCGCCGACCACTTAACTTTCAGCCGCCCCTTGTATTCTTTCAGGGCCGCCGAGACGAAAACGTCGGATCCATCCTGTAATGGAATCTCAAATACGCCCGGCTGATAAAGGTCTTCGTGGTCATCGAATCCCCTTTCCGCCTCCATGGAATATTCAAAGTTACGATACCACAGCGGGAACGGCCGGAAGCATTTTCTATGGCTGGCCTGAACAAAGAGCTCCGGCATTCCATTGTATGGCCTGATCATAAAACCATTCAGGAGATCAATGGACCTGACGTTGAGCGAGGGATTCTCTCTGCTCAGTTCATGACAGCTGCGGAAGGCGATGAGTGGTTTGATCCTGAGTAAGAGCGGAACATTGCCGGTCTCACAGGAATACCGGATCAAGACCCTGTCTTCCCCCTGGATCATCATGATGCGCTTTTGAACAATGATATCGCCTATCCTGAAGGTCAGGCATGGAGAATAATCCAGGCTGAAATCCGTCTGATATTTATAGCCCTGCGGATGAAAGACGTCCGGGTAACGATGTGTGGTCAGAAAAGATTCCTTATCTCCGCTGCAAATGGAATCTTCCACTTTTGAAAGAAGCACGAACCGACCCGAAGGTTTTTTCAGTTTCGATACCAGTAAGCCGTGATATTTCCTTGTATGGCAGTCCAGAATCGTGCTGGAAGCATAGCCGCCCAAACCGTTCGTATCGAGCCACTCCATGCCCAGGGATTCTTTGAGATTCATGCCGGCATCTTCGTCTACACGGAATTCATTCATTATCCCTCTCTATGTGTCTTCGATTCATGAACGAAAAAAATCGGCAAACAGTCCTGATGATCTTCAGTCTCTTTCCAACCGCAGTTGATTACGATCAAATATTGCTTTAAATTAAAAACGTGTCAAGGGCTATGTCCAAAAGGTTCCTGTTATTCGATCAATGAGCTCATCGAACCGTTCTTTTTCATTGATGGGATTTTTGCCTTATGATAGATACGACCACATGCTCAATGTCGGACTCACAGGCGGTATCGCCAGCGGAAAATCAACCGTCGACCGTATGTTCGTCGACAAGGGGGCCTGTTTGATCGATCACGATGCTCTGGCTCACCGGGTCGAGGAACCGGGCCGTCCGGTATGGAAGGATATTGTTTCCTGTTTCGGACCGGAAATCCTCAACGAGAATCGATCCATCAACCGTGAAAAGCTGGGGTCCCTGGTTTTCAACGATGAATCAAAGCTAAAAAAACTCAACGACATTGTTCATCCGGCCGTTTTCAATGAATGGATGATGGAGATAAAGGAAATCACGCGGAAAGAACCAAGGGGGATCATCCTCTCGGATATTCCGCTCCTCTTTGAAGTGGGCTGGCAGGATGCCGTGGACGCGATTGTCCTGATCTACATTTCCAGAGATGAACAGGTCAGGCGGCTGACGGAGAGGAACGGATACAGCAAACGAGAAGCCGAGGATCGCCTGAACTCCCAGATGTCCATTGACGATAAGGTTTTACGCTCTGATTACGTCATTAACAATGAAGGTTCTCTGAAGTCAACAAGCGAAAACGTTGACCGGGTCTGGACAAGCCTTGTCGAAAAAGAACGCATCAAAAGCATGAAAGGCAAACTCTTTAAATTGAAGGACAGAAAATAAAAAAGACGATACAGGAGGATGTTGAATGATTGAAAAAAATGTCGTCACTGATTTCGTGTCAAAGGCCTATGACCCCTTTATCGACCCTTCAGCTTTCGTGCATCCGCTCGCTGCCGTCATCGGTCATGTGATTCTGGGCAGGAACGTGATGGTCGCTCCGGGTGCTGCCGTCCGCGGTGATGAAGGCCAGCCCCTTCACGTGGGCGATGATTCCAACGTTCAGGATGGGGTGGTCATCCACGCCCTGGAAACGGAGCATCACGGCAAGCCCGTGGAAAACAATTTATACGAAGTGAGCGGAAAAAAATATGCCGTCTATGTCGGGAACAGGGTTTCGTTGGCCCATCAGTCCCAAATCCACGGCCCGGCCGTCGTCCTCGATGATACGTTTATAGGAATGAATGTTCTTGTTTTCCGGGCTTTCGTGGGTCGAAAATGTGTGATTGAGCCCGGTGCGATGCTCATGATGGGTGTGAAGATTCCCGACGGCCGTTACGTCCCGGCCGGGTCCGTCATCAGGACGCAGGCGGATGCCGACAGGCTGCCCGCCATCACCGACGATTACCCCCTCAAAGACCTCAACAAGGGCGTCGTCCACGTGAACACATCGCTTGCGAAGGGTTACTTGTCCGTGAAGAAATAAAGCTACCTTTTAAAAGATGACGTTAAAGACAAAAGCGCCGGTTGATTTAACCGGCGCTTTTTCATCTTTCTTTTTCTTACCTATTTATCAGTAATTTTCGGTTTGGAATTGAATTAAGTATTACCGATTATAACCGGCATTTCACACGAATAAAAACCGTTGCGGAAATCTACGCCGTCCAGATACCGGTAAATCGCCTGCGCGATATAACACCGCCAGAATACGTACTGCCGTTAAAAAATGCTCGTCATGGATCTGGACAAAGGCTTTAAAATAGTCCTCTACGCAGCGTTAATAATTTGAGTCTTGTGGTTGTTAACGCTTTCGATAGTCGCCCATTGAAAGATACTTTTCCAGCCAGATATATAGGCAAACGAAGAGATAGCGGCTTCCCATCTCCTTGATCTTGAGTTTGGCCAACCCAGTACGCCGATTGCGCCAGGTAATTGGGATCATCGTCCAGCTATAGCCTCTAACTATTGCCTTGAGGGGAAGTTCTACCGTCAAATTAAAATGGTGAGCTATAAGTGGCCGACAGCCATCGATCGCCTCACGGCGATAGGCTTTAAAGGCATTGGTGGTATCGTTCAGCTTTATCCCGAAAAAAAGCCTCAGGAGAGTATTAGCAATTCGGTTGATGATTAGCTTAATGAGCGGATAATCGATTGTGCCACCTCCCTTAACGAAACGGCTGCCGAAGACGCAATCGTATCCCTTGTTCAGTTCCTGCCAATAGCAGATCACGTCCCGGCAGTCGTCCGACTCGTCGGCCATCATTATGACCACAGCATCGCCGGAAATATAGTCAAGCCCCAAGATGATAGCCCGCCCAAAACCCTTACTGCCCGTATTTTGAATGACTTTAAGCTCAGGACGGATGTTCGCCAGACCCTGTAACAACTCTAAAGACCGATCTGTGCTACCGTCATCAACCACGACAATCTCGTGGGGTACCTCTCGTAGACATAGTTCCAAGTGAAGGTGCTCAATGGTGGAGCAAATACACTCTTCCTCGTTTTGAACAGGAATAACGATCGAGAGCAGTTGTAGTGGTTTCTTTTCTTCCGGCTTTGCGTTCATGGGATTTCCGAGAGCTCCAGCCAGTGGGGGTGCTGTTCAGCATGGAGCGCAATCTCCTCCAAAATGTCATTAAGTGGCGTCTGCGGCTGCCAGTCCCAAACCTCCCGAGCCTTGGCTGTGTCCATGATCAGCCATGGGATATCGAAACGGCGTATCGCCAGATTGCCGGTCACGGTATGTGGTCCAAAACGGTTGGCACACCAACCGCTTAGCTCCGCCAGAGAAATTGCATGGCTTCTGCCGCCGCCAATATTCACCAGCCTCACCAAACTCGTCGTTCCCGGAGAAGTTTGCTTCCGCAGCAGCGGGATCAAGTCACGGGGGTGCAGACAATCACGCACCTGATATCCCTTGCCGCCATAGCCGATATAGGTCAATGCACGGCGGTGCAGCCAGGAATTGATCCAGAAGGCAAAAATCCCTTGGTCGGCACGCCCGAACTGTCCTGCACCGGCCATAACCCCACATCGGTTGATCCAAACGGGGAAGCCAAACGTCTCTCCGTACTCCAGAGCCAGTATCTCGGAGGCAAGCTTGGTGCTACCATAAAAGGAAATCGGCGGTACAGTGCTGAATTCCTCGCTCACCCCAGCCGAACTCAGGCCGGGGGGAAAAAGCTGTCCTTCACTAAGGTGAAACGCTATCCCGACAGGTTCCACCGCCACTTTGATCAGCGGTGTAATTGCGTAAACACGGCTTGTGCTGAGCATGATAAACCCAGCACCATGCCGCCTGCAGTACTCGAGGATGTTGACCGTCCCCTGCAGGTTGTGCTCAACAAGCTGACGACTGCTTGTCAGGTCATTGACTCCGGCCAGCACACTCGGATTCGCAGCGGCGTCTATGACCCAATCCACTTGTGGCAGCGTCTCGAAGTCGGATGCAGAACGGATATCTCCGTGAAAGAATTTTACCCCGAGCTTCTGAAGATCGATACGGTTATTTTCGCTACCAGGGCGGATGAAGTTGTCGAGACCGTAAATAGTCAGGCTTGGTTCTGAAATCAGCCAAGATTTGGCAAGGGTGCTTCCGACAAAACCACAGATGCCAGCGATAAGAATTCTCATGCCTTTTCCACCTTTCTCCCAATCACCAGAAACTGCTTGCCGAAGAAGGGCCAGAGCATGGGAAGTCTCAAATAAAGACTCACAAGCATGAGATTAGGCTTTTTCCTTTGGGACATTGAGTAGGGTAGAAAGCGTGGGATACAAACGTCAACAGTAAAGTGGTATAATTTCAGGAGTTCGGTGCATGACATATCCGTAAGGGGAACAATATGGTCCCAGAAATCCCAGTAGGCACCGGGGACATAGCGGATATTTGGCCCAAGACATATTATGAGACCGCCCTTCTTGAGACAGCGGTGAGCCTCGGCAATGGTACGTTCGATTTGCTCCTTGTCGGGGAGATGTTCGAGAAAGTTGCTGGTGAAAATAATGACGAAATTATCATCATCGAAACTCCATGGCTGCGAACAATCCTGTTCAATCGAAATTACCTTTGGGTCGAGCAAATAAGCGGTAGCAGGGTTCAGGTCTATTGCATACCTCTCGGTAGCGTCAATATTGTTGATGAACTCACCCCAACCAGCACCAAGTTCCAGAATTTTCGATCTCCTGGGGACGTATCGGGAAAAATAATCTCTGCACAGGATACCCCAGACCTGGTTACGATAAGCTGCGTCTGCTCCAAACCGTTGCTCGTACTGTGTCTTCAGCCGTTCTTTACGCTTTTCCATCAATTCCCTGTCCTGTCCTGCCAGGCTGCGACGATTTCTCTGATTGTCTGTTTCAGTGACTTCGTGATATTCCATTGAGGATAATGTGCTTTCATCTTTGTGAGATCGCTGTAGTAACAGATGTGGTCACCGATTCTGTTCTGGTCCACATAGCGGTAGACCTGCTTCTTGCCGCTGGACTCCTCGGTAATGGCAAAGGCTTCCCAAACAGAGCAGGAGTTCCCCTTGCCGCCGCCGAGGTTGTAAACTTCACCACAGCGTGGTGCTTTGTAGAAGGCATGAATGAAACGGGCAACATCTTCGGAATGGATGTTGTCTCGAACCTGCTTGCCCTTGTATCCATAGACTGTGTACTCACGCCCCTCTAAGTTGCACTTAACAAGATAACTCAAGAAACCATGCAATTCAACCCCGGAATGATTGGGGCCCGTGAGACACCCCCCCCGCAGGCAACAGGTGGGCATGTCAAAGTAGCGGCCATATTCCTGAACCAAGACATCTGCTGCGACCTTGGAGGCGCCAAAAAGTGAATGTATCGACTGATCGATGGGAAAACTCTCTGCGATGCCGTTAGCGTATTGGGGGTCGGCATAATCCCAACGGGTTTCAAATTCTTCAAGCTGGATGCTGTTGGGTAGGTCTCCGTAGACCTTGTTGGTTGACATGTGGATAAAGGGAGACTCAGGGCAGGCCTGACGTGCTGCCTCAAGAAGGTTAAGGGTACCAACGGCATTGATTTCGAAATCGTCGAAGGGGATGGTCGCTGCCAAATCATGGGATGGCTGGGCCGCGGCATGGATGAGTCCCGAGGGCTTTAGTTCTTTCACGAGGGCGAGTACCTCCTGGCGGTCGCGAATGTCCAGTTCGTGGTGTCGGAAGTTTGGCAGCGTCTCCACAAGACGCTGCCTTTTCCAAATGGTATTTCCCGCTGGGCCGAAAAAAATTGCCCGTTGGTTGTTGTCAATTCCGTGAACAAAAAACCCCTCATTATGAAAAAAAGTAACAACTTCCGAGCCGATCAGACCGGATGAACCGGTGACAAGAACGTTTCGCATGATCTACCCTCCCAGTTGACCATCAACTAATAAAATCGACACTCTGACCAAACTGCAAAGTCTTGATCATAATAAAGTCTATTTGGATCATTGATCCCTTTTGCTATTAGTAAAGATCCCACACTTGGGTTATCAGTCTGCTGAAAGGTGGGGTTGGTTGTCAGAATTACCCGTTTATCTCTCTGGCTGATGATACGAATTCGAAAATGAAGTCTTCCATAGTCAGAAGTGTTATTGCTTGGCGGTATCCTTGTTGTCATTAATTGTCGCCTGCCGCCATTAGAGTCTTCCGCCTCAATTGCAAACACTACCCCCTTCGTATAAGCCCCCTTAAGAATTCCGTAATACCCAGAAAACTCCTTAGATCCCTTAGGGATCGGGAGGATTACTCGAGACGGCGGTCGAACCAATAAACAGGGTTCCCCTGCAAAGTCAAGCAGCATTCGTGGGTTAGATGTCTCAATACTGATGGGTTCTGGGACAAAAACATTACTTTTGAGCTGTCCCACCTCAAGCGGATTGATTTTATGGTTCGATCTATTAAGTAATCTCTCTGCCCGGTAGATCTTGACCGTAACCACGTCAGACAGTTGCCCCCAAGCGTATGCCGGTCGGAAAAAGTGAATTCCCTTGGGTCGGTCGCCAGTGCCGTACGATAGGAAGTTAACTAAGTCATCGTTTGTAGCCAGAATCGGGCTTAAGAGAAAACCACGCTCGCCCATGGAGGGTATAAAACGGTAGCGGGTCATGACTTTCTCACCATGCGTGTATATAAATATCATAGGCGCCTGAAACAAGAATCTTATTGCCTTCCCCAGAAGAGTTGATTTCATGCTTACCTGCATAACTAATGGGCTCTCATTCCATGGTGTGATATCTAAGCGCTCGCCAAACTTTAGCTGTTGCTCGTGGATCAGTTTAGTATGGACTTCAGCCACAATCCCTCTTTTTTCTCTAAATATTAGGAACTTGCCATCTTTAGCTATTAGTCTATAGTTTATTAGAATGAAAGGAAGAGCGGCTGCATCATCCATAGTTGGGAACCTGCTGTCAATCGTCTCCATATTGAAAAGTAGATAAGAGGGACGTTTATTACCTTGGAAAAAAGCAAGGTTTAGTCCTTGAAGATAAGGAGTATAAGCTGAATATCCTTGGATGACTGGCCGCGGCTGGTAGTTCATGGAGTTAGCTATGGCCGCCCACTGCAGATAGTTGATGACGTCAGTCGGCTCCTTTCCTATCAACTGTCGCGCAACCGGCAGATCGGGCTGGATCACTTTTTGACTAGGCTGCAGCACAGGAAACAGTTTATACCGATCGCCAGTTGCCGCCCGCACTATCATGCGTGTGTTTTCCTGGATATGAAGAGGCCAACCCCGCAATCGTTCCTGCATCGTACCCGCATTCTGGAAATTGGCGGCTATCGAGCAGAACACCACCACGCCGGCATACAGAATGGCAAGCTTTAGGTGGGTGTTGTTCGGCATCGATTTATGAAAGGCATTGGTTAGCAATATGGCGAAAAAGAGTGGGAGAGCCATGATATAGATAAGTACATGACCGTCGGCTCTCACAAATCCGTGCTTCCAGGTAAGGAACAGATAACTAAATATCACGGCTATAAGTCCGACTTGTCCGCTATTTAACCTTGACGAGCAGCCGACAACCCCAAGCGCAACGAGGAATAGGATGCTTGCGACAACGCAGGCCACAAAAACGTCTGCCCGCGGAATGGTAGTCATTGCTTCAGTGAAACCTGACGCGATCTCAAGGCTACCCTTGAACCATGGTGTAAGGTTTTCTAACTGTTGGCCGGCCACTAACCAGAAAATAACGAAGAATGTGCTAAACAGCAGTACGATAAGAATCGCTGTCCGAATATTGCGCCTGTTGAACTGAACGGCAGAAGAGATTAAGATGCCCACTGCTGCTGCAGCTAAAAAGTTAAACTTGATAAGGGAGAGCAGAGCAAATGCCGCGATAAAGATTGTGGTAGCTACCCTGTGCCTCAGCACATCACCCATCAGCACCGTGCAGCCAAAAGCCATCATGAATAGTGCGTGCTGCTCAATCTGGCCGACATAAGAAAAAACAAAGAACCAGACCAGAAAAAGGAATTTCAGTGGCCCTTCGATCTGTCTCGCTATTTCGGTAGCTGCCCAGGCAACGATCCCACTCCAGAACAGAGCAAAAACAATTCGTAGTTCAATAAGGTGCCCTTGGCTGACTGTGGAATTGAGAAACCCAAGAGGACCGTACGTAAAAATAATATCTCTGCCAAATTGAAAGTTGTGTTCGAATGCATACTCCAGCACCACTGCCCATGAAGGGTCGAGCGCCAATTTCGGGATCTGGATCCCACTCAGGAAAAATGCAGAGACGTAGGCAATACAGAAGATAACAACCCAGAAAAGACTACTAACATTATTTAGGCTCAGCTTGAAGATTGATGCCATAATAAGAATCTATATTATCATTTCGAATTGAAGATCATGAAAGAGATGAAAAGAAATATTATGAGAAGATTCAATTTGCTCATAGTTGAAAATAGGTTCAGTTGAAAAGGTTGGCAATAAAAAACCCCGATCGTTTTCAGATACGGGGTTCTGGTAATCAGTATAGCACCTCATGCGTTGTTAAAGGATTTCACATATTAAACGCTTCAGCCAATAACTATCAAGATTTACATAAGATATCTACAATAAAATTGAAGTGTCGTGGGGTAACGCTTTACAGGAAAGAAATAAATAAGCCGCCTTATATGTATGAAAAGGTGGCTCTTGAATTTAAAATTATATTTATTAAACTGCTTCTCACTTCTTCAACTCATTGATCAGTTTCGGCACAACATCGTATAGGTCGCCGACGATACCCATATCCGCTACCCCGAAGATCGGAGCGTTTGCATCTTTATTAACGGCGCATATCACTTTGGCATCACGAAACCCGGTGACATGCTGAATTTGGCCGGAGACGCCGATACCCACGTAAAGCTCCGGCTTGATCTGTATTCCGGAGAGGCCGATGCAGAGTTCTTCGGGCAACCAGTGAAGCTCTTCCGTAACTGGCCTCGTGCCCGCGATCTCTCCTCTGAGAACTTCAGCCAGCTCCCTCGCCAGGGCAATATCCTCTTTTTTCTCAACGCCTCTGCCTACACAGACGACCACTTTCGCCTCCCGGATGTCCTTTGACTCTCTTTCCCTGCGTTTTCTCTCAAGGACTCTGCCGGCAGATCTCGGAGATTCTTTCAGGCTGCGTATCTGGCCTTTCCTTCCTGACTCAGTCCCGGCCGGTTCGAAGGTTCGTGGCGGCACAGTAACCATGATCGGCCGCGATTGGCAGACGACTCTTTGAACGGCAGCGCCCCCGTACATGAGCCTTTCCATCTCCACAGCCCCGCTTCTATCATTAAAGTATATCTTTATACAATCGCTGCATAGGCCTGTATTTAAACGCGTTGCTACCCTCGCCGCAATTTCTTTCAACCTGAAAGTCGAGGCGATTAAAAAGAGATCTGGATCAGCTTTTCCCGCCTCCTCTGATAGAATGGGAATATAGGCATCCAGAGACTGATCCTTGGCGATCTCTGGAAGCAGCAGGACCTCATCGGCTCCGCAAGCCATATAATCTCCGGCAGATTCCCGGTCCTGACATAAAAAAACGGAAAGGCTTGTCCCTATCTTCCCCGCCATAAATCTGCCGATGGTCAGAAGCTCTAAAGTCTGTGACCTGTTTTCAGCAAGAACCCATACACCCGGCATATTACTTGCTCCCCTATCTCAGGACCCCTTTTCTCTGCAATGCCCCGACAAACCGTGCTATATCGGCGGTATCAACGGTGAATTTTTCGCATTCACGCTCCATCCGCGACGCCTTCATGCCGACCGTCTTCAATGATGCCTCCGGTATTCGCTCCAAATCACCCTTACCTAGAGTTACGACAGGCTTTTTCGACGCCATGAGCGTATCTTTCACCCCCGGGATGCGAGGCGTACCTATATCAGGCAGCACCGTCACCAGTGCCGGCATCGGCATCGCCACGACTTCAACGAAATCCTCCGCCTTTCGCTCAGCTATGACCTGCCCTCCGTCAATCGTTATCTTCTGAACATATGTGGCACATGGAATGCCAAGAATCTCTGCAAGGCGTGGTCCCACCTGCTGGGCATAGAAATCACCCGAACCCTCACCGCAGATGACAAGCTGACAGGACATTCTTGACTTGATAACCCCACCTAGAATGGCGGCCGTCTGTGACGACTCCAGATCCCTGAAAGATGGATCTGCTATGAAGACGGCATTGTCCGGTCCGCGGGAAAGGGCATCTTTAATGCCCTTCGTCGCTTCCGGCACGCTGACCGTCATCGCGGTTACACTGCCGCCATAGGCATCCCTGAGACGCACCGCCGCCTCAATGGCATTGCGGTCATACTCGCTGATCTTGTAATCGACCGACGTGAAATCCAGATCGCCTGAGGACGTGCGCCTTATATAGGCCTCATCTACAACCCATTTGAAGCAAACGACAATGTCAGGCATACAAAACTCCGTTCAGGCTAAGGGCTAAGGGCAAAGGGCTAACGGCTGAAAATAATTGAAGCCTGTTTTCCCCTTAGCCTTTTGCCTCGTGCCTTTCGCCTTGTTTATCTCAGCACATTCCCCGAGATGACCATTCTCTGAGCTTCCGAGGTGCCTTCGTATATCTCGGTGATCTTGGCGTCGCGCATCAGGCGCTCGACTTTCGCGCCCTTGATGTAGCCGTATCCGCCGTGAATCTGTACGGCCTTGATCGTATGGTGCATGGCCTTTTCCGCACAAAAGAGTTTCGCCATTGCGGCTTCCTTGCTGAAGGGCAGTTTTTGATCCTTGAGCCACGCGGCATGGTATGTCAAAAATCTCGCTGCGGAAAGGTCAGTGGCCATGTCTGCAATCATCCACGAAATGGCCTGATGCCGGGCAATCGGACTTCCCATCTGGACGCGCTCCTTGGAGTACTTGATCGATTCGTCCAGGGCCGCTTGTAGAATGCCCACTGACTGGGCGGAAATACCCACGCGGCCGTGGTCGAAACCCGTCATGGCATTCATCATGCCTGCTCCCTCAGGACCCAGCAGATTTTCTTTGGGAACCCGGCAGTCCTTGAAAACGACCTCCGATGTCTGAGAGGAGCGGAGCCCCATCTTATGGAAGTGCTCTCCCGGTTTCAGACCCGGCGTGCCTTTGGGAATAATAAACGAGCTCATGCCTTTTCTTCCCGCGGCCTTGTCGGTCCAGCAGAAAACGATATAGGTGTCGGCAAGCGGCCCGTTTGAGATAAAGGTCTTCGTCCCGTTCAGGACGTAAAATTCGCCGTCTTTCGCAGCCATCGTTGTTGCGGCCATGACATCCGTGCCCGCGCCGGGCTCGGTCAGGACAAAGGCTCCCATATGTTCTCCCCTGGCAAGAGGCGTGAGATATTTCTTTTTCTGTTCCTCGTTGCCGAAGAGAAGAATCAACATGCAGGCGATGCCCACATGGATGGAGACCGTGAACCCCGTGGATGCGCATGAGCGCGAGAGTTCCTCGACGACGATGGCGTTGGTCAGGTAGTCCGCTCCAGAACCTCCGTACTGCGTGGGTATCGGGATACCCATCCAGCCGCCCTCGGCGAGCTTCTTGAAGAGCTCAGCCGGATGTCGCTCTTTCTCGTCAATCTCCGCTGCGATGGGGTCCACGTTCTTTTCCGCAAATTCCCTGATGTTCTTTCGAATGAGTTCCTGTTCTTCTGAAAGTTTGAAATTCATATTCTCCCTCCTCGTTTATTTTTTTTGTTTGCTACCCGAAACGGAACTGCACGCCCGTATCACCCTCTGGATAATTCCATTCAAGAACGTCCGTGCCACAGCCGAGGCGACAGGTCCCGCACTCCAGGCACCCGTCGATGGCAAGCACGATTTCGCCTTTTTCATTCTCGCTGTAAAGGCCCGCGGGACAGATCCGGACAGCCGGCCTCAATCTTGGGTCCTTTTCCATCCCCGCACGTATGCGGATGTGGGGTTCCCTCAACGGCTTGAATACGTTCAGCCCAAGCTTCGCTTTCAAGGCTGCCGCATCGCTCATATTCTTCTCACCCCCGTCATATCTTTTATGATGGACCAGACCTCCCCCATGCCCAGGTGCCTTTTCAGTGTCTGATAAATGCCGGCCTTTGGATGGTCGCCTATAGAATAAAGGTCTTTCAACAAGCCCCCGATCATTTCAGGGTAATGATTGAATATCCTCGGATTTCTCAGAACGTCAGGCGCTTCCTTAAAGGCTGCTAAATCCTTCAAGACAAAGCTTTCTTCAAGAAGCGTCTTATATGCCGACAGCGTCTCGGCGCTGAAATCACCTTTTTCTTTAGCCCTGATTGCAGCATGTGCGGCGAAGTACCCGGAGGCGAGGGCATATTCCATTCCCCTCACGGTGAAACCCATATTCAAAGCCAATCCGGCCGCATCCCCCGCGACAAGGATTCCATCTCCATAGAGTGCGCGCAGCGACTTGAATCCTCCCTCTGGAATGACGTGCGCAGAATATTCCGCCGTCGTACCGCCTCGAACCAGACCTGCGATCTCAGGATTCTGCTTGAAGTCTTCAATGAGGGCAGGCGCATCAATCGTGGCGTCGTTCAACATTTCTTCAATGCCGATGACGATCCCGAGGCTTACGCTTTCCCTGTTTGTGTATAGAAAACCTCCCCCGAATCTGCCTTTCGTCACTTGCCCCACATAAAGCCGGGCCGCTCCCTCGTCACCCTCAAGATTGAAGCGTTCGTTTATCACGCCGGATTCAAGGACGATGAGTTCCTTGATGCCTACCGCGTAATCATGGGGCTTGCCGGCAAAGCGGATTCCGGCTTTCTCTGAAACGAGAGAAAGCACTCCGTCACAGGCGATCACCACATCTGCATTCAACTCATCGCCGCCTGCCTTAACACCCGTTACCTTTCCCTGCTCGCGGATGACGTCGTCCACACGGGTTTTGCTCAGAAGCATGGCGCCTTTTGACTCTGCCTGTTCGGCAAGCCACCGGTCGAATTTCGATCTCAGGACGCTGTAACTCTGATGAGGCTCCTCACGCAGTTCCCTCCCGCGGTAATCAATCGCTAATGATCGTTCGTTGGCCATCAACGAAAGGCCTTCCTGAACGATGTGCCTCTCCCATGGAGCATCCTTCCAGAGATCGGGAAAATACGTTCGAACCGGGTTCACGTACAGGCGCCCGCCGGTGACGTTTTTGGCGCCGGGATAGTCACCTCGTTCAAGCACAAGCACCTCGACGCCTTTCCCGGCAAGCGTATACGCGGCCGCCAGGCCCGCCAGGCCGGCCCCCACGACAATGACATCGAATTTTTCCATGGTTTTCAGCCTTCGAAAGGATACCCTGATGAATGTAAGAAATAACCTGTTTCCACACGAAGTGCAACCATAAAAGGCAGGCATTGGTTATGTGAGAAAAAGATTCACACCACATGATGTTCGAGCAGGTTCTTATGGCACATGCGCATAGTTTCGCGTCACCCGTTCTCACGGGGTTAGCGTCGTAAGCCGTCGCCTGTTTCGGTTTTGGCGCGGCCTTTCATGGAAAGGTAGCCATCGAGGGGTTTGCCCATTCTTTTCGCTTGGCTGATTTGAGGATGTCTTTTCCAGTATACTACAGCCGTGATCTAGCTGACGGATCATAACATCGTTGTGAATTGGCGTGGCTGTGCATCTTAGTTCACGTCGAGAAGCCGGACGGCACCATCCAGGCTTCTCCCTCCCTTCTTAGAGACGATTCATTCAGTTCGTTTAGTCAAACGTTAGTACGAGACCTCTTTACTAAAATTGCTTATTTTTTGTTCTTTATTCAGCTTTCGCCTATTGTGTTGACAAAATGACGTTAATTTTGTAGTTCTGACGCCCAGGAGAAAACAGAATGCCCATCGATATTATTGTCTGCATCAAGCAGGTTCCAGACCCTGAATATTTTGATAAGATAACCTTGGATTCCGCAACCGGTACGATTCGCCGGACCGGCATCCCCGTCATCACAAATCCCGCCGACCGGCACGCTGTGGAAGAAGCTTTGCGTATCAGAGAGGAATTCGGCGGATCCGTTACTGTTCTCACCATGGGGCCGCCTCAGGCCAGAAAAAGCATCGACGAAGCACTGGCCATGGGCGCTGACCGGGGCGCCTTGCTCTGCGATCAAGTCTTTGCCGGTGCCGATACACTTTCAACGGCCTATATCCTTTCAGGCGGCATCAACCTCATTGGCAGATATGATTTGATTTTATGCGGAAACGAGACGGTCGATGGCTCAACGGGTCAGGTTCCGGCCCAGTTGTCCGAGTTTCTGGGTCTTCCCCATACCACGCATGCACGGAGAATCGACATGATCGATGATCGCCGGGCCGTCATTGAAAGAGTCGTCGAAAACGGTTATTTGCGGGTCGAGATGGAGTTGCCGGCGGTTGTGGCCGTATTAAAAAGGATCAACACTTACCGGCTGCCCACGGTCATGGGGATCATGGAGGCTTCGCAAAAGGAGGTCCTGGAACTGGGCTGTTCCGCCTGTGAATCTCTGGGGATGAATTCCTGCGACATGGGTCTGGAGGGATCACCGACGAGGGTGGCGGAGGTTTTTGAATCGCCCCAGCGCCGACGGGTGGAGATGCTCACGGGCGAACCGCAGGAGATTGCAAAACAACTGGTCCGTAGGCTTCATCAGCTCGACGCCCTCTGAAACGATATGGAGCTCGAATGAAAGAGATTGTAGTCTGGGCGGAGCAAAAAGAGAATCGGCTGCAGCCCGTATCGCTCGAATTGCTTGAGAAGGCAAGGGAGCTTTCTGATCAGATCAACGGGTCCGTCGTAGCCGTTTTGATGGGTCATCAGTGCCGTCCTCAGGCGGACGAGCTCATCCATTACGGCGCGTCGCGCGTCTTTTGTGTCGACGATCCCTGTCTGAGTTTTTATCAGAGCGATCTTTATCCTAAAATTCTCGCCCGCATTTTATCGGACATATCCCCCGAGATCGTTCTAATCGGCGGAACGACTATCGGCATGGATCTCGCCCCGAGAGTGGCGGCGAAGCTCCGAACCGGCCTCACGGCCCATTGCGTGAATCTGAACATTGAGACTATAGACGGAAAAGACCAGCTCATTCAGGTCGTCCCCGGCTGGGGCGGAAACATGCTGGTCAAGATCATCTGCCCCGAGCGACGGCCTCAGATGGCGACGGTCCGGCCCGGTGTCATGGAAATGGGCAAACCGGATAAGAACCGAAGGGGAGTGGTCATCCCTGTTGCAGCTGGGGTCTCCGAAAAGGACATCAAGTCTAAAACGATCGAATTCATAAGGGATTCTTCTGAGGATATATCCATTGAAGAGGCGGATATCATTGTCTCGGGGGGATTCGGACTGGATTCAGCTGGTGGATTCGCCCTTATTGAGGAACTGGCCCGCGCTATCCGCGGAGAAGTGGCAGGGACACGTCCGGCCTTTGATCAGGGTTACATTCCCGAATTTCGGATGATCGGACAGAGCGGCAGGACGGTCAAGCCACGGCTCTTTATCAGCGTCGGCGCTTCAGGAGCCATCCACTACACGACGGGATTTAGCAAATCAAAGGTGATCGTCGGTATCGACAAGAATCCCAAGGCTCCCATATTCGACATGGCCGACCTTGGAATCGTCGGTGATCTCAGAAAAATTATTCCATGCCTCATCGAGGAATTCAAAAAAGAAGATCCGCAAAAATAAACATTAAAGGGGGATTTGTGATGTTCGATTTCACGAAGGAACAAGAGATGCTGAGGACAATGGTTCGCGAATTCGCGGAAACAGAACTGGCTCCAAAGGCTCTGGAGCTCGACAAGAGAGGTGAATTTCCGCGCGACCTGGTAAAGAAACTGGCTTCCCTTGGACTTCTGGGCATATCAACGACCAGGGATCTGGGAGGCTCCGCCATGGGACACCTCGCGGGCACCATCGCCATTGAAGAGCTGGCGCGCGTCTACCCGTCTGTCGCCTTTTTCCTGGAGGTCGGAACGGGTCCCGTGTACGCCATTTCGCATTTCGGCTCGGAGGAGCAGAAGAAAAAATACATTCCGCCGGTTCTCAAGGGGGAAAAGATCATGTGCATAGCGGCCACGGAACCCACGGGCGGCTCTGAACTGACAAACCTCGCGACGGAAGCGGTTCTCTCAGAGGACGGTTATGTGATCAACGGCCGGAAGGTTTACATTACAGGCGGGGGAGTTGCCGATCAGTGCATTCTTCTGGCCAAGACAGGTGAAAGGGCGAGCCTCATCATGGTGGAGAGAGGGACGCCCGGGTTCACCATCGGGAGAAGGCAGGACCAGATGGGTTTGAGGTCTGTGGATGTGAGCGAACTCGCCTTCAATGACTGCAAGGTTTCGAAAGACAGCGTCATCGGCAAGGAAGGTTCCGGCTTTCCCATCGCCATGACGACCTTCACGGTGGCTCGGCCCGCGATCGGAGCCATTGGTCTCGGCATTGCACGGGGGGCCTTCGAAATTGCCCTGAAATACGCGAAAGAGCGCGTTCTTTATGGAAAGCCTATCGCCCGTCTTCAGGCTATTCAGTTTCTGCTTGCCGATATGGATTCTGAGATCGACGCGGCACGATGGCTTGTTTATTATCCCGGAGCAGCTCTTGACAAGGGTGCCAGCCCAAGGGACATCATCAAGGCCTCCTCCCGCGCCAAGGCCGCGGGCGCCGGGGTCGGCGTCAGCGTCACGTTGAAGGCCATCGAGATCCTCGGGGGCAACGGTGTGAGTCCCGAATACCACCTCGCCCGCCTGCTGAATGACGCCATGGAACTCATTCCCGCCACCGGCACCCAGCAGATCATGAAGATCATCCAGGCGGGAGAAATCCTGAAATGATCATTCTCGACAAGTCGGGAAGTTCAAAAGATAAAAGCAAAAAAGCCGGTTCTCATCCCGGCTTTTTTTGCATGCTCTCATTGAATCATGTCCCTCTAATCCTCGAACCCTTGACCCTTGAATCCTCGCATTTCTACTCTTTTGCCGGCGGTTTGTTGAAGAACGTCATGAATGCGGCGATGACACAAGCGCCACCGGCAATATAAAACGGAAGAGCCCATGCGGATGCTTCATTGCTTATGGACGCGGCATCTTTCAGGTAGAAGGCAATATGCGGCGCGGCTAATGCCGCGATACCAAATGCCGGAAAAAGGAAGGCATAATGCATTCCCATATTCTCATCACCGAAATAATCTCCTGTGAGAAGCATGAAAAGAACTAAATTTCCGCCGGCGATGAAACCAACAAGGGAAGAAAAAAGGATAATGGATTGAGGAGACCCCACTGCATAACGATAAAAAAACACAACGGCTCCCTGAACGGAACACATGAGAAAAATGGCAAGTTTCCGACCCGCATGATCTGAAAATGCCCCCCAGAACACGCAACCGATCGCTACCATGGCCTGAGCCACAAAAAAAGCGAGTTCGGCTACCTTCACAGCTATCTTGAGCTCCAGACCCTGAACCTTTAAAACATGGGTCCCGTATGGCAGGACATATTCGATGATCATGAACCCTGCAAAAGAGGATAAAAAGAAAACGGCTGCTGTCAAATAAAACGGCCGGCTTTTCAGCAGCGCAGATTGCTTGATATTCAGCCTCTCTGATGAATATATTTCTGTTTTCGATGATGGTGGGAGAAATCCAATGTGTGGATATTTTACCATCGTTTTCCCAGCCATGACGGCCATGATTATAATCACGCCAAAGATGAGATAAACGCTCTGGACGCCGCCAAGCCCCATGATATTGATTGAAAATCCCGTTTCTGCCAGTTTTGACCAGAACACAGCGCCGAGCCCGAATCCAGAAGCTGTAAAGCCAAGAGCCATTCCCTTCCGGTCCTGAAACCACTTGACAACCACAAGGAAAGGAACGAGAAATCCCACGCCCGCGCCGGCTCCCGCAACGATCCCGATGAAAATCAGCTGCGCGGCAAATGTATTTCCAAAAAAGGCTCCCAGAAGATACCCGATTCCCATGGATATTCCTCCTATGAGCATCGTCTTCTCCGCTCCAACCCTGTCCCTGAGCCTGCCTGAGATGACGACGAAAACAATAAAAGCGGCAAGAGCCATGGACGAGATCCAATCAACCTGCGACAGGGTCAATGCGTACCGGCCGGTTTTGTCGCATAATCTTGTCGTAAAGGCTCCGTTCGCATTCAGCATGCCGATGCATAACTCAATGAGCACCGCCCCAAGCAAAACATGCTTTCGGTCCAGTGAATTCTTTTCCGGCCTGTTGATCATAGTCAAGCTAACGGGAGATTTTTTAAATCGCATGAACAGTGACTTAAATATCATCATCTTAATGGAACTTCAATAATTCGGTTTATTTGGAGTTTCCTGCAGGTGTTGCAGAAAGTCCGCCGACACTTGAGTGTCGGCGGACTTCATAAATTGCACGGCATCTTTGAGATGTTATGCTTTCTCGGGGGGTTTTGAGATCAGTGTGATGGCCGCTCCGATCATGCAGGCAACCGCAGCAATCATAAAAGGCGTTACCCATAGAGCTGGGTCAGGATTGCCCTTTGCCGCGTCCTTGAAATAAGCGGCAATCTGCGGGCCCAGGACACCCGCGATTCCGTAAGAAACGAATACATAACCGTAGTTGAGCCCCACGTTCTTATTTCCGAAATAATCCGCCGTGATAGCCGGGAAAAGCGCAAAGTTGCCGCCAAAGTTAAAGCCGATGATACAGGCGCCAATAATCAAGGTTGTTGGATTGCTTCCCATTTTGTAAAACAGAAACATGATGATACCCTGGAACAGACACATCAGGAAAATGGCCATCTTTCGACCGATCTTATCCGAAACGGTACCCCATATGATTCGCCCAAGACCATTCAGTATCGCCAGCCATGCCAGTGCCGTACCTGTAACCGCTGATGCGATTTTCATATCCATTCCCGTAGCCTTCAGTGCATCTATGCCGAAAAGCTTTATGTTACCGATAACCATGAGACCCGCCATTGCTGAAAAAAGGAACGTGAGCCATGTCATGTAAAACTGGGGCGTTCCCAGCATTTCACGAGGTTCGAAGTTCGTCATGCCGGACACAGCACCACCTGCTGCTGAAGCTTCAGGAGGTGTCCATCCTTCTGGAACGTATCCCTGGGGCGGATCAATCATTACGATACTTCCGAGAAGTATAGCTGCCATGAAAACGATCCCATAAACGAAAAAGACGCTCTGCACTCCGCCCAATCCGAATAAATTTAGAGCCTCCAATAAGTTGAACCATTCCCCGGCTGATTTCACCCAGATCATTGCTCCGAATCCGAAACCTGCAACAGCCAATCCCGTCACCATTCCCTTTTTGTCCGGAAACCACTTCACACCCACCGCAATCGGCACCACGTAGCCCAAACCGATTCCAGCTCCGCCAACAATGCCGATGAAGATCATCTGAGCAGCGAAGGTGCTTCCAAAGAGGCCACCGAGGATATAACCGATACCGAGGACAAAAGCACTCGCAATGGCAAGCTTTTTAGGCCCTGTCTTCACCATCATGCGACCAGAGACGACGAGCGTAAATGCGAATACAAGCAGACCGACTGAGAAAATCCAGTTTGCCTGTGATGCTGAAAATGCGTATTTCCCCGCTTTATCGATGAGTTTGGGGGTAAATACAGACCATGCGTAAATCGCGCCAAGACACAATTGAATCAAGACTGCACCAATAACCACATACCATCGATTCATGACCTTTTCACCAGACATCTATCGCCTCCTTAATCGTTTTAAATAATTCATATAATTAAGCATCATTACACATCGTGAAACGATGCGCTCACGGAGCCTAATCGATATGATCCGCGATTGTCAAACAAAAAATGGCTGCTGGGATTTTGTTGTTTCAGTTCATTTCCTTCATATCATCCGGTGAGTTGACATTAAAAAACATCTTCATCTCCGTATCGAAGGATCTGATTATATCTTCTGAAATCTTTGTGACTCTGAATTTTTCATAAATCCCTGTTACTTTAAGCCGATCTGCTTCTATGAGTCTTTCAACCTCATTAAGACATCTCCTTGAATAGACAGCATGAAGAGGTTGAAGTCCCGATATCGTTTCAGGAACGAGAATATCGGATGAAACGGCATTGATGATCATGTATTGAATAAACGACTTATTGAGAAACGGCATATCGCATGCTGCTACGAACGATTGACTTGAGGCAGCAAAAAAAAGTCCTGTATAGATTCCCCCGAGGGCACCCTTCCCCTTGATGATATCCGTCACGATTCGAACGTCTTGATCTACGTAGTCCAGAGGGGAATTCGTCACCAGTATCACCTCCTCAAAAATGCTTCTGAAAAGGCGCACCGTCCGGTCAACCAGCCGTTCTTCCCGGATCCTCAAGAATGCCTTGTTTTGTCCTCCCATCCGGGTGTTTTTTCCACCAGATAAAATGATACCGGTCATCTTCGCAACGCTATCTTTCCCGTTCAACCCAATACCCGATTCATTTGCAAAGATTCAAGATGCTGCTGATCACGTCTTTTGTATAGTCCTTGAGCCCCCAAGTCTGTGCAAGACCGAAGGCATTTCCTGCGAGCCTATCGATATCCGTTTCAGGTATCCCTCCTTGACGAAAAGACGTGGGAGCGCCAATGGAGGCGAACCATGATTTGAGCATCCTCACGCCTTCCGCGGCAGCTTTGCCATCGTCATTTTCTCTCACGCTGAAGACCTCCCGCGCAAGCCTCGCATATTTTCGCGGATCATGAGCGAGAGTATGGGTCATCCACCCCGGAAGAACAATGGAGAGAGCCGCCCCATGGGGCGTATCGCAAAGGGCGCTTAAAGCATGGCTGATCATGTGCGCGGGGAAGCTGACCGCCCCCATGCCCGCCGTTGTAAGACCGTTGAACGCAAGCGTTACGGCCCACATGATATTGGCCCTTCCGTTGTAATCCTTCGGGTTTTTGAGAACGATTTCCGTGTTCTCCATAATTGTTTTGATGAGCCCTTCGACGATTCGATCCTGAAGCGTGCTGTCCTCAAATTCCGCATTATTGAAATAGCCTTCCAGGGCGTGCGTGATGGCGTCGACCGCGCTGTACGCCGTATAGGCGGGCGTCAGGCTATAGAGAACCGTGGGATCAAGGACGGACGTCTTCGGCTGCAGGAAAGGCGATCGTGAGCTATACTTCTTGGCCTCTTCCTCCCGCGTGATGACGGCTGCGGCGTTCATTTCCGAGGCGCTCGCTGAAATGGTCAGAACCGTCAAAACCGGCAGGGCGTCCTGAATGCTTTTCTCCCGGGTGAAAAAATCCCACACGTCGTGATCCGCCTTCACGCCGGCCGCTATCGTTTTCGCGGTATCAATTACGCTTCCTCCGCCAACCGCGAGAACCAACTCGACATTCTGCTTTTTCGCAATTTCAATACCTTTCAAGGCCAGTGAAAGAACGGGGTTGGACTTGACACCCCCGAGTTCCAGAATGTCCATCCCGGCTTCCTTCAGCGAGGCAAGAACCTGCTCGTAAATTCCGTTTCTCTTGATGCTTCCTTTACCGTAAACCAGAAGAACCTTTTCTCCGAATCTCTTTGTCTCCTGACCGATCCGGGCAATGGTTCCCTGACCGAACAGGATTCTCGTTGGATTTTCAAAAATGAAATTCTGCATCGGCCATTCCTCCTCTTCCTGTTGCCTCGAGCACCGAACTTCTGAAGGGTGTTGAATTATACTTTAAGAGGATGCCCTGTCAAGCACATAACCTCGATCAAATTTAACTTGATATATTCTCAGCGTGGTTGTAGAAATTGAGCAAAACAATCGGGGGTGTGAATCAGGAATGTACTGGGAAAAGGACATTGAAACCATGCCTCGTTCGGAGCTTGAGTCGCTCCAGCTTTTGCGGCTCAAAGAGACGCTCAAACGAGCGGGTGCGTCTTCATTTTACAGGAAACGTTTCAAAGAAACGTCCATGAATCCGGATCTTTTCCGTTCCATAAAGGACGTAGAGAATATTCCACCGACAACAAAGGATGATCTTCGCGATCAATGGCCATACGGCCTTACGTCGGTCCCCAAAGAAGACCTTGTAAGACTGCACTCGTCTTCCGGCACGACGGGAAGAGCCACGGTCATCTTTCACACCGCCGGGGATATCCGTGAATGGACGAACCTTGTGGCTCGCTGCATGTACATGACAGGCGTGCGAAAAGGCGATGTTTTTCAGAACATGATGACCTACGGTCTCTTCACCGGAGGACTCGGTTTTCATTACGGTGCAGAGAAAATCGGTGCGCTTGTCATCCCCGCAGGCGCGGGCAACAGTAAACGGCAGATCCAGCTCATGCAGGATTTTGAAACGACTGTCATTCACATTATTCCAAGCTACGCCCTTCATCTCTACCTCGTGTTTGAGGATTTGAAAGTCGATCCCCGCAAGGATACAAAATTAAAAATCGCCTTCATCGGTGCTGAGCCCCATTCTGAAAAAACTCGGCTTAAAATCGAGGAATTGTATGGTTTTAAAGCCTATAATTCCTACGGTCTTTCGGAAATGAACGGCCCGGGGGTCGCCTTTGAATGCCCCCATCAGTCTGGCCTCCACATCTGGGAAGATAATTTTCTTGTAGAAATCATCGATCCCGACACCCTCAAGCCTCTGCCCGACGGCGAAGAAGGCGAACTGGTCCTCACGACACTCATGCGGGAAGGTATGCCGATTTTGAGATACAGAACCAAGGATCTCACGAGAATCATCCCCGGCCCGTGCGGCTGCGGCCGCACCCACCGGAGAATCGACAGGATCAAGGGACGAACAGACGACATGATGATCATCAAGGGCGTGAACATCTTCCCCATTCAAATCGAGAAAAAGCTCATGGATATCCCGGGCGTGGGAACCAACTTTCTGATCATTCTTGAACGTGAAGGTTTCAATGATCGCATGATCGTCAAAGTCGAAGTCCAACAGGAGTTTTTTAATGGGGAGATTCTTCACCTTGAGCGCCTGCAGCGCAGGATTGTTGAAGAACTCAGGAGCGATATCCTGATCACTCCCAAGGTGGAACTCGTGGAGCCGAATACCCTTCCCAGAAGCGAGGGCAAGGCTCAGAGAGTCATCGATAAGCGAAAGGACTAATAAAGGAGCAAGTCACATGATTACACATCAGCTATCCGTCTTTGCCGAAAACAAACCCGGAAGCCTCGCCCGTGTCACAGCCATTCTGACCAGGGAAAAAATCAATATCAGGGCCACCACAATAGCCTCATCCGATACCTTCGGCGTCATAAATCTCATCGTGGACGACCCTCAGCGGGCTCAGAAGGCCTTGTCGAAAGAAGGTCTGATGGTCACCATGAAGAAAGTGTTTGCCGTGGTCATTGAAGATAAACCCGGCGGCCTGAACAAATTGACCCAGTGCCTGTACAAGGAAAATATTAATATCAACAATGCCTACGGTTTCGTTCTTGAGAGCTGGAAGACGGCGGTTTTTGTCATTGACGTGGATCAGATTGAAAAAACCGAACAGGTTTTGAAGCGGGAACGTTTCAAATTGCTCGATGAAGACGCCCTTTCGGCGATAGAGCCGTTTCATTACAGCAAGTACTAATCAGGCTGTTGAAAAACGCTCATCTGCGGTGTTGCGCTGCGCCCCTCGTCATTCAACGTACGTACAAGTACGCCTCATTCCTCGGGTCTTGCGCGCCTTGCATCTGAACGTTTTTGAACAGCCTGATGACATAATATTTTCAAAATCTTTTTAGATGAAGGCATGATATGAAAAAAGACAAGGAACATTTCTCACAGAAACACTCACCGGACCGAAAGATGAATGATCATGTCGCCAAGGCTGTTCGAGAAAAGGCGAAAGACCGTGAGTTGACCTGCGCCCAGGCCTTTGACATAGCCAAGAAAATGGAGGTTACGCCTGAAGAGGTCGGGTTCACTGTTGATCGTCTTGAAATCGCGATCTCTAGATGCCAGTTGGGTCTTTTCGGCTACAGCCCCATTTCACGCATCATCAAGTCCGCCGAAACCGTGTCGAATGAACTCGAGAATGCTATCCGGGCGTCCTCGATCGATAACCGGCTGCCCTGTGCGGCCGCCTGGGACATTGCCAGGACGTTTCGCATCGCCAGGATCAAGGTGTGCTCAGCCTGTGAGTCAATGAAAATCAAGATTACGCGCTGCCAGCTTGGCGCCTTCTGAATCCTTCTAGGAAGGTTGTTGAAAAACACGCTTTTCGCCAGGCTGTTCAAAAACGTTCAGATGCAAGGCGCGCAAGACCCGAGGAATGAGGCGTACTTTTACGTACGTTGAATGACGAGGGGCGCAGCGCAACGCCGCAGATGGGCGTTTTTCAACAGCCTGCGGCGTTCTGTTCCGCGTACCTCGCCAGGGTGAACAGCATGTCCGCAAGCCTGTTCAAATATTGATGGATTTCAGCCCTGTTAATAATTCCCTCGTTTTTGAGCTTCGCGGCCCATCTTTCAGCCCTGCGGATAATCGTCCTTCCCACATCGATCTGGGCTCCCACCACGTTATCCCCGGGATAAATGAATTCATTCTTCAGTCTGACATTTTTCTGGAGCTCATCGATAGCATCTTCAATCCTCTTGATATCCATCCCGTCTATCCGTTTACCCAGTTTCCCGATATCGTCCGGAAGGGCCGATAGTTCCGCGCCGAGGATCAGAAGATCCTTCTGCACGGCAAGAAGAACCTCCTTGATTTTCTGATTTGTTGTCATGGCCCGGGCCACTCCTAAAACAGAGCTGGCCTCGTCCAGCGTTCCGTAGGTTTCCGGTCGCAGATCATATTTTGGAACCCTCTGCCCTCCAAGAAGACTTGTCTCGCCCCCATCGCCGCGCTTCGAGAACTTCATCCTTTTCTCCTCTCTTCTACATATCTTGAGATGATTTTTACGATCGCCTCCGTGTTTCTCCGGGCATGCCAGAGGATCTTTTCCATGGTCAATTCCTTGTCTTCAAGTCCATGGGCGTAGTTGTCCACGGAGCACAGAGACGCATAAACCATATCCAATTCCTGCGCGATCACCGCTTCACTTGCCATGGTCATTCCGACCACATCGGCATACTGGGCCATCATCGCGATTTCAGCCTTCGTTTCGAGCCTGGGGCCCCTCGTCTCCCAGTAGATACCGCCATTCAGAACCTCAATATCGCAATTCCGCGCCGCCTCCATCCATTTCTGTCGAATCTCTTCATTCAATCGAGGCGTGATGTGAACCGGTTGATCAGAAAATACGGTCGGACCCCCTGCAGGCATGATAAAATCATCCGGAACGACGAGCATTCCAGGCTTTATTCTCTTCTTCAAAGAACCCGTGGAATTGACGGCAATGACCTCCTGAATGTCAAGATCCTTCAGTGCCTTCAAATTTGCCGCATGGTTGACCCGATGAGGAAGAATATGTTTATTCGGATCGTTCCCGTGCCTCGGAATAAAAACAATCCTTTCACCCACATGAACAAGGGTCCTTCCGAATTCATTCTCCACGATTCTCGCTTCAAGATTCTCAACAAGTCCCTTCCCTCTAAGAGACAAGGTGCCGCTTATAATGCCCAGACGTTTCATGCCCCCCCCCTGGAAGATGAATTAAGGCGAGTTTATAGCAAATTAAAAGTGCTCTGTCAAAATAGAGAAACATTTTAATTTGACTTCATAATGGATCATGTGGCAAAATAAAAGGCATTGATTCTCGATTATGAACAGATGAAAAGGAGAATGACAGTCATGGGTGATGATAGTCCTCTGCTTCACATTGGAGATGATAATTTTGAAACCGAAGTCCTCCAATCAGATAAACCTGCCCTGGTTGATTTCTGGGCGCCCTGGTGCGGTCCCTGCCGCGTCATAGCTCCGGTACTGGACGAACTGGCTGTGCAATACAAGGGTCAGGTCAAAGTGGCGAAGATCAATATCGACGACCATCAGAAGACGGCGTCTGCTTACGGCGTCAGGAGCATTCCCACCCTGATTCTTTTCAAGGACGGTAAAGCCCAGGATACAATCATCGGCCTTGTCTCAAAGGATCGCCTTGAGAACCTCCTGAAGAAAGTATTATGATGATGCATCTGAAATATTTCAAAACCATTGCAGGCCTTTCTCTCACGCTCCTGCTGATAGTTTCCATCGCCGGGTGCGCCCTTTTCGGCCGTTCCGAAAGGAGACTCAACAGTCCCGAGGCTTTGTATGAGAGTGGGGTTGAGTTTTATCAGAAAGAAAAATACCAAAAGGCCATTGAGGCGTTCCAGAGGGTCAAAGAGGAATATCCTTTGAGCAAATATGCTCTTATGGCTGAACTTGGAATTGCCGATTCATACTTCAGCGACGATTTTTTTGCTGAAGCTGAGATGAACTACAGTGAGTTCATCAATCTCCATCCGACGAACCCGAACATCCCCTATGTGATCTATCAGCTCGGAATGTGCCACTATAGACAGATGTTGAGCCTCGACCGGGATCAAATCGAAACCATCAAGGCGAAGAAAGAATTCGAAAGGATCCTCTCTCAATTCCCTGCCAGCAAATTTGCCTCACTTGCGGATCAGAAACTGAGAGAATGCCGTCAGCGTCTGGCGGAAAACGAATTTTACGTGGGCCGCTTTTACTTCATCATAAAACAATACAAGGCTGCTTTAAAGCGTTTCGAGACGGTCGCAAGAGACTATTCGAACCTCGGTCTGGATTACAAAGTAAATTATTTCATTGGAGAAACGAAGCGGCGTATTGCCAGAGAGGAACTGGAGAAACTCGCCAGGGATAAGGCGGAGAAAGAAAAACAAAAAGAAAAAGATCTCAAAAAGCAAAAAGACAAGAAGGATACAAAAAAAGGCTGACGCTCATTTCGTCTTTCCCACCTTGATTCTGTAAACGGCTCTCCCTGCCATTTCCCTTTGATCGGCCGAGGACGTATCGATCACGATATGCGTTTTTTTCGTAAATTCCGTGACCGCATCAAATATTTTGTTCTGAGTCTCCAGGATCTCCCAGCGGCCGTCCGAGGCTTCGCTTTTATCGGATAACCTGTTTCGCAGTCGCTCTCGAACAATGTCGCCGTGGCAAACACATTCAATGATAAAATGATCCGCGCCAAGACGTGAAGCCGTTTCCAGCGCCTTCAGGCGATACTCTCTTTTGCTGAAGGATGCATCGATGATCGCGGATCGGCCTGATCGAAGCTTTTCTTCTGCCCATTGAAGAGCCCGTGCGTAGGTCTTCGAGGTAATCTCATCCGTGTATATCCCTTCACCGTAGTTTTCATGATGGCGCTGCGTCGGCGGCAGGTCGAGCAACTCCTTTCTCAGAACGTCGGTCCGTATCGTCTCCGCTCCGAGCAGCGAAGAAAGGTTTCGGGCCAGAACGCTTTTCCCTGTTCCCATGAGCCCCGCCATGATGATGAGGGTCGGCCTTTCAAGGCGAGCTGCATATTGGTACGCGAGATCGAAATACCGTGATGCGTCGGTTGCTGCATTCTCTCTCTCAACGCTGTTCACCGCCTGATCATCACTCCTGAAGCTGGTCACCTTTCCCCGCACGTAAGCGTAATAACATTTGTAAAAAGGGAGGAGAACGGAAATATCGTGATCGCCGGCATATTGGATGTACGCTTGTACAAAATGGCTGCTGTGATCCAGGTAACCGTTAAAGTCCAGGTCCATGGCCAGAAAGGCCACCTCCGCCGCCACATCCTCATACCGGAAACGCTCATTAAATTCAATGCAGTCAAAAATAACAATGCCGTTTGCCAGACAGATGTGATCGAGATGAAGATCCCCGTGACAATCCCTGATTCGATGGTTCTTCACCCTGTTGCAGAAAAGATCGTGGTGCCTCTTCATGAAATCGAATATGTAAGCTTTGAGAAAGTGAAACTGAAATCCCGGAATAATACGATCGATGTACTTTTCCGTCTGATCAAAGTTTTCTTTGTGGTTTCTGCGTATCGTTTCCACACCGCCGATCTCGTCGATCTTCCCTCCGGTTTCGGCATGCCTGTGAAATTCCGCAAGTTTACGTGCTACGTCACTCATAATGGAAGGATCGAATGTTTTCTCCCCGATGAGCTTCTTCAGCATTCGATCCTGTGGCAGCTTCGCCATCACCACGGCATAGTCAACTGTCTTTTTGCCCTTCCCGAGAACGAGATGACCGCTGTCGTTGTCACTGATCTCAACGACATCTAAATAAGTTTCCGGTGCGAGCCTCCGGTTCAGCCTCAGTTCCTCGTTGCAGTAATGCTTTCGCTTCTCCAGAGTGGTGAAATCGAGAAATCCGAAATCAACAGCCTTCTTCACCTTGTAAACCCGCTGGCCGGCGATAAAGATGAAAGAGATGTGGGTCTGGATGAGCTCAATGGATTCCGGCCCGTGGGGATAGAACGCAGGCTTCGACATCGATTCAACCAGTTTCGGATGGGTCATACCTCAAGCTCCAATATCTTCTCCGCTCAACTGCCCGCAGGCCGCCAGGATATCGGCGCCTTTGCTTGCCCTGAGAATGGCTGTAAACTGCTGAGCGATCAGAAAGCTTCTGAAAGCGTTTATCGTGTCTCGCGGCGGTGTTTTGAATTCCGATCCCGGATACTCGTTGAAGGCGATGAGGTTAATCTTGCACCTCAGTCCTCTTAAAAGCCTCACGAGGCGCCTGGCATCTTCTATCGAAGCATTCACGCCGTCCATGAGAATGTATTCGAAGGTGATCCGCCTCCGCCTCGGCATTTGATACTGACGGCAGGCTTCGAGAAGGGTCCGAATGGAATAGGTACGGTTCACCGGCATAAGACGGCTTCTTGTTTCATCGTCCGCCGCGTTCAGAGACACAGCGAGATTCACGCAGGCATCCTCGCCCAGCCGGCTAATCATCGGAACGAGGCCGCAGGTGGATAGGGTGATTTTTCGCTTTGAAATGCCGAGACCCGCATCGGATGTCATGATGCGGACCGCCTTGATCACGTTCTCATAGTTGTCCAGCGGCTCTCCCATACCCATGAGAACGATGTTGTCAATCTCCCTGCCCTCGGGAATCTGAAGGCGGCTCACGGTGATCTGATCGGTGATCTCGGAAGGCAGAAGGCTGCGTTTCAGTCCTGACTTTCCCGTCAGGCAGAAACGACATCTCATCCGGCATCCCGCTTGTGTCGAAACACACAGGGTTCGGTCCTTTTTCCCGGGGATGAGTACGCTCTCGATGGATAGACCGTCGTTAAGGCGAAAGAGAATCTTTTTCGTCCCATCCGTTGAAGTCAGAACTTTCCGGATCTCAAGGCTGCTGATCCTGGCCAAATCCTGCAGCTCTCTTCTGAAGTTCTTCGAAAGATCGGTCATCTCATCAAAGGAGACGATTCCAATCCGATAAAGCCACTTCATGATCTGACGGGACCGAAATTTCTCCTTTCCAAGGCTGGCAATGAAAACCTCGATCTCCTCCAGGGTCATATCTTTGAGGTTGGGAAGGCCCTGACGGCCCGGCTCTTCAGGAGAGCTTTGTCCCGAGATTTTCTGCAATGGCATCAATAAAGGCTTCCGTGCTTACTTTCCTGTTATTCGGGCTCCGATCGGCGACGATTAGAAGGTCGCCGGTCATGATTCCCGATTCGATGGTTTCAATGGCAGCCGCTTCGAGCTTTTCGGCAAATTGAATGACACCTCCCGTGCCGTCAAGCTCCCCTCTCTTTCGAAGTCCTCCAGTCCATGCGAAGATGAGCGCCATGGAATTCGTGGAGGTCTCTTCCCCGGCAAGATATTTGTAATAGTGCTTCTGCACCGTTCCGTGGGCAGCTTCATATTCGAACCATCCCCTGGGCGATACAAGGACGGACGTCATCATGGCAAGGCTTCCACAGGCTGAGGCCACCATATCGGACATGACATCCCCGTCATAGTTCTTCAGAGCCCAGAGCATCCCGCCTTCCGATCGGATGATCCTGGCCACGGCATCGTCGATCAGGGTGAAGAAATAGCTGATGCCCGCATCTTTGAAGCGGCTATTCCAGTTCTTTTCGTATTCCTTCTCGAAAATGTCCCGGAAGTGTGCATCATAGATTTTTGATATCGTATCCTTTGTGCTGAACCACAGGTCCATTTTCTGATCCAGGGCAAAGGTGAAACAGGCCCGGGCGAAACTCAGGATCGAGTCATCGGTATTGTGAATCCCCTGGATGATTCCAGGGCCCTTGAATTCTTTTATCATCGTTCTCTGTGGTGATCCGCCGAACGGCGTGAAAACAATCTCCGCCCTCCCCTCTCCCGGGATATACATTTCCGCGCTGTCGTAAACATCGCCATAGGCGTGTCTCCCGATGGTAATGGGTTTTTTCCATGGGGATACAAATGGTTTTATGTTTCTCACCAAAATCGGCTTCCTGAAAACGGTCCCGTCCAGCATGGCCCGTATCGTCCCATTGGGGCTTTTCCACATTTCCTTGAGATGGTATTCCTCAACCCGATCCTGATTCGGCGTTATGGTGGCGCACTTGACGCCCACGCCGTATTTCATGATGGCTTGCGCCGCATCCGCCGTAACCCGGTCATGGGTCTCATCCCGATGAGTGATATGCAAATCGAAATAATCGATGTCCATATTCAGCCATGGAAAGAGAAGTTTTTCCTTGACCATCTTCCACATGATACGGGTCATCTCATCACCGTCCATCTCCACGAGCGGCGTCTTCACCTTGATCTTTTTCATTCAAAATACCTTTTCAAATCGAATCGCAAAATTATCTTTTCGCAACGTCCCATCTTCGCAACTTCTCAACTTCCATTTTTATAATTAAGCGCTCCCCCCGCCAGCAGAATGCCTATCTGCCTGTCCGTGAGCACATAATCAACCGCATGGACGGTGTCTTTCGTGATATTGCGCACTGTCAGATCACCCCTCTCTTCAAGGACACTCCGGATGTCTTCTATTTCCATCCTGTCACCCTGAGCGAACCCGTCATAACTCTTCTCATCCTTGAAGGTCAGGGGCACAATCCCGAAATTAACCAGATTCGCCGCGTGAATCCTTTCAAATGATTTCGCGATGACCGCTTTGACGCCGAGGTACATGGGACAAATCGCTGCATGTTCTCGGGAAGATCCCTGACCGTAGGACAGACCGGCCACGATGACGTTGTGTATTCCTTTATCCCGCAACCCGGCCGCACGCTCCGGAAAAGTCCTGTCCACGACTTCGAATACGAATTGCGAATATTTCGGGATGTTGGATCGATATTTCATCCTTTCCCCTGCGGGCATAATATGATCCGTCGTAATCTTGTCGCCCACCTTGATGACCACCTCGCCCGCGATGTTAACCGGCAGAGGAACATTCACCGGCGGGCTGCCGATGTTGGTGCCCCTGTATATCTGCACAGATAACGGATCCTTCGTCTCTTGCGGACGAATAATCATTCCGTCGTCGATCACGAATCTCCTTGGAATCTTGACCCGGGGATAGGGCATTCCGAGATCACGAGGATCTGTAATCCTTCCGGTAATGACCGCGGCGGCGGCTGTCTCCGCGCTCACAAGGTAGACCTGAGCGTCTTTCGTGCCGGACCTCGCAAGAAAATTCCGGTTCGATGTCCTCAGGGAAACGGCGTTCGATCGAGGACTCTGGCTGTTCCCGATGCAGAACCCGCAGGAGCTTTCCGTGATCCTCGCTCCCGCTGCGATGAGGTCGGCCAGATAGCCCTCCATCGCTAGATGCTGCAGGACCTGCTTTGAGCCCGGTGTAAGGACGAAACTCACGCGGGGATGCGCGACTTTTCCTTTTAGAATCGCCGCCACCGTTGCGAGGTCCCTGTAGGAGGCATTTGTGCAGCTCCCGATGCATACCTGGTCCACGAGAATCCCTTCGATATCACGAACAGAGCTGATGTTGTCCGGGCTGTGCGGCCTTGCCGCAAGCGGACCTATTTCCGAAAGATTAATCTCCACGACTTTTTCATATTCCGCGTTCACGTCCGCCTTGATCCGGACCCAGTCGCTCTCCCGGCCTTCCGCCTTCAAAAACATCCTCGTCACCTCATCGCTGGGAAAAACAGATGTCGTCACGCCGCATTCTGCACCCATATTGGTGATCGTGGACCGCTCAGGCACCGAAAGGCTCAGGACGCCATCGCCTCCGTACTCAAGGACTCTGTTCACATTCCCCTTGCTCGTAAAGGTTTCCAGGACTTTCAGGATAATATCCTTCGCCGAAACCCAGGGGTGAAGTCTGCCTGTCAGGTTGATCCTCACAACCTTTGGACAGGTCAGAAAAAAGGGTCTCCCGCCCATGGCAAGAGCGACATCCATTCCACCCGCACCGATGGCGATCATCCCCAGTCCCCCGCCCGTCGGGGTATGGCTGTCCGAACCGAGCAGCGTCTTCCCCGGTTTTCCGAACCGTTCAAGGTGCACCTGGTGACAAACGCCGTTACCGGCCCTGGAAAAATAAATGCCGTACCGAGCGGCAACCGTCTGGAGGTACCGGTGATCATCGGCACTCTCAAAACCAATCTGAACGGTGTTGTGGTCTATATAGCTCACCGAAAGCTCCGTCCTCACGCGGTCCACATTCATCGCCTCGAACTGAAGATAGGCCATCGTTCCGGTCGCGTCCTGAGTCAGTGTCTGGTCGATTCCGATGCCTATCTCGGTGCCGGGCTCATAACGACCTGATACAAGATGGCTTTCGATAATTTTCCGGGTAATGCTCTTACCCATAGGGCGCTCCTCGCTTGAAAATATTCTTTGTGAAAGTTATCTGAAAGGCCCGTTAATTTCAATACAAAGTTGATGTTTTATTGCATTGAGCGAATTGATCCTTGATAATTTCAGCCGGTAAGGGTATGAAGCGATTGGAGTATCTCCCTTGTTTGCTTCTTCTGACCGGACATGAAATGATAGAGAAAGGATTGGCATGACAGGCATCCTGATCCGTTGGATCATTCTCACCGTATCGATCATCGCGGCCGCTTACACCATCGAAGGAATTCATATGAGCAGTTTTTTCGCAGCATTTTTCGCAGCGGCTGTTCTCGGAATTTTAAACGCCGTCCTGCGTCCCATTCTCATACTCCTGACCCTCCCCATTAACATTCTCTCCCTCGGCCTTTTCACGTTCATCATCAACGCCTTTCTGCTGAAAATGGTTTCAGGCGTGATTCCCGGTTTCGATATACGGGGATTCTGGCCGGCGATTCTCGGAGCCCTGATTATCAGCATCGTGAGCTGGCTCTTGAATTCTCTCATCGGTGAAAGGGGACAGGTGGAGTTCATCGATCTGAGAAAACGCGGAGACCGCTGGGAATGAAAAACCTGACCCCCGCCATGCGGCAGTATCTTGAGATCAAGGAAAAGCACAAGGACGCGATTCTTTTTTACCGCATGGGCGATTTCTATGAAATGTTTTTCGAGGACGCCGTCACGGCCTCCGGCGTTCTGGAGATCACCCTGACATCCCGGAACAAGGGGAAGGAGGACAGCGTTCCCCTCTGCGGCATCCCCTACCACGCCGCCTCACCTTACATTGCAAAGTTGATCGAAAAAGGATTCAAAGTCGCCATCTGTGAGCAGATCGAGGACCCCCGGCAGGCGAAGGGAATCGTAAAGCGGGCGGTTGTCCGCGTCGTTACCCCGGGCCTGGTTCTCGACGCCGAAAATCTCACCGCGAAAGAAAATAATTTTCTGGCGGCTTTTTCCGTCATGGGAAACCTTGCCGGACTGGCTTTTTTAGACATCTCAACGGGTGAATTCAGAGTCGCAGAATCTGGTGACCCGGAGTTTTTGCTGAACGAAATATTTTCCCGCGATTTCAAGGAACTCCTCGTGGGCGAAGCTTTCAAGAAAACGCGCCTTTTTAAGACCTTTTCGTCAAAGTCTTTCTCGTGTCTGGTCAATGAGCTGTCTGCGGAATATTTTGATAAGGACAAAGGAGCAGCATGCCTGCGGGCCCAATTTTCCGAGGATGTTTTTCATGCCATGGATCTCAACGCACATCCTGCCGCCGTTTCGGCAGCCGGTGCCGTCCTTCGTTATGTGAAAGAAACTCAAAAAGAAAATCTGGAGCACATCCCGTGTATCCAGTGGCATGAAACGGATAAGCATCTCATCATCGACGATACGGCTCGCAGAAATCTTGAACTTTTTATCACCCTTCGGGATAATAAAACTGAGGGTTCTCTTCTGAATGTGATCGACGAAACCGTCACGTCCATGGGAGGAAGGAGACTTCGCTGGTGGCTTCGCTACCCGCTTTTCGATCCCGGCAGAATAAAAGACAGGCTTGCGGCTGTCGGCGAGATCAAAGACCTCCACCTGCTTCGTGAAAATTTGCGCAAATCCCTGAAAGACATTTCCGATCTGCAGCGGCTCGGCAGCAGGATTTCAATGGGTGTCGCCAATGCCAGGGACCTAGCCGCTTTGAAGACGTCTTTTCAGATCATACCCTTTGTCCGCGAAGGAATCTCAGATCTTCGCACCCACCTTCTATCATCGATTTTCACCGGACTTGACGAGATGCCGGACATGATCTCTTTAATCGAAAAATCTATCGCCGACGATCCCCCTCTTGCCCTTCGTGACGGCGGGATGATCCGCGAGGGTTACGACGCTGAACTGGATAAGATCATCTCTCTCAGCCGGGATGGAAAGAAATGGATATCGGACCTCGAGGAAAGGGAACGGAGAAAAACCGGAATTTCATCCCTGCGCGTCGGTTTCAACTCTATTTTCGGTTATTACATTGAGGTGACAAAAACGAACACCCATCTGGTTCCTGAGGATTATGTCCGTAAACAAACTCTCGTAAACGCAGAACGTTACATCAACCAGGAGTTGAAGGAATATGAGCATACGGTCCTCAATGCCGAACATAGAAGAAAAGAGCGGGAGTACGATCTCTTCATCGAAGTAAGGAACACCGTTTCCCGGGAGATCGGCAGGATTCTCCGCTCAGCCGATCTGCTGGCTGATCTGGATACCGTCGTCTCGCTGGCCGAAATTGCCGAGCGCTATGGCTATTGCTGTCCTCTCGTGGATGGCGAAGACATCATTGAGATAAGGGACGGCAGACATCCTGTTGTGGAAAGAATGACTCTTTCCGAGGGATTCGTCCCAAACGATGCGGATCTCGATTGCAACGGCAGGCGCATGCTTATCCTGACGGGTCCCAACATGGCCGGCAAGTCCACTTACATCCGGCAGGTGGCCCTGATCGTCCTTCTCGCCCAGATGGGAAGTTTCGTCCCCGCTTCCTCGGCGCGGATTGGAGTCGTCGACCGGATTTTCACCCGCGTCGGCGCTGCCGACAGCCTCGCAAGCGGAGAAAGCACTTTCATGGTGGAGATGAATGAGGTCGCTTCGATTCTTAAGAGCGCCACGAAAAAGAGCCTGATTCTTCTCGACGAGGTTGGACGAGGCACAAGCACGTTCGACGGTCTGAGCATTGCCTGGGCGGTCGCCGAATACATCCACGACGCGGAACATCTGAAAGCGCGGACTCTCTTTGCCACTCACTATCACCAGCTCACAGATCTCTCGCTCACGAAAGAAGGCGTGAAAAATCTGAATATCGCCGTCAAGGAGTGGGGAGACCGGATTATCTTTCTGCGCAGGATCCTGGAAGGAGGAACCAGCCGGAGCTACGGCATCCAGGTCGCGGGGCTCGCCGGCGTACCTGAAGAGGTTATCCTGAGGGCGAGGGAAATCCTTGAAAACCTTGAACGGGGAGAACTGGATGAGATCGGCATGCCAAGGCTGGCCCGGCGCTGGAAAAGCTTAGAAACAGGAAGATCCGAGCAGCTGAGCCTCTTCATGGATGATGAAGCGCGGATCATCCGTGAGATGAAGGATATGGACATCCAGAAGATGACCCCCCTGGATGCCCTGACGCTTCTCAATGACTGGAAAGAGAAATTGAAGAGATAGCGCTACTTCATGCAGACACTCAGAACCTGCTTTAAATCCGTCAAACCGCTCACAACCTTGAATATCCCGTCCTGAAGCAGAGTCCTCATCCCTTCCGATATGCCCGTTTCCCTGATCAATTCGACCGGCTCGCGTTTCGCAACAAGCCGCTTGATATCGTCGCTGGCGGTCAAAAGTTCATAAATTCCCATTCTGCCCCGGTAACCCGTGTTGTTGCAATCTCCGCAACCCTTCGGTCTGTATAGCTTGAAATCATCGGTGTACGAAATGTTCAGCTCCGGGAACATGGACTCCCCGTAATGATGAACCAGTTCTTCATATTCCATCTGCGTCGGATGATAGGGTTCCTTGCATTTCTTGCAGAGCGTCCTGACCAGTCTCTGCGCGAGAATTCCCAGCAGCGAGTCGGCGAAATTGAAGGGGTCGATCCCCATATCAAGAAGCCTCACGATCGTCTCGGGGGCACTGTTTGTATGCAGGGTGCTGAAAACGAGATGTCCCGTCAGGGAGGCCTCGACGCCGGTCTTAGCCGTTTCGAAATCCCTCATTTCACCCACCATGATGACATCCGGGTCCGCCCGCAGGAATGCTCTCATTGCCGCGCTGAAGTCGAAACCTATCTTGGGATTGACCTGAACCTGACGGAGTCCCTCCTGGGTAATCTCCACGGGGTCCTCGGCGGTCCATATCTTCGTATCCGGTGTATTTATATAATGAAGAGCGGCATGAAGTGTCGTTGTTTTTCCGGAACCCGTCGGACCGACGACCAGGATGATTCCATAGGGTTTCGCCAGTATTTCAGTAAATACTTTGAAATTCCTTGGCGACATCCCCATCTGTTCCAGCGTCATCGTTTCCCCTTTGGCCAGGATACGCATGACCACGTCTTCCACATTTCCCTGTGTCGGTATGGTGGCCACTCGGAGTTCGATTTCATCCCCTCCTGCCCTCTTGAATTTGATTTTTCCATCCTGGGGCAGCCTCCGTTCTGTAATGTCAAGGTTGGACATGATCTTCAGCCTCGAGACCGTGGCCGCCCTGTAACTGAATGGAACGGTTTGATAAAGGACACAATCCCCGTCAATCCGGAAGCGGATATCCACATTCTTCTTTCTAACACTCGGCTCGATGTGGATGTCCGACGCCCTCCTTGTGTTGGCATCATTGATAATCTTATTCACAAGCTGCATGATCACGCTGTCTGATTCCGATACAAGATCTTCTTCCTCTTCTTCCCTCTCTTCACCTAATTCGAGCCGGCCAAGCATCTCCGTTATCGACTCATCGCCCTCACCGGAACGGTAAAACTGGGCTATATATTTTAATATGTCCTCCCTCAAAGCCACGTCATATTCTATTGTTTTCGTTTTCAGGAGATTTTCTATGGTATCTCTTTTCAAAATATTATTGGGATCGTCAACGAGCACCCGTATCTTTCCGTCTGACTTTTCAAGGGGAACCCACAACTCACGGCGGAGATATTCCTGTCTGAGATTCCTTAACAGGTCTCCCGGTATTGGCTTTCGCTCATCATACTCAAAAAATTTGCACCGGTAATATTCCTCCAGAGACTTTCCGACATCCCCTTTTGTAACTTTGAACTTTCTCATCAGGTATTCTTCCATGGTCTCATTGGCCTTTCGAGCCTCCTGCCAGGAATTTTCCAGATCTTTATCCGTGATGAAGCCGCGGGTCACGAGGTAATCGAATCTCGTCTTTCTGCGTCTCGACACCCTTTGCTGGTTATAAAAAGCGATGCCCAGAACTTCCGCTATTTCTTCGAGAAAACTCTGTTCCTCTTCAGAAAATTTTCCACCGCCTTTCCTGTTTATGATTTGAATAACCCCCATCAAAGACTGCTCGTACATGACGGGGACTGCAAGCACCTGGGTCGTTTTGAAGCCGGTTTTCTTATCCCAACTGTCATCAAAGCCGAGCCCCTTATCTATTTTCTTCAACTCGTCCCGGCTATAGGCGTCGGCAATATTGACAGGCTTTTGCATGTTGGCCACATATCCCGCTATGCTCGAATTATTCATGGGTACCCTTATTTCCGCGAGCTTGCTGCCCGCCAGAAACATGGAATAGATTTCCTTCTTCGTTAAGTCCGCCACGTAGATGGTCAGGGCATAGGCGCTGAACAGGTTCAAAATTCCTTCTCTCAAGTCCACAAGAATCTGCTTGATATTCTGAGCCGCGTGAATGCGATTGGTTATATTCACCAATGCGTTTCGGAGTGCCAGCTGCTCTTCCAACTCGGACATTTGCGGCTTGATTGCCTTATCGTTCATACCCCAATTCCTTCAAATCAATGCCTTCGATTTAAAAATCCGCTCAGCAAAAAGACTTTTGCGGCCATTCTGACCAGTCGATAACCATACTTTTTAATGTCGTATAAGAACAAAATTTTCAGATATAATCAATAAAAACTTGAATATATGAAAAAATTACTATATGTCGTCCCTTGAGATGGGCGTTTCCATGAAAGGCACAGGAGATACAGACGGGCGTTCATCCGATGATGCGCTATTAACCGCTTCTTAAATAATGCCCCGAGCATGAAATGATATCCTGAATCCAGTCATGAAGATTCTCTTTGTTTGCACCGCCAATATCTCACGCAGCTTCATGGCGGAGCGGATTCTGAAGTCAAGACTTAAAAAAAAGAATCGTTTCGATGTTGAGGTATCTTCAGCCGCGCTCTATGATATGAAGGAATCCGCTGGAGACCCGGCGGCGGTAAAAATCCTCGAAGAAAATGGTTTTGACGGCTCAGGCCATCAGTCAAGCCTTTTGTTGGAAGAAATGATTGATGGTGCCGATAAGGTGATCGTGATGGAAGAGAGTCACCGCAAACACATTCTGGAAATATTTCCTGTAAGAGAAAACAAAATTTATTTAATGAAATCATTTTCGCCCTTTTTCGACAATATGAACGCCGACATCAAAGACTGCCACGGAAAGTCCTCTTACCATTTAAGACTGTGTTTTGCCGAAATATATGATTCCATTGAGGGATTGATGAAATGTATTTAGAGTATTGGGGCTTGAAGGAATTTCCTTTTGAAAACGTACCCGATCCGAAATTCATGTATTTTTCACAGGATTTCGAAGAGGCGCTCATCAGGCTTCTCTACGCTGTCGAAAGAAAAAAAGGCGCTGCGCTATTGACCGGTGAAGTGGGCTGTGGAAAAACAACCTTGAGCAGGGTCCTCATCCAGCGTCTTTCGGAAAATAACGCCGACATAAGCCTTATCACAAACCCGAGCCTTGATCCCCCTGATTTTCTAAAGGAAATACTTTACCAATTCGGGATCAGCCCCGCCCCGAACTCTTCCAAATCGGATCTCCTGAGCATGCTTAATTCAAGAATGCTTGAAAACATGAGAGAAGAAAAGATTACGCTTCTCATCATCGACGAGGCTCAGGTCATTTCAAAGCCAACGTTTGAAGAAGTCAGGCTGCTTTTGAATTTTCAGTTGAACGACAGATTTCTGCTCACGCTGATTCTCATCGGTCAGCCTGAGCTCAGAGATATCATCAGGGATATCGCGCAGCTCGATCAGAGGATCGCCATAAAATATCATCTAACGCCTTTGACTTTCGATGACACCGTCAAATACATCCGGACGCGCTTAAAAGTCGCCGGTGCGGAAAAGGATGTCTTCACACTGGAAGCCATTGACGAGATCTTCCGCAGCTCAATGGGTATTCCAAGAAAAATCAACAACATATGCGATATGAGTCTGATGATCGGATTTGTATCTAAATCTCACATAATCGATTCCAGTGTGACCAGGAGAGTAATCAAGGATCAGTCCTCCGATTAGACACGATGACCAGGAGGGGCTCAGAGCCCTTCTGGCTTCTACTGGAAATATCTCCTTGTGAGTGCTTTTTTGATCCGCTATTTACTTTGATTTTCCTCTGGGGATTTCTTCCTGCGATACTCCATCCACAATAAAAAAGAGGGGATTCTGGGCGAGCTTTATGATGATATCGCCATGAACTTTGTTTCCCTCACCATCGTAAAGCATTCTCACATCAGGCCGCAACGGATGGCCCTTGTCGTTTGCCATCACCTCCGCAACAGCCTTGTTGTTCAGAAGGACATAACTTCCCGGCGGATAGAGAGAGATCTCCTGAAGAAAAACCTTTATGACAAAAGGCGCAAAGAGTGCGTTCTTCTGCTTGATCAACTCTTTGGCCGAAAAGTCCTGTAGAAGGGCTTTCCGGTAGGGTCGATGGTGTGTCATTGATTCATAACTATCCGTGATGGCGACAATTCTTGCAAACTCATGAATGTCGTTTCCCTTCAGACCGCGGGGGTAGCCCTGGCCGCCCTCCCTCTCATGGTGCTCATAGGCGACAATCGAAAGGGTCGGGTGACTTTCTTTGTATGCACTGAGAATATCATTGCCTATATTAGGATGCGTTTTAATAATATCCACTTCCTGTCCAGTTAATTTTTCACGCTTCAGCCTTATGCTTTCAGGTATTTTGAACATGCCTGTATCATGGAGCAATGAGCAAAGCCCGAGATCCAGAAGCTTTCCCCACGCATATCCCAGACCAAATCCCAGCTTTATGGCATAGATCGCGACATTCGTCTGGTGGGAAATATTGTAGTCCTCCTCGTCTATGGTCTTTGTGGTCAAAGCGTAAAGACCTTCGATTCGCTCAGGCGATTCGATCATCTTTTCGATAATCTTCCTCGCCTGCTGCATATCGAATGGCTGTCCGGCAACGATTTTCCCCTTGATCAATTCAAGGCAGTATCTGGTCTCTTCATAGATTTTCTTAACATCCGCCAGCGGCTCCGTTATGGCCGTAGCAGTCAATTTTTCAGGCTCTCTCTTTTCCTCTTCACGAAAAACAACTGTATCCACTTCTTTCAAATCAGCCGTATCCCTCGGTGCTTTTCTGACCGGCATTACCATTTCAGAGGAGCGGATTTTTTCATCTTTCCTCAATGGTCCCGGAACCGAATCTTTCATCGTCACAACGGAAGATGTCCTGTGCAATTCTTTTGTTTTGAGCCGTTTATACTCCTCAAGTTCATTCAGGTTTGAATCCTGTGAAAAGAGGAACTTGCTTTCATCGGTCAAGTTCTTCTCAGACTGAACAGTCGTATCTTTCGATACTGCACTGCCTCGCGAAACCAGCTTGCTTTTTAATTTGAGGGCATCAAGATTGCTGAAACGCAACGGACCGTCTTCTGATTTATTCACATCATCAGGGGTCTCTTTTTCTTCCCTTATGTCTTTTTTTGCGACTCCCTTTTTGATGAGATCAGAGAATCTTACAGCGTCGTCATCCTTTGATTCCATTTTCGCCTCTTCAGAAGATCCTTTTTTATCCGTCCCCCAAACAAAAAGGGGAGATGTCAATTTTTTAGTTGAAACTATCGTGGCTCCCATCTTGTAATCTCATGCAGCAATCGACGCCTGATCGTCGTAATACCTCTCGATGGACTCGATCAGTTTTGGAATATCCATATAGCCTTTGATCCGCCTGAATCCTTTTTCGCAGTGGAGAAGAACCGCTGCAAGCCATCGCTGGGACATGGCGCTGCCCCTGTATCGCTTAATGTTTATCTCGCAATCCCTGACCGTCGAGAACATGTTCTCTATGGGATTGGTCGATGTCAGGGTCTTTCTCAACAAGGCCGGCACCTTCAAACGGTGAAGGGTGAGGATTTCCGTCATGGCTTCATGCAGGGAATCAGCCGCTGACTCGTTGATGCTCCGGAGCCATTTTTCAAAATCCATAAGCATCTGCCTGGCATCCTCATAGGAATTCTGTTCCAGGGCCGTCTTGAAACGCCTGT